>NZ_SGIS01000016.1:67758-106721 GCF_004208535.1 Sphingomonas populi
TCTCCGTCGCCCCGCCCCGCCGCCGCCCCGCCCCCCCCCCCCCGCCCCCCCCCGCCACGAACGGCTTTTGTTAAGGCAAAACCCGCGTCGCCGCCGCGTAGAGCGCGATTGCGGCGGCGTTGGAGACGTTGAGGCTCTCCATGCGCGGTGAGATCGGCAAGCGACCGAGTTCGTCGCAATGCGCGGCGGTGTTCTGCCGCATGCCTTCGCCTTCTGCGCCGAGCACCAGCGCGACGCGCTGCTGCCCCATCGCCTGTTCGAGCGTCTGCGGTGCCTCGCCGGTCAGTCCGACGCGCCAGAAGCCGGCCTCGGCGATCTCTTCGAGCGCGCGCGCCAGGTTCACCACGCGCACCCACGGCACCATCTCCAGCGCGCCCGAGGCGGCACGCGCGATCGTCCCCGATTCGGGCGGCGCGTTGCGGTCCGGCGTGATGATGCCGAGCGCATCGAACGCCGCCGCCGAGCGCAGGATCGCGCCGACATTGTGCGGATCGGTCACCTGATCGAGCACCAGCAGCGGGCGGCGATCGTCAGCGCCCTGTTCGAGCAGATCGCCGAGCCAGATATCCTCGAGCGGATCGACCTCCGCCACCAGCCCCTGATGCGGCGCGTCGGACGGCACCAGCCGCGCCAGATCGGTGACTTCGGCATAGGTGATCGGGATCACCGGCGGGATGTCGAGGCTCGCCAGCGCCTCGCGCGTCGCCCACATCTTGCGCACGACGCGATCGGGGTTGGCGAGCGCGGCGATCACCGCATGGCGGCCCCAGAAGCGCGGCCGACCGGCGGGCGCCTGCGACGGGCGATGTCCACGCCGCGCCATCAGTTCGGCACTCGCCGGGCTTCAGGCGGGCAGGGAAGGGGAGGGAGATCGGCACAGGTCATCATGAAGCGTCGTCCGAATAAGCGAGGGGATCAACGTCCCCGGCGAGGAATCTGGCCGTTCGGTATGCGCCGCGCTGCCCGCATGCAAGTCTCGGCCACGATTTGCCGCTGTGGGGCGTTGACAGGGGGCTTCGAGGTCGGCATTGGCACGCCTCGCTTTTTTAGCGGCCCAATCTGGACAGGTGGCCGAGTGGTTAAAGGCAGCAGACTGTAAATCTGCCCGTGCAAGCGTACGCTGGTTCGAATCCAGCCCTGTCCACCAACCCTTCATCTCGGGTTGTTTCCCAACGGCTCAAAAACCGTTGTTTCCCCAGCGCTTGGGGGTTGCCGGTTGTCTCATTCGGCCTCAATCTATCTCTATCAAGCACGTGCGCGGTGGGGGCATTTTGGGGGCAGCGATCAGAAACGTTGGGGGCATCGCATGACGGGGGCATCCGTGCCGCCCGCGCCGGTGAAGAAGACCGACAAGCTCTCCGCTCTGGCGTGCCAGAAGGCCGCGCCCCGCGAGAAGCCCTACAAGCTGTCCGATGGCAAGGGCCTCTATCTGGAGGTGCTACCGAGCGGCGTGAAGTCGTGGCGGTGGAAGTATCGGATCGGCCCGAAGGAGAAGCGGCTGGTCTTCGGCACGTTCCCGGACGTGAAGCTGAGCGAGGCGCGCGAACTGCGCGAGGACGCGGCGCGCCAACTGCGGCAGGGGATCGACCCTTCGGTTCACAAGGTGCAGCGAGCGGCCGAGCATGTGGCGCGCGCAGGCAGCACGTTCGAGACGGTCGCGCGCGACTGGTACGCGAGCCAAGCGCCGGCATGGTCGAAACGCTACGCGAAGATCGTGATCGACAGTCTCGAGAAGGACGTCTTCCCGAAGATCGGCAAGCTGCCGATTCGCGACGTGACGACGCCGTTGGTGCTGAAGGTGCTGCGGCCGATCGAACAGCGCGGGGCGGTCGAGACGGCGCATCGCGTGCGTCAGCGGATCTCCGAGGTCTTCGCGCTGGCGGTGGGCAGCGGGATCGCGGACGGCGATCCGGCGGCGATCGCGGGGAAGGCGCTCGGCAAGGTACGCAAGCGGCAGTTCCCGGCGGTGCGCTCGATCGAGGCCGCGCGCGAGGTGCTCGAGGTCACCGAGGCGCAGCCGGGGCACCCGTTGACCAAGCTGGCGTCGCGGCTGCTGGCGCTGACCTCGGTGCGTTCGCAGATTGTGCGTGGCGCGATTCGCTCGGAGTTCGAGGATCTCGACGGCGCGGAGCCGCTCTGGCGCGTGCCGGCGGCGCGGATGAAGCTCATACAGGAACGCAAGGACGATCCTGCGATGGAGTTCCTCGTCCCGCTGTCGCGCCAAGCCGTAGCGGTGCTGAGAGCGGCGATGACGCTTTCCAACGGGCCGCTGATCTTCCGATCGGTCCGCCTCGCACGCAATCCGATCAGCGATGCGACGATCAGCAAGGTGTATCGCGAGGCGGGTCTGTCGGGGAAGCATGTCCCACACGGCTGGCGGTCGACGTTCTCGACGATCATGAACGAACTGGCCGAGGCGAAGAACCGCGTCGGCGATCGCGCGATCATCGACCTGATGCTCGCGCACGTCCAGCAGGGCGTCGAGGCGACTTACAACCGCGCCGCATATATGCCCCGCCGCCGCGAGATCGCGCAGGAGTGGGCGGACATGCTGACCGAGGGCCTCGCGCCGCCCGAATCGCTGCTCGACGGTCCGCGACAGCGGCCCAATCCGGCCTCGCACGGTGAGCGGGGCAGGGGCCACGGCGCGGCAGGCGCGCCAGTTCGCAAAGAGCCTCGGCGCAAGGCTTAGCGGCAAGGAGCGCGGCCGCGATCGGTGCGTGATGCGGAACAGCTACGACGTTGACGACGCACGGGCGAAACCCTGGGCGCCGATTGGCAAGGGGACGGTTGGGGAAGGGCTCGCGCATCGCGAGGCGCTGCTTCAGGCGGCCGAGGAGCATCGGCTTCAGCACTGGCGCGAGAATCCTCGCGCGAAGATCCGCGAGGCGAGGATACGGCGCGACGAGGTCGCGGCCGAGCTGGCGCGCATCGATGCCGGCATAGCGGCGCCGCCCGGCCAGGCCGCAGCGCTGCGCATGGAGAGATCCAAGCTCGAGCAGCTGCTCGATGCCGATCGCGAAGCGCTACGCCGAATCGACGTCACGATCCTCGGGGCGCTGATCAAACGGGTCGAGTTTCGCACCGGCAAGCTGTTCCCAGCGATCGACACGATCGCGGCTGACGCCGGTTGCCACCGCAACAGCGTGGTCGGCGCGCTTCAGCGGCTTCGCAAGCACGGGTTCATCGCCTGGGTGCGCCGGAGCATCGCCACCGGCAACGAAGGCGCGTTCGCGCCGCAACGCGAGCAAACGTCCAACGCGTACTTTTTCGACCACCGCCGCCAGATGGCCCGGCGGACGTGGCAGCGGTTCGTCCAGCTGCTCACGGCCAAGCTGCGCCGGCTGGGCAAGGTGCCCCCAACGGTCGCGCCTGGTGCCCCCACGGTGCCCGCAGCGGACCCTCACGGCCTGTACGAAGCCCTTGCCGCCCTTGGCGTTTCTGTCGCCAACGCGAGCACATGAAATGTACGCTATCCGCCTGCAGGGGATGAAGATGAAAAGGAATGGGATCGCTTAGGGCGATCCCATGCATAATTTGATGCTCCCCCGGCCGAAACGGCCCGCCCCACTCACCCGACCGCCAAGACCCGGCTGTCGGTGCGAGGCGGCTTGCGCCGCCCCGTGCTCGGCGAGGGGGAGGATCACGATCCGTGCCAAACGGGTTCGACCGGTCGCCCAGCCGCGCCGACGATCAGGCGGCGCATAGATCCTGGGCCCAGCGATCGAGGACGGCGCGACGCCGCTCCAACTGCTCGCTTCGGTTATATGCCGCCTCGACCTTCGCCTCTCGGCCGTCGTCGCGCTTTAGCGTGTGGCCGAGCGCTCGATCGATGACGTCGCGTTCCGCCGGCAGCGCCTCGTTCATCACCGTCGAGAACGTGGCGCGCCAGCCGTGCGGTACGTGCCGCCCGGCGTAGCCCGCGCGATCGTACAGGTCGCCGATCGCGCCCTCGGCGAACGGCAGATCGCCACGCGCGCCCGGAAAGATGAGCTCTCCGCCGTTACCGATCGCACGTGCGCCGCGCAGGATCTCCACCGCCGCCGGCGCGAGTGGCACGAGATGGTCGAAAGCCGCGTCGGCCTTCTTCACCCGGGCGAGCTTCATACGCGCCGCCGGCACGCGCCACACTGGGGCCGGGCCGTCGAGATCCTCGATCTCCGCCCAGCGCGCGCCGCGCAGCGCGTCCAGGCGCACTGCCGTCAAGGCGAGGAAGCGCGAGGCGAGCCGCACGATCGGCCGGCCGGCCGCGCGGTCGCAGGCGGCGAGCAGCGCGCGCGCGTCGACGATCGTCAGCAGCGCCGGCTGGCGCCGCCGGCGCGGCGCCGCCGCGAGCGCGGCCGCGACGGGCTTCGCCGGATTGGCCGTGGCTTGGTCGTGCGAGATGGCGAAGGCGAAGATCGCCTCGATGCGCTGGCGCAGTCGGCGCGCCGTCTCGATTCGGCCGCGCGCCTCGACGACTTCCAGGAGCTCGCGCACGCCGGACGCGCTAATCTCGTCGCAAGGGAACGCGCCGATCGGCGCGAACACGTCGCGCTCGAGGCTCGCGAGCACGTCGGCCGCGTGCGTCTCCGTCCATCCGGACTGGCGGCGCGCGTGCCAGGAGCGAGCGACCTGCTCGAACGTCATCAGCGCCGCGGCCGTCGCCGCCGGCGACGGGGGCTTGATGCCGCGCGCGATCTGCTCGCGCGCCACCTCGAGGTGCCCGCGCGCTGCATTGAGCGAGATTTCGGGGAAGCTCCCGATCGTCAGCAACTGTTCGGCGCCGGCGAGCCGATACTTGAGCCGCCACGTCGCGCGGCCGCTGGTGGCGACATGCAGGTGCAGCCCGCGTTCGTCGAACATTTTGTAGGCGCGCGAACGCGGCCGCGCGGCTTTCACCGCGGCGTTGCTGAGCATACAAGCTCCATCATTGAAGGGGAGGAAGCGTCAGATGTCGATCAGTGCGAGCACCGCGGCAGAAACTTACTGCTCACTCGGCGGGTGGTGCCTCGAGCCTGGTACTTGGGCGAATTGGGTATCGGGTATAGCTTCGTCGCTCGCGGTGTTGCTCGCTCTGTCGGGCTATTTTTTCGCGTTCCCAAAGGAGCGGCGCCAAAAAAGAGCCGAGGAGGTGACGACCGCGCGGCAGCTTGGATTTAAGATTTGGAGGCTTGGAGAACGAAACAGTTCGCTTAAGCCGGTCCTTTTTCAGGAGATTCCATTAAATCTAAGAGCGATGGAACAAGACAATCCGTTTCTCTGGATGGACCCGCCCGGCCCGGTCACACGCGACGAGGTGTTGCTTTTGGATCGTACTGAAATCGCTTTACTTATGAAATTTGGTGAGATCAAATATGCAGGAGAAATAACGATATCAGTCGAAAATTATCTTTCGAACCTGCATTATCTCGATCTTTGGAGAGAGATGCGAGACTCTCTTTTCTTGACCCTCAGGCCGGCCGAGAAAAAGATCGACGGCCACTTTCTTCATCCAATGAATCAGACGGAGGAAACCGAGTTCCTTCGGCGCGGGGTGCCCATCAATACTTTGATCGCCGACGCGCAAGAGGCTTGGACGCGTAACGACCAAAGGCTGAAAGAAATTGCTCTGAATTTCAAACCGCTGATGCAGAAGCATCTACGCAAGAAAATGCCGGGCTTCTCTTTTAGCGAAACGGACTGACGCGGCGGACAATCCCTCCGCCGCGTCGTGCGAGAACTGACGGTTTTCTGCGGTGTTCAGCGGTATCGGCGTGGGGGGCGTACCCCAGCCGATACCCCCATCAATCCTCAGTTTCGGACGATGAGCTCGCCGACGCGCAGTCCGCGCCCGGCGCTTGCTGAGCCCACACTATAGGTCGTCTCGATGTCCGAGAGACTAAAGCGGGCGAACGCCGCCCGGGCACCGGGCGTGTCGTTGATGGATAGAATGAACCGGCCGGCGATGCCGGCGAGCTGCTCGGCCAGGCGCTCGAAGTCCGCCCGCTCGAAGCCATCGCCATAGTCTTTTTCGCAATTCCAGTAGGGCGGGTCGAGGTAGAACAGCGTGTCGGCAGCATCGTAGCGCCGGATCACGTCGGCGTAGGGCAAGCACTCGATCGTCACGCCGGCGAGCCGTTCGTGGATCTCCGGGAGATACTCCCGGAGCTTGGTCACGTCGAAGCGACCGGGTGAACGGGTGACGCCGAAATTGCGGCCTGTCACCTTCCCGCCGAAGGCGAGCTTCTGAAGGTACAAAAAGCGCGCCGCGCGTTCGAGGTCGGTGAGCGTATCGGGGTTGACCGCCATCAGCCGCTCGAAGTCGACGCGGCTGGTAAGCTGCCATTTGAGCGTGTCGATGAACGCCTCGTAGTGGCGCTGCAGGATCCGGAACAGCGTGGCGACGTCGCGCGAGAGATCGTTGATCACCTCGACGGGCGCAGGCTGATGTCGCTTGAGGAAGATGCCGCCCATGCCGACAAACGGTTCGACATAGGTCCGGTGTGGCGTCTCGCCGATCAGGCCGACCAGGTGGCGGGCCAGATTACGCTTCCCGCCCAGATATGGCGCGGGTGTTCTCACAGCGATGCTGCTCATTCGTGTCTTCGTCCTTTGGGATGGAAGCACGTCGGCTACGCGCGCAGGTGGGCGCCGATCGAAGCGATCGGCGGGGCCGCGACAGAGTCGCGGATCTCGGTGGCGCAATAGGCGCCGAATTCAGGGAGTGGCTTCGGGGGAACACTGGGCCGGTACCCGGCAGCTTCGCCGCCTGGTACCGGGCGGTTAGCCGCGCAGAGCAAGGCAACTGCGCCCTACGTATTCCCCCGAAGGGTCTTCTATTTCGCAGGCCACCCGGAGAACCGGTGACCTTGCTGACCGCGCGCGCGCGGGTTCGACCTTTCGGCTACGTCCGATCGAACGGCCCGGCTATGCCAGCGTGCGCGAGGTGCGTCGAGAGTGATCTTCAGTCCGTCGCAGGTGCCGGCGTGGACGGCGGCGTCTGCCGCCAGAGCCGCACGACGATCGGCACCGCAGCGGCGATCACCCCCACCACCGGCGGTGCAAACGGCACCAGAGCGGCCGGCAGCACGGCCACCACCTGACCGACGATCGTCGGATCGGCGACGACGCCGGCGACGATGACGCCGCCGGCGATCGCCAGTTGGGCCGAGGCGAGCTTGTACCAGCGCTTCGCGTCATCGATGAGCAGGCGCTTGAGGTTCAGTTTCAGCATAGGTCGCTCCTTCAGAGGTCGGTCAGGCACATCGCGCGCTCGCGCGCGCGACGCTTCGCAAGGCCAGCGACGACGACCAGCTGGCCGCGCACGCGCGCCTTGTTGAAGAGGAGGATGGCGTCACAGCCGCCGCGCCAGTCGCGCGCGTTGAACTTCCGCGCGATCGTCGATTTGCAGAAGGCGGCGACGCCGATGTTGAAGGCGGTCCGCGTCGCGGCCGCGAGTTGGTAGCGCCGATCGGCAAGCGTCGGCGTGCAGGCGAGCACGCCGCGCAGGTGCGTCTCGGCGTCGCCGGCGAGCTTCGCCTCGCAGTACGCATCCGACCGGGTGACGCCGACGCGGACCTCCGGGCCAGTATGGCCGAAGCACTCGGTCGGGATCCTGGCAATATCGAGGTAGCCGGTGTTTACCTTGCCCTCGTCAACCTTCAGCGCCGGTACTGCCAACGCCAGGGCCGCGAGCGAGACGGCACTAAGGGCGCCGGCGATCGCGCGCGCGATCCCCGGCGTGGAATTCATCGCCATCGTAATTCTCCTTGGGGATTGCCGCCTAGTCGGCGGTGACTTCGGGCGCGGTGGCGCGGATCGCGCGCTGCACGTTTGCCGAGCCGTGGATCAGCAGCGCCGTCTCGAGGCGCATGATCTGCTCGCGGTTGGCGAGGTTATCGGCCTTCAGCTGCGCAATCTGCGGCTCCCAAAAATACCGCCACAGGAAACCAGCGACGGCGAGCCACATCAGGGTTGCCGCCGACCAGCCTGCGCCGAAGGCGAGCGCGAGCAGGCCGCCGGAGGAGCCGGTGTAATCGAGATCGCGCATCAGTATGGAACCACGGCCTGGATATGCGCGCCGGCATAGGCTGCACCGCCCCTGATGCCCTCGGGATGATAGTCGTCGCTCTGAAACCACACGCGCCCGGACGTGTTGCCGGTGTAGCCGTACTCGGCGTAGGTTTCGCCGAACGCCTCCTGCATGTTGATGTGCGCCCACTTCTGCGCGCCGGCGACCGCCCGTACCGCCTCCGCATAGGCCGGCATCGGCGGCACCGAGTATTTTCCGTTGATGGGCGGCGTACCGAGCAGAATATCGGCATGGGGCACTGCCGTTTTCGCCAGCAGGCCGATCGCCTGCATGTTCGCGCCCATCGTTGCCGCTGGCCGCGCTCCGCTCTGGTCGTTCGTGCCAAGCTCGATGTCGAACAGGGTCGCACCGATCGAGGGCGGATCGATCAGCGATGCCCATGCCGCCGCGAGCTGGGCCTGATCGACGGCCAGCCAGTGCGACGTCTGCGAACCAGAGCCGCCGAGCTTGTGGATATACGCGCCGGACAAAGCCGTCCGCATATCGCATCCGGGAATGGTGGCGGTGCCGGTGTTGAACTTGACCGTAAAGTACCACGTGCCGGCCGGCGGGGTGATGACGACCGTCTGGTGGGTGCCCGGCGTGCCGCTCAGCGGCAGGTTGGTGACCGTGCCGCCGAAGTCATAATCGACCGAGGTGTTCGCAGCGGCGATATAGTGCAGCGTCAGCTTCGCGATATCAACGGTGCCGACATAGCGGGCGCGAATCGCGTCGCCCGCTGCCTGTAGGACGATCGCCGCAAGGTCGGGACTGCCGTTCTGCGCGTTGTAGACCGTGCCGGGCGCGCCCAGCGAACTCATGTTCACCAGATCAGGGCGCGCGCTCCCGTTGAATGAGGTCGGTTGCCCGACCTGATAACCAAAGCCACACCAGCCCGGCCCCGCGTTGCCGTAATCGTCCTGCATGGACATGGCATATTTCTGCATCCAGCGCGGCGCCGACGCCATGTAGCTGTCCCCGACGTGCAGAGACCCCCAGGTCGCGGCATCTGTCGAGAGGCCCCGCTTGAGGAAGTTCAGCTTGGCCAGGACCATCTTCGTCGCGCGTAGCCGCTCGGGCATGTACAGCAGGCCCTTGGGCTGACCTGCCGCGTACAGTGCCTCATTCACCTGTGGCGCGTTGCTCGGCGGCGAGGCCGGGAGAGCGCTCGGATCGATCGTGTAGCCAAAGGCCACATAGCTGGTCGGCGCCGATCCCGCCTCGAACTGGAAGGTCGCAAGCGCCGCCGTCGAAACGGTAAGACGAGCGAAGGCGGCGCCTGCGGGCGCGGTGACAACGGCGCCGTCTGCGGTCGATTGCCCTGAGATAAACACCTTGCCCGCAGTGTACCATGCCATCTGGTTGGCGAAGCTGCGCGCGTAGGTGGTGCCAGCGACAACCGGGATGAAACCGGTCGCGACATAGTTCGCGTTCGCGGTCAGCGCTCCACTGCCAGAACTGACGTAATTGCCGGGCGCTACGTCCGCATCGCCGGGGTTGAACAGGTTGCGGCTGGCGTTGGCAAAAGTGACCTTGGAGATCGGGACCGACTTTTCCTGAAGAGCTTGTCCGCTCAGCACGGACAATGCCGTGTTCGAAAGCAACGCGGCAAGCGCCGCCGGCAGGGCGGCCAACGCTATCACCGGCGCATAAGCCGCATAGGCCGTCGCTACCGCGCCAGCTTCGAACTGGAAGGTCGCGAGCGACGCGGCCGCTACGCTCAGCCGGGCATACGCCGCGCCCGCAGGTGCCGTAACGATAGCCCCGTCCGCCGAGCCTTGCCCGGAGATGTACTGTTTGGCGGCGTTGAACCAAGCCATCTGGTTCGAATAGCTGCGCGCATAGGTGTTGCCGGCATTGACGGGAATGAACCCGGTGGCGGTGTAGTTGCTGTTGGCCGTGAGCGCGCCATTGGCCGAACTGACGAAATTGCCAGCCGCTACGCCCGGGTCGGCTGGATTGAAAAGGTTCTTGCCGGCCTGGACGAAGCTCATCTTGGACAGGCCGAGCGAACCATCCGGCAATGCCGCTGCCGGCAACGATCCGGGAACACCCTGGATCAGTCCCGCAAGGGCGGCCGGCAAGCTGCCGGTGCCAACCACCAGATTGTAGGGCGCAAAGGCAGTCGGCGCAGATCCGGCTTCGAACTGGAAAGTCGCGGCGGAGGCAGTCGCGACGCTGAGCCGGGCGAAAGCCGCGTTGGCGGGGGACACAAGAACGGACCCGCCCGCAAAATCGACGCCTGAGATGAACGTCTGCGAGGCATCGTACCATGCCATCTGATGCGCGAAGCTGCGGGCATAGGTCGCGCCGCCCACAACGGGGATGAACCCCGTGGCGGTGTAGTTCGCGTTCGCGGTCAGCGCCCCCGAGACGCTGCTGACATAGAAACCTGCCGTGAAGATCGCAGGATCGGCGAGGTTGCGGTCGGGTGCTGTGAACGACAGCTTCTTCTTGGAAAGCGTGCCGTCGCGCACCATCGCGTCGATGATCTGCGGCAGAAGCGAGGCCGGCACGAACCGACCGTAGGGGATGAAGGCGGTCGCCGCGCCGCCCAGTTCGAGTTGGAAGCTCGCCTTGGTGGCGGTCGCGATGGTCATGCGGACGAACGCAGTCCTGGCCGGCGTCGTGAAGGTCGCGTTCGAAGTGCCCCCGGCGATCACGGTCTTCGCCGCGTCGAAATAGCACATCTGATTCGCGAAGCTGCGCGTGTACGTGGTGTTCGCCAGCACCGGCACATAGTCCGTGACCGAATAGGTCGCGTTGGCGGTGAGCTGGCCGGCCGCATTGATGTAAAAGCCATCCACGACGCCTGGCGCAAAGGCGTCCGCTTTGTTTTTGCCGAGCGGCGCCACGGCATCGAGCACGGCCTGCGCGCGACCGTCCGCATAGGCGGAGATCTCCGCCGAGGTCGGCAGGCCCGTCCACGTCACGAGATCTGTGCCGAGGACGAAATCCCGCCCCGACACGCCGGTGCCGTCGTCGCCAAGCACCTTGCGGCGCATACCCGCCTTGCGGCGGGCCACGGGGATGCCAGTCGCCGGATCGGTGCTCGACAGAGCCGCGAGCGTCGCGATCGGAGCGTAGCCGCCGGCGACGTTCGTGTCGTCGACGAACGCGGCAGCGCGCGGCGCTGCAAGCGAGCCGATTTGCTCAGCTGCTGCGGTGGCGGCGTCGGTCGCCTGCTGCGCCTTGGTTTCAGCATGCGCGGCGGCCTCGACTGCGGCAGCGGCCGAACCGTCCGCCCGATCGAGCAGCGGCTGGATTAGCGCGGCGCCGGCGAGCGTTACCGTGAGATCGGCGCCGACGAGAGTCGCGACCGCGTCGGCACCGGGCAGCGGGTCGTTGACTAGTGGGGCCAGCGACGCCGACTTCGTCACCGTCGCGGACACAGTCACCGGGCCGTAGAACCAGCGATCGGTGGTTCGCCCGGCTGGGGTGACGAACATATCCCAATAGACGGTGAGATCGTCGCCGAGCTCGGCCGCCGGTGGAAGCTGGCCCGCACCGGTGCCGGTCGTCATGGCCGGGATCTGCAGGCGAATCCAACTCACCGGCAGCGTGCCGCTGGTGTCAGTCGCCACTAGGCGCACGCCGGCGATCGTCGCGTCGGTCACCTTCGGAAGATCGACGATCGGGTCGCCCGGCGCATCGCGCGTCAGGCGGATCTGCGCATGCAGGTCCGCGCCGGTGAGATCGATCCCGATGACCTCGATCGTGAAGATGCGCGGCGCACCACGATCGATGCCGAACGGCACCGATTGAGCATTGATCATGATCGGTTGTCCTTTGGGAGAGATCAGGCGATCGGCACGACGGCGCCATCGACCACGCGGTGCTTGGCGTCGAAACCGATCGGTGGGCGCTTTTCGAGCTCGACGAACGGGCGGGGATCAGCCTCCAGCGAGGCACGATCGCCGGAAGTGCATTGTTCGATCGCGCCGGTCGCGGGGTCGTAATAGGCGACGTGCATCGTCACTCTCCGTAAAATCTGAGGATCGTGACGAAGCGGTTCCCGGCGGAGACGGACTCGTCTGTCGCGGACTGAAGCGAGATCACATACGTGCCGCCCGGCCTGTCGATTTCGCCGCTGAGCGCGACCGAGTCGGCAGTCTTCTGGCCACCGCCACTGGATACAATCTCACCATCGATCATCAGGCGAGCATTCCAGGTCTTGTCGCCGTCCGGGAAACTCTGCTGCAGCGTCGCGATCGCGGTGATCGAGCCGGGTCCGGAAAGGACGGCCGATTGCGACCACAAGGTCTTCCACGTGGTGCCACCGCCGCCCGCGATCGGCGTCGAGGCGGTGCCGCTGATCGGCAGGCTGACCGAGTTCGGCGCGCCGGGCTTGATCGGCGCCTCGAAGCTGCCGGCGGTGACCGGGCCCAGGATCAGGCGATCGCCCGTAACCCCGCGCATACGATAGCGCACGCCGACCTGATATTGCGTGCCGGGCGTGACACCGGAGAACTCCTTGTGCGTCGTCGTCGGGGAATCGATCGAAGCGCCCCGCCACCCGTCGCCTGCAGATTGCGCGGGATCATACGGTCGGAAGTCGAAGACGACGGCGTCGGCGCTGGGGATGCCGACCGCTCCGGTCAGCGACAGTATGGGAAGTTGCGCGCCATTGTCGGCGATCGTGGCGCCGACCAACGTCCACTCCTCTGCGCCTGGCGCGGGAACGCTTTCGTCATATACGAGCGACGCGATCGGCGGCGCGACGCCGGTCTGCCCGAGCGCATAGGCGTGCTTGCCGTCGGTTTCGCCGGCGACGGTATAGGTGACAACGCCCGACTGCGCCTCGATCGCGCGGCCGGTGATCAGCACCTTGATCGAGAGATCGTCTTCAGGCTCGAAGGTGACGCAATCGCCGACCTTGTAGTTCAGCCACCAGGGCTTGAGCGGGATCGTGCCCGGGCCAGCCTCCCGCGCATCGTAGATGTCGTAGATCGCCAACTGCGACACCTGGTGGACGTCCTGCACCAGTTGGTAGGTGGCGTCCTGCGTGCGCTCATCGCCATCGAGCGCCACGAAGTCGGCGACCTGGACAATGTCCGCCGGCACGATCTCCCAATCGTGCGCCTCTGAGCGATAGCTCGGGATGATGCCGTTGATACGGGCGCGCCGGCGCTGCGTGCCGGCGAAACTGCACTTGCCGACGATATCGTCGCGCGTGATCGTGGCGAGGCTCACGCGCGGCGCGCGGTTGATCGCGGTGATCACGCCGCCGATCAGCGCCGGCTGCGCGCCGCCCGCCTGAAGCATCAGCTTGAGGCTGTTCCAAAGCGTATCCGGCCGCGTGACGATCTGGCCGCCGATCGTCCAGCCGCGTGCGTCGTCGAGGTTCGCGCCCTCGACGAAGCTGGCGACGTCGACGCCGGTGATCTTGGCGCGATCGACGAACTTCGAACCGCCGATGCCGGCGACGCGCTTGCCGTTCTGGTAGCGGCCGAGCGTCCAAGTCAGCGCGTGAAGGTGCGGGTTCTCCGACCAGACATAGGTGTCTTCCAGGAACGCGCGGCACGGCCCGGAACCGCCGGGGTAGGTGCTGTCGAGCCGCGGATCGTAGACCTTGGCCCAATGCCCGATCCAGCCCGGTGCAGGCTCGGCGGTGAGGCCGTCCTTGTCCTTCGCGTCATAGGCGAGGGTGGTCATCACCGCCGACATGCCGGACAGCTTGTGCGCCGAGGTCCAGCCGGTCGGCTGGTCGATCGGCGGAACCAACGCGCTCGGCTCCGGGCATGCGCCCAACTGCGTGCGCTGGTAGATCTGGTTGCGGTACGTGCCGATCGCGTTGCCGCCGGCGTCAAACCCGACCGTCGTCTTGTTGTAGAACGACGTGTCGATCGACGCGGCGGTGCAGATACCCAGCACCGTCACGAAAGTCTGGAACTTGTTGCTGGGGCCGTGCCCGCGCCGGTAGACGATGTTCCCCGACACAAGCGTCCGTCCCATCGCGTACGGCAACCCAGCGTAAGGGTCGGCTTTCCACTTGGTTTGCGAACCGCCTTGCGACGGTTTGGGGAATAGTCCCTCGACCAGACTGAGCCCTTGGCCCAGCGTGTACAGCGCCGCGCTGGCGATGAGGCCGGTGAACGCCGTCGCCGCAAAGCCGCTTAGCCCGATCGCGCCGGCGACGCCGCCGATCGCGCCAAGCGTCGCGCCAAGGGAGAAGCCTGCGGCCAGGCCAACGCCGGTCGCTGCGAGCGCGACGGCGCCGACGACGATCGCGGCGATCTTCAGTACCTTCATCGTGGATCGGCCCGCCACGCGGCCGTCATCTGCAGAGGCTGCATAACGACCACGCCGCCGGCGACGTCGTCGTGCCAACCTGCGACCCGACCGTTGCCCATGCAGATCACCAGCGCGCCGAGCTCGTGCTCGGCCGGCATCAGGATGATATCGCCGACGATCGCCGCCGCCGGCGTGATCCGCTCGAGGCCGAGCGCGTCGAGCGCGTCCGAGATCGAGGCATGCCCGGCCTCGCGCAGCCGCTTCGTGGCGGTGACGACCGAACGATAGCTGCCCGAGGGTGGCAGCTTCACCTTGTAGCCCAGCCGGCGCAGATGCATCGCCGTCATGCGGACGCAATCAGCCGTGCCGAGCTTCAGCGGCCGCGTCGACCAGGCGTCGAGCGTCGCCTGCGCCGCGTCACGGCGCCGGATAAGGGCGTGGTCGGTCATGTGCGGTTCCCGGTGATCGCGCCGAGCGACGGGTTATTGGTGCGCGTCTCGATCGCGCTGGTGTCGAGCTTCTGGCCCCACGGCACATAGGTCTCGACCGCGGTGACGAAGGCGAGGCCGAGCTCGCCGGGCCAGACATGCTGGTGGAAGGCGTCGGAGAGGCGCAGGCCCTCTTCGGTCGCGAACAGCCGTTCGGCGATCGAAGTGACGGTGAACTCGAGCCGCCGATCGTTGCTGTCCCAATTGACGGTCGGCACATCGAGCTCGCCGACGAACAGGACATATGGGGTCGGCACGACGAGGCCGGTCCACATGTCTATGCAGCCCATGCTGATCGTTACCGGCGAGCCTTGCACCGCCGGATCTACGAGCTTCGCCAGCGAGGCTGTTGCCGAGGGGATCAGCCCGAGCGAAACCGAGGGCGCGGTGCCGCCAAGCGCGTCGGCGAGGCCCTTGATCGTGTCGAGCACGCCATAGACCGGATCGCGGCCGACGAACTTGCGCGCGGTGGTAGGCGAATTCGGGATCATCAGTTCGCCGGCGCCATCGAGCAGCAGCAGGTCGTAATTGTTGGGCAGGTTGATCTCGACCGCGCCGAACAGCAGCGGTCGCTCGCCGCGGAGCGCCGCGGCGAGTTGGGGCGACAGTTCTGACATGCGCTATTCGTTTTCGGTGATCGTGATGGTGCCGAAGGTCGACCAAGGCGCGGTGTCGCGATCTTGGCCGATCTTGTTGGATCCACCCATCGACAGAGAACCTTCGATCATCGGCTTGCCAAATTCGCAGGCATCGCCATCGACGGGGATCGCGCGGAGCATTGGGAATATCGGGAGCAACAGTCCTCCGTCCGCCCCAGCCGTTCCCTGATCGGCGGCGAAGTAGATGAAGCGATGGCCGAGGTGGACCAGGCTGAACGCCTGCCCGAACTTGACCGTATAGCGCGGCGTGAACCCCCGCATGTTGAGGAGCATGCCGCTCTGGCCGGTGCCGTTGACGACCGGCGAGCCCGGCGCGCCGATGACGAAACCGTCCTGTCCGAAGGGCAACAGCGCACCGAAAAGCTTGGCGAGCTTGAGCTTAGCTGCCCAGATCCGGCCGTGAGGCTCGGTCAGCATCGGGGGCATGACGAAATCGAGCGAGTGACGTGTGCCGAGCCGCATCAGCGTCTGCACTGCGCCGCCATTCTGCGGGGTGAGCGGGCCACCCCAATCGAGCATGGCCGGCGTGTCGGTTTTCAGCGCGGGCTCGGAAGGAAGTAGGATCGGACCAGTGATTGGATAGCTCATGTCGGGATCCGCTGAAGCGCAGCTTCGGCGCTTTCCTGCTGTGCCATCTGGCTACCGGAGACGATCGCGGCCTGCGCGAGCGGCGCTGCGGCGCGTTGGACGTGCACGTCGAACAACTCCGACTTGTCGACCGCGACATAGATGAACTGGGGCGGGATCGCCGCGCGCTGAGCCTCGCCGATCGCGCGCATGTCCGGCACGGAGGGCTGCACGAGCGCGGCTGGATTGATCCGCCCGCCCGCCGCTAACCCGCGAATCCGCTTCCGCAGTGTGCCGCGGTTCATGGCGTCAATGACCGGCCAATACTCGCGCGTGGCGCGTTCGTTGACGATCGACTCGCCGTTCGACACCATCAGCGGGTCGCGGCCGTCAATCAGCGCGAAGATGCTGTCCGACGTGCCGGTGCCTTCGCCGCTGATCTTGCCACCGGTCGCCTTGCCGGGGATCTTGCCGCCGGTGGAGAGACCGAGCGGCGCCCCGATGATGCTGAGGATCAGCTTTTCGGTGCCGATCTTGATCAGGTCGCTCAAGACAGTGCCAAGCACGCCATGAAGGTGCAATGCCGCGACGGCTGCGCTCTGGAAATCATCCGCCACGCCCTTGATCGCGTCGGTCTTCAACCCATCGAACGCGGTGCCGAGATCTCCAACGTCGCTCGACAGCTGGCGGCGATATTGCTCCATCGGGCCGGCGTTCTGAACCGCAACTGCCGTCTGTTTGACCGCGTAGCGATCGTCGAGCGTGTCATAATCGAGCTTCGCCTGGGCGCGTTCGCCCTGCGACGCGCCGCTGTTCGCTGCCAGGATCCGCTCGAGGCGGATTTTCTCCTCCTGCTTCTGCAGGTCGAGCAATTCGAGTTCTTTGGCCGCGCGATCCTTCGCGGTGGTCGCCAGCTGCTCCTCGACACCAACGGAATCGCGTTTGATGTCGATTTGGTGGGCTGCGAGCGCGGCCGCGTCGTCGTCCTTCTGGCGCTGCTCCTTGAGATTGATGACCGCAGTCTGCGCGATCGCAGCCCGATCGTTCAGATCTTGAAGCGCCTTCACGCGCGCCGCCGCTGTCTTGGGATCGCCGAACCGGCCCTGTTTCGCCTGTTCGGCCAGTTCGTCGTTGCGGTTCTTGCGGTCAGCCTCGACGCGGTCACGCTCGATCTGCGCGCGCTCGGCCGCCGAGTTGGTCAGATCGGCGTGTGCCGCTGCCAGCGCATCGTTGGCCTGGCGCTCGGCGGTCATGTAGGCGCGGGTATCGGCCGCCTCGTCTTTGACCGCTGCGGCCTGCCGGCGCGCCTCCGCCTTCGCCTGAGCATCCGCACGCCTGCCCGCGGCCGCGCCGGCCTTCGCGTTGCCGGCGTCGATCTTGCTCTGCCCGGCAGCGCGCAGCTGCTCGGCGTCCTCACTCGACTTGGAGCGCGCTGTCTCGTCGGACAGGCCGGCCTTGCGGTAAGCCTGGTATTGGGTGAGCTCGTAGACCTGTGCCTTGAGCTTGTTGATGTCGGACTTGTTGCCGCCGGCCTGCGCGATCCGCAGATCGTTGCGCATCTCCAGCAGCTTCTGCGGAATATCGACGCCGCCGGTCGCATCACTGCCGGCGTAGACCGGTAGCGAGAGGCCCTTCAGCCGGTTATATTCGGTCCGAGCGCTCGCCTGGTCTTGCTGCGCCTTCGCGATCGCCGCCCGATCGGCTGCGTCGGCCGCCGAATCGCTCGAGCCCCGCGCCACCACTACGCCGTTGACCACTTGGGCGTACTGCCGCCCCGCGATGCGGCTCGACGCTTCGCGGATCGTCTTCTGCGCGTTGTTCTGGACGTCAGCCTGGGATTGCAGCGCGTCCTGCTTGCGCTGACGCGCGAGCTCGCGGAGGTTTGCCGCGGCTTGGCCCACAGCGCCGGCGAAACGCGCCATTCCGCCCGCTGCCGTCGATGCCGCGCTGCCACTCTGCGCGATGGCCGTTGCAGCGGCCCTCCCGTAGATCGAGGTGCGCTCGAGCGCCGCGGCAGCTTCCTTGTGTCGCTCAGTAAATGCTCGGGTCTGCTCCTGCGCGCGTCCCGCTTCGCCGCTGTAGTGGATGATCGCGCCGACCAGGGCGGCGATCGCGATCAGGGGCACCGCTCCGGTGACCAGATTGAGCGCGCCGGCGAACAGCGAGGAGGCCAGCGCGGCTGCACGTGCGCCGATCGTGGCGGCCGCCGTCGCCGCCGCTGCAGCTTCCGCCGCAACGGCCGCGCGAGCCTGCGCGATCGCGAGTTCCTGCTCGGCCGCTGCCAGTTCGACGGTCACGACCGTTTGGCGAGCGCGCATATCGGCTACACGCTGCGCGGCGAATGCGGCCCGGTTCTCAGCCTCCACCTGGGCTTTGATCGCGGCCGTGCGGCCGACGGTGTTGTTGATGTTCGAATTCGCGGCAAAAGCCGCCTCCGCCCGTTTCGCTGCGGCAAGGGCGTTCGTTTCCACGATCGATTCTTGAAGTGCTGCCCGTTCTGCGGCCCGCGCCGCGATCGTCCTCTCGATAGCGGTCACCTCGGCAGCAGCTTCAGCCTGCGCTGCAACGGCAAGGCGCGCGCGGATGCCGATCTGGTCGACGTAGGCGGCATTCCCCTGCAAAATCGCCGCGATCGTACCTCGCTGCGCGCCGAGTGCGAGATCAGCACCGGCGAGCACCGCCGAGCCGGCCTTGACGGCGCCATAGGCCACAGCGATCGACGTGAGAGCGGGGAGCACCGTGTCCAAGTTGTCAGCGAGTAGCTTGATACCGCCGCCGAACCGAGCGGTCGCCGACAGGCTCTCGTCCGTCTGTCCGATGTAGCGCCCAAGCGCATTGTCGAGCACCTGAAGCGAAGCGCTGATCGTCAGATTGGCGCTGCCGGCGCGTTTCTCGAGCACTTCCTGCGCCTTGACGATCTCGGCGAAGAAATCGGCGCTGGTCAGCTTGCCGGCGAGCATCTCCTTGCGGATATTGGCGACCGAACCGGCATATTTATCCGACGTCGCTGCCACCGCCTGAAGCAACGGGTACAGCCCGGTCGTAACCGAGTTGTATTCCTGGGCGTGAACGACGCCGGAGTCGAGCGCCTGGCCCAACTGGATGATCGTGTCCTTGGCGGACTCGGCCGAGCCGCCCTGTACCTTCACCGCTGCCGCGACGGCGTTGCTGAACTTGAGGACGTCGCCATCCGTAGCGCCGATGCCGTGGGCGGCCTGCGCAGCGCGCCCGTATAGGTCGCCGATCGCTTCGACGTTCACGCCGTACTTCTGCGCCGTCGCGAAAAGCGCCTCTTGCGTAGCGGTGAGTCGCGCGCCTTCGAGGTTGGCGACCCTCAGCGAGTTGGTGAAGCGGGTGTAGCCGTCCGCATATTCCTTGACCTTATCGACCGCGAACACCGCCGCCAGCGCGCCACCGGCGCGCGTGAAGGCAGTCGCGATCGCGTTTGACGATGCCTCGACCTGATGCTGGATCCGCACGGTCGTCGCGCCGATCGACGTGATCCGCGCGTTGGTGCGGTCGATCGCGGGCACGATGCGCTCGATGCCGCGCCCGAGATTGTTGAAGCCCCGGTCGGTCGCGTCGAGTGAGCGCTGCGCGCCCTGCTGGAATCGCCCGACCTCCGCTACCGCGCGATCAAGATTGCGGCGCAGAAGCTCGGTGGTCGCGTCCACCTGGAGCAGCAGCTGCCGGATGTCAGGGCTATCGGCCATGACCTCTCCTTGCGCGCATGGCGACGGTCGCCGCGCCGAGCGGCGAGACGATCAGGTCGCGATTATAGGGGGCGGCGGCGAGTTGCCGCCGGCGTCAGCTGACGGAGCGGAGATCCGTCTCGTAAATGCGGATGCGCTGGCCGTTCTTGCAATCCACGTCGAAGCCAATGTCGGTCGGCGTGCTGCGGTCCATCGCCAGGCTTTCGACACTATCGCATTTCGGCTCGCGCGCCGCCCTGATCGCGGCCGGACGCTGCTCGGCCGAGATCTGCGATATGCGCGGCGCGCCGAAATCCTCATACCAGCTTGGCCACTGATCTCGCGTCATCTTATACGCGATGTCGGCCGGCACCAGCTGCTCGGCTTCCTCCTTAGACCGGAGGCCACCGGCGCATCCGCTGAGCGCCAAGACTAGGCAAAGAATTGCTGCGGAGCGCATGAGGCGACGACTATCGCGCCTCACGTCTCCGGGCAATTCATTTGCTTCCAGGCTTCGAACGCCGCGAAGAACTCGTGCGACGTGCTCGACCAGAACTTGGCGGCGTCCCATCCGAGGGCGGCGCCGGCGACCCCGGCGAGTTTTCGCCGATACCGGGCGGGGTCATCATCTCCGGGATCGGCTTCAATTTTCCCGAGGCTTCGACACCTCCGGAGGCGGCGTTCAGCAGCACGATCGCGAGGCGCGGCAGCACCAGCATCACGCCCATCGCGTAGATGAGCTTGCCGATCTTGTCGCGTTGAACGCCGACGACGCTGCTGGTCTTCGTTTCCTTGCCCCAGGCACGGATGAGCTCGGTCGTGACCGTAGCGGCCGCGTCGAGCTTCAGAGCGCCACTGTCGGCCGCAAGCGCGAGGTCAGTGAGCGACAAGCCGGTCTGCGCCTCGCACGCCACCACAGCCTCGTAGGACGGGCGCAGAACGAAGGTGGTGCCGGCGAGGTCGAGCTCGACCTCGCCGCGCACCGCGTTCGCGAAATCGCTCACTTCAGGGTGTCGACCGTCGGCGCGCCGGCGAAGTTGAAGGTGGTATCGAGACTGACGACGCCATCCTTCGGGTAATCGTCGTTGAAGTCGCCGCACCACACCGTGCAGGCGAATACGGTATCGTCCTCGGTGCCATCGAGACCACCCTTGCGAACCTCGATGCCAAAGTTCTGCGGCGGCGCGCTCTTGCCGACGGTTTCGAAGGCCGTGTAGCCCGCATCCGGCAGTTCAGGGTTGAGCTTGAGGGTCGCCGAGCCGGTTCGATTGCCGCCAGCCGAGGTGTCCCATCCGCCAGACGTCTTCGACGAGGTGTCGATCGACTTGGCGCCGCGCTTGATCGAGAGATCACCTTGCCCGAGGACGGGAACGGCCGCCGCGGCGCCAATCTTAACCCAAAGCAGATGATCGTTGCCGAGCCTGATGCCCATTAGAGCCTCCATGAAGATGGCCGGGCAATCAGCCGGGCCGAGGGATGAAAGAAGACCGGCCGATCAGGCCGGTGTGACGAAACCATCAAAGGTGCTGGTGCCGAAATACTGCGCCGGGCCGACTTGCCGCGCCTCACTGCCGGCGGAGATCATGGTGACCTCGTAGCCGTCGACGAGCAGCTTGCGGCCGTCGATCGCGACGCGGACCTCTTCCTGAAGATCGAGGATCGGCTGGCGCTGTTCCTGCCAGACCTCGGTCGTCACGGTCAGGCTGAGCCGCAGGGATCGCGAGCCCTTCCCGCCGATCGGGTCGCCGGAGAGCTCGGCGAGGATGACGATCGGCGCGGTCGTGCCATCGGGCACATCCTGAAACACCGGCGCCAGCGTCACGCCGGCGGAGAGCGCGTCGAAGATGCCGAGCTCGGCCGCCGCGATCGGGCTACTCATTGCCAGTATCCGCTATGCGCCGGAGCGCGCGGTCCCAAATGCCATTGAGGCGCCGAGCGAGGAAGCTGCGCAGGTTCGTCTCGGGGGTGTAGACGAAATGGTGCGGCTGACGGGCCTTCACGCGCAGCTGGTAGGTCGAGGCGATATCCTCAAAGCGCTTGCGGCGATGGCGAAGCCCGGAGCGGCCGACCTTCCGGCGCTGCACGGTCACAACTTGGGCGCGCCGGCCGCCTTCGACGATCCGGGCATAGAATAGCTTGCGGTTGAGTCGGACACCGATGAAACCGACGATCAGGCGCAACGTCTTCGGGTAGAATTTCCAGCCGAGACCGGCGATCAGCCGCCCGGTCTTCCCGCGCGGCGCGCGCGCGACCATCGCCCCTTCCAGTACCGGCGCGGCCTGCGTCAGCGTCGAGGCGATCTCGGCGCGCACAGCGTTCGGAGCGCGTTGGAGCAACCGCCGAACCGAGATCGCGCCGCGAACTTTCGACATCAGGCGGGTACCCCCGTTTCGGCGTGGATCAGCAGGGCCTCGCCGCGATTGTCGGGATCGGCGCAGGTGCGGATATCGAGCGCCTGGTCGACGCCGCCGCGCTTCTTCCAGATCAGGCGGTGCTGCGGGGTCACGTCCGAGCGGAACCGGAGCGTCACGCGGAAAAACTCGGTCTGCCGCTGGATGCCTTGCGCGAATGCCTCGCCGCCGCCCTTGATCGGCAGCACCTCGGCGAAGACCGGCGCGACGTCGACCCACTTCGAAACGAAGCCGGTGCCGGACTTGGTGCGATCGTTCCGCTGGATCACGACGCGCTCGCGCAGCCGCGTGGCGAGGGAGGCGCGCGCCATCAGCCGACGCTCACGACGATGTAATATTCGACCAGGAAGCGCACGCCGGCGATGTCCTCGAGCGGCGTGTCGCGGTTGTCGTAGAGCGCGGTCAGCACCAGCTTGACCGCATGAACAACATTCACTGGGACCGCGTCGGCGCTCGGCCAGCCGGTCGCGCCGATCAGGGCGTCCCGGCCGAGGTGGTTGGCGAGGCCCTGCTCGGCCGCCGCGATCAGCGCGTCGAGAGTGGTATCGGAAACCTCGTCGCCGATGCGCAGGTGCTCGCGCGCGACGGGGAGCGGGATCAGATCTGACATATCGCTCCCCGCCGGCGTAGAATCAGGCGTTCGGCTTGTCGGCCGGCTTCACCGCTTCGGCGAAACCCTGCTTGACCAGCGCGGCCTCGGTTTCCTTGTCGAAGCCGGCGATCTCGCCCTTGGTGTAGAGGGTGCCCTGCTGGCAGGGCTTCAGGAACTTAACGGCCATGTTCGGCTCTCCGGATGCGCAAAGGGCGCCACGCGGGCGCCCTTTGCGGTGGTGGTGGTGGTGACGGTGACGGCTAGGCCGTCAGGCGGTTCACGGCTTCCAGACGACCCCGGTGAGCACCGCGAAGGCGGCATCGTAGCGGAGCTCGGTGTCGTGCTCCTCGATCAGCCGGATCACCGTCTCGTCGTTCGAGAAGGCCGAGCGGATCGTGCCGTTGTCGTCGTAGGCCGCGCTGTCCGATGCAGCGAGCGTCACCTGATAGGTATCGCCGATCAGGAACTGCTCGAAGTCGCCGAAGTAGATCTCCGACTCATTGCTGCCGGCACCGAGATTGTCCGGCACCGAGGTGGTGACGTAGATCGGGTAGATGCCGAAACGGCCCTGCGCGACTTCCGGGAACGCCTTGTTGCCGTTCGCGTCGGTGATGTTCTCGAGGAACGACTGCGAGGTCGGCGACATGATGTACGCGCACTTCGACAGCGGCACGTTGGCGTTGACCACCTTGAGCTTCAGCCGCGCCATGTCCGAACGGACGGTGACGAGCGTCGGGTTGGCGGTCATGGTCAACACGTTGCCGGCCACGATCAGGCTGCGCAGGCCGGCCGGTGCGAGATCGCTGCCGGTACCGCGCAGGAACTGCTGGTCCTCCTTGATCGCAGCCGAGGTGACCAGGTCGTCGCGCACCATAGCGTCAACGCCGAACGCTGCGCGGCGCAGCAGCTGGTTGGTGATCGGCACCAAAGCACGCAGCGTCTTCGCGGACATGCTGAGCGAACCGACGGCGATGTCGGTCGTCGGCGCCGGCGTCCGCTCGCCGACATAGCCGGCGCTGGTCGTGCCGGTCTGCTTGCGCATGGTGATGTTGCCGTCCGGCATCGGCACCGATCGCGCGCCGGCGTTGCGGATCACGACCTTGGGCCGAAGCAAGCCGATGAAGTCCGCACTGTAGGCGGTGTCGACGAGGTAGCCGCCCTTGGTCGCGGTCGACTGCTCCATGTTGGCGACGATCTGGCCGGTCTGTTCGCCCCAGATCTGCTGGGCGTGGTCGGCCATCGCGCGCTGATCACGGCCTCCGGTCGCGGCAAGCGCGATCGCGATACGACCGACCATCGCGCCGGGTTCGGGCTTCTCGGCGACGGCCGCCGGCACGGTGCCGGGCTGCGTGGCGCCGGGCAGGACGACCGGAGTGGCGGCGCTGGCCTTCAGCGCGAGGACGCTTTCTTCGCGGGCGATCTTCGCCTGCAGATCCTTCGCCTCGATCGCCTTGGCGTCGAAGCTGGTCTGCTCCTCGGCGGTGAGGTCGCGATCGTTGTCGGTCGAGGCAGTCGCCAGGATGCCGTCCATCGATGCTACGACGGCCGCCAGGCTGGTCTTGAGCGCGGTGATGCGCATGGACACATTCTCCTTGGTGGGTTTCAGAGGGCCGCGCGTGCGTGCGCGAGCGTCAGGGTGTTCGCCGCGGCCGTCCGCCGGGGCGTTGCCGGGCCGGCCTTGGCAAGCCGGCTGATCGCCCCATCGAGACCATCCGGCTCGATGCGGTCGACCATGCCAGCCGCCTTGGCCGCCTTGCCGGTCAGGGTGCCGCCGGCTCCGAAGTCGCGTCGCACGACGGCCTCGGTCACGCCGCGACCCTTGGCCACGTTCGCGATGAAGACATCCTCGATCGCGTCGAGCATCTGGCGGATCTGCGCCTGCCCCTCCTCGGTCGAGAGGTCGGGGCGCTTGTTGGGCGCGTTGGAACTGGTGAGGTCCAGGTCGCGCCGGCCGTCGGCGTCGGGCTCGACCTGATACGACGTCGAGATCATCACGCCAATCGAGCCGACGACACCGGTCGGGTCGAGGCTCATGCCGCCGGCGGCCGAACTGCCGATCCAGTAAGCGGCCGAGCAGCACAGTCCGGTGACATGGACCGAAACCGGCTTTGGCGAGGTCGCGACCATGCGGGCAAAATCATTGACCTGGGCGACCGCGCCGCCCGGGCTGTCGATCACCATCAGGATGTTCTGCACGTCGGGCGAGGCGTTCAGCGCGCGGAGGTCGGCCGCTGCGACGTCGAGCGAGCTCGCTCCCGAAAACTCGGTCATGATGTTCGCGCGCGGGAACACCGGCCCCATCACTGGCAGCATCCCGACGCCGTCGCGCAGCATCGAGGTGCGAGTGGCCGGCGCGCGTGCGCCCATCTGCGCCACCGCCGAGATCTGGCGATCGGCGTGACCGTCGTTCTTCAGCGCCAGTACCGCGGGATCGTCGAGCACCCGCAGAGCGATCGCCTCGATCGCCTCGAGATAGCCGGGCATGATCGCCCAAGGCTGCGAGCGGATCGCAGCGAGCACGTGGTGCCTCATTGGTCTTCCTCTTTGCTGGGCGCTGGCGCGGGCGGCCGGTGATCGACCGGCTTCGCGGGTTGCTGGCCCTCGATCTGTGACCCGGACCCAACGCGGTATTCGTTGCCGCCCGGGCGATCGTTGATGTTCTCGCGCCGGCGGACCTCGTTGGGGTTCAGGATGCCCTTGTCGATCGCGATCTGGTACGCGGCATAACGGGTGGTGATGTCACCCTTCAGCATCGCCTCCGGCATCGCTTCGAAGAAGCAGCCCGGCTCGGCGAACTGGTGCGTCATGTACGAGGCCGCGCGCTCGAAATGGCCGAGCATGGTGTAGAGGTAGAGCTCGAGGCTCTGCTGCTCGATGTTCGAGAAGGTTGCCCGGGTCAGTTCGAACAGGACGTGCGGGGGAACACCGAACGCACGCGCCACTTCAACCACGCTGAAGCCGCGCGTCTCAACGAACTGCGACTCCTTGTTGTTGACGCTGAGAAACTCGACCTTCATCTCCTGGTCGAGCACGGCGGTCGCGCCGGCATTGCGCGGACCCGAGAACCGCTGCTGCCAGTCGTTGCGGATCTTCAGCTTCTCGTCGGCCGCGACCTTGCCCTTGGTGGTCAGTACGGTCGACGGCTGGGCGTTGTTATCCCAGAAGCGCGCTGCGAACTCGTTGGTGGACGCGGCCGCCTCGAACGTGTTGCCGAGCAGCTTCAGCCGGTCGAGTCCGCATAGCCCGTCACGGCTGAAGCCCGGCACGTAGAAGATATCGTTGCGCGACAGCCGCTCGCGCGAGCCGTCCGGCAGCTGCGCGTCATAAAACATCTCGAGGCCATCGACCTTGTCCCAATGATGCACTGGCGCGATCGCCGTCGGAAGCAGCCGCGATAGCGCCGAAGGGCGGTAGAGCGCGTCGCGGTGGATATACGAGCCAAACCGGCCGCACATCAGCAGGTCGCCGAGCATCAGCTCCTTGAGCAGAAAGGCCGGCTGGACCGCGTTCGCGCTGGTCAGGAAGATCTGCGCCTGAGGCGCGTCGTCGATCCGCTCCTTGCCGTCGCCGACCCGGCGGTAATAATGAAACGGCGTCATCGCGAACAGACCGCACAGCACCTCGAGCGCACGAAACACCGCCGGCACGCTGAGCGCGCGCGCCTCACACATCGGTTCGCGTCCGCCTGCTCGGCCGAGCAGATTGAACACGGTCATGCCGCCCGGGTCGTTCAGCCCATCGGCGCCGGCGACGATCGCGTCGGACGACGCGGCCGAGCTGCGCCAGCCGTCGATCGCCGCGCGAGCACGGTCCAACATTCCCATGCTCACATCCCTGTATATTCGAAGCCGTCGTCGTGGGTCGCCAGCGCCGCGCCGATCGCGGCGATCAGCGCGACCGGGTTGTCGATCTTGGCTTCGTTGCGCGGCTTGCGCGGGTAGACGTTATCCTTGGCGTCCTGCTGAGCGACGACGTTGCTCATTTCCCATTCCATCACCGGGCAACCGGCGTGGCGGATCAGTTCGGCCTTGGTCCAGGCGTCGAGCTCTTTCATCGGGTCCGAGAAATTGACGACGGTCGGCCGAACCTCGAGCATTTGTGCGCCCGACTTCATCAGGCGCGTGACCAGCATGGTAGCTTGGGCGGGATCATAGGCGACGTGAGCGACGTCGAGGATCTCGCGGAGCTCGCCGATCGTGATCTCGATCTCCTCGTAGTCGGTGATGTTGCCTTCGCTCACGTCGAGCAGGCCCTGCGCGTCCCAGCCCTGGTATGCGCTCACATCCTCAACCGCCTTGGTCGGCAGGAAATACCGGCCGAGCCGGATGTACGGGTCAGCCTTGGTCGGGCGGTCACCTTCCGGCAGGATCAGCACCTCGAGCGCGGCGATATCGACCTTGGAGGCAAGATCGAGGCTTAGGACCGCACGTCGACCGCGAAACTGCTCGATCGCGTCGGCGAAGCGCACCGGAATCGAGTCGCTCGCGCACCGCCGCCACGCCTCGATGTCGAAATAAGCCGCTTTCGCTGCGACCCATAGGTTGAGGTGCTTGGTCTTGAAGATCCCACGCTTGCGCGGGGTGGCGATCGCGTCGCGTTGCCGCGCCAGCAGATATTCGAGCCCGACCGAGACACCGATGCAAGGGTTCGCCTTGCGGAGCGCCGC
This sequence comes from Sphingomonas populi, assembly GCF_004208535.1. GTDB lineage: Bacteria > Pseudomonadota > Alphaproteobacteria > Sphingomonadales > Sphingomonadaceae > Sphingomonas > Sphingomonas populi. The sequence continues at coordinate 95,100 of NZ_SGIS01000016.1, forward strand.
TTCCGACTTCCAGTCATCCTCCTCGTCGATCGAGTACTCGGCGAAAAATGTGTCGTCTTCGAGCGGTGGGCCGCCATTGTGACCGATGCCGGCGAGCCGTTCGCGCTGCTCGAGGATCATCGCGTAACACGGGCCGGCGAGGTTCTCGCCGGCGGTGGTGATGAGCAGCTGCAACGGCTGGTCGCGCGCGCCCATGCCGGTGATCATCGTGTCGACCTGGGCGTCGTCGACGTGTTCGTGATACTCGTCGTGGATCGAGCAGCTGGGCGACTGGCCGTCGCCCGGGTCGCCGATGATCGTCTCCATCCGGGAGCCGTCGTCAGGGCGGTGCAGCTGCTTCGCCAGCACCTCGATGTTGTATTTTTCCTTCAGCCGCTTGAGCTTCTGGACCATCAGCCTGGCCGGCCGGAAAACCTCCCACGCCTGTTTCTCGTTGGTCGCGCCGGAATAGACCTCGGCGCCAAACTCGTTGTCGGCGCAGAGCATGTAGAGCGCGATGCCCGACGCGATCGCCGACTTGCCGTTCTTGCGCGGCACGACCAGCATCCACCGGCGAAACCGGCGCGTATCCTTCTGCGGCCCGGCCTTGTGGACCCAGCCGAACACGCACGCGATGTTCCAGATCTGCCACGGCTCGAGCACCAGGCGCTTTTTCTGGCGCGCCCAAGGGCCTTTGGTGTGCGGCAGGCGCTCGATGAACTGGCATGGCCGGCTGGCGCGGACGTCGTCGAAGCGGAACGGGAAGTCATCGTCGGCGCTGCGCACCAACTCCGTGATGAATCGCTCGCACTGGCGACGGATATGCTTGCCGGCCGGGATCTTCCCCGAGACGACGTCGCCGGCGTATTGCCGCGCGATCGCCGCGTGGTCACGCGCCGGCGCGCCCGGCGCGCTCGCCACGGCGATTAGACGATGAGCGGCTCAACGCCGCGATAGCTGCCGCGCTCGGTTGCGATCATGGCGGCCACCTCAGAAATCAAATTCGTCGCCGCTGCCCGGATCATCCTTCTTGCCGCCGGTGAGGCGGAGGAAGGCGGACGGGGTCAGCCCCAACTCGCCGAGGAGCGACTGCGATTGGCGCATCGCGTCCGACAGCATCGCCACTTCTGGCCGCGCGCGGATCATCGTCGTGACGACCTGTTGCCCATCGACTTTGCGAACTGTCGTGCTCTCGCAGGTGTCGCCGACCATTTCGAGCACCGCCTGCCAGCGCTGGATCTGCTCCTGCCGCTGGGCGAGGATCGCAACCAGTTGGCTGAACGACGGATCGGCCCGGCCTTGGTGCTCGAGGATCGCAGCGGTTTCGCGGAACAGCAGCTGCGCGAGATCCGACAGGTGCAGCGGCGGGGTCATGCAACTCGCCGGCGTCACTGGCAGCTTCGCACGTTCCGCTGCGGTCATCGCGAGCGCTGGATCCTTGCGCTTTCGACCGGCGCCGGGCCGCGATCCGCCGCTCGCCATCGGCCCTTCTCCCGGGGATCATTTTGGTTTTGATTTCGCCTGCGCGAAAATTTGACTGACGAGCGGTGTCCGGCCGGCCGGCCGCCAGAGATTTGACCCACCCCCCATCCCACATGGTGAAATTGGCGAAAAACGGCCATCTTTCTCACAATATGGGACGTTTTCAGCGATCCTGGCGGTCGCGCCGGGCGGCGGTGCGTTCCGCCGCGCTCTTCGCGTCATGGCAGGGGATGCAAAGCCCTTGCTTGTTGGAGCGGTCGTCCGTGCCGCCTTCGCTGAGCGGTTTGATGTGGTCGACGCGCGTGCTGGCGGTGGTGCGGCCGAGCTCGAGGCAGGCGCGACACAGCGGCTCCTCGGCGAGCACCTGCGCTCGATCACGCTGGCCGGCGCGTCCACGCTTACGCTTGTCGACGAAGGTCGACGCACGCTGCCAAGGGACACGGTCTTTCTGGCCTGGGCGACGAAGGGTAGGGGCCTGCGTGGGCATCAGCGTTGTTTCACCAACCGCAACGGTGCCCGTCAGCGCTGATCTCCAGCGGAGGATTGACCGGCCCGCGTGCGTTGCCCCGAACGACCGCGCGCACATCACCGGCCGCGTTCTCGGTATCGTCGTGCAGTGTCTGCCGAGCTGCAAGGCTTCGGGTCGGGGTGTCCCAGCGCTCGGCCAAGGCATACAGACGATCGGCGACGTCGCGCAGGCGTTCGCCTGGCGAGCGGGGTGTTGGTGCGGCCATCGCCACCTCCGAGACTGGATATGCTTACGACTTCCTCCGCGACACATCGCGTGGAAGTTAGAGCGGGCGCGCAAGGGTCGATGCCCCAGTTCGTCTTTCCCGGAAGCCGCTTAGGCGGCGGTGCTCTGAAGAGCTGCGTTGTCGTTTAGCGGGGCAGGGCATACTCGCCAACCCTCAATTTTCCATGAACGTGTGCCGAAGCGCACATGCGCATAGGGGCCGTCCGCTCGTTCGAACACGCCGCGGATGCCGACCAACGCCGGCATATCCGCCACCTCGACTTCCACGCCATCCCGAAGCGCGATCGGTGCGCGCCGCAACGCTGCCCGCCGATCGCGCTCGAGCTCCTGCTCGGCTCGCCGGCGCGCGCTGGCGGACTTGATCGCCGCAATGCGGATCTTTTCAGCCGCAGCGTGGCTTTCCGCCGCATGCATGGCGTTGATCGTAGCGGCTGCTTCGGCTTCCTCTTTTCGCAGCCCGGCGATCTCGCCTTCATGGATTTGCGGCACGCGGCCGTCGACGTTGAAGACGGAAAACGTCGGGTGCGCGGTGCGGTCCGAATTGGCGATCGTGGCCAATTCCGAGAGGAATTGCTCCTGAGCGAACACAAAGGTCGGTAAAATCGGGATCTGGCTCTCGATCGTCCGCTTTCCCGATGGCGTGTTTGCCCGAACGTAGCGGCGCAGCGTGCGCTCGGGCGTCCAGGCCTCGTAACCCGCCTCGTTGAGCGACCTTGACAGCGGCAGCGTATTGCCGGTGCTGGTCCGAAGGATGATCCAAGGCATCATGCCGAGGCCATATCCAGCGTAACGGATCGCCAAGGCGCATCGCCGGCGTCGCGACGCTGAAACCGCACGTAGGTTTTCGATCCGATAACCCGCATGCTTTCGCGGATCGCGTCCATAGCCCGTTGCCAGCGCAGATCCTCGATCTGCACGCGCAGCAGCATGAAGACCTCAGCCCGATTGATCGTGCCCTGCTGGTCGACCTGAAAGACGCGATTGACCAGGGCGCGCAACTCTACGCCGCCGGTGGCGGCCCATTCGCTCAGGCACTCGTCGATAAGCGTTTTCGCAGCCTGGATCTCGGGTCCAAACTCGATCTGGTCGGCGACCTGGACGAGAACGCGCTTGGTACCATCGAACGTCGTGAGGGTGATGTTGCCCTTGCTTCCGCCAATCTTCGCGCCGAATTCCTGTGCGATCAGCGCCTGGTGGGCGCTGACTTGCTCGAAAACCTCCCGCTTGAAGGCGGTGAGCATCTCCGAGAGACCGCCGGCGTCGCCCAGGAGCCCGCGCACCAACTCATCCATGAGCAGATCCGCCGGCTTGATCGCGGCGATCGGCACGAGCGCGCCCTTGGCGTCGCGGAGATACGGCAGGCCGCCAACGTCGATCGCAGCGGGGTGCTGGGCGCCGCTCATCAGTTGATCCCGGCCGCCAGCGCGCCAGCGCTCATGATCGAGCGAGCGTTGGTGAGTAGGATGCGGGCGGCGTTACCACGACTGACTTCGGTCAGCATCTCGGCGTACTGCGCTTTGGTAAGGACAACCTTCTCGCCGTCGATGGCGTCAAGGGCAGCTTTCGCGCGTGCGACGTCAATCATGAAACCCCCGAGCCTAATCTACGTCGGGGATATGGGCGAACGGAGGAATTGTCGGCAGGTGGCCAAATGTAGAGGGGCCGCCTTGGAGCGTCCCGAGAGGCGCGGCGTGTGTATAGCCGAGCAGGCCGAGCGCCTGCTGGATCGCATGCCGGCAGCGAACGACGTCGCGGATGGCGATCCCCCGACGTGAGGCGGGCGGCCGCTCTAGGTATCCTTCACGGACAAGCTGCTGAACGAACTGCGCCGCGCGCGATCGACACACCTCCGGCCGCATCGCGAGGCCAATCTCGGTGTAAGATGGCGCGGTACCGGATCGTGAGATCCGCTCGACGATGTAGGCCAGCGCTTCCACCCTACGGAGCGGAGCTGGAGCGTCCCCCTTCATGCCCGAGATATAACACTGCTTTCGACTCGCCGCTACGTTTGCACGTTTAGCCGCGTAATCGCTAGATTTGCCCGGCCTCCACCATTTTGCCGAGCAGAGCGTTCACGCGGGTCTGCCATCCAGGGCCGCTATCGCGCAAATGCTCCACCGTCTTCGCATCGAGACGGATCTTCACCTCAACCTTCGGGGCATCCAACTTCGGGCGCCCACGCCGCGACGGCTTCATTCCGGCCATAAATGCCGCGTCCAGCGGTGGGTTGTCATCGTGAATCTCGGGATCAAACGTGGCCATGATAGAACCTCACTTCGTGCTTTTCCGCCGGACGCAGGCTGATCGCGCGGATGCTGTCGTCATCGGAACCCTCGGTGAAGACCAGCACATGCAGGCGGTCGCCGATCAGCCCGATGGCGACGAACCTGACCTCTCCGTAATCGAAGCGGTCATCCTCACGCTCGAACGCCGTGTCCCAATCGAACCCGATCGCAGCCTGCAACGACACGCCATGTTTGGCGATATTCGCAGCATCCTTGGCTGGATCGAACTCGATTTCCATTGCAATATCCGTACACCCATTAAAGCGATTTTACAACGGCTTTTGTACACCCATAAATCTGCGGGGCATCGCTCGGCGGCGAGACGCGGCGGAGAACCCCTCCGCCGCTTCTCTTTCAGCCCTTTGTAACGCATTAGCTAGGGCATTCCTCATAGCTGCACCACAGCTCTACCCTCCCGACGGTTTCCCTAGTTATTGAAAACGCATTGATCGCTCGTAGATTTGGAGTTTAGGCTAGCAACAGAAAATCTTGCACTAAAAAATAAATACATTGCAACCCGCGCTCAATTCATCACTGTAGAGCTAAGCGTCTCTCGATTTCCTTTAGAATATCCAAAAATAAACTATCAGTTTGTGGCATCGGACTAGGTGTCGCCAATCCAGATTGTATAGCTTGGAAGAATGTGTAGTATTGTTCCTTATAGATTTTGTTACCGCTTGAGAATCCAGAGTTTCTGACGGCAGAACGAACATCTTCCTGAAATATTCCCTCAAACTCCTTTCCTTTAAGAGTGGAATTTATTTCGTCTAATGTAACAACCTGGTTGTCGCTAAGCATAAGTACGTCTTTATATTTTGCCTTTTCTTTGCGGCCCGCATCATCATCGTCCAATAGTACAATAAATTTCATGTCCCAACCTCTCATAATTGAGACGAGCGCGCTTAGGCCGCCTGCTCCGACGGCAGGCAAAACCCTGAAGTCGGCACCTTTATTGTGTTGTTTCACTAAGTACTGAAAAGGGTAATAATCGTACTTACCCTCGAGAATTATAACTCGACCGGCAATATCTAAGCCACTTGAACTCTGATCAAGCACATCGAGAATCGGTTGATAGTAAGTGGTTTTTGATGGATGCGAAGAAACAAAAGCTTTATACTTCTCTGCAATAATTTTCACTCGAGCATCTACTCTACTGATACCAGTTTCATCTCCCTCTGAATCAATGGCTGAATTCGAAACAATATAAGCCTGCTCAAGCCAAAGCGGATTTATAAGATAATGACTATGTGTAGAGTATATAATTACGTGATTAGGATCTGCTATCTTTTGAAAGCTCGTTAAAAGTCTCTCTTGAGCTTTGGGATGTAAATGAGAAGCGGGTTCATCGAAAAGGAAGATAATTTTTCTTCCATCGGATCTTGCTCCTTGGAACTGCGTAAAAAGCAAAAACGAGAAAAACCAACGAAATCCAACGCTACGTTCAGAAATATAGAAACGATGATCCCCAGCTATAATATAGAATTCTAAGTATACGTGATTGTCTTGGCTTTCATCTAAATGCCACTCAATTACAATTTGCCGATTTTTAATCGGCTTTTTGAATATCTCGCCCCAGGCGCCAAATACAACAAAATTTAGCTCCGCCGCGAGCGCCTGTACAGTCGCATCGATCTGCCGCCCTTCGTTTGATGAGCGAAGTGCAGAGCTGAATGTTTCGCCAGGAGTTCTGTGTTTGTTCACGCGATCTATTATATGTTTGTCAATATTCAGCGGAGCTGACAAGCCATTAAGTGCATCTTTAACAATAGACCTATAGTAGTTGTCCACCGCTCCGTAGTCACCTTCAAGGTAAACTCGTTTAGGAAAATTAACGAGAAACGTCGGAAAATATACAGATCTGGGGATTAAAGTCTTTATGTGAGAAAGGCATTTAACCCAAGTTTGACGAGAAACATCATGAAGCGGAGATACCTTTATACCGGTCGGTTTTTTAACTCTTGGAGTAAATGACCAAGTGAAACTTGAAGATTTATAGTTGCTATCTTCAAAGGAATACGATTTTGTTATGGTAATAGTGCTATGTATAGCTCCGTCTACCACAAAACCTGCCTCTTTAATAATCTTTGTCACAGAAGATGTGTAATCGGGCGAATCGCTAAAATCGATCGTCACGTCGATCTCGAAATTTCCGGTAAAGCCGGCGCTATGGTGCTTCGGTACGACGTCATGCATGTCGATGTTTGTGCTAGTAGCGGTCAAAAGATCTGCAGTGTCCGGATCTTGAAGAACGGACAGGGCTATCGCCTCTATTATAGAGGTTTTCCCGCTCTCATTAAGGCCGACCAAGGTCACGAATCTTCCGGGCGATTTTCCGCCTTCGACGGTCAAAAGGATATTATCAATGCCCTTGAAGTTTTTGATGCGAACACTGATTAATTTTGCCATTTTCGAATCCTTAGCTGGTCAGATGCTTTTTTGAGGACGTGACATTCTACCTACAGTTAAGCGATTGACCATCCGCGATTCACCTCGGTATTGGTGACGGGTAGCGGGCATGGATCGGAGCAATCCCTTCCACGGCGCACTCGTGGCTAAGTTGGTTAGACGGCGGAGATGCCCTCCGCCGCGCTTCGGCATTCCTGCGGGATTTCCGCCGCGCATCGGGCGGGCGCGTCGCCGTCGTACCCCCGGGTTACCCCACCTGCGCTGCGGCATCATGCACGCGAATGTCTGAAGGTGGTGGAGCGCGGACGAGCAGGTTGCGAACGGAAGCGAAGGATCGCTCTTGGCGAGAATGCGGCCTGAGCGCACCTTTACCTCATAATTGCCTTGTCAATTCGCTCACAGTTGAACGTGGATGCGCTCCTGCTGTTCATCGGAGTGCCGCGCTCAAATCGTCCACGCGAAACTCGCGACGCGCACTCGCCATGGGTGATGGGTGAACTTGCTGCCGCTTGGCAATGCGGCTACTCTGGAACGCATTAAAGTCTGAAGTGCGAAAAGACGATACTGGGGAGGGGAAAGAATGCTGATCGCGGCTCTTGCGATGCTATCTGCTGCCACTAGTGCCGCTGAACATGTGAAATTAGCGCGAGTTTTTTTAGTGGTACCCCCGAAGTACCCAAAGGCGGGACTGAGCCCAAACAGCAACAATTCTACACGAGCAAAGATAACCATCTCACCTGACGGTAAAGTTGTACGATGTGATATTGTCCGAGAGAGCGGTGATGCGTATCTTGATCATTATGCATGCGATTACTTCAGAAGAGCCAGGGCGACTCCCGCAAAGAGTCGCACAGGCCAAAAAAGCTTTGGTACGATTGCACAAGAATTTTCCGCTTTAGGAGGTAACGATCCAAACAGACCGCCCATAGCTGACGTGACACTCGCAGTCTCTCACATGCCGACAAAAGATAAATCTTCCGAGTATCATTTTGTTGCCGTATCAGTGGACGAGGCCGGTAATGCTACGGATTGCGACACGCTCTCCGATGTCAGCGATCAGCTTGACACCACCCTATGCAAATTTGCGATGAAGCAACTTACGTTCAAGCCGGCTCTTGACGTTAGTGGGAAGCCGGTTCCGTCCATTCAAAGCTTCGTTGCGCTGTTTACGGGGCCAGATGTCCCCGCTGTGATTAAGGAAAGGCGGTAACGTCGCACCGGGTCAAGCGGAGCGCCGCTCAATGTCCACACATGGTCGATTTTCGCCCGCCCGCTTTTCCGACCGATAGCTGCCGGTCGGCTTTGAGGCAACCCGCGCGGGATCGAGGCCGGAACGGCGATAGATGGTGGAAAGCCGACCTTGGCACTGGCATCGCACCCGGCTAGGTTAGGACACTGCAAACGGGGGCTGCGATCGATGGGACGTGCAATATTGACCGCCAGTGCACTCATCCTCATCGTTCTTGGAACTATCGGCCTGTTCGGTGCTGATGAACTCGCCCATTCTCTCCTAGGCGGTGCCGGCGCGGGTGAGGCGGTGATACAGGTCGCGGCTGGCGGTCTGCTCGGATTTGCCGTTGTGAACTGGATGTCTCGTGGCAACCGGATCGGGGGTATTTACATGCGCCCGCTCGCCCTTGGTAATCTGCTTTTGTTTACCGTGGCGGGCCTCTCCGTTGGGAAAGCGCTTCGCTCGGGGGAACTGCCGGCAGTTACAATTGCTCCCGCACTGGCGTTTTGCGGGCTTGCGCTGGCGTTTGGCTGGTTGGCGTTCGGTCACGACCCGCTCCCCCGTCAGGGAGCTTCGGATGGTGCGTAAAGGTCCGCAATTGGGCGGGAGCCGCCGGGCCGCTTTTCTCCCCGCCTGCGGAAGGGCCGCTTTCAAGCCGCCTGACGTTGCCGGTGCCTAACGCGGCAGGGGAGCCCTCCGCCGCGACAGCGTGCAAACGGCGGGGGTACGCGCCGGGCGACCCCTGGCGCTCACACGCTTACCCCCGCGTTACCCCCGGATCCGACGGCGCTGGCTGATATGCGCATACGCAAAGCATCGTTTGGTCAAGCGTGACTGCCGGCTTGATCAGCAAGGAAGCTGTCGAGTTCCAACGCCCACCCGCTCTCCGCGTCACAGATCACACCGTCGGCGCAGATCAGGTCGCGAACCGCATTACGTAAGATCGCCGCCGACGACTTGTTCCCGACATATCGTTCCAGCGCCCGGAAAAAGTCCCCTGAGGTGGGCGAAAGGCGCTGCGCGTGGTTGATGATATCGACGACCGGCGGATCGCCCTCCCATTCCTTCCGCATCCACATCGAGCAGATGAAGGCCTCGATCGACTCCGTCTCAAGCGGGTGCCACACGCCGTCGCATCGCGCCATGAAGGCGAGAACCGTCAAACCGGCAACCAGGTGTGACTTTCGCGCGGGTGTGAGGCCCCATGTTGCCGCAGGCGCGCGTTTGGTCGTTGGCGCATACCGGTTGAAATACGAGCCGTCACCGAGGATCTCCCCCGTGACCGCGTCGGCAACGCTTCCAATACGATCGCAGCGAAACTGCCGGTATCCGCTCGCAACATGGCAGATCGCGCCGACGTAGCCATTCTCCCCGATTATGTCGAAGCGTCGGCATGTAATCAGGCGGATTTCGCCTTGGTAATCGATAATGCACACAAAGGCGGTGATCGGCTGATCGTCTTCATCGTCGATGTCGGTCGCGATGGCGGACGCTTCATCCACAAGGTCGTAGGTAAGCACGATACCCGCGGGTACCTTCGGCAAAGCGCTTGTTACGCCCGCCCGCTTCGTCATCAAGGCATCCACGGCGCTGATGTTCATACCGCCCCCCGGCTTCTACCGCGTTCACGGCAATAGAACACAGCATTTGTTGCAGACTGTTGCAAGGTCAGGCGTTGATTTTGGTGGCGAGTGCGCGACTCAAGCTGTGCGCGTGATCAACAATCGCCTCTCGAACAGGCTCCGGTAGTTCTAGGCAGGCTTCCAACAGCCTTTTCGAGCTATCATCCAACGACTCGGCGCTTCGTTCAGCCGTCAGGAGATAGCGGACATCCACACCCGCATTAGCAAGCGCCGATAAGTAGTGGAAAGTGGGGGATGTTCCCCCAGCCTCATATCGATTTTGCGAGTTCGTGACGACACCCCCCAGAGCGGCGAATTCCGCTTGGGTAAGGCCTTTCGCCTTGCGAACAGCTCGCAAGCGAGTGCCAAAATCGACAAGATCTGTGTTTTTCTCTTGACGACTCACAACATCTTCAACATTTACAGTGCGCGTTACAACAAAACGGCACATTGCACATGTCCGCGCCCCGAGTCCCGATCGAAGCAATAAAGGAGCGCGCTCTGGCTGCGCGCTACCGCTTCGAGGCGTCGGGCACCAACATCAGCGAATGGGCGCGCGAGCGCGGCTTCTCGATCAGCCTCGTGCAGTCGGTGCTGGCCGGCAACCGGGCATGCCGGCGCGGCGAATCGCACGCGATCGCCGTGGCGCTCGGCATCAAGCCGCAAGTCGCGCCGCCCGGCCCACTGCCAATTGTCGATGCAGGGCCGCGTCATGGCTTCGGCGACATGGAGCCGGCTCAGTGAGCGCGCCTTTCACGCCCGAACAGGAAGCCCGCCTCCGTGAGATCGCCCGCGAAGTGGTGGCCGAGGCCGCATCGTCCTGCAATGCCGATCAGGCGTCGTCCGTTGCACTCGAAGCCCCGGCTATAGCTGCTGAGCAGCAGCAGCGCCGGTGCCCTCCGGATTTCGGGCGCGGCGCATGAGCGATTCCCAATCTGTAAATTTGATGAGCCGCTGGACCATCGGAGCTTCGACCAGATCTTCGGCGTCCTCACTCTTCGCAAGATGCGCCGCTTCTGCTTCCAATACCGCCTTAACAGCGGTGATGAAATCTGGTCCCAAATGCGCGCCAGCGACATACAGCATTGCCTGCGCCAGGCGGTATGCCCAAACCCCGCTTTCGCCGGGGCTGTATATATTGCGATCTTCCAGTTCCTCGATCGTCTTGGCGTCGAAGCCGAGTGCAACGAGTTCCTGCCGCTTTTCATCCGAAAGCGGGCGCCAGCCAAAGGGTTTCTCAGCCACCATTTCACCTCTTCGTGTTGATCTCGACAATCACACGATAGCCGGATGGGGTCGGGCGTCCAGCCCGGCCCCTGAAGGCCGCATCCTTTCATCACCATGTCTTTCCCCTTTCGGCCGCTTGCAGACCGGCCGATTCCCCAGCCAGGCGGAGCGCAGGCGATGGCGCCCGACCCAGCGGGAGCTCCTTGGGTGTCTGCCGTACCCGCGTGCCGGCGGCATCGATCGACCTCCTCCCCGGTCGGTGCCGCCAATTGCGGTTACGCCGCGCTGCGCGATCCGTCGCTGCGGATCGCAGGCGAATTTCCGTATTCCGTGCTCTGCCGCCATGCGGGCGGCGAGCGGCGCCGGCGGGCTGGACCCTTGTCCGCCGGCGTCGTCCCTGTCGGTACGCGCAGTATGACGAAGGCGCGCCCGATCTTCGAAGACGCGCTGCTGCGGGTGCTAGAGCATTTTTCGATCAAAAAGCATCATATCCGCAGTGAGCGAAGTAGTTTTTGCACTCTGCGGGGGTGAATTCGTCGATAGATTGGCCGATAATGCGCCAGAGGTCATCAACCGTTCTGGCGGCGGCTTTGCGTAGCAAGGTCTTGAGTTTCGAGAAGGCGTTTTCGATCGGGT
>NZ_SGIS01000160.1 GCF_004208535.1 Sphingomonas populi
AGAGCCCGACTCATAATTGGAGTTTGGCGATACGGCGCGTCATTCTCCTGATGGACGAGACGACCATCCAGGCTTCGGACGAAGCGATGGAGGCTTCCCAGTCCTTGGCCAGGCGACGGCACCGATTGAGCCACGCCAGGGTGCGTTCAACGACCCAGCGCCGTGGTAGAACGACAAAGCCCGTCAGGTCGGAGCGTCTGATGATTTCGATCGTCAGCCGCTCGATGTGCGCGACTGCCCCTTCGAGCTTCTGTCCGGCATACCCGCCATCGGCGAACAGTCTGGTGAGCGTGGGATACGCGTCGCAGGATCGTTCGATCAGACCGGGCGCGCCGTCGCGGTCCTGAACATCGGCGCCGTGCACCACGCCTTCGAGCATATTGCCGAGCGTGTCCGTCACGATGTGCCGCTTGCGCCCCTTTATCTTCTTGCCGGCGTCGTATCCGCGAGGCCCGCCCGCCTCGGTGGTCTTGACCGACTGGCTATCGATGACGCCTGCGGTCGGCGTCATCGTGCGACCTTCCGAAACTCGCACCCATGCCACCAGCACCGCGTTGACAGCATCCAGCAGCCCGTTGTCGCGCATCCGGTAAAAATGATACTGCACCGTGGTGAAGGGCGGGAAGTCCTTGGGCAGTTGCGCCCATTGGCATCCCGTCGCAGCGATATACTGGATCGCATCCCACAAGGTTCGCGCCTTGTGCTTGCGCGGCCGTCCCACCCTGGAGGTCCGCCTCAATAAGGGCCGGATGACAGCCCATTCTTCATCGGTGCAGTCGCTTGCATAGCGCAGCCCGCTTCTGTCATGCTCGCGTCGAGCGGTTTCAGTCCAGCCCATGTGATCCTCGTGGTCTTCGCAACCCCCGATGAATCACAAGCTACTGAAATCGCTCAACTCAATTTTCGGTCGGGCTC
>NZ_SGIS01000161.1 GCF_004208535.1 Sphingomonas populi
ACTACCTCGACATCGGGTACGACGTAAGGAAGCGGTCGATCACAATCGCGAGATGTCACGGAGTAGGCTGACCGTACATTCTTCGAATTCCCTCGTGTAAGCGGCCTGACGGCCATCGCCCAGTTGCGGACATTCGCGTCGATCCCTAAACTCGGATCAATGAGCGAAGGTAGCGACATCTCTCAACCACAGCATCCCTCAAGGTACGCGTGGGCGATAGCAACCGGGACCGGCCTGATCGCATGGATCGCGGTGGGATGGCATTGGACAGATGGTGGCGGTGAAATCACGGCCATATTAGCCTCCACGTTCATTCTCATGACGGACATTTTTTGGGACGACCGCAAACAGCGCTGGTTTCAGCCGTTAATTTTCGGCTGGATAATCGCACATGCGGCGATCCTCTTCTTTTGGATTCTGCCACTCGGCCTACACCGCTCGAAGGAGTTCCTCCCCCTCTACCCAGTCGATGGCTTTGCTCTGTTCGGACTGTTTTACTTGGTCAAACGTGTCTGGGGCAGCCGTGCGGATGGAAGCGAGACCGGCTGACACGGCAACGGCAGCTTTCCACCCACCTTCAGACATTCGCGTGCATGATGCCGCAGCGCAGGTGGGGTAACCCGGGGGTACGACGGCGACGCGCCCGCCCGATGAGCGGCGGAAATCCCGCAGGAATGCCGAAGCGCGGCGGAGGGCATCTCCGCCGCGTGACGATGTTCGCTATGATCGGGTGGCCGGTCGGCTCTCATAGTAAAAAGCAGCCAGGCCGAAAGCGCCCCATGTGTGGACGGCCCTCCGTTGGCAAGGGACATATTGAGCATCGCATTGCTGGTTGGTGCGGCCATGTGTCCGACCTGTTGGTGCGGCACATAGCACCGCTGGCCGTAATGCCATTCG
>NZ_SGIS01000162.1 GCF_004208535.1 Sphingomonas populi
CTATGTCGTCGATCCGGCGTCGATCGCAGTTCCTCGCCGTGCGCGCCGCGTCAAGACCGACCGTCTCGACGGCGAAATGCTGTTGCGAACATTGCTCGCCTACATGCGCGGTGATCCCCGGGTGTGTGCGATGGTGAGGGCACCAACCCCTGAAGACGAGGACCGCCGCCGGGTCTCCCGAGAACGCAAAGCCCTGACAAACGAACGAATTCGCCACGTAAACCGTATCAAAGGCCTGCTTTTCAGCCAGGGGATCACGGGCTACGAGCCGCTTCGGCGCGATCGGCGTAAGCAGTTGGACGACTTGGTGACCGGCGACGGGCGGCCACTTCCATTCTATTTGAAAGAGCAGATCGGCCGTGAGCTCGACCGGATCGAATTGCTGCTGGAACAGATCAAGGCGGTTGAGGATCTCCGTGACGCGCTGCTCACAACAGCGCCCCCCGAGAAGGCATCGGCGACAAGCGGTACGGAGCGGACGGAAAAGCCTGTGGCACTGCGACCTTCTATCCCCGCCATGCTCATCGGGTTGAAGGGGATCGGCCCTGAGATAGCGTCGGTCTTGTGGCTGGAGGGACTGTCCCGCACCTTCGACAATCGCCGACAGCTTGCAGCCTATGCTGGTCTCGCGGCGTCCCATTGGCAAAGTGGCAATATCAATAATGATCAAGGGGTATCGAAGGCGGGTAATCCGAGACTGCGTACCGCCCTCGTCCGGCTCGCCTGGCTGTGGGTGCGACATCAACCGGATTCCGCGCTCAGCCGCTGGTTCATCACGCGGGTGACGGAGCGCGGCCCGAGATCCAGGAAGCCCGCCATCATCGCGCTGGCCCGCAAGCTGTTGGTGGCCCTGTGGAAGTACGTCA
>NZ_SGIS01000163.1 GCF_004208535.1 Sphingomonas populi
TCACTCTTATTTAGCGGTGTAGCCACCGTCGACGACCAGTTCCGAGCCGGTCATGAAACTGGCATCGTCAGACGCGAGGAAAGCTACGACTGAGGCGATCTCTTCGGGCTCGGCCATTCGGCCCAGCGGCGTTGAGGAGGTCATGAAGGCCTTCAGTTCGTCTGGGAAGGCCTGGGCGAGCGGCGTTGCGACAAAGCCGGGGTGCACCGAGTTGACGCGGATCGGCAGCTTATCTTCCGCGAACTCCAGCGCGGCCACCTTGGTGAACAGGCGCACACCGCCCTTGCTGGCATTGTACGGGCCGCCGTCCGGCAGGGCGACCAGACCCATGATCGAGGAGATGTTGACGATACTGGCGCCACCCTTCCAGTCGCGCCCGCTCTTCGCGAGCAGATCGGCACAGTGTTTCGTTCCGAGGAAGACTCCGTCCAGGTTGACGGCGATCGTCTTGCGCCAATTTGCGAGCGTCTCCTCGCGTATCCGGCGGGGAATACCGATGCCTGCATTAGAAACGAGGATGTCGAGCCGACCAAAGCGCGCCTCGATCGCGGCGACTGCCTGGACCCATTCGTCCTCGTCGGAAACGTCGAGCCGGACATAGGCAGCCTTGTCGCCGAGCGCGGTAAGGTCTTCATCAGCCGTGTCGGCCAGATCGGCGACCATCACAGATGCGCCTTCCGCCAGAAACCGTTCGACGCACGTCCGCCCGATACCCCTAAGCCCCCCGGTGACCAGCGCCACCCGCCCCGCAAGCCGACTCATGCTGCCGGCATCCAGGCCA
>NZ_SGIS01000164.1 GCF_004208535.1 Sphingomonas populi
ACACACCCGGGGATCACCGCGCATGTAGGCGAGCAATGTTCGCAACAGCATTTCGCCGTCGAGACGGTCGGTCTTGACGCGGCGCGCACGGCGAGGAACTGCGATCGACGCCGGATCGACGACATAGCTTTCGATCCCTTCCGCTTCCAGTTTGCGATGAAGCCAGAAGCCATCGAGCCCGGCCTCCTGGATCACAACGAAGCCATAGCGCGTGCCCGTGCGAGCCTCCGCCTGGCGTTGCACCTCCACGAAGCGCTCAAGCAACCCGGCAACATCCCTAGCGGCGACGGTGAACTTCGACATCTTCTCACCGGTCCCCGGCGCCAGCGACGTGATCAACCATTTCGATTGCGAGAGTTCCAGCGAGATGAAAATCGCGGTAAGCTCCGTGCGAACAGCGGACGGCGCATTGGATCGATCGGCTTCAACAAGCATGTCGGCCTCCAGAGTTGGTTTTTTAGCGAGAGCAGTCTGGCAGAGTGCCGTTCGCTGTTCACCTCCTCATGGGATCTCCCTCTTGCAATGGCCGAGCGAACGTTTTGATCAGATCGTTTGCGTCCATATGTCCGGCCTTTTCGTGCAGTTTCGTGTACTGCTGGCCAAGATGGTTTCCGCAGCGCAAATTCCCAACAGTCGTGCGGTCTCAAAAGACGATTGCGCAACCTGACGTCTGGAAATTGACGGGTGCGTGATCACGCATCCCGGCATTCCCACTTGATGTAGCCTTTATTGTCGGAGGCCCATGTTTCGTCGATCTCGACGAGAACGGCAGAGACGAG
>NZ_SGIS01000165.1 GCF_004208535.1 Sphingomonas populi
CTAGATGGAGGGTACGTCCGGGACTGGGACCAGAGGAAGGTAAACTTCGAGTTGATCGTCGGGCGATCCATGCCGGATGATCGTGACCCCCGTTATATCGGCTTGGTCCACGGCTATGATCGCAAGCCCAAGCGCCGGCTGTTCGACCTGCTGCGGCAACAAGGGTTGCAGGCCAACCAGGATGTTACGTTTCTGACAGATGGCGGCGAAGAGGTGCGTGCCTTGACCGAAATGATCACGCCGGAAGCAGAACACGTTCTCGACTGGTTCCACATTGCCATGCGCCTGACGGTACTGGAGCAATATGCCCGCGGGGTTGCCCACCATGATGAGAATGAGGGCGCCCGCCTGCTGCGCGAGATGCAGCGGATCAAATGGCTGCTGTGGCATGGCAACGGACATCGCGCCCGACAGCACGCCGATGACCTGCGGGATGATACCAAGGCGCTCGAACTGGACTACCTGCATCTGGCCAAGTTCGCCCGCTCCGCGCAGGAGTTTGCGGTCTACATCAGGTCGAACGCGGGCAGCCTCATCAATTACGGCGAGCGGTTCCGGGCGGGTGAGCGCATCTCATCGGCCATGGCTGAGAGCACCGTCAACGCCGTGGTCAGCAAGCGTTTCGCCAAGCGACAACAAATGCAGTGGACCAGGCGCGGAGCTCATCTGTTGCTGCAAACGCGCACCCGTACCCTCGACGGCACGCTTCGACCTTTGTTCGAGCGATGGTATCCGGGCTTGGCAAATGACAATTTCAGCGACACCGCCT
>NZ_SGIS01000166.1 GCF_004208535.1 Sphingomonas populi
AGGGGAACCTGCGGCTGGATCACCTCCTTTCTAAGGATATCGGCGGAAAGCGCTTCTGGTTTCGATCAGGAGAAGAGCTTCCTCCATTCCAAAGAACATTTTGCCGCCGTCCTCATGTCCCTTCATCACTAGGTTAGTCCACGAGACAAAATAGCGTAGCTATTTTGCACGTGGACAAGCTCGGCCAGCGCTGCATAGCGCGCCTGAGGGCGCAGCTTTGCTGCGACTGACGGCGCAGCGGGTGCGGGCCGGTAGCTCAGGTGGTTAGAGCGCACGCCTGATAAGCGTGAGGTCGTAAGTTCAACTCTTACTCGGCCCACCACGTATCAAGCAGCGCCGCGGGCAAAGCGGAACCCAGCAAAGTATTACTTTGCTGGAACCCGCAAAGCCCGCGTCGTCGGACGGAGCTTCGCTCCGCCGGCCGTGCTTGACGCTAACGCGAAATAGCGACGCTATTTCGTCGAGCGTCTGCGCATGGGGCCTTAGCTCAGCTGGGAGAGCGGTTGCTTTGCAAGCATCAGGTCATCGGTTCGATCCCGATAGGCTCCACCACGCACCACAACCTAGAGATGAAGACATCAGTTTGCCGCACCCTACGAGGTGTTGGCGATACCGAGAGCGTATGACGCTCTCCTATTTGACATTGTGAATGGGTTCTTAAAATCGATGCCGTGAATACGGCGTTTGGTTTTGGACGAGAGGTTTGGAAGGTTCGCCTTCTGGATCGCAAGGCCAGACCATGCGCTGCTAATATCAGGCT
>NZ_SGIS01000167.1 GCF_004208535.1 Sphingomonas populi
TTGGCTGCCCTGGTCCGAGTGATGCAGCAGAGCGTCGGGCTTTCCGCGTCGCCAGATCGCCATCATTAGCGCATCGGTCACGAGCTGAGCGGTCATGGTGTCGCTCATCGACCATCCGACCACGCGGCGCGAGAACAGGTCGATGACGACAGCGACGTAGAGCCACCCTTCGGCCGTCCAGATGTAGGTGAAGTCAGCGATCCACCTCTGGTTGGGCGCCTCGGCGGTGAACTGGCGGTCGAGGATGTTGTCGGCGATGACCGACCGAAGGCCGTCGTCCTTGGGCAGGCCACGACGTCGCGGACGGGCCCTCAGGCCATGGACACGCATCAGCCGTTCGATGCGATGCAGACCACATGAAAGGCCTTCGGCCAGAAGGTCGTGCCAGACGCGCCGCGCGCCGTAGGTGCGATAGCTGGAGATGAAGCTCGCGCGGACTCTGGCGCCGAGCTCCTCATCGCTACGGGCGCGCTTGCTGGGCGCCCGAACTAGCCAGGCGTGAAAGCCGCTGCGCGAAACACCGAGCGCTTCGCAGATCCACGACACCGGCCAGATCCCTCGGTGCTTCGCGATGAACTCGAACCTCATATCGAGTCCCTTGCGAAGTAGGCCGCCGCTTTTTTTAGGATGTCGCGCTCGGCCTTCATTCTAGCCAACTCGCGGCGCAGCCGCTCAATCTCCTGCTGCTCGGGCTTCAGCACGCCGTGTCCGGGAAACGCCGATCCCGGGTCAGCCGTCTGTTCGC
>NZ_SGIS01000168.1 GCF_004208535.1 Sphingomonas populi
CCGGTGTGTAGTCGCGCCGAACGCCAACCGCTGCCGCCATCGCAAGCCTCCATCTGCCTGCAACGTCGAATCAGATTTTCAGCTCCTTGGGAATCCCCCACGTGAGTCACTCTCAGCGCGCTTTGGTGTTACCCGCCAAACTACCCTGCGGACATGCTATCGCCGATGCCCATCAGTTCTGGAATGTGGGGGTGATTTCGCGCTTACCAACCTTTGGCAGTTCATGCGTGACAACTGGTTGTCCAACCGCATCTTCACATCCTACGAGGACATCGTCGACCATTGCTGCTTCGCTTGGAATGCGCTCGTCGAGCAACCATGGCGCATCATGTCCATCGGACTGCGACAGTGGGCACATGGGTTCTGATCAATGCGCCTTGGTATGAATCAGTGCACTAACATTACAGTTGCCGTTTGATCTTAAAGTGAGCCTGTTGCGCCGCAGCCTGATGTGCGCGTCGCCATAGAGACCATGCGATGAAGTGCGCCGGCCGGATATCTCGCTGGCCAAGCCGGCTGGCAATGTGCCTGATCTCTTGTACCGACCAGCGGATTAACGGCTTTTCGCAAGAGCCTTGGGCAATTTGGGCAGCTTTTTTTCGGCGCCGGTATTGGCTTTGTGCCGAATGGTTGTGACCATGGCAAAGGCGAGCATGACCAGAGATACATGACGATACCAGCCGTGCCAGGATCGGGTCTCGTTGTGATCGAGTCCC
>NZ_SGIS01000169.1 GCF_004208535.1 Sphingomonas populi
GATGGCGGCAGCGGTTGGCGTTCGGCGCGACTACACACCGGCGGATTTGCGTCGATGTGCCAGACGAAGTGGTGATGCGGATCAGGTCCGACGCCTATTGGCGGTAGCGCTGATCCTGGTCGGCGGGAGCCGAAGTGACGCGGCGAAACTTGCCGGCGTGACGCTTCAGATCGTGCGCGACTGGGTCTTGCGGTTCAACGAGAGCGGCCCCGATGGTCTGGCAACACGCAAAGCGCCGGGGCGGGCCTCGATTCCTGAACGATGAGCAGCGCGCCCGGCTTGCGGCGGTTGTCGAGGCGGGACCGATCCCTGCGGCGCATGGCGTGGTGCGTTGGCGGCTTGCCGATCTGGCGCAGTGGATCTGGGATGAGTTCGCGCTCTCCGTCACGCGCCACACTCTCGGGCGCGAGCTTCGCGCTATGGGCTATCGCAAGCTTTCGGCGCGGCCCCGCCACCATGGCCAGAAGCCAGATGATATTGTCGATTTTAAAAAAGCTTTGCCGCCCGTCTGGCGCAAATCAAGCGGCGGCTACCGAAAGATACGCCAATAGAGCTGTGGTGGCAGGACGAGGCCCGCGTCGGCCAGCAGACCAAGCTCACCCGGCGTTGGGCCAGGCGCGGCACACGCCCCTCAGCGCCCAAGGATCAGCGCCGCTCCTCAGCATGGATCTTCGGCGCAATCTCCCCGCTGAAGGCAAAGCTGCGGGCATCGTC
>NZ_SGIS01000017.1 GCF_004208535.1 Sphingomonas populi
GACGCCTCGCCCTCAATTTGCTCCAGCACGACACCCGAAAACTCTCCATCCGCAGAAAATTTAAACACGCCGGATGGCACGACGACTATCTCTCTTCTCTCCTCGCTCAAATGCGATAGCCCTGCTTTCAGGGAGGGGAGTGGTTGCGCTCGCGGAGCGGTGGCCTTTCGCTTGCAAAATCACTCAATATCTTTGCACTGATCGCTTTACTCGATCGATCAGAACGAACTTCCCAATTTCCCGTGGGCGCGTGGTTGGCCTATATCGGTCTCGTCCACTGCAAAGGAGAATATTGCATGTCGATCATCGGAAAGACGATCAAACCGTTCACCGCGACCGCGTACAAGGAAGGCAAGTTCGTCGACGTCACCGATGCCGACGTGAAGGGCAAGTGGTCGGTCTTCTTTTTCTACCCCGCAGACTTCACCTTCGTCTGCCCGACGGAACTCGAAGATCTCGCCGACATCTACCCGACGCTCCAGAAGATGGATGTCGAAGTGTATTCGGTTTCGACCGACACGCACTTCAGCCATAAGGCCTGGCACGACACCTCGCCCGCGATCGGCAAGATCAACTATTACATGCTGGGCGACCAGAATCATGTGATCTCGAACAATTTCGACATCCTGCGTGAAGGCGTCGGCCTTGCCGACCGCGGCACCTTCGTCGCCGATCCCGATGGCGTCGTTCAGCTCGTCGAGATCACGCCCGAGGGTGTGGGCCGTAACGCTGCCGAACTGCTGCGCAAGATCAAGGCTGCTCAGTACTGGGCTTCGCATCCCGGCGAAGTGTGCCCGGCGAAGTGGGAAGAGGGCGAAGAGACGCTCGCTCCCTCGTTCGATCTGGTCGGCAAGATCTAACCAAAGCCCCCTGGGGTCGCCGTGTGGCCCGGGGTGGACTGCCGTCCGCCCCGGGCCATTTTGCTTTAAGTAGGACCGCCACCGCATATCCGTTCGTCCCGAGCGCAGTCGAGGGACGATGTCCCTCGACTGCGCTCGGGACGAACGGGGTAGCGGGGCTCATTCAACAAGGAATTTCACCCATGCTTGATGCCAATGTGACCCAGCAGCTCAAGACCTATCTGGTCAACATCACGCAGCCGATCGAACTGGTCGCGTCGCTCGACGACTCGCCCAAGTCGAAGGAGATGGGTGCGCTGCTGACCGATATCGCCGCGCTTTCCGACAAGATCGCCGTCGTCGACGGCGTCGATGCGCGCAAGCCGAGCTTCATGATCCGCCGCGTCGGCACCGATATCGGCGTGCGCTTCGCCGGTCTGCCGATGGGGCATGAGTTCACCAGCCTGGTGCTGGCGCTGCTTCAGGTCGGCGGGCATCCGTCCAAGGCGGCGGCTGACCTGATCGAGCAGGTCAAGAACCTCGACGGCGACTTCACCTTCGAAACCTATTTCTCGCTGACCTGCCAGAACTGCCCCGATGTGGTGCAGGCGCTCAACCTGATGGCGGTGCTCAACCCGCGCATCAAGCACACCGCGATCGATGGCGCCTTGTTCAAGGCGGAAGTCGAAGAGCGCAAGGTCATGGCGGTGCCGACCGTGTTCCTGAACGGCGAACCGTTCGCAAGCGGGCGGATGGAGCTGGAGCAGATCGTCGCCAAGATCGACACCGCCGCCGAAGGCCGCGCCGCCGCGAAGATCAAGACCAAGGCGCCGTTCGACGTACTGATCGTCGGCGGTGGCCCCGCCGGTGCGGCGGCTGCGATCTACACCGCGCGCAAGGGCATCCGCACCGGCGTCGTCGCCGAGCGTTTCGGCGGGCAGGTGCTCGACACGATGGGAATCGAGAATTTCGCCTCGGTGCCGCACACCGAAGGCCCCAAGTTCGCGGCCGACCTCGAACGCCATGTTCGCGACTATGACGTCGATATCATGAACCTCCAGCGCGCCGAGAAGGTGATCCCCGCGAGCGAAGCCGGTGGTCTGCATGAGGTGCAGCTTGCCAATGGTGCGAGCCTCAAGACGCGGACGCTGATCCTTTCGACCGGCGCGCGCTGGCGGCAGATGAACGTGCCCGGCGAGGACACGTACAAGAACAAGGGCGTGGCGTACTGCCCGCATTGCGACGGCCCGCTGTTCAAGGGCAAGCGCGTCGCGGTGATCGGCGGCGGCAATTCGGGCGTCGAAGCGGCGATCGATCTCGCCGGGATCGTCGCGCATGTCACCTTGATCGAGTTCGATACCGATCTGCGCGCCGATGCGGTGCTCCAGCGCAAGCTCGCCAGCCTGCCCAACGTCAAGATCATCACGTCGGCGCTGACCACCGAAGTGATTGGCGATGGCGAGAAGGTGTCGGGGCTGGTCTACAAGGACCGCAACCACGACACGCTTCATGAGATCGAACTGGAGGGCATCTTCGTCCAGATCGGGCTGGTGCCGAACACCGAGTTCCTGCGCGACACGATTGCCCTCAGCCCGCGTGGCGAGATCGAGATCGATCATCGCGGCGAAACCTCGCGCCCCGGCATCTTCGCTGCGGGGGACGCGACGACCGTGCCGTACAAGCAGATCGTGATCGCGGCGGGTGATGGCGCGAAGGCGGCTCTGTCCGCGTTCGATTACCTGATCCGCAATGAGCCAGTCGATGCGGCGGAGCAGGAACTGGTCGCGGCGGAGTAATCTGCCCCTTTTTCCCTGCGTAAGCGGGGGTCCAGAGCCACACGCGCTGCGTTCGTGGCCCTGGACTCCCGCTTTCGCGGGAGAACGGTTTGGTCGCCCGGACACCCTGCGGGCTTTTCTCGAACCCGCCATCGCCAAAACGGTGATGGACAGCACGCGGCGGCCATGAGCACTCCAGACTGGGCATCTCGCTCACTCCGGGGGGACACATGATCGACAGACGCGCCGCGATGTGCGGGGGCCTTGGCGTTTCGGCATTGGCGATGCTGCCCGGCTGGGCATCGGCCGCTCCGCGTCCGACCCCCGACGCAAAAGCCGATATCACCCGCTTCATCGCCGCGATGCCCAAGGCGGAATATCATGTTCATCTCGAAGGCACGCTCGAAGCCGAGATGAAATTCGCGCTCGCTGCGCGCAATGGCCTCAAGCTGCCGTTCGCCGATGTGGCGGCGATGAAGCGAAGCTATATCTACCACGACCTGCCGAGCTTCCTCGCGATCTATTATGACGGCATGAAAGTGCTGCTGACCGAGCAGGATTTCTACGATCTCGCGTATGCCTATCTCGCCAAGGCCGCGTCGCAGACCGTGTTGTATACCGAGATGTTCTTCGATCCACAGGAGCATCTGAAACGCGGTGTGCCGATGGCGGCGGTGATCGGCGGCATTACGCGCGCGCGGGTCGATGCCGAACGCGCGCTCGGCATCCAATCGCAACTGATCCTGTGTTTCGTCCGCGATTCGTCGGCGGAGAGCGCGATGGCCGCGCTCGACGCCGCGCTGCCGCTGAAACAGTATCTGGTCGGCGTCGGCCTCGATTCGGACGAAAAGGGTAATCCACCGGAGAAGTTCGCCGCGCATTTCGCCAAGGCGCGCGCGGCCGGGTTGAAAGTGACCGCGCATTGCGATGTCGATCAGGACGACACGCTGGCGCACCTGCGCACCGCGATCGTCGATCTGAAGGTCGATCGAATCGATCATGGCGGCAACATCCTGCAATCGCCGGAACTGGTCGCGCTGGCGAAGCAGCGGAACCTGTACTTCACCGTCTGCCCGACCTTTTCCGGGACGCTGCGCACATCGACGCCGCCGGTGGACGTGCTGCGCGGTATGATCGACGCCGGACTGAACGTGACGGTGAGTTCGGACGACCCGGCGTATATGGGGAGCGAGTATCTCAACACCGTGCTGGTCCGCGCCCAGACCCGCAGCGCGTTGACGCGCGCGGAGTTGATCGGTCTCGAACGCAACGCCTTCAACGCGGCGTGGCTGCCGGCGAACCGCAAGGCGGCGTATCTGGCCAAGCTCGACGCTTTCGCGCGAGCATGGAGTTGAACCGGCGCCGTCCCGCCGCACGCGACTGAAATCGACGGGATCGGCTTGACCTGGCGGTTCGGCTGGTATTGATCGCCGTTACCGCTCAACGCACCCATGTTGATCGACGGAGACGATTTTGGCCGCCACCTACCTCCCCACGCTGAAACAGCTCCAGTATCTTGTCGCGCTTCAGGACAGCGGCCATTTCGGGCGGGCGGCGGATGCGTGTTTCGTCACGCAATCGACCTTGTCGGCGGGAATTCGCGAACTGGAGACGCTGATCGGGGTGGTGCTGGTCGAGCGCACGCGGCGGGTGGTGCGCTTCACGCCGCTCGGCGACCGGATCGCCGAAAAGGCGCGGCGCGTGCTGCGCGAGGCGGAGGAACTCGGCGACATGGCGCGCGCCGCCGGGCGGCCGCTGTCGGGCGACATGCGAATGAGCGTGATCCCGACGATCGCGCCGTTCATGCTGCCGCGCATCCTGCCCCGGCTGCGGCGCGATTATCCAGAACTGCGATTGTTCCTGCGCGAAGAGGCGAGCGCCCCGGCGTGCGAGGGGCTGAACCACGGCCGCACCGATTGCGTGCTGCTCGCGCTGCCCTATGCGTGCGGTGAGGTCTCGTCGCAGGTACTGTTCGAGGACCGGCTGTTCCTTGCCGGCCCCGAAGCCGAGATCGGCGCGGGCGGCGTCAGCGTCGGCGCCGAGGCGATCGACGAGACGCGGCTGCTCCTGCTGGAGGACGGGCATTGCCTCAAGGACCATGCGCTCGCCGCGTGCAACCGGCCCGAACTGCGCGCCGAAGCGACGATGCTCGGCACGTCGCTGCATACGATCGTGCAGATGGTCGACAATGGGCTGGGCGTGACGATGCTGCCGGAAATGGCGCTCAACGCCGGGATTCTCGACCATACCAGCCTCGTCGCACGACCGCTGTCGGCGGCCAATCCGTCGCGCAAGATCGCCTTGGTGTGGCGGCGTGCATCCCCGCGCGAGAAGGATTTCCAGTTGCTCGCCGACGCGCTGACCGAGGCGCAATGATGACGCGGACGAAACCATTTCGGCTCTGATCCGTATTTCCCAGGAGCGCCCTCACCGGCGCCGCCCGTAATCCTTGGAGAAACCGATGATCCGCACCACCCAAATCTCTCTCGCCGCGATCGGCGCGCTGATGATCGCGAGCGCCGGCACCGCCCAGACCACCGCGCCTGCCCCCCCCGCGACTCCCGCCGCGCCGGGCGCCGCCGCTCCCGCCGCGCAAGGCACGACCGCAACGCCACCGGCAGCAAATGCCGCCGCCGCCCCCAACCCGACCGTCGGCGGCGCCGCGATGGACGCGACCAAGCCGATCCCGGTCAACGCCGCCGCCGCGCCCAACCTGTCGACGCTGGTGAAGGCGGTGACGGCCGCCGGCCTCGGCGCCACGCTCTCCGGCCCCGGCCCGTTCACGGTGTTCGCGCCGACCGACGACGCGTTCGCGCGGCTCGCGCCCGGCACGGTCGACACCTTGCTCAAGCCCGCCAACAAGGCGACGCTGACCAAGGTGCTGACCTATCACGTCGTCCCCGGCAAGATCACGATCGCGCAGCTTCAGGCGCAGGCCACCGCCGCTGGCGGCAGCACCACGCTGACCACGGTCGAGGGTGAGCCGCTCAAGGTGACGGTCAATAACAACGTCATCGAACTGTCCGACGTCAACGGTAACAAGAGCTATATCTCGACCGGCGACGTGATGCAGTCGAACGGCGTGGTGCATGTCGTCAACGGCGTGCTGCTGCCGAAGCTGGGGTAACAGCGCGAACGGCGTTTATAGAGCGTCGTTCCACCGCGCGGCGGCGACATCGTCGCTGCCGCGTGGCTCTACCCAGCGTTCGGTGCCGGCGAGCGTTTCCTTTTTCCAGAACGGCGCCTCGGTCTTGAGGCGGTCGATCAGGAAGGCGCAGGCCTCCAGCGCGGCGGCGCGGTGGCGGGCGGCGGTGGCGACGAACACCACCGTCTCGCCGGGCACCATCCGCCCGACGCGGTGGGTGATCCGCGCCGCCGTCAGGTCCCAGCGCGCCACCGCCGCCTCGGCGAGCGCGACCAGTGCCGCTTCGGTCGCGCCGGGATAATGTTCGAGTGTCAGTGCCTCGACGCCATCGTCGGCGCGGACGAGGCCGGCGAAGGTCGCGATCCCCCCTGCCCCGCCCACCGCGATGGCGGCATATTCGGCGCCGATGTCGATCGGCGCGGGATCGACCGCGACGGCGATCATCCGCCCGTCACCGGCGGGAAGATCGCGACTTCGCGGGGACGGCCGAGCGGCGCGTCGAGCGGCACGAAGGTCTGGTCGACCGCCGCGCGCAGCCGCGCCGGATCGGCGAACGCTTCGGCGTGGCCGGGGCTGCGGCCGGCGAGCCATGCGACCAGATCACCGACGCTCGTAAGGCCAGCGGGCAGATCGAGCGTCTCGGCGCCCGTGCCGATCTTCTCCCGCACCCACGCGAAATAGAGGATTTCGGTCGCCATCAGTCCATGTGCTTCAGGCCGACGCGGAGATAATCCCAGCCGGTGAGGAGCGTGAGCGCCGCCGCGCCCCACAAGGCGATCAGGCTGATCGTTTGCAGCCACGGCCACCCCGGCAGCGCTCCGGCCAAAATCAGCCCGCCGAGCGAGACGAGTTGCAGCGTCGTCTTCCACTTCGCCAGCCGCGACACCGGCACCGACACCTGCAATTGCGCGAGAAATTCGCGCAGGCCCGACACCGCGATCTCGCGCAGCAGGATGATGAGCCCGGCGATCAGGTTCCAGCCGGCGATATCGTGATTGGCAACGAGCAGCAGCACCACCGACGCGACCATGATCTTGTCGGCGATCGGATCGAGGAAGATGCCGAGCTTCGACACCGTCCCCTGCGCGCGCGCCAGATAGCCGTCGAAATAATCGGTGATGCCCATCAGGCAGTAGAGCGCGAAGCCGATCGCGTACCCGGGCGCCCAGGCCGGCCACCACAAGGCCCAGACGAGCAAGGGCACCGCGACGATTCGCGACAAAGTGAGCAGGTTGGGCAGGGTCAGCATCGGCTCCGCTCTACCCCCACGCCCGCGCCAGCGGAAGCCGTGCATGACAAGTAGGTTGCCGCTCCCTTGTGGCGTCGTCTATGCGTTGCCATCTTTTCGCCATCCACAGACCACGGACCTTAACATGCTTAACGCGCTCGGCTTGCTGAAAGAGCGCCGGTTCCTGCCGCTTTTCACGACGCAGTTTTTGGGAGCCTTCAACGACAATCTGTTCAAGACGGCGATGGTATTGTTCGCCACCTATCAGATTTTCCACCATCCCGCCGGCGAGCAGAATTTCAACGCGCTCGCCACCGCGATCGGAATCATTCCGTTCTTCCTGCTCTCCGCGCTGTCCGGGCAGTTGGCGGACACCCACGACAAGGCGCGGATCATCCGCATCGTCAAGACCGCCGAGGTCGGCATCATGCTGCTCGGCGCGGGCGGATTGCTGGTGGCGAGTTCGGGGCTGACGACGCTCGGCCTGGTCATGATGCTGTCGGCGGTGTTGTGTCTGGGGGTGCATTCGGCGTTCTTCGGGCCGATCAAATATGCGATCCTGCCGCAGCATCTCGAAGATCATGAGGTGCTCGGCGGCACCGGGCTGGTCGAAGCGGCGACCTATCTGGCGATTTTGATGGGGACGGTCGCGGCCGGGCTGCTGTCGGTGCGCGGCACCGCGATCACGGTGATGGTGGTGGCCGCGATCGGCTGGCTGATGGCGCTGCTGGTGCCGCCGGCGCCGCGAATGGGGCCGAAACTCACGGTCAATTTCAACCCGCTCACCTCATCGTGGCGGCTCATCAACGCGACGATGCACATTCCCCGGCTGTTCTTGGCGATCTGCGCGATCAGCTTCTTCTGGACGATGGGCGCGGTGCTCATCATCATCTTCCCGCCGCTGGTGAAGAACGTGCTGACCGCCGACAAGCACGTCTCGACCTTCGTGATCGCGTTGTTCTCGATCGGCGTCGCGGTCGGCTCGGTGGCGATCAACGCGATGCTGGGCGGCAAGACCTCGGCCAAGTTCGCGCCGTTCTGCGTGCTGGCGATGGGCGCGTGCATCGTCGTCTTCTCGCTGCTGACGCGCACCTTCCCGCATGCGCCGGCGGGGACGCTGTACGACCTGACGACCTTTCTGGAGATCCCGCACGGCGTGCTGATCGTCGTCGTGCTGATGGCGGTGGCGGTGACCGGCGGCATGTTCGTGGTGCCGCTCTACGCATTCCTGACGACCACCGTGACCAAGGACCAGACCGCGCGCACGGTGGCGGCGAACAATGTCGTCAATTCGGGCGCGATGGTGATCGGCGCGGTGTTCGTGCAGGGCCTGGCATCGGCGGGGATCACGCCCGAGAACATGCTGTTCGTGGTGGCGGCGATGTCGCCGATCTCGGCGTGGCTCGCGCAGAAGCTGCATCTGGCGTGCGATTGAGGGGAAATCCTCCCGTCTGATCGTCATCCCAGTGTAACTTGGGATCTTCGTGGGGAAAGTCGTGACAAGGGCCGCGACAGACCCCAGCTTGCGCTGGGGTGACGGCAGGTTGAAGCGCCGTCGTCAGCGCGCTCGGCGGCGTTTCAAAAAATGAACGTGTAGAAGCAGATGAAGAACGCGGTGAAGCTCAGCACGAAGAGCTTGATGTCGTGGTCTTCGCTGCGATCGGTGCGGGCGGCGTGCGCCCGCGCGATCGATTGGCGGAAGGGGTGGCGCGGCGCGGGGGCCGCGTGGAGATGGCGAATCTGCATGGCGAGAGGTTAACGCGCCGTTTACGATTTCGACCATCGCATATTATGGTTAACCGCGTCCTTTTTCGGGGCGGCGGCGACTACGCCGTCATCTCGTGCGGGGTCGCCTCCAACATGTCGGTGAAGCGGCGGCGCCACCAGAACACGTCCTCCTGTTCGATATTGTCCATCATCGCCCGCCAGCGCGCGATGCGTTCCTCCAGCGGCATCGCCAGCGCGGTGGCAATCGCGTCCGAAACTTCCTCGGGGCTGTGCGGATTGACGAGGATCGCGTCGGTCAGTTGCTCGGCCGCGCCGGCGAAGCGCGACAGGATCAGCACGCCGGGATCGGCCTCGTCCTGCGCGGCGACATATTCCTTGGCGACGAGGTTCATGCCGTCGCGAAGCGGCGTCACCAAGGCGACGCGTGCCGCCCGGTACATGCCGGCGAGCTGCTCGCGCGGATAGCCCTTGTTGACGTAGCGGATCGGCACCCACTCGACGTTGGAGAACTCGCCGTTGATCCGCCCCGACAGCGAATCGAGCGTCGCGCGAATCTCCTGATAGCTCTGCACTTCCCCGCGCGAGGGCGGCGCGATCTGGAGCAGGAACACCTTGCCCTGCTGCTCCGGGTTGGCCGACAGGAAGCGCTCGTAGCCGAGGAAGCGCTCCTGCAAACCCTTGGAATAATCGAGCCGGTCGACGCCGATCATCATCGTGCGGCCGTCCGCGCTCTCGCGCATCCGGGAGAAGCGCTCGCGGGCGGTCTCGCTGGTGGCGCTGGCGCGGAAATCGGCGGTGTCGATGCCGATCGGATCGGCGATCAGGCGGACGCTGTGGCCGTCATAGGTCATCACGCCGGCATCGTCGATCTCCGCATCGAATTGCGAGCGCGCATAACCCCGGAAGGCGTCGAGCGAATCTTCGGTCTGGAAGCCGATCACGTCATAGGCGAACAGGGACTCGACCAGTTCGCGGTGGCTTGGCAGCGACATCAGCAGCCGCGTCGGTGGCCAGGGGATGTGGAGGAAGAAGCCGATCCGGTTCTCGCAGCCGCGCGCGCGCAACTCGCGCCCGAGCGGGATCAGATGATAATCGTTGACCCAGACGAGATCGTCCTCCTCGATCAGCGGCACCACCGTCTCGGCGAAGCGCGCGTTGACGCGCTCATAGCCGCCGGCAAAGCCACGCTCATATTCGGCGAGGTCGATCCGGTAGTGGAACAGCGGCCACAGGGTCCGGTTGGCGAAACCGTTGTAATATTCGTCGATATCCTGCGCCTCCAGATCGATCGTCGCGGTGGCGACGCCCTGATTGCGCTGGAAGTTGATGTTGCCGGTGAAGGTCTCGATCTCTTCGCCCGACCAGCCGAACCAGATGCCGTTGCTTTCGCGCAAGGCGGCGGACAGCGCGATCGCGAGCCCGCCCTGCGCGCCGCCGCCGCTCGGCGCGGAGACGCGATTGGAAATGATGACGAGCCTGCTCATCGCACGGAACTCCAGGGTTTACTGAGCAACCCGGCACAATTGATGAGGCCGACCAGCGAATAGGTCTGCGGATAATTGCCCCACAATTCGCCGCTGACCGGATCGATATCCTCGGACAGCAGCCCGGCGGCGGTACGGCGCGACACCATCTCCTCGAACAGCGCGCGCGCATCGGCATCGCGGCCGGTCGCGTGGAGCGCCTCGATCAGCCAGAAGGTGCAGACGTTGAACGCGGTCTTGGGCAGGCCGAAATCGTCCTCGGTGTCATAACGCAGCATGTTCGAGCCGCGCCGCAGCCCGACTTCGACCGCTTCGAGCGTGCCGCGGAAGCGTGGATCGTCGGGCGCGAGAAAGCGCAGGTCGAGCAACTGGATCAGGCTGGCGTCGAGATCGTCACCGCCGAACGTCGCGGAAAGCCGGCGGGTATCCTCGCGCCACGCCGCCGTTTCGATCGTCTCGCGCATGATGTTGGCGCGGTCGCACCAGAAGGCGCGACGCTCTTCGAGACCGAGCGCCGAGGCGGCGTTGGCAAGCCGGTCGCACGCCGCCCAGCACATCGCCGCCGAATAGGTGTGGACGTCGCTGCGCGTGCGGAATTCCCACAGGCCGGCATCGGGCTTGTCGTAGGATTCCCATGCACGCTCGCCGACCGTCTCCAGCGCGCGGAAATCCTCGACGGTGGCAACGCGGAACAGCCGGTGGTCGAAGAACGCCTGCGCGTTGCACAGAATGATCTGGCCGTAGGCGTCGTGCTGGATCTGCTCATAGGCCTGATTGCCGACGCGCACCGGCCCCATGCCGCGATAGCCGTTGAGGCCTGGCGCGACGCGTTCCTCCAGCGTCGCCTCGCCGCCGACGCCGTAGAGCGGCTGGATATGCCCGCCGCGCGCGCTATCGACGATGTTGCGCAGATATTCGAGATACCCCTCCAGCACGTCAAGCGCGCCGAGCCGGTTGAGCGCCTGCACCGTGTAATAGGCGTCGCGAATCCAGCAGTAGCGATAATCCCAGTTGCGTTCGCTGTTGGAATGCTCGGGGATCGAGGTGGTGAGCGCCGCGACGATCGCGCCGGTCTCCTCGTGCTGGCACAGTTTGAGCGTGATCGCCGAGCGGATCACCGCCTCCTGCCATTCGAGCGGCGTGGCGAGACCGCGCACCCATTGCCGCCACTCGGCGACGGTGCGTTCGAGCATCATCTCGATCGTGGCGGGCAGTTCGCCGCTGAAGCTCTCGTCTGGGCCGAGGAAGAAATAGAGCGGGCGCTCGATGCGGAACAGCCGCTCTTCCTGAATCCAGCCGACTGGCGCGTTGGTGCTGAGCCGCAGCGTCATCGCGGTGTTGAGGTAGCGGATGTGGTTGGAGCCTTGCGTCCGCTCGGGGTCCGCGCTGCCCCAGTCCTTCGCGGGGCGCAGCCGCACGCGCACGCGCGGGCTGCCCGCGACCGGGCGGACGATCCGCACGAACGCGACCGGACGATAGGTGCGCCCCTCGCGGACGTAGCGCGGGGAGAAATCGGTGACTTCGATCGCGTTGCCGGCGTTATCCTCGTGCCGGGTGACGAGGATCGGCGTGTTGCGCATGTACTGCTGCGTCGTCTTGGTGCCGTTTTCGAGATCGATTTCCCAAAAGCCGCGCGCGCCCTCCCCGCCCCTCGGTGCGTCGTCGAGCAGCGAGCAGAACACCGGATCGCCATCGACGCGCGGCACGCACCCCCAGGAGAAGCGCCCGGCGCGATCGACCAGAGCGGACACCTGGCAATTGCCGATCGGCCAGAGATCGAGCGTCGCGGTCATGCAATTTTCTCCTGTAGCCACGCCCGCACGGCGGCGGGATCGGGCAAACCATAATCGGCCGCGCTCGCGCGCGCATCCCCGACGAGGATGGCGTGGCCACCCGCGTCACGCGCCGCGACGAAGGCGGGTTCGTCGGTAAGATCGTCACCGATGAAGATCGGCGTGGTGCCGGCCATGTCGGGTCGCTGCATCAGCCGCGCGACCGCGACGCCCTTGTCGCTGCCGGGTACGCGCAGTTCGACCATCATCTTGCCGTGCTGGATCGCGAGATCGTGCCGCGCGGCCAGCGTCTCGGCGAGGCGGAGCGCCTCCGCTTCGAACGCGGGCACGAGCCGGTAGTGGAGCGCCACGCCGAAGCTCTTCTCCTCGACGATCACGCCGTCCTGCCCGGCGGCGGCGGCGTGCATCGCCGTGGCGACGTGGGTCAGGCCGTCGGGCCGCTCCGGTTGCGCGACAATCCCGTGCCAGCGATGTTCGCAGCCGTGGCTGCCCGACACCGCCAGCGTATGCGCGACCGGGCCGAGCAACGCGTCGATCTGCGCGATCGAGCGCCCGCTGACGACCGCGACGCGGCCATCCAGACGGCGCGCGAGGGCGGCGAGCAGATCGGTCAGGTCCGTATCGACCGCGACACTATCGGGGCGATCGGCGAGATCGACCAGAGTACCGTCGAAATCGAGGAAAAGGCTGGCGGACTCGAGCAGAGTCGGCGGCGGCGCGGGCAAGGTCACTGCGTCCGTGGCGGCGGACATTCGGTTCTCCTTCAGGATCGGCACGAAGCACCTGTTAGCATGTCGTTACGCTGCGAACACGAGGCGCTCTACCGGCTGGACGTGTGAAACGGGCAAAGGGTTCCCCCGGCACGACACAAAGCCATCGTCCGCCGCGCCCGCTGGTGTCGGCGGAAGGCTTGTCCTATGCCGGTGTGATATCCAATCGTCCACGCAGAGCAACGTCATGGCGCTAGTCAAGAAATCGACCCTGAGCGCACGCGGCGTAGCGGCGCATGGCCCCGTCGAACCGGCGCCCGACGCCCCGCCAACCGCGCGCAAGCCCGCCAAGCGCGCACGGCCGGCGGGCAGCGCGGTCGAGCGGATCGACCAGGCCACTCAGGAACTCGCCAGCGGGATCGGCGAAGCCTCGGCGGCGGCGGCGGAACTGCAACGTGCGATGGACCAGATCGCGAGCGGTGCCGAGGAAGCCGCTGGCGCCGCGCAGGAATCGCTCGGGCTGATCGGTGCGCTCGGCGAAAACTTCCGCGACGCGCGCGAGCGCGCCGAGGCGTCGCGGCGCCAGACCGAAGCCGTGCAGACCGCGTTCGTCGAGGTCGGCGCGCAGATCGACGGATCGGTGATCGCGATCGAGCGCAACGCTGAGCGCCAGCTTGCCACGGTGGAGATCATCGCGGCGCTCGAAGACGCGGCGACGCGGATCGACGGGATCGGCGGCGCGATCACCGAGATTTCCGACCAGACCAGCCTGCTCGCGCTCAACGCCACGATCGAGGCGGCGCGCGCGGGCGATGACGGCCAGGGTTTCGCGGTGGTTGCCGACGAGGTGCGTGCGCTCGCCGAAGCCTCCGAGACCAGCGCCGGCGAGATGCAGACGCTCGCCGGCACGGTGACGCGGGCGGTGCAGGACATCGCGGCGAGCGTGCGGTCTGGCGCGGCGCTCGCCGTCAGCGAGGCCGAGACCGGACGGCAGGTGGTCGCGCAACTCGACGCAGCGCGCGGTGATCTCGCCACGCTCGGCGAGGGCGTGCGCGAGATGGTCGATGCCTCGATCGAAGCCGACAGCGCGCTGCGCGAGGCTGAGCGCGGCTCCGAACAGGTCGCCAGCGCGGCCGAGCAACAATCGGCCGCGGCATCGCAGGCGCAACAGGCGCTCGAACAGCAAAGCGCCGCGCTGGAGGAAAGCCAGCAGACCGCCGAGCAACTGGGCGCGCTCACGCAGGATCTGCGCGCGGACGCCACCGATGCGCTCGCGATCGAGCAGGTCGCGACCGCCGCCGAGCAATTGTCGGCGACGGTGCAGGAGCTTTCGGGCGCATCGGGGGAAATTCTGATCGCGATCGAGCAGATCGGACGCGGTGCGCAGGCGCAAGCGGCGGCAACGCTCCAGTCGAGCACGGCGATGGCACAGATCGAGAAGACCGCCGATCTCGCCCGGACGCGCGCGCATACTGCGGTCGAGCGGATCGTCGCGGTCTCGGCGTCGGTGACGGACGGCCGGGCGGTGGTCGAGCGGCTGACCGACGGCGTTGCGGCATCGGTCGCCGAGGTGCGCGCGGTGCTCGATCTGCTCGGCGCGCTCGGCGGGACGGCGCGGCAGATCGAGAAGATCACCGATGGCCTGGCGCTCGTCTCGGTGCAGACCAGCATGCTGGCGGTGAGCGGCGCGGTCGAAGCGACGCGCGCGGGCGACGCCGGCCGCGGCTTCGCCAATGTCTCGGGCGACATCCGCAAATTGTCCCGCGAGTCGGCGGCCGCCGCCGATCGCGCCAAGGATGTCGTGCGCGGTATTCAGGATCAGGTCGGCGCGGTGCGGCGCGATCTCGATCAGGTCGTCGCCACCGCCGAGATCGAGATGGGGCGCAGCCGCGTCGTGATCGAGCGCACGCGCGCGATCGCCGCCGACCTTGATGCGGCGCGCGAGGCCAATGCGGCGATCCTGACCGGCGCCGAGGCGATCCTGCTGTCGGTGCGCGAGGTGCGCAGCGGCGGGGAGCAGATCGCGCAGGCCGCCGAGTTGTCCGCCGGCGCGAGCCGCGAGGCGGGCGCGGCGGCGCGCCAGCAATCGCAGGGCGCCGAGATGCTGGCGGCGGCGATCGAGGAGATCGCCTCCCTCGCCGCCGCGCTGGTCGACACGGCCGCATAGGCGGATGGCGGGCGAGCCAAGCCTGACGTTCCGGGTCGACGGCGCACGTTTCGCAATTCCGGCGGCGAGCGTGCGCGAGGTGGCGCGCGTGCCGCGCCTGACGCGCGTGCCGCATGCGCCGGCAAGCCTGATCGGGATCGGCAATTTCCGGGGCGCGGTGCTGCCGGTGCTGTCGTTCGCGACATTGCTGGCGCGGCCGCGCGGCGATGAGGCGCGGATTCTGCTGGTCGAGGACGGCGATCCCGTCGGCATCGCGGTCGATTCGGTCGAGGGAATCGCGGGCGAGGCCGATGTGGCGGCCGAGCCGGTGGCACTGGCGCCGCTGATTGCGGCCAGCTTTGCGCGTGCCGCCGGGCGGCGCGGCGCGCGCGGGGGTCTCGCGGCGGCACAAGTGACGGAACGGCGCGACCAGATCCCGCTGCTCGTCTTCGCGGTCGGCGGGCAGGAGTTCGCGCTGCCGCTCGGCGCGGTCGAGGAGGTGCTGCGGCTGCCGCGCGATGTGACATTGCTGCCGCAAGCGGAGGCGGCGGTGGTCGGCAGCATCGCGCTGCGTGACACTGTGCTGCCGCTGCTCTCGCTTGCCACATTGCTTGCATTGCCGGGCGCGGCAGCGGGCGCGCGCGCGCCGGTGATCGTCGTGCGGATCGGCGCGCACCGCTTCGGCCTCGTCGTCGATGCGATGCGCGCCGTCGAACGCGTGCCCGAAAGCGGCGTGGATGCGGTGCCTGCCGTATTCAACCGGGGCGGCGCTGAAGCGCGTATTCAGGCGATCTGCCGGCTCGACGGCGGGCGACGGCTGGTCTCGGTGCTCGCCGTGGACCATCTGCTGAGCGACGCGCTGACGGCCCGCTTGCTGCAATCGAGCGAGGAAAAGCCGGTGGTGGCGAACGCGCGGGACGAGCCGGCCGAACAGTTCCTGCTGTTCCGCGTCGGCGACGGCGAGTTCGGCCTGCCCGTCGCCGCGATCGAAGACGTGGTGCAGGTGCCCGAGACGTTGACCCGGCTCCCCAAGGCGCCGGCGTTCGTGCAGGGCGTGATGAACCTGCGCGGCGCGGTGGTGCCGGTGGTCGATCAGGTACGACGGTTCAGCGGTGTCGCGGCGCGGGGCGCCAAGCGCCGCGTCATCGTCGTCCGGCTCGGCGCGATGCGGGTCGGCTTCACCGTCGATGCCGCGCCCGAGGTGCTGCGTGTGCCGGTATCCGCATTGCGCAACGCGCCCGAACTCGGCGGCGCGGAGACGCGGGTGTTCGAGCGAGTCGCCAATTTCGCCGACGACCAGCGAATCGTGCTGATCGTCTCGCCGCGCGAACTGCTCGACCGCACCGAGCAGGACATGCTCGCGGCATTCGGGCCGGAAGGCGCGGTCGTACAGCCGTGACGAGATTGCTGATCGTCGATGATTCGCCGCTGATGCGGCGGCTGCTGGGTGACATCTTCGCAGGCGCGGGCGATTTCGAGGTCGCGGTCGCGCGTTCGGGGGCCGAGGCGCTGGCGCTGCTGAGCGACTTCGCGCCCGACGTCATCACGCTCGACATCCACATGCCCGAGATGGACGGACTCGCCTGTCTCGACCAAATCATGCTGCTGCGCCCTTGCCCGGTGGTGATGGTCTCCGCGCTCACCGCCGAGGGCGCCGACGAGACGCTGGAGGCGATGGCGCTGGGTGCAGTCGATTTCATCGCCAAGCCGCGCGGCGCGATTTCGCTTGAGATCGATGCGCTCGCCCCGCTGTTGATCGACAAGGTTCGCGCCGCCGCCACCGCGCGCATCTCGCGCGCGACGCGGCTGACCGAGCGCGTGCGGGCGCGGACCGGCGCCGTCGCCTCGCCCCCGCCCAAGCCTACGCCGCGCCCCCGCACCGCCAGCGTCGGCGCACCAAACCGCGCCGACCCGCCGGCCGGGCTGGTGCTGGTCGGCTGCTCGACGGGCGGACCACCCGCGCTCGACGCGTTGCTCGGCGCACTCGCGGCGGATTTCCCCTGGCCGATCGTGATCGCGCAGCACATGCCGGCGAGCTTCACCGGCGCGCTGGCGCGGCGGCTCGACCGGCTCTGCGCGCTCGACGTGGTCGAGGTATCGGCAGCGGTGCCGCTCGAACCGGGGCGAGCCTATATCGGGCGCGGCGATGCCGATGTGATCGTCTCGCGCCGCGCCGGCGCGCTCGTGGCGATGTCCGCGCCGAGCGATCCGGCGCGGCTGTGGCACCCGAGCGTCGATCGACTCGTCGAAAGCGCCGCCGCCTTGCTCGCCCCCGAACGCCTCGTTGGGGTGTTGATGACCGGCATGGGCAATGATGGGGCGAAGGCGATGGCCGACCTGTACCGCGGCGGTGGCCACACCATCGCCGAAAGCGCCGATACGGCGATCGTCTGGGGCATGCCCGGCGCGCTGGTCGCGGCGGGTGGCGCGAGCGAGACGCTCCCGCTCGATCGCATCGCGCCCGCGCTGGCCGGCCTGTTCGCGACATGATCGAATCGCCGGCCCGTCTCGCCGACGACGACCTCGTCCGCACCAGTGCGCTGATCTACCGCTGGACCGGCATGACCTTCGGTGAAAGCAAGCGCTATTATATCGAGCGCCGTATCGCCGACCGGATGAAGCGCACCGGACACGA
Organism: Sphingomonas populi; assembly: GCF_004208535.1. Classification (GTDB taxonomy): domain Bacteria; phylum Pseudomonadota; class Alphaproteobacteria; order Sphingomonadales; family Sphingomonadaceae; genus Sphingomonas; species Sphingomonas populi. The sequence goes on from NZ_SGIS01000017.1 coordinate 17,484, forward strand.
CACGTCGCGCGCGTACCTCGCCTTCGCCGCCGTCGATGTTGGCGAACGCGAAGCGCTCATCAACGCCTTCACCATCAACGAAACCTATTTCTACCGCGAGGAGCATCAGTTCGCGGCGCTCGCCGGGCAAATCCTGCCGGCGTTGATCGCGGATCGGCGACCGGGCGACCGCATCCGCATCTGGTCGATGCCCTGCTCGACCGGCGAGGAAGCCTATTCGATCGCGATCTGGCTGCTGGAAAACTGGCGGCTGGTCGATGCCTATAATATCGAGATCGTCGGATCGGACATCGACACCCATGCGCTCGCGCTGGCGCGGGAGGGACGGTATTCGGCGCGCGCGCTGGCGCGGCTGCCGGCACCGCTGATCGCCGGCTATTTCGAACCCGAGCATCGCCAAACCCGTCGCATCATCGCCGATTTGCGCGAGTCGGTGCAGTTCACCGTCGCCAACCTCGTCGATCGCGCGACGTTGGTCGATCAGGGCCTGTTCGACGTGATCCTGTGCCGCAACCTGCTGATCTATTTCGACGATGCCGCGCGTACCCTCGCGGCGGACAATCTGTTCGAGCGGCTCGCTCCCGGCGGCTATCTCGCGCTGGGGCACAGCGAATCGATGGCGCGCATCTCGGACAGGTTCACGATGGTTCGCCTTGACGACGCGATCGTCTATCGTCGCGCGTGATGGACGACCTGCTCGAACACTTCCTGATCGAAGGCCGCGATCTCGTCGCGCAGGCGCAGGCCGATCTCGCGACGCTGGCGCGCGACCCGGCCGATGCGCGCGCGATCGACAGCGCATTTCGTGCGGTCCACACGCTGAAAGGGTCGGTCGGACTGTTCGACATGGCACCCGCCGAAACGCTGCTCCACGCCGCCGAGGATGTGCTGGAGCGCGCGCGCAAGGGCGATGTCGCGCTCGACGCGGCGACGGTGGCGACGCTGGTTGCGACGCTCGACCAGACCGATCGCTGGATCGATGCGCTAGAACGCGGCGACGCGATCGTGGCCGAGGCGAGCGCGGCGTCGCTGCCCGCCGAAACCGCGCCCGAGGCCGACTGGGCCGAGGCGCTGTGCGCCGCCGCGCGATTGACCGATGGCGCCGTGCCGCAGACCGCCTTTCGGTACACGCCCGATGCCGACTGCTTCTTTCGCGGTGACGATCCGCTCGCGATCGTCGGGGCCGTGCCCGATCTGCTCGCGCTGACCGCGTTGCCGGTCGCGGGCGCGTGGCCGACGCTCGATGCGTTGGAGCCGTTCCAGTGCGCCACCCGGCTGGAGGGGCTGAGCGGTGCGCCGGTTGCGGCGGTGCGCGCCGCGTTTCGCATGGTCTCCGATCAGGTCGAGCTCGCCGCCGTAACGCACCGCGCAGCGCCGGTTGCCGCCGCCGAGAGCGCCACCGCCGGCACCGCGTTGCTGCGCGTGGACCCGGCGCGGATCGACGCGCTGGGGGATGACCTTGGCGAGTTGGTGGTCGCCGCCAACACGCTCGCGCCGATCGCCGCGCGGCTCGACCGGATCGATGCCGGCGCCGCGCTGGAGCTGCGCGCCGCGCAGGCGCTGATCGGCCGTTCGGTCGGGGCGCTGTTGCGCACCGTGTCGGCGGTGCGGATGGTGTCGCTCGAACCGACGCTGCGCCGCCTGCCCCGGCTGGTCCGCGAGATCGCCGAGCAGCTCGGCAAGGCGGTGCGCTTCGACATGCGCGGGCACACCACCGAGGTCGATCGGCAGATCGCGGAAGGCGTGTTCGAGCCACTGCTTCACCTTGTCCGCAACGCGATCGACCACGGTATCGAGGATGGCGCCACCCGCGCCGCCGCCGGCAAGCCCGCCGAGGGGGCGCTGTCGCTTCACGTCGCGCGCGAAGGCGGGCAGATCGTCGTGACGCTCAGCGATGACGGTGCGGGCATCGACCCTGCCCGCATCCGCGCCACGGCAATTGCGCGCGGGCTGATCGACGCCGCAGCGGCCGACGCGCTGAGCGACGCGCAGGCGATGCGGCTGATCTTCCGCGCCGGCTTCTCGACCGCCGCTGCCGTCACCGGCGTCTCGGGGCGCGGCGTCGGCATGGATGCCGCGCTCGCCGCGATCGAGCGGTTGCGCGGTACGATCGAGATCGACAGCACGCTTGGCACCGGCACGACCTTCCGGCTGCGCTTGCCGGTCCACGCCATCACCACCCAAATCCTCGTCGTCGAGGTCGGCGGCGACCGCTACGGCGTCGCGCTCGACCAGATCGTCGAGACGGTCAAGGTCGGCGCGGATGCGCTGCGCCCGCTCGGCACCGGCACCGCCGTCGTGCTGCGCGACAAGACCGTGCCGGTGTTCGATCTCGCCACCTTGCTCGGCGGCGCCGGATCAGCCGGCGGGAACGCGCGACTGCTCGTCACGCAGGCGGATGGCGCGCTGGTGGCGGTGCGTGTCGATGGCTTCGGCGAGCGGATCGACACGTTGGTGCGTGCGCCCAGTGGCGTGCTCGCGGCAGTGCCCGGCGTCACCGGCACCGCGCTGACCGGCAACGGTGACGTGCTGCTGGTGCTCGATCTGTCCGAGCTGGTGGCATGAGCGTCCGAGTCGAAGCCGGGATGATCCATCTCGAAGGCCGCTGTCTGGTCGAGGATGCCGAACCGCTGCTGCTCGCCTTGCAGGACAATGCCGACGCGACCGTGTCGCTCGCGGGGGCGACCCGGCTGCACATGGCGGTGGTGCAAGTGTTGCTCGCCGCGCGACCGCCGTTGGCCAATATTCCCGTTGATCTGGGCGCGGCGCGGTTTCTTCTCGCACTTTGATCTGGATCAGTCCATCCCGTGACGACTTTGCCTAAGCCGGCGGTATACGCGTGCCATCTGCCCGCACGGGCGCCTCGGAGTTCTCAATGCCCGTAAACGTCCTGATCGTCGATGACAGCAAGCTCGCGCGGATTGTTGCCGGCAAGGCGCTCGCCGCGCTCCAGCCCGAATGGTCGAAGGTCGAGGCGGGTGGTGGCGTGCAGGCGCTGGACCTCATCGACCAGACGCCGGTCGATCTCGCGCTGATCGATTACAATATGACCGAGATGGACGGACTCGAACTCGCCGGCGCTTTGCGCCAGCGTTTCCCGGATATGCCGATCGCAATCATCACCGCCAACATCCAGGACGAGATCGTCGCGCGCGCGCGCGCGGTGGGCGCGGCGTTCGTCGCCAAGCCGGTCACGCCCGAGGGTCTCGAAGGCTTCCTGTCGGGGGCCGCGTTGCGGCTGCGCGCGGCGCGATCATGATGCCCGAGGGGGTGGCGCTCGGCGATCTCGAACGCGACGCGCTGACCGAGATCGTCAACATCGGCGTCAGCCGCGCGGCCTCCAACCTGCGCAAGATGATCGGCGACCATGTCATCCTCTCGGTGCCGTCGATCGACGTGGTCAGCCAGCGGCGTGCCGCGCGCCTCATCACCGAACGCGAAGCGACCGATCTGATCGCGGTACGGCAGGATTTCACCGGGCCTTTCTGCGGGCGCGCGCTGCTGATCTTTCCAGAGGCCAACAGCCTGCAACTGGTTCGCGCGGTGACGCAGGGCGAGCTTTCGCCTGAAGAGGTGATCGAAATCGAGCGCGAGGCGCTGGTCGAGACCGGCAACGTCATCCTCAATTCGTGCCTGGCGACGATGGCAAATCTGCTCAAAAGCTCGCTGTCGATGACGATCCCGGAGCTGCTGCGCGGATCGGGCGCGATGCTGTTCGAGGTCGACGAGACGTCGCCGAGCGACGGGCTGGTCCTGTTCCTCTACATCGATTTCGCGGTGCGCCGCCTCGATATCCGTGGCTATATCGCGATGATCATGGACCTGCCCGCGTTGGAGACGTTGCGCGCGTTGCTCGACGATTTCATCGCGCGCGTGGTCGGCGACGATGCCTGACGCCGCCGCCGAGGCGGAACGGTTGCTCGCGATGCTCGCCGCAGCGGGCGCGAGCGGAACGTGGGATTGGGACATCGTCGCGGATCGGCTGCGTGTCGATCAACGCTTCGCCGAATTATACGGTTTCGATCCGGCTGCCGGATTGGCCGACCTGCCGACCGCGCGCTTCTTCGCCGCGATCCACCCGGATGATCGCCCGCGCATCCGCATCGCGGTGGCGGCGATCCTGGCCGGCGCCGAGCTGTTCTCCAAGGAGTTCCGCATCGTCACGCCCGCCGGCACGACTTTGTGGATGCACGCGCGCGGGCAGAGTCACCTCGACGCGATGGACGAGCCGGTGCGCTTCACTGGCCTGCTCGTCGATGTCACCGAACGCAAGCGCGCCGAGGAACGGCTGCGCATCGCGCAGTCGGCGGGCGGCGTCGGCAGCTTCGAATATAGCGACGGCTTCGCCACCGCGACCGTCTCCGAGGAATTCTGCCGGCTGCTCGGGTTGCATCCGGCGCAGGCGCTGCCGGTGCGGACGATCAACGGCGTGCTCAGCGACAGCGCCGTGCCGCTGATCCCCGAACCCGATCGCGAACCGCCGCCCGAGACGCTCGACCACGTCTTCCGCGTGCGGCGCGCGGACGACGGCGGCGAACGCTGGATCGCGCGGTGTGGCGAGATCCTGCGCGAAGGCTCGGGCTACCGGCTGGTCGGCGTGATCTACGACGTGACGCGCGCCAAGGAGCAGGAAGCCCGGCTGCGCGAGCTCAACGAAACGCTCGAGATGCGCGTCGCCAGCGTGATCGCCGAGCGGCAGGAGGCCGAGGAGGCGCTGCGCCAGGCGCAGAAAATGGAGGCGGTCGGCCAGCTCACCGGCGGCATCGCGCATGATTTCAACAATTTGCTGACGATCATCATCGGCAATATCGATACCGTGTTGCGCCGTTTCGACCCGGCGACCGACCCGCGCGCGCGGCGCGCGCTGGAGAACGCGCTCAAGGGCGCGGACCGCGCCGCCTCGCTCACCCAGCGGCTGCTCGCTTTCTCGCGCCGCCAGCCGCTCGCCCCCAAACGGATCGAGGTCGATCGGCTGTTGTCGGGCATGTCCGACCTGCTGACGCGTTCGATCCCCGAGGCGATCGCGATCCAGATCGCGCCCGCCGCCGATCTGTGGAGCATCGAGGCCGATCCGCATCAGCTCGAAAACGTCATCCTCAACCTCGCGGTCAACGCGCGCGACGCGATGCCCGATGGCGGATCGCTGACGATCGCGGCGCGCAACGTGACCGTCGGTACGGAGGGCGAGCCGATCGCGGGCGTGCCCGGTGGCGCTTATGTGATGATCCAGGTGACGGATAGCGGCATCGGCATGACCGCAGACACGATCGCCAAGGTGTTCGACCCGTTCTTCACCACCAAGGAGGTCGGCAAGGGCACCGGCCTCGGCCTGTCGATGGTCTATGGCTTCGTCAAACAGAGCGGCGGGCATATCGACATCGACTCGACGCCCGGCCAAGGCACCTGCGTATCGATTTTCCTGCAACGCCAGTTCGACAGTGGTGCCGAGCGCCACGAGGATATCGAGGCGCCTGCCGCCCAGCCGGGCAAGTTCTCCGAAACGATCCTCGTCGTCGAGGATGATGACGATGTCCGCGCCTATACGGTCGGCATCCTGCGCGAGCTTGGCTACCGCGTGGTCGAGGCGCATGACGGCGCTGCGGCGCTGCGGCTGCTGGAACGACAAGAGACCTCGATCTCGCTGCTGCTGACCGACGTGGTCATGCCGCAGATGTCCGGTCAGGACCTCGCGGTGCGCGTGGGGGCGATGCAGGGCGATATCAGGGTGCTCTACGCCTCCGGTTATACGCGCGAGGCGATCATGCGCGACGGGCGGCTGGAGCCGGGGGTGGACCTGATCTCCAAGCCGTTCACCTACCACACGCTCGCGGCGAAGGTGCGCGATCTGCTCGACCGGGTGCAATAAGGCGAGGATGCCTCCACCGCCGTTCGTGCCGATCCCTTTCGGCTGGCTGGCAAGCCAGCCGCTGGGCTCGACACGAACGGGTTGGGGAGTGGGTGCGGCTAACTCAGTTCGTCACCGGCACCTTCGGCAGCGATGCCGGGTCGGCCAGGGATTGCGCGGCGCGCAGGACGCGTAGCGCGTTGCCGCCCCAGATTTTGCCGATGTCGGCCGGGCTATAGCCCGCCTTGAGCAACGCCGCCGTCACCTTGGGATAGGCGGTGATGTCCTCCAGACCGTCGAGACCGCCGCCGCCATCGAAATCGCCGCTGATGCCGACATGGTCGATCCCGACGACTTTGATCGCGTGGAGCAAATGCTGCATGAACATGTCGAAGTTGGCGCGCGGTGCCGGAAATTGCGTTTCGATCGCCTTGCGCCGGGCGATCAGCGCGCGGCGTTCGGCGACGCTCATCGTATCGGCTTTCTCATAGCCCGCCATCAGCTCCTTCATAGCCGCGTCGCGCGCGGCGCTGGCGGCGGGGGGATCGACCATATAGCCGCTATAGGCGTTGATCTGGATGACGCCGCCCTTGGCCGCGACCAGCTTCGCATCCTCGTCGGAGACGTTACGCGGATGGTTGTGGATCGCGCGCATACCCGAATGCGACAGGATGATCGGCGCGCTCGACAGCATCACGGTCTGGCGCAGCACGTCGTCCGACGCGTGGCTGACGTCGAGCACCACGCCGAGCTTGTTGGCCTCGGCGACGGCTTCCTTGCCCTTGGGCGACAGGCCGTGCCATTCGGGCGTATCGGTCGCGCTGTCGGCGAGGTCGTTGTTCTTGAAGTGGACCAGCCCCATCATCGTCACGCCGAGACCGCGGAAGGTCCGCATCAGCGTGAGGTCGCCCTCGAACGGATAGCCGTTCTCCATGCTCAGGAACACGAAGCGCTTGTGCGCTGCCACCGCCTTGGCGGCGTCATCGGCGGTGAGCGCGAGTGCGAACACGTCGCTGTGCCGGGCCACCATCTCGCGGATCTGCACCGCGCGCTGGATGCCGAAATCGCGCGCGGCACGATCGCCGACCGGCGTGCGCGGGCCTGACGGCGTGTAGATCGCGAAGAAGCCGCCATCGACGCCGCCTTGCACCATGCGCGGGTAATCGACCTGGTCGCCATCGGTCGCGGTGGCGTGACGGTCCATGATGCTCCAGCCGGGGCGGCCGAGATTGGCGGGGGTGTCGAAATGCGTATCGAGCACGATCAGCGTTTCGTGGATCGCACGGGCCGGATCGGCGGGCGCTTTCCTGCTCGCCGCATATCCCGCGCCGCCAATCAGCAAGGCGCCGCTCGCCAGCAGCGCCGTTACGCGATTTCGTCCGTTGACCACTGCGCCATCCCTTTATGTTTGCACGTGCAGCATGGTCGGGGCGGCGGCGCGGTTCGTCAAGCGGTGGATCGACCTATTCACGCGTCGAGCCACATCAAACCGATGCCGGGATCGGCCTTGCGGCGGACCTGGCATCCTCCGAAAGGCGGCGCTCAGGCCTCGCGCCATTCGCCGGGCGCGAGGCCGGCGGCGGTCCAGTCACCGATGCTCCAGCGGATCAACCGCAATGTCGGGTAGCCGACCGCCGCCGTCATGCGGCGGACCTGCCGGTTGCGGCCCTCGCGGATCGTCAACCGTACCCAGCCATCGGGGATGTTCGCCCGCACGCGGATCGGCGGATCGCGCGGCCACACCGCTGGCGCGTCGATACGGTCGGCTTCGGCGGGCAGCGTCAAGCCATCCTTGAGCGCGACCCCGTGCCTCAACCGATCGAGCGCCTGGTCATCGACCTCCCCTTCGACGTGGACGAGATAGGTCTTGGGCAGCTTGAATTTGGGATCGGCGATCCGGGCCTGGAGGCGGCCATCGTCGGTCAGCACGAGCAGCCCCTCGCTGTCGCGATCCAGCCGCCCGGCGGGGTAGACCCCGGGCAGATCGATGAAGTCCGACAGCGTGGCACGCGCATCCGCCGTGCCGCGATCGGTGAACTGGCTCAGCATGCCATAGGGTTTGTTGAACAGAATCACGCGCGCCATGCCACCGCCTTTGGACGATGGCGACACCACGGTCGAGTGCGCTTCGCCGCCGCGTCTCAGCTATGGACCTCCTGCTCCAACGCTTGGCGGACGCTCGTCCGGGGCTTGGGATCGTCACGCAACCGTCACCACCATAGGGTAGACGGAAGCCCCGATGGCAACGAATCACCAGCATCTGCGCGCGTTCCACGCGATCGCGGTGGAAGGCGGCGTGTCGCGGGCGGCGCGGCGGCTCAACGTGTCGCAGCCGACCTTGTCGCAGCAGCTCAAGGCGCTCGAAAGCCGCTACGGCGTGACGTTGTTCGAAAGCCGAAAGGTGCCGCTGCGGCTCTCCCCCGCCGGGCGCGACCTGCTCGCGCTGACGCGCAAATTGTTCGCGACGGCGGCGGATATCGACGATCTGCTCGGCGACACCGCCGATCCGGCCGGCGGCGCGCTCCGGCTCGGGTCGGATTCGCCGCTCTACGCCGCGCAATTGGTCGAGCAATTCCATCGCCGCCACCCCGATACCGGCATCCAGATCCGCATGGGCAATGCGCGCGAGGTGATGCGCTGGCTCGACGAGGCCGAGATCGACGCTGCCGTCGCCAGCGATCCGCCCGCGCAAAGCGCGTTCAGCTACGATCCTTTGTTCACCGATCGCCTCGCCTGCGCGATGCGCCACGATCATCCGCTCGCGCGCCACGCCAAGGTGCCGATCCGCGCGCTCGCCGACGAGACGCTGATCCTGCGCGAGCCGACCTCAAAGACGCGCGCCTTCACCGAACGCGCGCTCGGTGACGCCGAAGTGCGGCCGCGCGCGACGCTGGAACTGCAAAGTCGCGAGACGATCCGCGAGGGGATCGCGCTCGGACTCGGCATCAGCATCTTCCTCACCTCGGAATGCCCGCCCGACCCGCGCATCACCTACCGCCCGCTTGATACCGGCGCGCGCGATTACCAGCTCCGCAGCTATCTGGTCTGCCAGAGCGACAGGCGGCGCAGCGCGATGATGCGCGCTTTGCGCGAGATCGCGCTGGAGATGCGGGTGGTGGACGAGACCGGGGAGATCAGCCCGGCCGCCGTGCCAGCACCGAGCAACTGATCGACAGTTTGTGCTTTTCCGCGCGCGCGAGCGTGGTGCCCGACATCGGGAAGGCCACCGCGTCGATCACCTCCAGCCCGGCCTCACGCGCGATCGCCTGCGCGTGATCGAGACCTTCGAACAGGAAGATATGGTCGGGCGCGGGGCTGTTGGCGGGGACGTTGATCCACAGCAAGCCGCCGGGGACGAGCCAGCGCGCCGCCGACTGGAGCGCGGCGACGGGCTGTTCGAGATGTTCGAGAATCTCGCTCATGACGATGCCGTCGAACAAGGCGTCCTCGCCCGGCGCCGGCGCCGCGAACAAATCCTGTAGCGTGAGATCGACCGGCGCGGTGACGCCGAGCAGATCGAGCGCGTGGCGGGTCTTGGCGATGCTGGTCGGGCTGACATCCCACGCCGCGATTCTGGACAGATGCCCGGAGGCGGCGGCGAAATAGAGCAACAGGCCGTGGCCGGGGCCGATCTCCAAGTGACGGCCGCCGGCGGGCAGGCGCGGCAGATAGGTATCGACGAAATAGGCGAAGGCGTGCGCGTGGTTCGACCACAGCACGTCGGACAGCAGCAGACCGTTCATATAGCGATTCATGAACGGCGCGTTGGCGTAGCATTCGCGGTTGGCGTCCTCGAAACGGCTCAGCCGGTAGCTGTCGTGTCGGCGGAAATGGATTTCCTCGGGCAACACGATCTCTTCGCACAGGAAACGGTAATCCGCGACCAGCGCGGGCAAACCGCCCTCGATATCGGGCGCGAGCTTAAGGATCGCGTCGCTAAGCCGTTCGGACACGTCGAGCACCGCGTCGGAGCGGCCGGCGAGGCTCTTGGCGATGAAGCCGCCATGCTCGGGCCACGCTGCGGCGACGGTATCCGCGATCGTGCGCAGGGCGATCCGCGAGCCGGTATCGGTCATGTCATCTCCAGTTGCCGGGGACCCGCGCATGGCGTGGCCGCTTGCGTGTTATAACCATGCTGCGTCGCAAGGGGCAACGCCGCCGCGTTGCGGAAATCCGCGACGGGACGGCTGGACAAATCCCGCGCTTGGCCGCACCAGTGCAATCGGGTGCTGCAGGACTGTAAGGTCCATGCGGCGGGGCAATCAACGGCTTGGCGGGCAGCTTAATCGATGTTGTTCAATTCGGCGGGTTTTTTGCTGCTGTTCCTGCCGGTCGCGCTGATCCTGTATCATGTCCTGTTCGCGCGCGCGGAACGCTGGCGCCAGCCGTTCCTGATCGCGCTGACGATTCTGTTCTATGCGATCGGCGGGAAAAAATTCGTTGTCTTGCTGCTGGTGTCGGTGGCGGTGAACTATGCGGTGGCCCGCTGGATCGCGGCGCGGCGGCGCGCCGGCGGATCGGCACGCTGGCCGCTGGTGGTGGGGATTGGCTTCGATCTAGCGTTGCTGTTCTACTTCAAATATTTCGCGGCGGTGATCGTCGGCGCGGGCGGGCTGTTCGGGTTCGATCTGCCACTGCGGCACATCGCGCTGCCGTTAGGCATCTCGTTCTTCACCTTCCAGCAGATCGGCTTCCTGGTCGATCTCGCGCGCGGTCGGTTCGAGATGAAGCGGGCGATCGATTACGCCGGGTTCGTCTTGTTCTTCCCGCAACTGCTCGCCGGGCCGATCGTGCGCTACGAGGAACTGGTGCCGCAGTTGCGTGCCCGGCCGTCCGGCGCGGCCAGCACCAACATTCTGATCGGGCTGACGATCTTCGCGATCGGGCTGTTCAAGAAGGTGGTGATCGCTGACACCGTCGCAACGCTGGCGGCGCCGGTGTTCGACGCCGCCGCAACCGGCGCGACGCCGGGCATGGCGGCGTGCTGGATCGCCGCCTTCGCCTATACCGCGCAAATCTATTTCGATTTCTCGGGCTATTCGGACATGGCGATCGGCACCGCACGGATGTTCGGCGTGGTGCTCCCGCTCAATTTCCATTCGCCATTGCGGGCATCGAGCATCATCGAGCTGTGGCGGCGCTGGCACGTCACGCTCAGCCGCTGGGCGCAAAGCTACATCTTCCAACCGCTGACGATCCCACTCGCGCGGTTTTCGGCGGATCACGCGGCGGGCAAATTCGCCAGCTTCCTGCTGTCGTTCGCGCTGCCGATCCTGCTGTCGATGGTGGTGATCGGGGTATGGCACGGCGCGGGGTGGACGTTCGTGCTGTTCGGGGTGTTGCAGGGCCTCTACATGACCGTGAACGAATATTGGCGGATGACTCGCCGCAAGGCACGCAAGGCGCGTAAAGGACCGCCGCCGTTTTACGTCGAGCCGATGTACCGCGCGCTGACCCTGGTCGCCTTCGTGGTCGCGGTTGTGGCGTTCCGCGCGCCGTCGCTCGCGGTCGTGGGGCGGATGTATGCCGCGATGATCGGCCTGGGCGGCGGGGTTGCGGCGGTGGCGTGGCCAGCCGGGCTGGCCGGCACACTCGCGCTTCTCGCGATCGTCTATGCGATCGTGTATCTGGCGCCCAATACGCAGGAAATCATGACACGGTTCGAGCCGGTGCTGGAGTGGGCGAAGTGGCGCAAGATTGATACGCCGCTTCTGCGGGTCGAGTGGCGGCTCACGCCTGCGGCGACGATCGCTTCGGCCGTGCTCCTGTTTCTCGGTTTCGCGCTGATGATGCGCGGCACCACCAATTTCATCTACTTCAACTTCTGAGCGGGACCGTGGCGCAGCCGAACGATACCTTGAACGTAACGCCGGCGCCCCTTCCTGCGCGACGTGGGCTGCTCGCGCTGTTCGTGGTCGCTTTCCTCGTCTGTTGCGTCGGCGTCACGCTGTTGCCCCATGATCGCTACATCCGCTACCAGCAGTTCGACGGTACGATCATGCGTCCGTTGGGCTGGATCTATGAGCGGCTCCATTATGATCGTACGCCGATCGACATCGCAATCATCGGCGCGTCGCGCACTCAGGCCGGGATCAGTGGGCCGCGAATGCAGGCGATCCTGTCCGAAAAGCTCGGTCGCCCGGTGCATGTTGCCAACCTCTCCATGCCGCAGGACGGCCGCAACCTGCATTATGAGCTGACGAAAGAATTGCTGGCGACTCATCCAGAGGTGAAGCTGATCCTCTATTCGCTGATCGAGCATGCCTCGCGCACGGGGCATCCCGCGTTTCGCAACGTCGCCGACACCCGCGACGTGCTGACCTCGCCAGTGGTGATCAATCCGAAGTATTTCGACAATCTCGCCTTCCAGCCGTATCGCCAGCTTTCGCTATTCCTCCAGACGCAGATGCCCGGACTGTTCGGCGTGCATCTCGCCTTCGATCCAGCGCTATATTTAGGCACCAATCGCGACACGACGCTGAGCGAATGGTCAATCCACGGCAAATGGATCGATCGCGATGCGATCCACACCGATGCCGAGTTGGCGGCGGCGGCGAAGGGCAAGGTAGCGAAGCGTAACCCGATCTTCCTGCCTCCGCGCTTCCGCGATTATGAATATGCGGTCGAGCGCCGCTATACACGCGCGGCGGTGTCGCTAGCGCAGGCCCACCATGTGCAGACCGGCTTCATCTATCTGCCGATCTACAAACATGATCAGCCGATCGCCGACATCGCTTTCTATCGCGCGCGTGGCTTCATCATGAGCGCCGGCGTCCTCGCCAGCGATCCGCGCAACTACACGGACTATGCGCACCTCAATCGCGTCGGATCGACCAAGGTGACACGCTGGCTGGCGGATTGGCTAAGCACGTTGGAAAGACGCCGCCAACTCCATTTCCTATCGAATGACAAGCCGCAGTGATGTTCGAAGCCTATACTTTGCACCATGTCGGCATCATCTGTCCGGATCTTGCCGATGCCGATGACTTCATGGCCAAGATGGGGCTGGTCGAGAGCTATCGCGGCCATGTCGAACGCTGGGGGTGCTGGTGCATCTTCACGGTGGCTGCGGCAGGCGCGGTGATCGAGCTGGTCGTGCCGGATGACGGCAGCGTGCTGGCGAAGTTCAACAAGGGCGCCGGCGGGGTCCACCATTTCGCCTATCAGGTGGAGGATCTGCGCGCGACGATGGACTGGTGCGCGGCGCGCGGCCTGCGCATGCTGGAACCCGCGCCGGTGAAGGGCGCGGGCGATTTCCTGTGCAACTTCATCAACCCGGTCGATACGCGCGGGATTCAGATCGAATTCGTCCAGCCGCTCGCGAGATGACGCGCGCGGGTGGCGCGATCAGAAAACGAAGAAGCTGACGATACCGGCCCAGATGACCAGACTGATCACACCACCGAGCACCACACCACCGAGAACGCCCGCACCAGCCAGCTCATCCGGCGCGAATTCCACAGGCGACTCTTTACCGCGACCCATACCGCTCTCCTAATCGACCCGCCGATAGCGATTCCGCCGATCGACATTGTTTTTTATCACGCTGTTTTTAACACATGTTGCACGTTCTGATGACGTACGCCTTCATGAAGAAACGTGCATATTTGATTACGGTTCCGCGACAAACGCAATGTTTACTGCGGATGAACGGGGCTAGCGCGCCGAGTCCAACCCCTGGCGGCGTTGAGCCGCGCCCAAGCTTCCGGGGACCAGCGGCTCCAGCGACCAGCCATCGCAAGCCGGGTCGCCACAGCGACAGATGCTCGCCGCCCAATGTGTCCGTCCGATGCGGACGGTGTCACCGGAAATCGAGAAATTGTCGATCGACATCGCTCGAAGATAGGCTGCCAGCGAATCGCGAACGGTTTCGACCATCGCGGGATGATCCCTCTTTTGATTGTGCGTTGCAACGTCTTTGTAACGGCGCAGTTCAACTCGCGTTTGTCCGACAAGATGCAATCTATTGGCGGCGAGTATTGTGGGAGCGCTACCTTCATTCTGTTCCCGGCGATGATACCGGCATGGACAGGCGGACAAGCTTCTGTTTGTTGCGGCTCCGTGGCGCGCAGTGCATGGGCTGACCCGACGTTTCGAAGGCTCGCGAATGATTCTTGCCGGTATCAACCCGCTCTACTCAGTGGCCGGTCTCGCCATCGGCACGCTCGTCGGGCTGACCGGCGTGGGTGGCGGATCGCTGATGACCCCCCTGCTCGTGCTGCTGTTCAACTTCCATCCCGTCACTGCGGTCGGCACCGACCTGCTCTATGCCTCCGCGACCAAGAGCGTCGGCACGGGCGTCCACGGCTTCAACCGCACCGTCGACTGGCGTGTGGTGCGGCTGCTCGCCTTCGGCAGCGTGCCCGCCACGGTGCTGACGCTGGTCGTGCTCGGCTATGCCGGCAGACATTATGGCGGGATGGTCGAGGTCGTGACGATCGTGCTCGGCCTGACGCTGATCGCGACGGCGATCGCGATGCTGTTCCGCACGCAGATCGTCGCGCGGATCGCACCGACAATCACCGCGCTCAGTGCGCGGCGCATCGCCACGCTGACGATCGCGCTCGGCGTGTTGCTCGGCGTGCTGGTTTCGCTCACCTCGGTCGGCGCCGGCGCGATCGGCATGACCGCGCTGCTCGCGCTCTACCCGCATCTGCCGACCAACCGGCTGGTCGGATCGGACATCGCCCATGCGGTGCCGCTGACGCTGATCGCCGGGATGGGCCATTGGGCGATGGGCGCGGTCGATCTGGGGCTGCTCGGCAGCCTGCTGATCGGATCGGTGCCCGGAATCGTCATCGGCAGCTTGCTGTCGGCGCGCGTGCCCGACGGCGTGCTGCGCGCGATCCTGGCGGTGACGCTGTTCGTGGTGGGCACCAAGCTGCTGTTCTAAACGCCGCCCAACCGTGGTAGCGCGACGCGCGCGGGCGGATGAGGTTTTCAGAAGAATGCGGTTCGAACATCGCGCGGTGCCAATCGTGCTGGCGGCCGTGCTGATCGATACGATCGGCTTCGGCATCGTCATGCCGGTACTGCCGACGCTGATCGTGCAGTTGAAGGGCGGCACCCTCTCCGACGCGGCGCGCACCGGCGGCGCGTTGCTGATCGCATTCGCCGCCGCGCAATTCTTCGCCGGGCCGATCTTCGGCAGCCTCGGAGACCGCTTCGGGCGGCGGCCGGTGTTGCTCGCCGCAATGATCGCCTTCGCGATCGATTACGGGCTGATGGCGTTCGCACCGACGGTCGGCTGGCTGTTCCTGGGGCGCATCTTCGCCGGGGTGGCGGGCGCGATCTATGGCCCCGCCAACGCCGTACTCGCCGATGTGACGCCGGCGGAAAAGCGGGGCGAGGTGTTCGGGCTGATGGGTGCGGCGTTCGGCGCGGGGTTCATCATCGGGCCGGCGATCGGCGGGCTGCTCGCCGGGTTCGGGCCGCGCGCGCCGTTCGTGGTGGCGGCTGCGCTCGCGGTGCTGAACGCGGTGTGGATGGCGGTGGCGATGCCCGAGACGCTCGCGCCCGCCGACCGCCGCGCGTTCGACTGGCGCCGCGCCAATGCGTTCGGCGCGTTCAAGCCGGTGTTCCACGCCGGCGGCGCGACGCCGCTGCTGATCGTCGCGTTCCTCTGGCAATTCGCCCAGATGGTCTATCCCGCCACCTGGGCGTTCTGGTCCGAGATCCGCTTCGGCTGGAGTCCGCATATGGTCGGCCTGTCGCTCGCGGCGTCGGGGGTGACGATGGCGCTGACCCAGGTGTTCCTCACCGGCCGCGTGATCCGTCGCTTCGGCGAGGCGCGCACGGTGATGATCGGCATGGTGGTGGCGCTCGTCACCTTCGTCGCGATCACTTTCGCGACGGCGGGCTGGATGGTGTTCGCGCTGATCGCGCTCGGATCGCTGACGGGGCTGGTGTTCCCCGGCATCAACGCGTTGCTGTCGCGCAGCGTCGATTCCTCCAATCAGGGCGCGTTGCAGGGCGGGATGGCAAGTCTCGGCAGCGTCGCCGAAGTGATCGGGCCGCTCGCAATGACGCAGACGCTGGCGTTCGGGACGGAACATGGCACGCCGGGCGCGGCGTTCCTGCTGGCGGCGGCGCTGGCTGGGGCGGCGGCGGTGATCGTCGCGGCGCGGCTGGTACGGTGGGAGCGGGTCGCGCCGGCGTGAGGCCATGCGCGACCGGGTGTTGCCTCGACGACACGCTCCGCCCTACAAGCGTGCCGGGCGGGGGCCATCCTATCGAGGTATGCTCATGACATTTGCGAAGGCGAAAATCCTGCTGATCGGCGTTGCCCTGCTGGGTCTCGGCGCTTGCAACAAGCCCGGTTCGACCGCAGGAAACACGAGCGGCGATGCCGAGACCGCCGGCACGGCCGCCGCGTCAGACGCGAGCGCGGGCAAGAAGCTCGACACCTATGTCGAGGCGCACAACAGCTTCGTGGATACGTTCGGCTTCGAGGAAAAGGCGGCGGCGTATCGCAAGTCCGACATCGCCCATGCTTCGATCGAGGGTCCGTTCAACGTCGATGCCGGCTGGATCGACCAGGGCCTGACCAAGCTGAAGGCGGCGCGCGCGATGCCGGGCAGCTCAAGCGATCTCGATACCGCTGCCGATGCGCTGATCGCCTCGATGGGCAAGGTGCAGACCCATCTCGCCGATCTCGAAAACTATTACAGCAGCAAGAAATATCTCGACGACAAGCTCGCGCGCGGCAAGGCGGAAGACGCGCGGATGCTGGCCGAGCTCGACGCCGCCGAGAAGGACTTCGCACGGTATAGCGCGGTGCTCGACGTCGCGCTCGCCAAGCGCGATCAGGCGATGCTGGAAACGCTGAAGGGCAGCAGCCCGATCAAATACAATACCAAGCTCGCCCTGCTCCACGCCAAGGCGCTGATCGGGCTGTTCAACGCGCCGGAAGACGTCAACAAGCCCGAACTGTTCGCCAAGGGCGACGCCGAAGTCGCGATCATCGAGAAAGCGATCGCCGACGCGCATCAGGAAGCGACCAAAGCCAGCAAGAGCGACCCGTCCGGGCTAAGTTCGCTGACGTCGATGATCGGCGATTACCGCACGCTCAAGCAGGGGCATGAAGTGCGCAATCTCAAGTCGATGGTCGAGAACTACAATCGCGCGGTCGATTCCTCGAACACGTTCGGCAATACCGAGTGACGCGGCGCGCCGGCGCGCGGTAACGATGAACACATCCATCGGGATTATCCGATACCTCGTTGACGCCGGGGAAAACATCGGATATTCCCGATGGGTGATTGATACCGACGCTCTTGCCGCGCTGGCCGCGCTCGCCCATCCGACGCGGCTCGCGACGTTCCGGCTGCTCGTCCGGCACGAACCGGATGGCCTTTCCACTGGACACCTCGCCACCGCCGCCGGGCTGACGCAAAGCACGTTTTCCACGCACCTCGCGGTGCTGGTGAAGGCGGGGCTGGTCACGCCTGAGAAACGCGGCCGTCAGATCATCCAGCGCGCCAATCTCGATACGCTGCGCGCGCTGATGATCTTCCTCGCCAAAGACTGCTGCCAGGGCCGCGCCGAAGTGTGCGCGCCGCTGCTTGCAGACCTCGCCTGCTGCTGATGGAGCCTGCCATGCCTGTCGATATCGTCGTCTATCACAATCCCGCGTGCGGCACGTCGCGCAACGTGCTCGGGCTGATCCGCAATGCCGGCATCGAGCCGCATGTCGTGGAATATCTCAAGACGCCACCGTCGCGCGCGTTGCTGGTCGAGTTGATCGACCGCGCCGGCATCGCGCCGCGCGATCTGTTGCGCGAAAAGGGCACGCCGTTCGCCGAACTGGGTCTTGGCGATACCACGCTGTCCGACGACGCGCTGGTGGACGCGATGATGGCGCACCCGATCCTCATCAATCGCCCGCTGGTGGTCTCGCCGCTCGGCGTGAAACTGTGCCGTCCGTCCGAAGCCGTGCTTGATCTGTTGCCGGTGCAACAGCGCGGCGCATTCGCCAAGGAAGACGGCGAAAAGGTGGTGGATGCCGCAGGCCAGCGGATCGCATGATGCTGCTGGCGGTCGCGATCTTCGTCGCGACGATCGCGCTCGTCATCTGGCAGCCCCGGGGGCTCGGCATCGGCTGGAGCGCGATGGGCGGTGCCGTGGTGGCGCTACTCGCCGGCGTGGTCTCGCTGTCCGACGTGCCGGTGGTGTGGGGCATCGTCTGGAACGCGACCGCCGCGTTCGTCGCGATCATCGTCATCAGCCTGCTGCTCGATGAAGCCGGGTTGTTCGAATGGGCGGCGCTGCATGTCGCGCGCTGGGGCAAGGGCAATGGTCGCGGGTTGTTCGCGCTGGTGGTGCTGCTCGGCGCGGCGGTGTCGGCGCTGTTCGCCAATGACGGCGCGGCGCTGATCCTGACGCCGATCGTCATCGCGATGCTGCGGGCGCTGGGATATGGTGACAAGGCGACTTTGGCGTTCGTCATGGCGGCGGGCTTCATCGCCGATACCGCGAGCCTGCCGCTGGTCGTGTCGAACCTCGTCAACATCGTGTCGGCCGATTTCTTCCACCTCGGCTTCGGCGATTATGCCAGCGTGATGGTGCCGGTCGATCTGGTGTCGATCGTCGCGACGCTGGCGGCGCTGTTGCTGTTCTTCGGGCGCGACATACCGGCGACCTATGACGTCGCGCAGCTTCGCGCGCCGCGCGCGGCGATCCGCGACGTGGCCACCTTCCGCGCCGGGTGGATCGTCCTGGCGCTGCTGCTGGCGGGCTTCTTCCTGCTCGAACCGCTCGGCGTGCCGGTCAGCGCAGTGGCGGCGGCCGGCGCGATCCTGCTGCTGGCGGTCGCGGCGCGGGGCCATGTGATTTCCACCGGCAAGGTGCTGCGCGGCGCGCCGTGGCAGGTGGTGGTGTTCTCGCTCGGCATGTATCTGGTCGTCTACGGCGTGCGCAACGCTGGCCTGACCGACCATCTCGCCGCGCTGCTGGATCGCACCGCGCAGGGTGGCGTGTGGGGCGCGGCGATCGGCACCGGCGTGATCGCGGCGCTGCTCTCGTCGGTGATGAACAACATGCCGACCGTGCTGGTCGGCGCGCTGTCGATCGATGCGACTCATGCCACGGGTGCGATCAAGCAGGCGATGATCTACGCCAATGTGATCGGCTGCGACCTCGGCCCCAAGATCACCCCGATCGGCTCGCTGGCGACGTTGCTGTGGCTGCACGTGCTCGGGCAGAAGGGCATCCGCATCGGCTGGGGGTATTACTTCCGGGTCGGGGCCACGCTGACCCTACCCGTCCTGCTCATCACCCTCGCGGCCCTGGCGTTGCGGATCGGAAGTGCCTGATGCCCCTGCGCGAACTTCCTGATCCCGACCATTTGCCGGCGCTCGACCGCCGCTATGCGATCGCACGGCCCGCCCTCGGGCTTGGCGCCGGCGAACCTGCCCCGCGCATCCTGCTGCTCTACGGCAGTTTGCGGGAGCGGTCGTTCTCCCGGCTCTGCGTCGAGGAAGCCGCGCGGCTGCTGCGTTTCTTCGGGTGCGAAACGCGCATCTTCGACCCCGCAACGCTGCCGCTGCCCGATCAGGTGACGGGCGACGACCACCCCGCCGTCCACGAACTGCGCGCGCTGTCGATGTGGTCGGAAGGGCATGTGTGGTGCAGCCCCGAGCGGCACGGTCAGATCACCGGCATCATGAAGCTGCAGATCGATCATCTGCCGCTCGCGATGGGCGGGATGCGCCCGACGCAGGGGCGCACGCTTGCCGTGATGCAGGTGTCGGCCGGATCGCAGTCGTTCAACAGCGTCAACACGCTGCGCGTGCTCGGTCGCTGGATGCGGATGGTGACGATCCCCAACCAGTCGAGCGTCGCCAAGGCGTTCGCCGAGTTCGATGACGCCGGCCGGATGAAGCCGTCGAGCTATTACGACCGGATCGTCGACGTGATGGAGGAGCTGGTGCGCTTCACCGTGCTGCTACGCCCGCATACCGCCCAGCTTGTCGATCGCTATTCGGAGCGCAAGGACGCCGGCGTCCCGATCGATGCGGAGACCGATCTGTCGAGCATCGCCACGGCGCCCTGACAACCGCTTCCGTTCGGCGAACGCCGCGCGACAAATTGCGACACATTCGCGGCTGGCTGACATAGCCCCGGTACAGACGGCGCGTAGACCGGCATGGACGATCCGGGGATGGCCGGGTCCACCATGAGGACGATCACGATGAAGATGCTCTTTCTCGCCGCGGCGCTCTCCGGCACGCTTCTGGCCGGCACGGCGGTGGTGGCGCAGGGTCCGGGTGGCGGTGGCGGCATGATGATGCGCGCCGACACCAATGGCGATGGCGTCATCACCCGCGAGGAGTTTCTGGCGCAGTCCGCCGAGCGCTTCCAGCGGATGGACGCCAACCACGACGGCAAGCTCTCGGGCGACGAGGTGCGCGGGCGGATGGCGGAGCGGGCGCAGGGCGGCGCGATCACCAAGGAGGCGTTCATGGCCGAGGCCGAAGCGCGCTTCCAACGGCTCGACACCAATCACGACGGCAAGATCACCAAGGACGAGATGGCGGCGTTGCAGGCGCGCTTCCGCGAGCGCAGCGGCGACGCCGGCAAGGGAGCGCCCCCGCCACCGGGCGATGAGGCGCGCGGGCCGCATCGTCACGGCGACCGGTTCGAGAAACTGGACACCAATCACGACGGCCGCGTCAGCCGCGAGGAAATGCGGGCCGAAGCCGATAAACGTTTCGACATGCTCGACACCAACCACGACGGCTTCCTCGACAAGGCCGAGCTGGCCGCCGGACACAAACACCACGGCCACGGCGACATGCCCCCGCCGCCGCCGGGTGCCGCCGCCGGCCAATAAGGTCCGGCTGCCGGGCGGGCGGGTTCCTCCCCCCTCGCCCGCCCGGCGAATTTGGCAGGATGACGCTTTATGCTAAGCCCCGAGCCTATGGGTGATACGCCGCATCTGCTCCTCGTTGACGACGAGCGCTCGATCCGCGAACCGCTGGCGCAGTTTTTGACGCGGCAGGGCTTCCGCGTCACGCAGGCGGGCGACGCCGAGGGCGCGCGGATGCGGATGGCGGCCTATGCGATCGATCTCGTCATCCTCGACATCATGATGCCGGGCGAGGACGGCCTCAGCCTGTGTCGCCACATCCGCGCCACCGGCGACACGCCGGTCATCCTGCTCACCGCCAGGACCGAGGAGACCGACCGGATCGTCGGGCTGGAGATCGGCGCCGACGATTATGTCGTGAAGCCGTTCTCCCCACGCGAGCTGACCGCGCGGATCAAGGTGATCCTGCGCCGCGCCGCCGCCGGCGGGGTACGCCAGCACGCGCCCGCCGCCGGATCGTTCGCGTTCGCGGGCTGGGTGCTCAAGTCGGGCGAGCGCGCTCTGGTCGATCACGACGGCGTCTCGGTGCCGCTGTCGACCGGCGAGTATAATCTGCTCCACGCGCTGGTGACGCGGCCCCGGCAGGTGCTCACGCGCGACCAGTTGCTCGATCTGACGCAGGGGCGCGAAGCGGCAGCGTTCGATCGCGCGATCGACAATCAGGTCAGCCGCCTGCGCCGCAAGATCGAGGCCGATCCCAAGAACCCCGAACTCATCAAGACCGTCTGGGGCGGCGGCTATACGCTCGCCGCCGAAGTCACGCGGCTTTGAAATTCCGCCTGCGCATTTGGCCACGGAGTCTGTCCGGGCAGATGGCGCTGGTGATTGCGGTCGCCCTGTTCGTCGCGCAGGCGATCAACTTCACCTTGTTGTTGCAGGAACGCCAGCGCGCGCGGATCGAGGGCGCGACCGGGCCGGTGGTCGGGCGCATCGCCGACGCGATCGAGCGCAATGCGTTCGGCGATCCGTCACGGTTCGATCGCGGGCGCGTGCGCAGCGTCGCCGCCTCGCCGGTCGCGCCCCAGGGCGAGCATCGCAACGATATCGAACACAGCCTGCGCACCGCGCTCGCCGAGGCGGGGATCAAGGTCGGCCGGGTCGAGACCGAAGTGCGCGCGCTTGCGCCCGATGACCGGCGCTTGCGTTTCACCGGCAAGGAACGTCGCGAACGCTTCCGCCGCGCCGGCGGTGAACTGATGATCGCGGTCGAACGCCCCGGCCGCGACTGGCTGGTATTGTCGGTGCCGTGGTTCCGTGGTGACGACATGATCTTCTGGCGGCTGATCTGGCAGACGATCATCCTCTACGTCGTCGTGTTGGTGCCGGTGCTGGTCGCGGCGCGGCAGATTTCCAAGCCGCTGCGCACGCTGGCGGGCGCGGCGCGCGGTTTCCGCCCCGGTGAGCCGGCCGAGCCGATCGAAGGGCGCGGGCCGCAGGACGTTCGCGACGTGATCGCCGCGTTCAACGCGCTGCGGCTGCGTGTGACCGCGATGCTCGACGAGAAGGACCGGATGCTCGGCGCGATCGGCCACGATCTGCGCACACCGCTGGCGGCTTTGCGCGTGCGGATCGAATCGGTCGAGGACGATACCGACCGCGCGCGCATGGCCGATACGATCGCCGAGATGAACCGCACGCTCGACGACATCCTGTCGCTCGCGCGGCTGGGCCGCCCGAGCGAGCCGCCGACCGAAGTCGATCTGGCGGCGCTGGTCGAGGCGGTGGTCGACGATTTCCTCGATCTCGGCGAGGAGGTCGCGTTGGAGGAGCGCGCGCGTTTGCGGATGCGGTTGCGGCCGTCGTTGATGCGGCGCGCGTTGCGCAACCTGATCGAGAATGCGCTCAAATATGCGCGCGAGGTGGAGGTGCAGCTCGCCGAAACACCGCATCAGGTGACGATCGCGGTGTGCGACCGTGGTCCCGGCATCCCCGAGGAGCGGCTCAACGACGTGTTCGAGGCGTTCACCCGGCTCGAACATTCGCGCAACAAGGATACCGGCGGGATCGGTCTAGGCCTCGCGCTTGCGCGTGCGATCGTGCGCGAGGCGGGCGGCGATATCATGCTCGCCAATCGCGCGGGCGGCGGGTTGACCGCGACGATCACCTTGCCGCGTTAAGGTCTTCTTACGCCGCGCCCGCCGCGAAGTGCGCGCCGCTGCGGGGCACCACGCGGAAGCCGTCTTCGATGCGATTGCGGTCGGTGCGGCGGCGCAGTTTCTCTGCGATCACCCGGCTAACCAGCTCATGATCCGCGCGAAAATAGATAACACCGTTCATCGTTCGCTCCTCGTATCCATGCGGAGAGAGGCTCTCACTCGACTCGCCGTCAGTCCTGCACGATTCAACGTGTCAGCCCTTGAAGTGTTCCCCACGGCAACCCGGCCCGAAGCCGGGAGGTGACGAATGCTGCACCGCATGATAAGCGCGCAGCCTTATGCTCAATATCAACGGTATCACGGTGCGCCTTGGCGGGCGCACGATCCTCGACAATGCGTCCGCGACGCTGCCTGGCAAGAGCCGCGTCGGGCTGATCGGCCGCAATGGCGCCGGCAAGTCGACGCTGATGAAGGTGATGATCGGCTCGATCGACCCCGACACCGGCGAGATCGAAATGCCGCGCAAGACGCGGATCGGCTATCTCAAGCAGGACGCCCCGCAAGGCACCGCCACGCCGATCGAAACCGTGCTCGCCGCCGATGTCGAGCGCGCCGCGCTGCTGATCGAATCAGAGACGTGCGAGGATGCCGACCGGCTCGGCGAGATTTACGAGCGGCTCGGCGCGATCGACGCGTATACCGCCCCTGCCCGCGCCTCCAGCATCCTCGTCGGGCTGGGCTTCGACGAGGAGATGCAGAACCGTCCGCTCGACAGCTATTCGGGCGGCTGGAAGATGCGCGTCGCGCTCGCCGCGCTGCTGTTCTCCGAACCCGATCTGCTGCTGCTCGACGAGCCGTCGAACCATCTCGATCTCGAAGCGACCTTGTGGCTGGAGAATTTCCTCAAGTCCTATCCCAACATGATGGTCGTCATCAGCCACGAGCGCGACCTGCTCAACAACGTCGTCGATACGATCCTCCACGTCGAGGGCGGGCGCGTCGCGATGTATTCGGGCAATTACGACAGCTTCGAACGCCAGCGTGCGGAACGCGCGGCGCAGCTCGCCGCCGCCAAGGCGAGCCAGGACGCGCAGCGCGCCAAGCTGCAGGAATATATCGCCAAGAACTCCGCCCGCGCCTCGACCGCGAAACAGGCGCAGTCGCGCCAGAAGATGCTCGCCAAGATGCAGCCGATCGCATCGATGGCCGAAGACCCGACCTTGTCGTTCGAATTCCCCAGCCCCGACGAGTTGAAGCCGCCGCTCATCACGCTCGATCTCGCGACGGTCGGCTATGGCGAGACGCCGATTCTCCAGCGGCTCAACCTGCGGATCGACCCGAACGACCGGGTCGCGCTGTTGGGGCGCAACGGCAACGGCAAGACCACGCTCGCGCGGCTGCTCGCCGCGCAGCTTGCACCGATGCACGGCGAGATGAACGCGAGCGGCAAGATGCGGGTCGGCTATTTCACCCAATATCAGGTCGAGGAACTCGACGGCGACGACACACCGCTCGAAACCATGGTGCGCGTGATGCCTGGCAAGACGCCGGCATCGGTGCGCGCGCAGCTCGGCCGGTTCGGCTTCCAGGGCGACAAGGCGGTCACCAAGGTCGGCAAGCTCTCCGGCGGCGAGCGCGCGCGACTCGCGCTGGCGCTCATCACCCGCGACGCGCCGCACATGCTGATCCTCGACGAGCCGACCAACCACTTGGACGTCGATGCGCGCGAGGCGTTGGTGCAGGCGCTCAACGCCTATGACGGCGCGGTCATCCTCGTCAGCCACGATCGCCACATGGTCGAGCTGACCGCCGACCGGCTCGTGCTGGTCGATAACGGCACCGCGCGCGAATATGACGGCAGCATGGAGGATTATATCGCCTTCGTGCTGGCCGGCGACCCCGCCGCCGCCGAGGCCAAGGGCAAGGCGAAAGCCAAGGACAAGGCCGGCGACGCAGCGCGCGAACAGGCCAATGCGCTCAGGAAACGCGCGCATGAGGCCGAGGCGCTGGTCGCCAAGCTCACCCGCCAGCGCGACGCGATCGACCGCGCCATCGCCGATCCGTCGGTGGCCGAGCCGTGGCTGGCGCGGATGAACCCGCACGCGCGGGCGAAGGAGCACGCGACGGTTTCGAAGAAGCTCGAAGCGGCCGAGGCGGTGTGGTTCGAGATCAGCGAATCGCTCGAGGGGATCGCGGCGTAGCTGCGAGACGCCGTTCGTCCCGAGCGAAGTCGAGGGACATGCCGCACGTGTGGCGCAGGATGTCTCGACTTCGCTCGACACGAACGGGTTGGAACACAGGCAAGGACGTAACCCGCTGACCACCGCCCGCATCCTCGTCGATGGCGACGCCTGCCCGGTCAAGGAGGAGATCTACAAGGTCGCCTATCGCCGGGATGTGCCGGTCGTCGTGGTCAGCAACAGCCCGTTTCGTGTGCCCTTGCATCCGATGGTCAGCCGCGTGGTGGTGTCGGACGGGTTCGACGCGGCGGACGACTGGATCGCCGAGCGGGCGGATGCGGGCGCGGTGGTGATCACCGCCGACATCCTGCTCGCCGACCGCTGCCTGAAGGCGGGCGCGACGGTGCTCGCGCCGACCGGCAAGCCGTTCACCGCCAGCTCAATCGGCGGCGCGATCGCGACGCGGGCGATCATGGCCGATCTGCGCGCCGGCGGCGACGTGATCGGCGGGCCGGCGCCGTTCGCGAAGACCGATCGTTCGCGCTTCCTGCAAGCGCTCGATACCGCGCTGGTGAAGCTCGCGCGATGAGCGCCGATCTCGCCATCCGGTTGCGCCGCGCGGCGTTCAACCGGGCGCTTGTCGAGGGTGATCTCGCCGCGATCGGGCCGTTGCTCGCGGCCGATGCAATGCTCGTCACCGGCACCGACAGCGCGGTGCTGAGCGGGCGCAAGGCGCAGCTTGCCGCGTGGCAGCGCGAGTTCGCGGCGGTGACGCGCACCGTTTATACGCGCACGCCCGATACGATCGTGGCCTCGCCGGTCGAGCCGATCGCGCTCGAACATGGCCGCTGGCAGGGCATCACCGCCGGGCAGACGAACGCTTCGGGCGCGTACACCGCCAAGTGGCGCGAGACCGGCGGCGTTTGGGTGATCGAGGCGGAGATCTACCTCACGCTGGCCTGAGGCGTGCGGAAGACTGGCTTAACGCGGCTAAGGTGAGCCACCGGGCGCACCGTGCCGGGAGTGTCACTTTTGGGCATGGCTGACGTGCGGGTGCATGCCTCGTTTGGTACGAAGCTGGGCCGTTATGGTTGGCGCGGACACTGTCAAAGAGCGGGACCGGAAGTATGGCACCGGCCTCGCGTGTAGGACAGGTCCGACCACAATGGGTATCGTGTGATCCCATCCCATCTTCACCCGCTCTTCATCGCCCCGTCATGATGCGCGGAGCAGGATCACGCCATGCTCTCACTTGCGATCCTGCTGACCGCCCCCGTTGCCACGCCAGCGGGGACGACACGGGCGCAGAACGAAGCAGCGGCATCGGCATTGCACCGTCGGCTGGATGCGAACCACGACGGCTACACCACCTATGCCGAAATCCGCGCCACCGCGCTGGCGACGATGATGACGATGATGACGATGATGCCCAAGGGGCAGCCGGTCCCTACCGCTAAACTCCCCGACGACCCCGTCGGGCGCGCTGCGTTCGAACGCGCGGATACCAACCATGACGGCCGCATCTCGACCGAGGAAGAGATCGCCGGTGCCGATCGCGCGTTCGACGAAGCCGATACGAATCACGACGGGGTGCTCAGCGCGGAGGAGCGAGGCGCCTATGCCGGGCGGTGGTTGATCGCCTTGCAGAAAGAGATTGCGAACTGGAAGACGCCGCCGTGTCAGCCCGGCGCGCTCTGCGCGACGGCGCGAAGCGGACAGACCGCGAGGTATACGGCTATGGCGCCGGCCGATCGGCTCGATCGACTGGACCGGTTTCGCGACAGCCTGCCGGTCGCGGATCGCAAGCGCCTCGACACGGCGTTGCCACGCTCGCCCGATGGCGGCATTGCCGGGTGCGACCTAACGGAGGGCAGCAGGGCATCGTGCGAAGCGGCCGCCTATCTTCCCGCCTTGCGCGCGACGGGCCTGTTGTCGCGGTTTCTCGAAACCGTTCCGGCGGGATAGCGAAGACCGTGGCGGCTTTTAGGCGGCGCTCAAGGATTTGACGGCAATACGTGAGGTGACTGCCGACAGGCCGCCGCTGATGTCGGCTTTGCTGATCGCGAACGTCGCGACTTGGTGAATACGGAACAACTGCCCCTGCCGAACGCAGAGCGGGCGACCCTTCCGAGCCGCCCGACCGCTTCACATTATCTGAGGTTGGGACAGTTTAGGCCGCTTTGGCCATGAACTGCCCCTGCGTAACGTCATAGTCCCTGCGGGCATCTTCGAAATTGAAGAATGACCGAGCCGAAATGCACAGGACTTTTCCCCGATCGCCAGTCAAATACCAGCGCCAGTTATAGTCCACGTCCATATGGAACATGGGATTGACGGTGCGCATAAGCCATCTCCTCTTGGGATTGGCTGCACAGGCCCGCGCGTCGTCTCTGTTCGAAGGTCCAGGGATATAGACTGTGAAAGAGTCTGGGTTCTTATGTTTCCGCCATCAATCAGGGAGTTCAAATCGTCCAGACGCAGGCAGCAGATGACCACTCAGCCGTCGCTTTTAAAATGATGATCGCTGTTAAGTCATAGTTTCCGCCTTCTGCCCTGCGGCGGTGCCGTGAAGCGGCAGATGAAATCTAACCGACAAACCACCGGCGGGGAAACGGTTAATTTGGAACATACCATGAATATCTCAGATTTGCGCCAGCCCGAGTCACGGTCGAAATAGGGTCTCGCCGCTCCAATTGGGGCGATAGCCGACCGGCGACCAACTCAAGTAATGAAACTGCGACATTATGTCATGTAAGCTTGACATCTTCGCCAATTTCTCTAGTCAGGTATACCTGACACACGAGGGAGGTTCGCATGCCCGGGTTTTTCAAAAGGTTATACTCGCCACTGCTGTTTGACGGGCTGTTCGCCGCATCGGGCACTTTTGCGGTGATCGGCATAATGCTCAACACCAGTAGAGCTTACCCCCCGATTGCACCCGCTGCTCAACCGCCGATCAAGGGCGCTGCGATCATCGGCGCCATTTTCGTAGCCGGTTTGCTGGCTATCTTCAGCACGCGACACGACCAGAAGCACGCCGACGATTTTCTATTTCGAACGCTGACCAAATCGGCGTTCATCGCCATGTTCACCGTGTTCTTCACGCTCGCGCTCTGGCAGATGCTGTTCACCGCCAGTTTGGGTGGCGTATCAATGCACGCGACGATCGGCGTGCTCATTGCATCTTGGTCGCTCGCCTACTTCTACACGCGTATCCGTGGCACCGGGCTATGACCAACCGCCTCAAGGTTTTGCGTGCGGAACGGAACTGGAGCCAGGCCGAATTGGCCCTCCGGCTCAACGTCTCGCGTCAAGCCATCAACGCGATCGAAACCGGTAAGCACGACCCGCTGCTGCCGTTGGCGTTCCGCATCGCGCGCCTTTTCGGCCAACAGATCGAGGAGATATTCAGCGACGTCGAAGAGTGAGCGCGGGAACGCCCGGACGTTTGCGTCGTCAATTGGGCGCTAGCGGCCGTTAATCCCGCAGGAGCGCCCAGTCTCCACCAGCCCATTCCTCGCACAATTGGAGCCCGGCCGTGCGGGCTTGGTGATGACCATCATCATCGTCGGGAAATTGGCGAGTTTCATGCTCCGCGTTGCCCATGAACAATCGGAGCAACCACCCGCCTTCATTGGGGTCGATCTCGAAATAGAGTTGATCCATGATCCTCTCCTCAATGGGTGGCGAAGGCCTGTGGGAGATCGCGGGCACCATGAAGCACGCGAACAATCTGCACCCCTACATCGCCAGCCACGAAGAAGATCAGATATCGACCATGCCGCGCACTTCGCAGGCCGGTCGCCAACTCATTGCGGGCCGGGAAACTGCTTGGCCGCTCCGCGATCGCCATCATGGTAGCCTCGATCTCGGCAATGAACGACTGTGCACGCGCGGGATTATCGAGCGCAATGAAATCGCCAATCTCGATCAGATCGGCCCGTGCGGCCGGTAAAAGCTGATACGCCACGGGGCATCAGGCCTTGTTGGCGTAACGCGCGCGTAGCTCGGCGAAGACTTCCTCGGCCGGAATGCCGGGGCCGCTGTTCAACCCCGCCTGGATGGCTTCGCGCAAGGATTCCAGATCGCGACGCTCAATATCGCGAGCGCGCGTCCACTCGCGCAATGCCTCGCGAACGACCTCGCTGGTTGACGCATATTCGCCACCCGCAACAGTCTGGCGCAGAATAGCGGCCATCTCGGCCGGCATGGTGATGGTCATGCGTTCGATCGCTGACATAGAAGCCTCCACTCGTTACGCATCACATATCATACTTATGAGGCAAGGACCAAATGATGCAGATCACTTGATTGCACGCCACAGGGTGGAACGATCGAAACCGAGCAAGCCGGCCATGCTGGCGATGGTTTGGCGACCAGCGGACTGGGCTCCGGTGAGCTTTACCGGGCTACCGAGGTGCCGTCCGCGCGTGCGAGCAGCCATCATGGGTCGGTTCCGGTTGAGGGCGCCAGCAGCCGTTCATCGCACGGAACCGTGCTCCCCCGCTCCGCCGCTCGACCCAAACACCCCACCACCTCTTTGCCCGCCCCACGAAACGCGGTAGCACCGCGCCATGATCCCGACCCTCCTCGCGCTCGCCGCCGCGCCGCTCGCCACCCCGGCGGACGCGCCCGCCCCGATCCTCACCACGCCCGAGGCGAAGGATACGCTCTCCTTCGCCGAGCCCGAACAAGCGCGGGTGACTCATGTCGATCTCGATCTTACCGCCGATTTCACCGCGCAGCGGCTGAGCGGTACGGCGACGCTCGATATTCTCGCCAAGCCCGGCGTCGGCACGATCGTGCTCGATGACGACGGGCTCGTCATTGCGCGGATCACCGACGCCAAGGGGCGTGCGCTGAAATACACCGTCGGCGCCATCGTGCCCGACAAGGGCGCGCCGCTGACGGTCGCGATCGGCGCGGCGCGGCGGATCGTCGTCACCTATACGTCCGCGCCTAAGGCGAGCGCGCTGCAATGGCTGCCGCCGTCGCTCACCGCCGGCAAGGCCAAGCCGTTCCTGTTCAGCCAGGGCGAGCCGACCAACAACCGAAGCTGGATTCCGACGCAGGACAGCCCCGGCATCCGCCAGAGCTGGTCGGCGCACCTCACCGTGCCCGCCGACATGATGACGGTGATGAGCGCCAACCGGCTGACGCCGCAGGGCGCGGCGGCGGGCAAGGGGCTGAAGCGCTTCGCGTTCGATATGCCGCATGCGGTGCCGCCGTATCTGATCGCCTTCGCGGTCGGCGATCTCGCATTCAAGCCGCTTGGCCCGACCACCGGAATCTATGCCGAGCCGGCGACGCTGGCGCGCGCCGCCGCCGAACTCGACGATACCGAGAAGATGGTCGCCGCCGCCAGCGCGCTGTACGGGCCGTATCGCTGGGGCCGCTACGACATCCTGATGCTGCCGCCAAGCTTCCCCTATGGCGGGATGGAAAACCCCACCCTCACCTTCGCGACGCCGACGATCCTGACCGGCGACAAATCCAACGTCGATGTGATCGCGCACGAACTTGCGCATAGCTGGTCGGGCAATCTCGTCACCAACGCGACCTGGTCCGACGCGTGGCTCAACGAGGGCTTCACCACCTATTTCGAGAATCGTATCGACGAAGCGGTCTACGGCAAGGAGCGCGCCGCGACTTTGGCGGACCTTAGCTGGGACAATCTCCAGCGCGACCTGAAGGCGGCGGGTGCGGATTCGGGCGCGACGCGGCTGCATGGCGATCCGGGCGGCACCTATGGCGAGCTCGATTACAACAAGGGCGCGACCTTCCTGCGCACGATCGAGTACCGCGTCGGGCGGGCGCGCTGGGATGCGTATCTGCGCAGCTATTTCGATCGCCACGCCTTCCAGCCGCAGACCACCGCTGGCTTCCTCGCCGATCTGCGCGCCAATCTGATCAAGGGCGATGCCGCGCTGGAGAAGGACCTCGAACTGGATCGCTGGGCGTATCAGCCCGGCCTGCCCGACAATGCAGTGCATGTCCGCTCGGCGACGCTGGCGGCGATCGACACCAAGCTCGCCGCGTTCAACGCGGGTGC
Source organism: Sphingomonas populi (assembly GCF_004208535.1). Classification (GTDB taxonomy): domain Bacteria; phylum Pseudomonadota; class Alphaproteobacteria; order Sphingomonadales; family Sphingomonadaceae; genus Sphingomonas; species Sphingomonas populi. The sequence continues at coordinate 48,526 of NZ_SGIS01000017.1, forward strand.
GGCAGCGTCCTCGATCGACACCGCTAAGTGGAGCACGCAGGAATGGCTGCGCTTCCTCAACGGGCTGCCGCGCCAGCAGAGCGCGGCGCGGCTGGCGGAACTCGATTCGGCCTGGGGGCTGTCAAAATCGCCGAGCGCCTATATCGGCTTCGCGTGGTTCAGCCTCGCCATCGCCAACCATTATGATCCGGTGGTGACGCCGCTCGACCACTATCTCCACACGATCGGGCGCGGGTTGTTCGTCTATCCGCTGTATCGCGGGCTGATGGCGCAAGGCGCGTGGGGGCAGCCGATCGCACGCCGCATCTATGCGACCGCGCGTGCGACCTATCACCCGACAGTGGCGGCGACGCTCGACGGCATGGTCAAATAGGTGGCTAAGCTTCCCTCGCGGCTGCGCCGGCTCGACGAGATTCTGTACGATCTGCCGGTGGACGAACCGATGCTGCTGTCCGAGCTGGACGGCTATCTCGCGGGTATCGCCACTTCCCCCGAGCCGATCGCGGTCGGCGAATGGCTGCCGCCGATCTGGGGCGGCCTGTATGGCGAGGCTGCGCCGTTCGAAGACCCGACCGACTCGACTTTGTTCGCCGACATGGTGGCCGCGCGCTACGGCGAAATCGTGCGCGACCTGGGGCGGGGCAAGCTCGTGCCGATCTTCGACGTGGACGATCGCAACGGCGAAGTGTTGTGGGAGATCTGGATCGACGGTTTCGCGCTGGCGATGGCGCTGCGCGAGGATGCGTGGCGCGCGATAACCACCGGCGCGGACGCGGAAGTTGCGGCGGCTGTGATCTATCTGCTGGCACTGGCGGACATCGCCGACAACCGTTCGGTACTGACCAGCATGGAGATCAACGAGGTCAGTGACGCCGCGCCGATCGCTATCCCTGAGCAGGTGGTGCGGCTTTACGCGGCGCATGGCGGCGCGGGTGGCGCGCTGCCGGAGGTGGGCACGCCCGCTGCGAAGGTCGGCCGCAACGACCCCTGCCCGTGTGGATCGGGGAAGAAGTTCAAGAAATGTTGCGCTGGGGCGTGAGACCGCGCTGACGGTTTTCCAACCCGTTCGTGCTGAGCGAACGGGCGGAGGGCGAGGTCATCGCGCCGCGACGCCGTTGCGGACCATCCGATCCGCCAGCGTCGCGGCGCGCTGTGCCGTCAGTCCTTCTTCGCGGTGAGGTGCGCGCTGAGGTGCTTGTTCATTTCGAACATGCTGACCGAGGGCTTGCCGAAAATCTTTTGCAGCTTGTCGTCGCCGTTGATCTGGCGGCGGTCCTTGGCGTCCTGCAGATCGTGCTTCTTGATATACTCCCAGACCTTCTTGACGACCTCGCTGCGCGGCAGGTCCGCCTTGCCGACGATCTCGGCCAGGTCTGCCGAGGGGGTGACCGGGGCGGTGATGCCGCCGCGCGCGCTGCCGGTGGCCTTGGCGGCGGGCTTCGCGGTCGCCTTGGTCTTCTTCTCTGCGGCTGCCGTCTCGCCCTTGCCGCTCTTTTCTGCCGTTCGTGCCATCATGCTCTCCGTGCTTGCCTGTTCGAGCGGAATGCTCCCTGCCAGGCATATACGTCGCTCGTCCGTCTTCGTTGCCTGCGCGCCACTTTTATGACGGGGTTGCGCCCCATTTATGCGACGGGAACGCCCCTGGTCTTGGAAAAATGCGCCGGCACCGCCCTCGAACTGCGGCGCCATCATCCGCGCGGCGACGCAAAAGGCAAGTGGGCTGATCGCGACGTGCGATTACGGAGGTCAGCCGAAGACAATTCCGTCCATCAATTTGCGGGCGGTGCGCAGCAACGCGGCGGTGGCGACGGCACCGTGATCGTCGAGGTCCAGCACGCAGCTCATCTCGCCGGTGGGATGCTCGACCGACAGCGTTTTGCGCGAGCCCTCGGGGATCACCGCGACCTCGGCGGCGGGCGAGCCCGCGACGAGGCAGGCGGTCGCCACGCTGACCGCGCCGAGCACGCCGATGGTCGCGTGCGCGCGGTGCGGGATGAAGCTGCGCACCGTCACCGCGCCGCCGTGCGCGGGCGCCGCGACGAGCATCATCTTGGGGACCGACTTTTCGGTGACGTCGCCGAGGTTCATCAGCGGGCCGGCCTTGAGGCGGATCGCCTCGATCTTCGCCTTGAGATCGGTCGCGGCGTCGAGCGTCTCGCGATCCTCATAGCCGGTCGCGCCGACATCCGCCGCCTTGAACACCACGCAGGGCATGCCGTTGTCGATCAACGTGCAGGCGACGCCGTCGATCATATCGACCGGGTTGCCGGTCGGGAGCAGCGCACCGCAGGATGAGCCGGCGGTGTCGCGGAATTCGAGCGGGATCGGCGCGGCGCTGCCGGGGACGCCATCGATGCGGGCGTCGCCGGCATAGGTCGGCACGCCGCCGGGAGTCTGGACGCTCGCCACCGCGATCTGGCCGGTGTTGACCATGAAGATCGCGACGCGCGTCTCGTCGGCGGTCGCGGGGACGAGGCCGCGTTCGATCGCGAACGGGCCGACCGCAGCGAGCATGTTGCCGCAATTCTGCGCATCGGTGACGATCGCCTGATCGACGAACACTTGCAGAAACAGATACTCGACATCGACGCCGTCGCGCGCCGATTTGGAAACCACCGCGACCTTGGAAGTGAGCGGATCGGCGCCACCCATGCCGTCGATCTGGCGCGGATCGGGCGAGCCCATCACGCGCAACAGGAAGGCGTCGCGGGTGGCGGTGTCCTGCGGGAGATCGTCGGCGAGGAACACCGCACCCTTCGACGTGCCGCCGCGCATCCACATGCAGGGGGCGGATGTCATACGATCCTCCCCGTGCCGGGGAGGATCTTATTCATATTTCAGCCCCATCGCTTCGAGCTTGCCGCGCATGTCGTAGATGTCGAGGCCGAGTTCGCCGGCGGCGAGGCGCTGGCGCTTGGCTTCCTCGGCGGCTTCGCGGGCTTGCGCTTTCTTGAGCACGTCCGCCGCATCGGCGCGCTTGACCACGCAGACGCCGTCGTCGTCGGCGACGATCACGTCGCCGGCTTCGATCGCTGCGTTCGCGCAGACGATCGGCACGTTCACGGAGCCAAGCACGGCTTTCACCGTGCCTTGCGCGAACACCGCTTTCGACCAGACCGGGAAGCCCATCTGGGTGAGATCGCGCACGTCGCGCACGCCGGCGTCGATGATGAGGCCGCGACAGCCACGCGCGATGGCCGAGGTGGCGAGGAGATCGCCGAAATAGCCGTCTTCGCAAGGGGAGGTCGGCGCGAGGACGAGGATGTCGCCGGCCTGCAACTGCTCGATCGCGACGTGGACCATCCAATTGTCGCCGGGCGGGGCCGAGATGGTGACGGCGGAGCCGGCGATGCGCGCGCCGGGGTAGATCGGGCGCATGTGGCTGGCGAGCAGGCCGATGCGGCCCTGCGCCTCGTGGACGGTGGCGACGCCCGCTGACGCGAGGCCGTCGATCACCGATGGATCGGCGCGTTCGATGTTGGTGACGACCCTGGCCATGTTCACAGTCTCCTTTGCCGCCTGCCCTGAACCTTCCGCGCATGATCACAATTCCGAATTGCAAAGTGCCGATAAGTTTTCTCTATTCGTGCGCATGAGTCTCGCCCCCTTCGATCTCAACCTGCGGCATCTGCGCGCGGTCGGCGCGATCGTGCAGCGGGGCAGCATGAGCGCGGCGGCGAACGCGGTCAGCCTGTCGCAGCCGGCGCTGACGCAGGGCATCGCCAAGCTGGAGGCGCAGCTCGGCGTGGCGTTATTCGCGCGGCGGCCGGGCGGGATGGACCCGACCGAGGCGGGCCGCGCGCTCGCGGCGCGCGTGGCCGCCGCGTTCGCGCATCTGGCCGGCGGCGTGCGCGGCGGGCGGCGCTTCGCCAGCCCGGAATGGCTAATGACCGCGACTCAGGCGCATGCGTTCCTGAGCCTCGCCGACGCCGGCAGCTTCGTGGGCGCAGCCGCCGCGACCGGGCTGTCGCAGCCGGCGATCCACCGCGCGGTGCGCGATCTGGAGCAGGTGTGCGGGATCGCTCTGGTCGATCGGCGCGGGCGTGGCATCGCGCTCAGCCCGGCAGGGCTTCGGCTCGCGCGTGGCATAAGGCTGGCGCGGGCCGAGATCGCGGGCGGCATCGCCGAGATCACCGATCAGGCGGGCGGCAGCGTCGTGATCGGCGCGATGCCGCTGTCGCGCGCGATGCTGGTGCCGCGCGCGATCGCGCAGACGGTGGCGGCGGCGCCGCACGTCGCGATCCATGTCATTGAGGGATCGTGGCGCGAACTCGCCGAGGCGCTGCGCGACGGCGCGATCGACCTGATGATCGGCGCGCTAAGACCCGAGCCGGGGCCGCCCGACATGGTGCAAATGCCGCTCGTCACCGACCGGCTGGTGATCGTCGGGCGTGCCGGCCATCCGCTCGCCGGGGTGGCGGCGCCAACGCCCGAGCAGCTCGCCGCTTTTCCGTGGGTGGTGAGCCATGCCGGCGCGCCGCTGCGCTCGCTTTGGGAGCGGATGTTCGGCGACGGGCCGCTGCCGCGCGCGCCGGTGCAGTGCGGATCGGTGATGGTGATCCGCGGCATTCTGGTTGAGAGCGATTTTCTGACGCTGCTGTCGCCGCAACAGGTCGCGCTTGAGGTGGATAGCGGGGTACTGGCCGCGATCGGCCCGGAACCCGAGGTGAGCGGCCGGGTGATCGGCGTGACCACGCGGCGCGACTGGCGACCGACGCGCGCGCAGGCGCGGTTTCTCAAGGCGTTGGCGGGGGTGGCGGGGCCTTCGGGGCGAGAATGATGCACTATCCGTTCGTGCCGAGCGAAGTCGAGGCACCTGCGCTCCGGGCCTGCCCCTCGACTTCGCTCGGGGCGAACGGGTTAGGGTGCGCTCCGGGCGAACGGGTTGGGAGTTCGTTCGGAGAGAACGGTTAGGGCTTCGCTCCGGGCTAACCGGCTTGGGCTTCCATTGAAAGTGGACATCAGGATTTCGAATAGCCCGGCGCGCATTCCGATTGGGCGCTGCGCCACGCACGCGGCAAGCCGGTGTCATGGAGCGGACGATAGCCCTAATCGGATTCGGCGAGGCGGCGATGGCGTTCGCGCCCGGCCTGTCGGCGTCGCTGCGGGCGTATGACATCAAGACCGATCGCGCTGATCTCGCCGCCGCCAAGCGTGCCCAATATGAGTCGCTGGGCGTGACCGGCTGCGACACCGCCGCGCAAGCGCTCGATGGCGCCGAGGCGGTGCTGTCGCTCGTCACCGCCGATCAGGCGTTGCTCGCGGCCGAGAGTGCGGCGATCGCACCCGGCACTCTCTGGTTCGACATGAACAGTGTCGCGCCCGATACCAAGCACGCTGCCGCCGCCGCGATCCACGCCAAGAACGGTCGCTATGTCGATGTCGCGGTGATGTCGCCGGTGCTGCCGGCGCGCACCGCCGCGCCGTTGCTCGTGTCCGGTCCGCACGCCGAGGCTGGCGCGGCGCTTCTCACCGCACTCGGTTTCGCCAGCGTGCGCGTCGTCCCCGGGGATGTCGGGCGGGCGTCGTCGATCAAGATGATCCGCTCGGTGATGGTGAAGGGACTCGAGGCGCTCACCGCCGAATGCGTGCTTGCCGCGAGCCGGGCCGGCGTGCTCGACGAAGTGCTCGCCTCGCTCGACGCGAGCGAGAAACCCAAGCCCTGGGCCGAGCGCGCCGATTACAATCTCGACCGCATGCTCGCGCACGGCCTGCGCCGCGCCGCCGAGATGGAGGAAGTCGTCAAGACGCTCGACTCGCTCGGCACCGGCGCGACGATGACGACCGGCACGGTCGTCCGCCAGCGCGCGATCGGCGCGATCGGCGCCACCCCGCCCGACGGCCTCGCCGCCAAACTCGATTTGCTCACCCGAAAGGCTGACGCCGCATGATTATCGATTGCCACGGCCATTACACCACCGCCCCCGCCGCGCATAACGACTGGCGCGACGCGCAGAAGGCCGCGTTCAAGGCGGGCGAGGCCACGCCCCCCTACCCCGTCATCTCCGACGACGAGATCCGCGAGACGCTGGAGACCAACCAGCTTCGCCTGCTGCGCGAGCGTGGCGCGGACATGACGATCTTCTCCCCGCGCGCCTCGGCAATGGCGCCGCATGTCGGCGACGAAAGCGTCGCGCTGGCATGGGCGCGCGCCAACAACGATCTCATCAAGCGCTGCGCCGATCTGTATCCCGACATCTTCGCGCCGGTGTGCATGCTGCCGCAGAACCCCAAGGCCGATATGGCCGGGTCGATCGCCGAACTGGAGCGCTGCGTCGGCATGGGGTTCATCGGCTGCAACCTCAACCCCGATCCCGGCGGCGGGCATTTCACCGCACCGCCGCTGACCGACCGCTTCTGGTATCCGTTCTACGAAAAGATGGTCGAGCTCGACGTGCCGGCGATGATCCACGTCTCGGGAAGCTGCAATCCGGGGCTGCACGCGACCGGCGCCTATTACATCGCCGCCGATACGATCGCGTTCATGCAGTTGATCGAGGGCGATCTGTTCGCCGATTTCCCGACACTGCGGTTCATCATTCCGCATGGTGGCGGCGCGGTGCCGTATCATTGGGGGCGCTATCGTGGCCTCGCCGATATGCTCAAGCAGCCGAGCCTCGATACGCATCTCATGAACAACGTGTATTTCGATACCTGCGTGTACCATCAGCCGGGGGTGAATCTGCTCGCTGAGGTGATCGACACCAAGAACATCCTGTTCGGCAGCGAGATGGTCGGCGCGGTGCGCGGGATCGACCCGACGACGGGGCAGTATTTCGACGATACCAAGCGCTATGTCGATGCGCTGCCGATCTCGGACGAGCAGCGCCATGCGATCTATGAGGGCAATGCGCGGCGGGTGTTCCCACGACTGGACGCGATGTTGAAGGCGCGCGGGCTGTGATGGGCGCTCCCTCCTCCCCCGTTCGTGCCGAGCGTAGTCGAGGTACGTGCCCCACACGCCACCGCCTGCGGCATGTCCCTCGACTTCGCTCGGGACGAACGGAGATGGGAGTGGCCGCATGACCGCTTTCACGATGGACGCCAACTGGCTGTGCTTCGATCCGGCGCCGACCAAGCCCGTTTTCACGCCACCGCCCGGCGCGGTCGATGCCCATTGCCATGTGTTCGGCCCCGGCGACGTGTTCCCGTTCGCGCCGGAGCGCAAATATACGCCGTGCGACGCTGGCCGGGACAAACTCTACGAACTGCGCGATTTCCTCGGGTTTTCGCGCAACGTCGTCGTGCAGGCGACCTGCCACGGCAAGGACAATCGCGCGATGGTCGACGCGCTGGTCCATGCCGGCGGCCGCGCGCGGGGTGTTGCCGATGTGAAGGCCGATATCGGCCGCGACGAGCTGGCGGCGATGCATGACGCGGGCGTGCGTGGCGTGCGGTTCAACTATGTGAAGCGGCTCGTCGATCCCAAGCCCGATGCTTATTATCGCGGCATCATCGATAAGATCGCCGAGTTCGGCTGGCATATCGTGATCTATTTCGAGGCGGCCGATCTCGCCGAGAAGTGGAATTTCTTCACGTCGCTGCCGACCACCGTCGTGGTCGATCACATGGGCCGCCCCGACGTGACCAAGGATGCGGACGGACCAGAGTTTGCGCGCTTCCTGACGTTCATGGAAGGCGACAACATCTGGTGCAAGACCACCTGCCCCGAGCGTCTGTCGAAGTCCGGCCCGCCGACCTATGACGATTTCGTGCCGTTCGCGCGGAAGGTGGTGGAGAGCTTCCCCGATCGCGTGATCTGGGGCACCGACTGGCCGCATCCCAATCTCAACATGGTCGGCCACATGCCCGATGACGGCACGTTGGTCGACATGATCCCGCGCATCGCGCCGACCGAGGCGCTGCAACGCAAATTGCTCGTCGACAATCCGATGCGGCTGTATTGGCCCGAGGAAACATCATGAACCGTGTGACCGATATCCACGCGTATCTCGCCGAGTTCGACGATATTCCCGGCACGCGCGTGTTCACCGCCAAGCGCGCGCGGGCCGGCTATCATCTCAACCAGTTCGCGATGAGCCTGATGAAGCCCGAGAATCGCGAGCGCTGGAAGGCGGACGAGCGCGCCTATCTCGACGGCTGGGCGATGACCGAAGAGCAGAAGCAAGCGGTGCTGGCGCGCGATTACAACCGGCTGCTCGATCTCGGCGGCAACATCTATTTCCTGGCCAAGCTGTTCTCGACCGATGGCCTCTCCTTCCTGCAGGCGGTTTCGACGATGAGCGGCATGAGCCTTGATGAGTATGCGGCGATGATGATCGCCGGCGGCCGCTCGGCCGAAGGGCAACGCTCGATCCGGGAGGGCCGCTGACATGGCACGCATCACCGCTGGCGTCGCCTCGTCGCACATCCCCGCGCTCGGCGTGGCGAGCGATTTCGACAAGACCGCCGAACCCTATTGGGCGCCCGCCTTCGCCGGCTACGAGTGGACCAAACGCTGGGAGGCCGAGCAGAAGCCCGACGTGGTGATCCTGGTCTATAACGACCATGCTTCTGCGTTCGACATGAAGATCATCCCAACCTTCGCGATCGGCTGTGGCGAAAGCTACCAGCCCGCCGACGAAGGCTGGGGGCCGCGCAAGGTGCCGGTGGTCGAGGGGCACCCCGATCTCGCCTGGCACATCGCGCAGAGCCTGATCATCGACGAGTTCGACATGACCATCATCAACGAGATGGACGTCGATCATGGGCTGACCGTTCCCTTGTCGATGATGTTCGGCAAGCCCGAGGCGTGGCCCTGCAAGGTGATCCCGCTCGCGGTGAACGTGGTGACGTACCCCCCGCCCTCGGGCAACCGCTGCTGGGCGCTCGGCGAGGCGATCGCGCGCGCGGTGGCGAGTTTCGAGGAGGATCTCAACGTGCAGGTGTGGGGCACCGGCGGGATGAGCCACCAGTTGCAGGGGCCGCGCGCCGGCCTCATCAACGCGGCTTGGGACAATGATTTCCTCGATGGTCTGGTCGGCGACAGTGATCGGCTGCGGCACATTCCGCATATCGAATATCTGCGCGAGACTGGCTCGGAAGGCATCGAGATGGTGATGTGGCTCATCATGCGCGGTGCGCTGGGCAAGGCGACGCGGGTGTTGCACCGGCATTATCATGTGCCGGCGAGCAATACGGCGGTCGGGCATATCGTGCTGGAGCCGGTTTGACGAAATAGCCCTCGCCCCGCTTGCGGGGAGAGGGTTGGGAGAGGGGCAGTCTCGCAAAACAACCAATGGGTCGGTGGAGGGACAGCCCCTCTCCCCGGCCCTCTCCCGCAAGCGGGAGAGGGAGAAAGACTATGAGAATCGCCCTCGCTGGCGCCGGTGCTTTTGGTGAAAAGCATCTCGATGGCCTCAAGCAGATCGACGGTGTCGAGATCGTCTCGATCATCAGCCGCACCGCCGAGCAGGCCGCCGCCGTCGCCGCCAAATATGGCGCCAAGCACAGCTCGACCGAACTCGCCGATGCGCTCGCGCGTGACGATGTCGACGCGGTGATCCTGTGTACGCCGACGCAGATGCACGCCGCCCAGGCGATCGCGTGCATGGAGGCGGGCAAGCACGTTCAGGTCGAGATCCCGCTGGCCGACAGCCTTGCCGATGCCGAGGCGGTGCTGGCCAAGCAGCAGGAAACCGGCCTCACCTGCATGGTCGGGCATACGCGGCGGTTCAATCCGAGCCACCAGTTCGTCCACAACCGCATCGTCGCGGGCGAGTTCGCCATCCAGCAGATGGACGTGCAGACCTATTTCTTCCGCCGCAAGAACATGAACGCCAAGGGCCAGCCGCGGAGCTGGACCGACCATCTGCTGTGGCATCACGCCGCGCACACGGTCGATCTGTTCGCCTATCAAGCCGGGCCGATCGTCAAGGCCAATGCCATCGAAGGGCCGATCCACCCGGAGCTCGGCATCGCGATGGACATGTCGATCCAGTTGAAGGCGGAGAGCGGCGCGATCTGCACTTTGTCACTGTCGTTCAACAATGACGGGCCGCTCGGGACGTTTTTCCGCTACATCGGCGACACCGCAACCTATATCGCGCGCTACGACGATCTCGTGAACGGCAAGGAAGAGCCGATCGACGTGTCGAAAGTTGATGTGTCGATGAACGGCATCGAATTGCAGGACCGCGAGTTCATCGCCGCGATCCGTGAGGGTCGTGAGCCGAACTCTTCGGTCGCGCAGGTGCTGCCGTGCTACCGCGTGCTCGGCGCATTGGAAGAGCAGTTGAAGTAAAGGAGAATTGCGTGGCTTTGGAAACTCGAACACTCGGGGATCGCCCGGTATCGGCGATTGTCCTCGGGTGCATGAACCTCAGCCACGCCTATGACGTGACCCCGCCCGAGGCGGAGGCGGTCGCGCTGCTCAACACCGCGCTCGATCTCGGCGTGACGATGCTTGATACCGCCGCTTTGTATGGTGGCGGTGAGAACGAGAAGCTGCTCAACCGCGCGGTGATGCACCGGCGCGCCGAGTTCACCCTCGCCAGCAAGTGCGTGCTCGATATGATCGACGGCAAGCGCTCGCTCGACGGCAGTGCGGCGGCGATCACCGCGTCGATCGACCGTTCGCTGGCGCGGCTCGGCACCGACCATATCGACCTGATGTACCTGCACCGGCTCGACAAGGCTGTCCCGATCGAGGAGTCGGTCGGTGCGCTCGCGCGCGCGATCGAGGCGGGCAAGATCGGCATGGTCGGGCTGTCGGAAATGTCCGCCGAGACGATCCGCCGCGCGCATGCGGTTCACCCCGTCGCGGCGGTGCAGAGCGAATATTCGCCGCTGGTGCGCAACCCCGAAGTGGCGGTGCTGGAGACCTGCCGCGATCTCGGCATCGCCTTCGTCGCCTTCTCGCCGGTCGCGCGCGGGATGCTGGCAGGGGCGATCCGCGACGACGCCTATAAGCCCGGCGATATCCGCGCGACCATGCCGCGCTTCATCGCGCCGCAGCTCGCGCACAACCTCGATCTGGTCGCGGCGTTCGATGCCGCTGCGGCGGATGTCGGCGCGACTCCCGCCCAACTCGCGCTCGCCTGGGTGCTGTCGCGCGGGCCACATGTGATTGCGTTGCCAGGTACGCGCAGCATCGCGCATCTGGAGGAGGATCTCGCCACGCTCGCCACGCCGATCCCGGCGGCGACGCTGGCAGCGGTCGATGCGATGTTCGCGATTCATGAGATCGCCGGCCCACGCTACACGGCTCCGATGCAGGCGATGATCGAAACGGAACTGCTGCCGGGTGAGGTACTCGCGTAGGCGACTTCGCGCTTTTCTCCCCTCCCTGGAAGGGAGGGGTTGGGGGTGGGTGGTTTTGGGGCCGGCGAAACGGTCCCCCACTGGCCGACCCACCCCCAGCCCCTCCCTTCCAGGGAGGGGAGCAGGTCCCTTACAGCGGCAATCCCACGTAATTCTCCGCGATCGTGGTCTGCGCCGCCACCGAAGACGCGATATAATCCAAGTCGGCGAGTTGCATGCGGCGATCGAAGGCGTCGCTGCCGGGGAAGCGGTGCATCAGGTTGGTGAGCTGCCATGAGAAGCGCTCGGACTTCCAGACGCGGGCGAGTGCCTTGTCGGAATAGCCGGCGATGCCGGCGCCGTCGTTGCTCTTGAACCAGCGGATCAGCGCGTCGGAGAGATACGCCACGTCGGAGGCGGCGAGGTTGAGTCCCTTGGCGCCCGTCGGGGGCACGATATGCGCGCTGTCGCCGGCGAGGAACAGGCTGCCGTGGCGCATCGGTTCGAACACGAACGAGCGCAGCGGCGCGATCGATTTCTCCAGCGCGGGGCCGCGTGTCATGTGCGCGGCGGCGTCGGGGCCGAGCCGGACGGCGAGTTCGTCCCACAGCCGGTCGTCGGGCCACGCCTCAAGCTTCTCGTCGAGCGGCACTTGGATGTAATAGCGGCTGCGCGTCGCCGAGCGCATCGAGGCGAGTGCGAAGCCGTTGGCGTGGTTGGCGTAGATCAGTTCGTGGTTGCACGGCGGCACATCCGCGAGAATGCCGAGCCAGCCGAACGGATAGACCTTCTCAAAGCTTTGCGCGACCGACGCCGGCATCGCCTTGCGTGACGGCCCGTGATAGCCGTCGCAACCACAAATGAAGCGCGCGTCGATGCGGTGCTGCGCGCCGTCTTTCTCATAGGTCAAATACGGCGCGTCGCTCTCGATGTCGTGGAGCGCGACGTCGCTGGCCTCGTAGATCACCTCCAGCCCGCGCGCGTCGGCGGCATGCATCAGGTCGCGCGTCACCTCGGTCTGGCCATAGACCATCACCTGCCGCCCGGTGAGCGCGCCGACATCGATGCGGATCAGCCGCTCACCATCGGCGAGGTTGAAGCCATCGTGCGGCAGCCCTTCCGCGTGCATCCGCGTGCCGAGGCCGAGCCGGTCGAGCAGATCGGTGAGCGTCGTTTCGAGCACGCCGGCGCGGATGCGGCCGAGCACATAGTCGGCGGAAGACCGCTCGACGACGACGACGTCCAGCCCTTCGGCGCGGAGCAGATGCCCGAGCAACAGCCCGGCCGGCCCGGCACCGACGATCGCCACCTGTGTCTTCACGCATGCTCTCCCGCTTTTCGTTGGGGGGAGGATGCCCATGGAGGGGTTGGTTGGACATGGGCGCGGCGACCGGATATCTGGACGATCCAACCGAAGGATATGCCGCCATGCGCGCGCCCGCCAGCGCCGTCCCGAGCTTCTACCTCTACGGCGAGCCGCAGCGTGCGGTGCGCGAGGGGTTCGTCCATGTCGAAAGCCTCGACGATCGCTCGCGGCCGAGCGAATGGACGATTCAGCCGCACCTCCACCGCGATCTCAACCATGTCATCCTGATCGCCGAGGGCGGCGGGACGATGCAGGCCGAAGGCGTCGCGTGCCGGTTCGACGCGCCCGCGCTGCTGCTGATCCCCGCCGGCGTGATCCACGGCTTCGCGTGGCACAGTGAATCGCGCGGCTGGGTCATCACGCTTGCCGACAGCTACGTCACGCAGCTTGCCGAGCGCGACCGCGATCTCGGGCGGCTGTTCCGGCACGCGCAGGCGGTCGCGCTCGATGGCGAGGATCGCGGCGCGATCGAGCGGTCGGTGAGCCAGATGCTGCGCGAGCTCGGCTGGATCGGCCCGGCGCAGCGCAGCGCGGTCGAGGCGGAGGTGCTGGCGATCCTGGTGCGGGCGCTGCGCCGGGCGCAGGTGGCGCGGCTGGAGGGCGATGCGCCGGGGCGGCAGGCGCTGGTGGTGGCGCATTTGCGTGAGCGGATCGAGGCGCGCTTCCGCCACCGCGAGAGTGTCGCCGCACAGGCCGCCGCGCTCGGCGTGAGCGAGACGGCATTGCGGCTGGCGTGCGCGCGGGTCGGCGGACTGTCGCCGAGCGCGATGCTCGATGAGCGCACCATGCTCGAGGCGCGGCGGCTGCTGCTCTACACCAACATGTCAGTCAACGAGATCGCATATTCGGTGGGGTTCGAAGACCCGGCCTATTTCTCGCGCTTCTTCACGCGCCATGCCGGGCAATCCCCGCGCCGGTTTCGTGCGGCGCGGGGGGCGTGACGATCACCGCCGCGCGTCGAGGCTCCACGCACCGGCGCCGAACGCGACGACGTTGAGCAGGCCGCCGGCCATCGCGACGTTCTTGAAGAAGTTGATGAACTGGCTCTGGTCGCCGAGCGCCGAATGGAAGGCGAAGGCGGTGACGATCGCGAACGCCGCCAGGATCGCCGCGACGATGCGGGTGCGGTAGCCGAGCACCAGCGCGATGCCGCCGCCGAGTTCGATCAGCACCGCCACGGCGAGTCCGACCTGCGGCAGCGGCAAGCCGGCGGACTGGATGTAGCCGATCGTCGCGGCCGGCGCGGTGACTTTGGAGATGCCGCTGAGGATGAAGATCGTCGCGATCAGCACGCGGCCGATCAGCGGCAGCGCCGATGCGGACTGCGAAGCGGCGGAAGAGTGTGGAAGCGTAGCCATGAATCATGTCCCGATGAAGGTGGCGAGGCACACGCCCGCCGTCTCCACCAAGATGGTGAGGCCGCCTCCTGCGGAACAGTAGAATAAAGTCGGCGACTGTGTTCGATAAAATAGAAAAGCTGCGCGCGTGACGCCGCGCGCGGCGAATGGCATGACGCAGCATCATAGCAGGAGCAACCGCATGACCGATCCGCTGCCCGGCGGCGCCATCGCCGAAGAGACCGGCGCTAGCCGTTTCCAGATCCGCATCGAAACCGGCGGGACGACGATCCTCGCCGACGAGCCGGTCGCGGCGGGCGGACTTGGCAGCGGCCCCACTCCTTACGAGCTGCTGTGCTCGGCGCTCGCCGCCTGTACGACGATGACGCTGCGGCTCTATGCGACGCAGAAAGGCTGGCCGGTCGGTGCGATCCGCACGCAGGTCGGCCATCGCCGCGAGACCGGCGTGACGCCGCCCGATCTGTTCACCCGCCGAATCGCGATCGACGGCGATCTCGACGCGGAGCAGCGCGCCCGGCTGATCGAGATCGCCGATCGCTGCCCGGTCCACCGCACACTGACCGGCGGCGCGCGAGTCGAGACGCAAGCGAGCGCCGCGACGCCGCCGTGCGAGCCGGCGGTGACGCATATGGCGGACATGGAAGCGCTGATCGCAGTCGGGCGTGGTTCGTTCGACTTCACCGAGCATTGAATCGCGCTCAGTCGGCGTTCGCGCCGTCCTCGACCAGCCGGTCGAGCAGCCACGCCGCCGCCGGCCCCGGTGGCCGATCGCGTCGCCAGACGCCGCGAAACCGGTAGAGGTCGAGCGGTCCGTCGGGCAAGCTGAGCCGGACGAGCCGGCCAGCGGCGAGATCGGCCGCGACCGCCTCGAACGGCATGTTGCCCCAGCCGATCCCCTCGCGCAGCAAGGCATGCTTGGCGCCGAGATCGGCAAGCCGCCAGGTGCGCGGGCTGATGACCGCGAAGTCCCGCCCTTCGGTCAGCCGCGAACGATCGCTGAGCACGAGCTGGACATGTTCACGCGCCGCGCCGGGCGGCACCGGATCAAGCCGGGCGAGCGGATGGCCGGGCGCGGCGACTGGCAGCATCGTCACGCTGCCGCCGGCGCGCGATACAAGCCCCTCGATCGTCGCCGAAAGCGGCCCGCCCAGCCCGATCACCGCCCGCCCTTCCAGCACCAGTGCAGCCACCGCGCCGAGCGCCTCGACATGCAGCCGCAGCGTCACCGTCGGGTGGGTCTCGGCAAACGCGCGCAGTACGGCGGCAAGGCGATGCGCCGGGAACATCACGTCGACGGCGAGATCGACCTCCGCCTCCAGCCCATCGAGCAGGCCCTTCACCTTGGCGCGCAGCCCGTCCATGCCGCTCGACACCATCCGCGCCTCGGCGAGCACGGCATGGCCGGCCTCGGTCAAGGTCGGGCGGCGGGTGCCGGCGCGCGCGAACAGCGCCACGCCGAGCTGCGCTTCGAGATTGGCGATGCCGTAGCTGACCACCGACACCGCCCGGCCGAGCCGCCGCCCGGCGCCGGCGAAGCTGCCGGTTTCGACCACCGCGAGGAAGATGCGCAACTGATCGAAGGTCGGCGTGCCGGGCTGCATGGGGTTTCATGCCCCCGCCGCGCCGGGCTTGTCCACCGCGCGCCATGTCGAAAATCGCCAATCCTTCGCCAGCGGCGCGGTGTATGCTATTACCTTCGTCATTCGTCGGGCAGGTGTGGGGGGACTTCATGGCGTCGATTGCATCCGCGCAGGACCCGGTTTCGGCCGAACGCAGATTCTTTTTTGCGATGGCGATCGCCTTCGCGGTTACGGTCGTGGCGGGCTTTTCGATGAGCTATGCGCGGATGACTCAGCCGCCGACGTCGCTGCCGATCCAGATCCACCTGCACGCGATGGTGTTCGTGAGTTGGGTGGGGTTCTACCTGCTTCAAAACGGCCTCGTCGCGAGCGGGTCGGTCGCGATTCACCGCCGGCTCGGCGTGGTCGGCGGCGTGCTGGCGACGCTGATGGTGGTGCTCGGGCTGGTGGTGACGGTGATGTGCATGCGCCGTGGCGCGGTGCCGTTCTTCTTCCCGCCGGGCGTGTTCCTGCTGATCGACGGGCTGGGTGTGCTCGTGTTCGGTGGGCTCGTCGCCGCCGCGATCCGGCTGCGCAACCGGCCCGACTGGCACAAGCGGCTGATGCTGTGCGCGATGGCGGTGGTGATCTCGCCTGCGCTGGGGCGCATCCTGCCGATGCCGTTGCTCGGCGTGTGGGCGCCGGTGGCGGTCTATGTCGGCCTGATGCTCTATGTCATCGCGGGGATGGTGTATGACGTTCGCGCGCGCGGCTCGATTCATTCGGCCTATTGGTGGGGGGCGGGCGTGCAGACGGCCTTCATCCTGATCGTGATGATCGGCGGGTATAGCGCGCCGGTGATCACGCTGGCCGGCTGGATCGCGCGCGCCTGATCTTTACGCCGAAGGTTACGCCGGCTCCCCGTCAAGCACGAACGCGACGCTGCGCGCGGGCACCGTCTTCGCCGGATCGGCGAAGGTGACTGCCGCCTCGGTGCGGTTGAACAGCACGCTGACGCCGGTGAGCTTGATCGCGATCGCGCCCGCATCCGGCGCGTGCCAGTCCGCGTCCTCGAACGGGCCGCCGTCGGGGCGCAGCCACGCGACGTCTCCGCCGGTGAGCATCGTCGGACCGGACAAATGCGGGCTGCGCGCGCGTAGCCCCGCGAGGGCAGCGGTGAAGTCCTCCAGATCAATGTCGCGGTTGGCCCAGTCGAGCCAGGTGATCGCATTGTCCTGGCAATAGGCGTTGTTGTTGCCGCGCTGGGTGCGGCCGAATTCGTCGCCGGCGGTGAGCATGATCGTGCCGCGCGTGGCGAACACGGTGGCGAGCAGCGCCTTCACGTCGCGGCGGCGCGCGTCGCGGATCGCGGGATCGTCGCTCGGCCCTTCGACACCGTTGTTCCAGGAAAAATTGGGGTCATGGCCGTCGCGATTGCCCTCGCCATTGGCCGCATTGTGCTTGGCGGAATAGGCGACGAGATCGGCGAGCGGGAAACCATCGTGCGCGGCGACGAAGCTGACCGAGCGGGTGGCCGCGCCGGTGAACACGTCGGACGATCCTGCGATGCGCGTGACGAAATCGCCGAGCCTATGCTCGTCGCCGCGCCAGAAGCGGCGCACGTCGTCGCGGTAGCGGTCGTTCCATTCGAGCCAGTTGGGTGGAAAATTGCCGAGCTGGTAGCCGCCGGGGCCGAGATCCCACGGCTCGGCGATCATCACCCGGTCGGCGAGCACGGGATCGGCGGCGATGGCGGCCAACAATGGCGCATGCGGATCGAAACCGTCGGGGCCGCGCGCGAGGATCGGCGCGAGATCGAAACGGAAGCCGTCGACGCCCGCATTCACGACGAAATGCCGCAGCGTATCGAGGATCAGCCGCTGCATCGGCGCGCGTTCGCACGCCAACGTGTTGCCGCAGCCGGTATCGTTGATGAGCATGCCGTCGGCCATGCGGAAATAAGCGGCGCCGTCGATGCCGCGCAGCGACAATGTGCCGCCCATCGCGTCGCTCTCGCCGCTGTGGTTGAACACCATGTCAAGGATCACGCCGATCCCGGCGGCGTGCAGCTTCGCCACCGCGTCCTGCAACTCGCCGATGCCGCCCGGCGCGACGCGCGGATCGAGCGCCATGAACGGCACGCTGTTGTAACCCCAGCCATTGCGCAGCCACAATGGCGGCAGATGGCGCTCGTCGATCCACGCGGAGATCGGCATCAGTTCGACCGCCGAGACGCCGATCTTCTTGAGGTGCGCGATCACCGCCGGGTGGCCGAGCGCGGTGATGGTGCCGCGTTGCGCCTCGGGCACGTCGGGGTGGAGCATCGTGAACGGGCGCACGCCGATCTCGTAGATCAGTCCGCCCGGCGTGAAGCGCGGCGGCTCGGGGAAACCCGGCTCGGGCAGTGTCGTGACGATCGCCTTGGGGACGAGCGCGGCGGTATCATAACCACGCTGGCCGAGCCGCGGGTCTTGCCGGAACGGGCGGTCGATCGCGCGCGCGTAAGGATCGACCAGCAGTTTGGCGGGATCGTACCAATGGCCCGCCGACGGATCGTAGCGCCCGTTCGCGCGGAATCCGTAGCGCGCGCCCGGCTCGATCGCTTCGATAAAGGCATGATGCCAGCCGCCCTGCCCCGCCTCGAGCCGTTGCCGCGCGATCTCGGCATCGTCGGCGTCGAACAGCAGCACGTCGATGGTCTCGGCATGTTCGGACCAGATCGTGAAATGCGTGCCGTCTTCGACTGCGCACGCGCCGGGCGGGAAAGGCGGCTCCATCAGGTGACGACGTCGGGTTCGCTGCGCCCGCTGTGGCGGGCGATGCCGGCGATGGCTTCGGCAGCGGTGATGAGCGGTGCGAGCGCTTGCGGAGTCTCCTGTGCAAGATCGCCGTCGGCGGGTTCGTAGCGTTCGAGATACACACGCAAGGTCGCGCCGGAGGTGCCGGTGCCCGACAGGCGGAACACCACGCGCGAGCCGCCTTCGAAACCGATGCGAATGCCCTGTTTCGCGCTGACCGAGCCGTCGACCGGATCGGTATAGGCGAAATCGTCGGCGCTGGCGATGCGCAGGCCAGCGACGTCGCTGCTCGGCAATGTCGCCAGCTTGCCGCGCAGTTCGGCCATCAGCGCGTCGGCGGCGGCGGTGTCGATGCCCTCGTAATCGTGGCGCGCATAGTAATTGCGGCCATAGGTCGCCCAATGCTGTTCGGCGATCGCGGCGACGCTCTCGCGGCGGACGGCGAGGATGTTGAGCCACAGCAGCACCGCCCACAGCCCGTCCTTCTCGCGGACATGATCCGAGCCGGTGCCGGCGCTCTCCTCACCGCAGATCGTCGCCATGCCGGCGTCGAGCAGATTGCCGAAGAACTTCCAGCCGGTCGGCGTTTCGTAGAGCGGGATGCCGAGCTTCTCGGCGACGCGGTCGGCAGCGCCGCTGGTCGGCATCGAGCGGGCGATGCCCTTGAGACCGGCGGCATAGCCCGGCGCGAGATGCGCGTTGGCGGCGAGCATCGCCAGCGAATCCGACGGCGTGATGAAGATGTGCTGGCCGATGATGAGATTGCGGTCGCCATCACCATCCGAGGCCGCGCCGAAATCGGGCGCGTCGGCGGCCATCAGCGTATCGTAGAGTTCCTTGGCGTGGACGAGGTTCGGGTCGGGATGGTGCCCGCCGAAATCGGGCAGCGGCACGCCGTTGAACACCGCTGCCTCGCCCGCGCCGAGCCGGCGACCGATGATCTCAAGCGCATAGGGGCCGGTGACGGCGCTCATCGCATCGAACACGACGCGGAAACCGGACCCGATCAGGTCGCGAATCGCGTTGAAGTCGAACAGGGTTTCCATCAGCGCGGCATAATCGGCGACCGAGTCGATCACCTGAACCGACATGCCGGCGATGATGCTCTCGCCGATCGTATCGATGTCGATCTCGGGCGCGGCGACGGTCTTGTACGCGTCGATCACCTGGGTGCGCGCGTAGATCGCGTCGGTCACGCTCTCGGGCGCGGGGCCGCCGTTGGCGATATTGTACTTGATGCCGAAATCCTCGTCCGGCCCGCCGGGATTGTGGCTGGCCGAGAGGATGATGCCGCCGAACGCCTGATATTTGCGGATGACGTTGCTCGCCGCCGGGGTCGAGAGGATACCGCCCTGCCCGACCAGCACGCGACCGAAGCCGTTCGCCGCCGCCATGCGCAGCACGACCTGAATCACCTCGCGGTTGTGATAGCGCCCGTCGCCGCCCAACACCAAGGTCTGGCCTGCGAAACCTTCGAGGCTGTCGAAGATCGCTTGGACGAAATTCTCGATATAGTTTGGCTGCTGGAAGTGCCGGACCTTCTTGCGCAGCCCCGAGGTGCCGGGCTTCTGGTCCTGATAGGCCGTCGTCGGCACGGTCTCGATCATGCTGGCGTCCGTTCTTGAAGGAGCGAATGGTACAGAGCCGCATAGCGCGCCGCGCTCTGCCGCCAAGAGAAATCGGCACGCATGCCGGCGCGCTGCATCGTCGCCCATGTCTCGCGCTCGCGGTAGAGCGCGATGGTGCGGTGGATGCCCGAGTGGAGCGCCTCGCGCGTGCCGGGATCATGCACCACGCCGGTCGCCACGCCGGCGGCGAGCGCTGCCTGATTGGCGTCGATCACGGTATCGCCGAGCCCGCCGGTATGCGCGACGACCGGGATACAGCCGTAACGCAGCGCGTAGAGCTGGGTCAGCCCACACGGCTCGAACCGGGAGGGGATGAGGAGCGCGTCGGCGCCGGCCTGGACGAGATGCGACAGGCTTTCGTCATATCCGGTTATCACGCCGACCTTGCCACGGTGGCGCGCGGCGGCGTCGAGCATTGCGCCCTCGATACCGCGATCGCCCGAGCCGAGCACCGCGAGGCGCCCGCCCATCGCGACGAGATCGTCGATCTCGTCGGCGAGGATATCCATGCCCTTCTGCCACGTCAGCCGGCTCACCACCGCGAACAGCGGGCCGTCGCCCGGCGCGATGCCGAACCGCTTTTCGAGCGCGCGGCGATTGCGGCGGCGTTCGGCGAGGCCGCGCGGGCCGTAATGAACGGGGACATGGCGGTCGGTCGCCGCATCCCATTCCGCAGTGTCGATGCCGTTGAGGATGCCGTGCAGCCGCCCGCGCCGCGAGGCGAGCAATCCTTCAAGGCCCATGCCGTGCGTCGGCGTCAGGATCTCGTCGGCATAGGCCGGGCTGACCGTGGTGATCGCGTCGGCGTAATACAGCCCGGCCTTGAGATAGCCGACGCCGCCATAATATTCGACGCCGTCGGTCGCGAAAGCGCTCCACGGCAAGCCGAGCGCGGGGAAGATGTCGGCGTCGAACCGGCCTTGGAAGGCGAGGTTGTGGATCGTCGCCACCGTGGGCAGATCGGGGCGGCGGCCGTGGCGGACATAGGCGAGCGTCAGCGCCGCCTGCCAGTCATGCGCATGGACGAGATCGGGCGCATAGCCCTTGATCGCACCGCCGGCGATGTCCGCCGCGACCGACGACAGCGCCGCGAAACGCTGCCAGTTGTCGGGCCATTCGCGGCCGCTCGGGTCGCCGTAGAGACTGCCGTCGCGCTGGAAGTGCAGCGGCGCGTCGAGCACGAGCAGGCGGGTGTCGCCGAGCGTCGCGCGCAGCACGCGCGCCGGGCCGCCGAACAGGTCGGCATAGCGCGCCACCGTGCGCGTGGCCGGCAGCGCCGCGAGCACGGCGGGATAGCCCGGCAGGATCGTGGTGACGCGCACGCCGTAGGGCGCGAGCGCCGCCGGGAGCGCGCCGACCACATCGGCCAACCCGCCGGTTTTAACCAGCGGGTGCATTTCGGAAGCGACCGCGAGAACGTCAACCATGCGTCAGACGGCCAGCCGGTCGATCATCGGCTGGGTGATGAGCACCACGCCCTGTTCGGTACGGTGGAAGCGCTGCGCATCCGCCACCGGGTCTTCGCCGACGATCAGCCCGGCCGGGATCTTGACGTGCGAATCGACCACCACCTTGCACAACTGCGCACCGCGCCCGATCTCGCAATAGGGCATCACCACCGCTTCGGAGATCGACGAATAGCTGTGCGCGCGCACGCCGGTGAAGATCAGGCTCCTGTGCAACGCCGACCCCGAGATGATGCAGCCGCCCGCGACCAGCGACGAGATCGCGCTGCCGCGCCGCCCTTCGAAATCATGGACGAACTTGGCGGGCGGGGTGATCTCGGAATAGGTCCAGAGCGGCCAGGCGCGATCGTAGATGTCGAGTTCCGGGATGACATCGGTGAGGTCGATATTGGCCTCCCAATACGCATCGATCGTGCCGACATCGCGCCAATAGGCCTTCTGTTCGAGTTCCGACCGCACGCAGCTTGCCGCGAACCGGTGCGCCACCGCGTTGCCGTGTTCGACGACATAGGGGATGATGTCGCCGCCGAAATCATGTTTCGACTCCGGATTGGCGGCATCGCGGCGGAGCAGATCGGCGAGGAAGCTGGTGCGGAACACGTAGATGCCCATCGAGGCGAGCGCGAGCTCCGGCTGGGCCGGGATGCCGGGCGGGTCGGCGGGCTTTTCGAAGAACGCGATGATGCGGTCAGCCTCGTCGACGTGCATCACGCCGAACGCGGTCGCGTCCATGCGCGGCACTTCGAGGCACCCCACTGTCACGTCGGCGCCCGAATCGACGTGCTGTTGCAGCATCAATTCATAGTCCATCTTGTAGACGTGATCGCCCGCCAGGATGACCATGAACTCGGGCGCATAGCTCTCGATCACGTCGAGATTCTGGTACACCGCGTCGGCGGTGCCCGAATACCAGCCATATTCCTCCATCCGCTGGCTGGCGGGCAGGATGTCGAAACTCTCGTTGCGTTCGGGGCGGAAGAAGTTCCAGCCGCGCTGGAGGTGGCGGATCAGCGAATGCGCCTTGTACTGGGTCGCCACGCCGATCCTGCGAATCCCTGAGTTGAGCGCGTTCGACAGCGCGAAATCGATGATCCGCGCCTTGCCGCCGAAATAGACGGCGGGCTTGGCGCGCACATCGGTCAATTCCCATAACCGGCTGCCGCGACCGCCGGCCAGCACATAGGCCATTGCGTCGCGTGCAAGCGGTGCGCCTCTCCGTTCGACCATGACTGCCTCTCTCCCGTTAGATGGTATGTTCGAACATGAGCGTGCCGAGCGGCGGGACGGTGATGACCGCCGCGCCATCCTCCGCCGCCTCGACTCCGCCCATATTGCCAGCGCCGGTGCCGCCGTAAATGTGCGCATCGGTGTTGAGGATCTCGCGCCACTGCCCGCCCGCCGGCAGCGTCAGCCGGTAGCCGGTGAGCAACTGCGGGGTGAAGTTGGTGACGACCACGACCGGCGCTTCGCCGGGTGCGCGGCGGACCCAGGCGAACACCGAATTGGCACGATCGTCGGCGACGACCCACGCGAACCCCTCGCCCTCGCAATCGCGCGCGTGGAGCGCGGGCGTGTCGCGGTAGAGGTGGTTGAGATCGCGCACGAGGCTGCGCACGCCCTCATGCGCGGGTGCTTCGAGCAGCTCCCAATCGAGCTGGCGGCTCTCGCTCCATTCGCGGCGCTGGGCGAATTCCTGCCCCATGAACAGCAATTTCTTGCCGGGATACCCCCACATGAAACCGTAATAGGCGCGCAGCGTCGCGAACTTCTGCCAGTCGTCGCCGGCGATCTTGGTGAGCAAGGTGCCCTTGCCGTGGACCACCTCGTCATGGCTGAGCGGCAACACGAAATTCTCGGAAAAGGCATAGACAAGGCCGAACAGGATCTCGTCATGGTGCCAGTGCCGGTACAACGGATCGCGCGCCAGATAGGCGAGCGTATCGTGCATGAAGCCCATGTTCCATTTGAAACCGAAGCCGAGGCCGCCTTCGTGGACGGGCTTGCTGACGCCGGGCCAGGAGGTCGATTCCTCGGCGATCGTCATCATGCCGGGGTGCGCGCCGTAGACCGCGATGTTCATGCGCTGAAGGAATTCGACAGCCGCCCAATTCTCGCGGCCGCCCTGTTCGTTGGGCACCCACTCGCCGGCCTTGCGCGAATAATCTAGGTACAGCATCGACGCGACCGCATCGACGCGCAGGCCGTCGAGGTGGAACTTTTCGGTCCAGTAGAGCGCGCTGTTGACGAGGAACGCCGACACTTCGCTGCGCCCGAAATTGTAGATCGCGGTGTTCCAGTCGGGGTGGAAGCCCTGGCGCGGATCGGCATGTTCGTAGAGCGCGGTGCCGTCGAAATGCTCCAGCCCGAACGCGTCGGTCGGGAAATGCGCTGGCACCCAATCGAGGATCACGCCGATGCCGGCGCGGTGGCAGCCGTCGACGAAGCGCGCGAAACCCTCGCCGTCGCCGAACCGCGAGGTCGGCGCGAACATGCCGGTGGTCTGATAGCCCCAGCTCGGATCATAGGGATGCTCGGTGATCGGCATCAGCTCGATATGGGTGAAGCCCATCTCGACGACATAGGGGATGATCTGCGCGCCGAGATCGTCCCAGCTCAGGAAATTGCCGTGCCAGTCGCGCCGCCACGATCCGGCGTGGACCTCGTAAATCGAGATCGGCTGGCGGCGCGCATCGGCCTTCGACCAGAAATCGCGGTGGTCGGCGTCACCCCATGCGTGCGCGAGCGGCGCGGTGGTGATCGATGCGGTGGCGGGGCGAACCTCGGCGTGAAAGGCGAACGGATCGGCCTTGAGCGGCTGCGGCGTGCCATCGGCGGCGAGAATCTCGAACTTGTACGGCTCGCCGGTGCCGATGCCGGGGACGAAGATTTCCCAGATGCCGGTGTCGCGGCGGTGGCGCATGACGTGCCGCCGACCGTCCCACTGGTTGAACCCACCGACCACCGACACGCGCTGCGCGTTGGGCGCCCACACCGCGAAGTGGATGCCGTCGCTGCCTTCGTGGTGGAGCGGATGCGCGCCGAGCTTGTCGAACAGCCGCAGATGCGTGCCCTCGGCGATGTAATAATCGTCCATCGGGCCGAGCACCGGGCCATAGGCATAGGGATCATCGACCCACCAGTCGCCGCCGGCGTTGTTGGCGTGATAGCGTAGCGGCTGCGGCGCCTTGAGCGCGACCTTGCCGGCGAACAGCCCATCCGGGCCGGCCGAGGCGAGGTCGCCGAGTGGCGCGCCGTCGAGCGTGAAGGCCGCGACGCTCTCCGCGCCGGGAATGTAGCAGCGTGCGACGATGGCCTTGCCGTCACGATGTACGCCGAGCACCGCGAACGGGTCACCATGCGTACCCGCGACGATCGCTTCCGCTTCGCCGGGTTTCACCGCGCACTCCTTCTCACTGAAATCTGGCTATGGCAGGACGCCCCAGATTTCGCTGGCATATTGTCGTATGGTCCGATCCGAGGAGAACCAGCCAACGCGCGCGGTGTTCCGAATGGTTTTCGAATACCATGCCGTCTCGTCGGCCCAGAGCGAATCCACGGCGCGCTGCGCAGTGTGGTACGCGTCGAAGTCCGCCGCGACCATGAACCAGTCGTGATCGTAGATGCCGTCGGTGAGCGCGCGGTAGCGATCACGGTCATCGGGCGAGAACACGCCCGAAGCGATCGCCGACAGCGCCTGACTGAGTTCACGCGAGCCTTCGATCGTCTCGCGCGGGTTGTACCCGCCGGCACGCTTGGCGGTCACTTCCTCGGCGGTGAGGCCGAAGATCATGATGTTCTCGTCGCCGACGTGATCCTTGATCTCGATATTGGCGCCGTCGAGCGTGCCGATCGTCAGCGCGCCGTTGAGCGCGAACTTCATGTTGCCGGTGCCCGACGCTTCCATGCCGGCGGTCGAAATCTGTTCGGACAGATCGGCGGCTGGCATCATCACTTCGGCGAGGCTGACGTTGTAATTGGGCACGAACACGATCTTGAGCAGCCCCTGCACCGCCGGATCGTGGTTGATGACGCGCGCGACGTCATTCGCCAGTTTGATGATGAGCTTGGCGTTGTGATAGCTCGGCGCGGCCTTGCCGCCGAACAGCTTCACGCGCGGCTGCCAGTCCTTTTCCGGGTGCGAGCGGATCTGGTCGTAGAGCGCGACCGCCTCGACGATGTTGAGGAGCTGACGCTTATATTCGTGGATGCGCTTGATCTGGATGTCGAACAGAGCGGTCGGATCAATCTTCAGCCCCATCCGCTCGCGCAGCAGGTTGGAGAGCGCGGCCTTCTTGGTGCGCTTGACCGCCTTGAACTTCGCCTGAAATGCGGAATCGTCGGCGAAGGCGTCGAGCGCGGACAGCGCCTCGGTATCGTCGAGGAAGGTATCGCCGATCGTCTCGCGCAGCAGCCCGGTCAGTTCCGGGTTGCACTGTTGCAGCCAGCGGCGCGGGGTGACGCCGTTGGTCTTGTTGTTGATCCGATCCGGGAACATGCGGTGCAGATCGGCGAACACGGTCTGCTTCATCAGTTCGGTATGGAGCGCCGCCACGCCGTTGACGCTGTGCGAGCCGGCGAAGGCGAGATTGGCCATGCGGACGCGCCGTTCGCCGGTCTCGTCGATCAGCGAGATCGCGGCAATGGCGCGATCGTCCATGCCCTTTTCGCGGCGCGCCTGAATCAGCAGGCGCGCGTTGATCGCGTAGACGAGCTGCATGTGGCGCGGCAGCAGCCGTTCGAACAGCGGCACCGGCCACGTCTCCAGCGCCTCGGGCAGCAACGTGTGGTTGGTGTAGCCGAAGGTCGGCTGAGTCACCGCCCACGCCTCGTCGAACGACAGATCGTGTTCGTCGATCAACAAGCGCATCATCTCGGCGATCGAGACGGCGGGATGCGTATCGTTGAGCTGGATCGCGGCCTTTTCGGGCAATGTGCGGATGTCGCCGAAATACTGGACGTGGCGGCGCACGATGTCCTGAAGCGATGCCGAGGAGAAGAAATATTCCTGGCGGAGCCGCAGTTCCTGCCCGGCGGGGTTGGAATCCGCCGGATAGAGCACGCGCGCGAGACTGTCCGCCTTGTTGCTCTCGGCGAGCGCGCCGAGATGGTCGCCGGCGTTGAAGCGGTCGAGCAGGATCGGGTCGATCGGCGTCGCGGTCCACAGCCGCAGCGTGTTGACGCGCTCGGCGCGCCAGCCGACCACAGGTGTGTCGTAAGCGGTTGCGATCAGCCGCTCGCCCGGCTTCCACACGCGGGCATCGTCGCCGCTGCCGTCCGCCGCGCTCGGCTCGACGATGCCGCCGAAGCCGATCTCGTAGCTCGATTCGCGCCGCTCGAACTCCCACGGGTTGCCGTGCGCGAGCCAGGTTTCAGGCAGTTCGATCTGCCAGCCGTCGTGGATCTCCTGCCGGAACATGCCGTTCACGTAGCGAATGCCATAGCCGTAGGCGGGCACATCGACCGTCGCCATCGACTCCATAAAGCATGCCGCCAGCCGACCGAGGCCGCCGTTGCCGAGCGCGGCATCCGGCTCAAGCTCGCGGATCAGGTCGAGCTGGACGCCGAGCGATGCCAGCGCCTGCCGCATCTCGTCCATCAGCCCGAGGTTCGAGACCGCATCGCGCATCAGCCGACCGATCAGGAACTCCAGGCTGAGATAATAGACGCGCTTGCCGCCCTCGTCATAGGTTTCCTGAGTCGAGGCGATCCAGCGATCGATGATGCGGTCGCGGATCACGTTGATGACCGCGGCGAGCCAGTCGTGCGGCTTGGCGGCGGCCGCGTTCTTGCCGCTCCGATAGGTGAGCCGCTCGACGATCTCGGCCGCGAGCACCGCCGGATCGGTGGCGCGCGGCGTCGGCTTCGGGAGAGTGGACACGGCCTTGATCATCGAAATCCCCCAGGGAAACCCGATGCGAGCCTATCGCGGCGGAAGCGCTTTGTAGAGAGCGAATCCGTCGCGCGACCGTAACGATTTTGCGAGGGCGCAATCAGGCGACCGCTCCGGCGACGTTTAGCCTTTGTTTGTCAATTTCTGCGACATGGCCAAGGCATGTCGGAATTGCTTACACATGCCACCGGGGCCGCGCGACGATGATCAGGCTGTTCAAGCATTACATTCCCAACGCCGTGCTGCTGCTCGGGCTGCTCGATATCGCGCTGCTCGTGATCGCGGGCGAGGCCGGTTATGTGCTGCGCATCCATCAGCTCGGCAGCATCGTCGATCCGATCCAGCATCGCATTCCGCAACTCGCCACCTTCGCTTTGTGTGTCGAGGTCGCGATGATGGCGACCGGCGTCTACAGCGCGCAATCGCTGCAATCGCTGCGCTTCGCGCTGGCGCGGCTGGTGGTGGCGATCTCGCTGGCGGTGATCCTGCTCAGCGTGGTGTTCTTCCTCGTGCCCGGCGCGACCTTCTGGCGATCCAACCTGCTCTATTCGATGGTCATCAGCGTGGCGCTGCTGATGACGATGCGGATGCTGCTCGGCAAGGCGCTGGGCGCGCAGATCTTCAAGCGGCGGATCGTCGTGCTCGGCGCGGGCGCGCGCGCGGCGCGGCTGAAGGCGCTGGCGGCGGCACCGGGGGCGGGTTTCGTCGTGGTCGGCTATGTCGCGATGAGCGAGGCGGCGACGCGCGTCATCCCCGAGGCGATCGCGCGCGACGCGATCTACAACCTCGCCGACCATGTCGTGCTGTTGAATGCGAGCGAAGTGGTGCTGGCGCTGGAGGAACGGCGTAACGCTTTGCCGCTGAAGGATCTGCTGCGCATCAAGACGACCGGCGTCCACGTCAATGAGATTTCGACCTTCCTCGAACGCGAGACCGGGCGGGTCGATTTGCAGAGCGTCAACCCGAGCTGGCTGATCTTTTCCGACGGTTTCTCGTCGGGCCGGATGTTTTCGAGCATGTTCAAGCGACTGTTCGACATCTGCGCGAGCGCAACGTTGCTCGCATTCATGGCGCCGGTGATCGTGCTCACCGCGATCGCGGTCAAGCTCGAGAGCCGGGGGCCGGCGTTCTACCGCCAGCGCCGGGTCGGGCTGTTCGGGGTCGGCTTCGATTGCATCAAGCTGCGATCGATGCGGCAGGATGCCGAGATCTCGGGTCAGGCGGTCTGGGCCGAGAAGGACGATCCGCGCATCACCCGCGTCGGCCGGTTCATCCGCAAATGCCGGATCGACGAACTGCCGCAGACGTGGAGCGTGCTGAAAGGCGAGATGAGCTTCGTCGGCCCGCGCCCCGAGCGGCCGCAGTTCGTCGAGGATCTCGAACAGCAACTGCCCTATTATGCCGAGCGGCATATGGTGAAGCCCGGCATCACCGGCTGGGCGCAGATCAACTATCCCTATGGCGCCTCGATCGAGGATTCGCGGCACAAGCTCGAATACGACCTGTATTACGCGAAGAACTATTCGCCGTTCCTCGATCTGCTCATCATCCTTCAGACGATCCGCGTCGTGCTGTTCCCCGAAGGCGTGCGGTAGGCGTCTGTATGAAAATGCACGCAAGCGCGCATTTTGCGGTGCCAGCCCGCTCCCCCACCCGGCCTCCCACTCAGTGTATCCTTGATGGGAGGCCGGGTGGGGGAGCGGGCTGGCACCGCCTTGGCCGGAAAAAAACACGATGATCTCGGGCGTGATCCTGTGGGGCCATGCGCTCGCTGCGCTGCTGTTTGCCGGGGTGGCGCTGTCGCTGCTGCGCGAGCGTGCGTCGGGGCTGCCGCGCCTGACCTTGATGACCGCGCTGAGCATAACCGCCTTGTGGTCGCTGGCGGTGGCGGGGATCGGTGACGGGGAGCTGGTGACGCGCCTTGCCGAGAGCGCGCGCAACCTCGCATGGCTCGCGTTCATGTTCGCGCTGGTGCGGCGCGACCCCGCCGATGCGCGACGCCGGGCGGTATCGCTGATCTACGGCGCGGTGGTGCTCGTCATCGTGGCGGGGGGTGCGCTTGCCGTGGTGCAGGCGGGGCTTGGCCGGGCTGTCACTGCCGACCTGGCTGCGGCGCGAACGCTGCTGCGCGCGATGGTGGCGATCGGCGCGCTGGTGCTGGTTCAGCATCTTCATGGCGCAGTGGCGCCGCGCGCGCGCGGCGGTATCCGGCTGGTGGTGATCGCGCTGGCGGCGATGTGGGGCGTCGACCTGATGCTCGCCGCGACGACCTATGCGAGCGGCGATGCGCCGGAGAGCCTCGTCGCGGGGCGCGGCATCGTCATGGCGCTGATCGCGCCGATCCTGGCGGTGGCGGTGCGGCGCGGCGGCGACTGGACGCTGCAAGTGTCGCGTACCGTCGCGTGGCAGACGCTCTCGTTCGCGGCGACGATCCTCTACGGAATCGCGATGCTGCTCGCGATTCGGGCGATCGCCACGCTGGGCGGCGACCATGCGCGGCTGCTCCAGACAGCTTTCGTGTTCGGCACCACCGCCGCCGGGCTGACCCTGCTGTCCTCGCCGCGCGTGAAGGCGTGGGCGAAGGTGACGCTCGCCAAGCATTTCTTCGCGCACCGCTATGACTACCGCGCCGAATGGGTGCGCTTCACCGACACGCTCGGCCAGCCCGATGGCGCGGCGCCGCTCGCGGAGCGGATCGTCAAGGCGGTGGCGGACCTGACCGATTCGCCCGCCGGGCTGCTGCTGGTGCCGGAAGGCGCCGGGCTGGGCGTGGGCGCGGGCTGGCGCTGGGATCAGGTGCCGGCCCACGGCAGCGACGAGACGCTCGCCGCCTATCTCGCCACCAGCGGCCGCATCGTTGAACTCGATACCCTGCGCGGCGGCGGCGGTGATCCGGCCGAACGGGCGAGCGTGCCGGCATGGATGCTCGCGACCGACGCCTGGGCGCTGGTGCCGCTCGTCCATCTCGGGCGGCTGGCGGGCGCGATCCTGCTCGCGCGGCCGCCGGTCGACCGCGCGCTCGACTGGGAGGATTTCGACCTGCTGCGCATCACCGGACGGCAGGTGGCGAGCTATCTCGCCGAGGCGCGCGCGCAGGAGGCGCTGGCCGAGGCGGAACGGTTCGACGAGTTCAACCGCCGCTTCGCGTTCATCCTGCACGACATCAAGAATCTGGTCAGCCAGTTGACGCTCACCGCGCGCAATGCCGAGCGGCATGCCGAGAACCCGGCGTTCCGCGCCGACATGATCGCCACGCTCAAGGAGTCGGCGGGACGGATGAACGATCTTCTCGCGCGGCTGTCGCAGCATCATTCGGGCCGTGCCGAGGAACCGCGCGCGATCGATCTCAGCGACATCGCCGAGCGCGTGATCCGCCAGCGCCGCCGCCAGCATCCGATCACGCTCGCGTGCGCGCCGCATGCGCTGGCGCTCGCCGATCCGGCACGGCTGGAGCAATTGCTCGCGCATCTGCTCCAGAATGCGATCGAGGCGAGCGGTGCGGACCAGCCGATCGAGATATCGGTCGCGGGCGGCGCGCGGCCGACCGTCACGATCGCCGATACCGGCTGCGGCATGTCGCCGGCGTTCGTGCGCGAGCAATTGTTCAAGCCGTTCGTCTCCTCCAAGCCGGGCGGGTTCGGCATCGGCGCGTTCGAGGCGCGCCAGCTCGCCGAGGCGATGGGCGGCAGCGTGTCCGTCACCAGCCGCGAGGGCGCCGGCACGCGCTTCGTGGTGACGCTCGCCCCCGCCCCCAACATGCCCGTGGAGCAGGCCGCATGACCGACAAACCCAAAGCGCTGCCCAAATTGCTCATCATCGAGGACGATCTCGGGCTGCAACGCCAGTTGCGCTGGGCGTATGAAGGCTATGAGGTGATCGTCGCCAGCGACCGCGCGAGCGCGATCGACGCGGTGCGCGCGGAGGAGCCGGCGGTCGTCACGCTCGATCTCGGGCTGCCGCCCGATCCCGATGGCGTGACCGAGGGGTTCGCGATGCTCGCCGAGATCCTCGCGCTCAAGCCCGATACCAAGGTGATCGTCGCCTCGGGCCACGGCGCGCGCGACTCCGCACGGCAGGCGATCGCGGACGGGGCGTGGGATTTCTACCAGAAGCCGATCGACATCGACGCGCTCGGGCTGATCGTGGCCCGTGCCTTTCATGTTCACGCGCTGGAGGCGGAGAACCGCCGCCTCGCCGAGCGCGCGAGCGGCACCGCGCTGGGCGGGATGATCACCGCCGCGCCCGAGATGCTCAAGGTGACGCGCACGATCGAGCGGGTCGCCGGCGCCGACGTGTCGGTGATGCTGCTGGGCGCGAGCGGCACCGGCAAGGAATTGCTCGCGCGCGGGCTGCACGACACCAGCCGCCGCGCGCGCGGGAATTTCGTCGCGATCAACTGCGCCGCTATCCCTGAGACGTTGCTCGAAAGCGAATTGTTCGGGCATGAGAAAGGCGCGTTCACCGGCGCGATCAAGACCACCGAAGGCAAGATCGAACAGGCGCGCGGCGGCACGCTGTTTCTCGACGAAATCGGCGATGTACCCTTGCCGTTGCAGGTCAAGCTGCTGCGGTTTTTGCAGGAACGCGTGATCGAGCGGATCGGCGGGCGCAAGCCGATCGCGGTCGATACGCGAATCGTCTGCGCCACTCACCGCGATATCGATGCGATGGTGGCGGACGGGTCGTTCCGCGAAGACCTGTATTACCGGCTCGCCGAGATCGTCGTGCGAATCCCGTCGCTGGCAGAGCGCAGCGGCGACGCCAGCTTGCTCGCCAGCCATTTCCTCAAGAAATACGCGCGGACGATGCAATCCGCCGTGACCGGACTCGCACCCGACGCGCGCGCCGCGATTGATGCGTGGGGCTGGCCGGGCAATGTCCGCGAACTGGAGAACCGGATGAAGCGCGCGGTCATCATGGCGGAGGGCAAGCTCGTCACCGCCGCCGATCTCGATCTTGCTGAGGGCGCCGAGGAGGTGCCGCTCAACCTGCGCGCCGCGCGGGAGGGCGCCGATCGCAAGACGATCCGCCAGGCGCTGGCGCGCGCCGAGGGCAATATCTCGAACACCGCCAAGCTGCTCGGCATCAGCCGGCCGACCCTCTACGATCTTTTGAAGAGCTATGATCTCCATGCCTGAGCGTCGCACGCTGTATCGAATCGCGCTGGTGGCGAGCGGCGCGATCGCCGCCGTCGCGGGCGCGTGCGTTTTCGCGTTCGGGGCGATCACCCCGGCGCGTGCCGACGCCGGCAATGCGCGCGGCGAGTTGGCGCAGAGCCTCACGTTGCTCGACGCGGGCAATTACAGCGCGGCGCGGCTGCACGCGCAGCTTGCCATCAAGGCCGATCCCAACTGGGGCCTCGCGCATGCCGTGCTGGCGCGCGCCTATCTCGCGCTCGGTGACGGCACTTCGGCCGAGGGCGAACTCGATCGCGCGCGCGACGATGGGTTCGATCCCGGCCGCGCGCACCAGCTCTACGCGCATGCCGCGCTGCTCGAAGGCGATCCCGATCGCGCGCTGGCCGAGGCGGCCAAGGCGCAGCCGCGCTTCGCCGGCTATGCGGTGCGAATCGCCGCGCTGGCGCTCGCCGCCAAGGGGCATGGCCCCGAGGGCGAAGCGTTGCTCGGCCGTCTGCTCGACGCCAACCCCGGCGACGGCGCCGGCTGGGCCGATCTCGGCAGAATCCGCTTCGCCGCCGGGAACCTGGCGGGCGCGATCGACGCGACCGCGCGCGCGGTCCACGCCAGCCCGAACAACCTCGCCGCGCTGACGCTGCGCGGCGAACTGGTGCGTGCGCAATATGGGCTGGTCGCGGCGCTGCCGTGGTTCGAGGCGGCGCTGTCGCACGATGCCTATTATTACGACGCGCTGATCGATTATGCCGCGACGCTCGGCGATGTCGGGCGCTATCAGGACATGCTGGCGGCGACACGCAAGGCGCTCGATGCGCGGCCGGACGATGCGCGGGCGTATTACTTGCAGGCGGTGCTCGCGGCGCGTGCTGGCAAATACGACCTCGCGCGCACCTTGCTGACGCGCACCGCGAACACACTCGGGGATGTGCCCGGCGTGCGATTGCTCGGCGGGATGCTCGCCTATCAGGCGGGGGCGTACCAGCAGGCGATCGACCAGTGGAGCGCGCTCGCCAGCCAGCAGCCGATGAACCTCACCGCCAAGCGGCTGCTTGGGCTTGCCACGTTGCGCGCCGGTGATGCGCGCGGCGCGCTGGCGGCGCTGCGGCCGGCGGCTTTGCGTGGCGATGCGGACAGCTACACGCTGACCTTGGTCGCGCGCGCGTTCGAGCAATCGGGCGAGCGCAACTGGGCGGCGCCCTATCTCGACCGTTCGTTCTGGCCGGCGCGGCCGGGCGCGGCACCGTTTGGCACTGACGACACGCCCGCCGCGCTCAGCGCCGCCGCCGCCGCGCAACCGGGCGAGCCGGTCGCGCGGCTGGGCGCGGTGCGCGGGCTGCTGGAGGCGGGTAACCAGAATGGCGCGCTCGGCGAGGCGCAGGCGATCACGCACATCCTGCCCGGTGCGCCCGCGACGTGGCTCGCGCTGGGCGATACGCTCGCGGCGATGGGGCGGTTCGGCGAGGCCGCGCGCGCCTATACCCGCGCCGCCGACATCCGCTTCGACGAGCCGACGATGCTGCGTATGGTGGATGCGCTCGACCGCGCCGCGCAGCGCCCCGCCGCGCTCGACGCGCTCACCAAGTTCCTGTCGCAGAACCCGCAGAGCATCGCCGCGCAGCGCATCGCCGCGCACTGGCAGATCGCGGCCGGGCAATATGACGATGCGATCGACACGTTGGAGGGTCTGCGCCAGCAGATCGGCGACCGCGATGCGGCGATGCTCGCCGAGCTTGCTTTCGCCTATACCGGCGATGGTGATGCCGACACCGGGCGCAGCTACGCCAAGGCCGCCTATGCGCTGGCGCCAATGAACCCGGCGGCGACCGATGCCTATGGCTGGGCGCTGTACCAACTCGGCAAGACCGATCTCGCGCTGCAACTGTTCCAGAAGGCGGTGGCGATCGCGCCGGGCGATGCGACGCTGCGCTGGCATCTCGGGCAGGCGCTGGGGGATTTGAACCGGAACGGCGAGGCGGCGGCGCAGATCCGTGCGGCGCTGGCTGATCCGGGGTTTACCGATCGCGCGGCTGCGACGGCGGCGTTGAAGGCTTTGAACACGTAGTTCCCCCGCAAAAGCGGGGGTCCAGAGCCACGGGCGGCGCACTGCTTGGCTCTGGACCCCCGCCTTCGCGGGGGAACAGGTAGGTTGCGTTGGCGCTCGGTGGCGATACAGCGCGAACGCTCTCGCTGAGGAAGACACCAATGACAGACCCGATCGAGCGGATCGCCGCTGCGCTGGAGCGGATCGCACCGCCCCGCCCCGCCCCCGCCGACCCGCTCGCGCACCCGGCCTATGTCTGGCGCGGCGACACGCTGGCGGCGGCGCGCGCGTTCGCGCCGGTGCCGCTCGAACGGATCTTCGGGCTTGCCGCGCAGAAACAGGCGTTGCTCGACAATCTCGACCGGCTGGCGCGCGGCGCGGCGGCGCATGACGTGCTGCTGTGGGGCGCGCGCGGCACCGGCAAGTCGGCTTTGGTCAAGAGCTGTACCGGCGCGGTGCAGGCGGAGGGCGCCAACCTCGCGCTGATCGAGGTGATCGGCGCCGGGCTGGAGACGATGCCCGCGTTGTTCGCGTTCATCGCGGCGGTGCCGCGCGCGTTCGCGATCTTCATCGACGATCTCGGCTTCGACGCGGCGAGCGATGCGCGGGCGCTGCGCTCGATGCTCGACGGCGGCGCGGAGGCGCGGCCCGGCAATGCGCGGCTGTTCGTCACCTCGAACCGCCGCCATCTCGTGCCGCGCAACCTGGAAGAGCAGGATAACGCGATCAACCCGCGCGATTCAGTCGACGACAATCTCGCGCTGGCCGACCGGTTCGGGCTGAGCCTCGGCTTCCATGTCATCGATCAGGACACGTATCTCGGCATCGTCGCAGGCTATGCGCAGGCGCTCGACCTGCCGTTCGACGCGCAGGAGGCAGTCGGCTGGGCGACGCGGCGCGGCAGCCGGTCAGGCCGGGTGGCGTGGCATTATATCGTCGATCTCGCCGGGCGTCACGGCAAAGCCGTCGCCTGACGGGCATACCTTCGCCCGTTCGCCCCGAGCGAAGTCGAGGGGCAGACCCAAGCGCAGGTGCCTCGACTTCGCTCGGCACGAACGGGTTTGGACGTTTAGCGGAACAGCGCCAGCGGCACCGCCTCGCCCATCGCCTTGTAGCCGGCCGGATTGGGGTGGAGGTGATCGCCCGAATCGAACGCGGGCGCGAGCCGCGACGGGTTGGCGGGGTCGCGCGTCACAGCGTCGAAATCGACCACCGCGTCGAAATGGCCTGGCGCGCGAATCCAGGCGTTGATCGCCTGCCGGTCGGCTTCGCTGCCGGCGTCGGGGTGGTAATACTCGCTCCCCGTATCGGGCGTGATCGTCGCGCCATAGACCTTCATCCCGCGCGCATGCGCCCGCGCGACGATCTGCGCATAGCCGGCGGTGAGCTGGGTGACGAACGCCTTGCGCTCAGCCGGGGTCTTGGCTTCGAGCCGGGTCAGCACGCCGAGATCGTTGATCCCCTCCAGCACCAGCACGTAGCGCACGCCCGGTTGCGCGAGCACGTCCCGATCGAGCCGCGCCAGCGCGCTGGGGCCGAGACCGTCGAGCAGCACGCGATTGCCGCCGATGCCCTGGTTGAGCACCGCCGCCTCGCCGCCGAGCCGGCGCGCGAGCACGTCGGGCCAGCGATCGTTACCGTTGGTGGTCGAACCACGCCCGTCGGTGATCGAATCGCCGAGCGTGACGATGCCGTTCGCCGCCGCGCAGCGCTCGACCTCGATGCCGGAGAGCAGATACCAATGATCGACCGGGGTCGCGCCGGTCAGCGTCGCCGCCGCGACCTGGTCGCCGGCGGCGACATAGGAGGTCGCGCGCGAGCCGGGATGCGCGGTCTGGCTGGCGGGATCGCCGCTTGCGCGCAGCGAAATGGCGAGATCGTCGAACGCCTTCACGTCGAGCGCGACGGGATCGGAGAGCCAGTCCGCACCGGGCGGGATGGTGATGCCCGCCGCGCCTGCGAAGGTCAGCGTGCGGCGGCTGGCCGGATCGATCCGGTTGCTATGGTTGTCGGCGGAGCGCGCCAGCCCGGCACCGAGGATCACCAGCGGCGTGCCGCCGAACGCGTTGGAGAAGCGCACGCGCAGCTTGCTCGCACCAAGCGTCGGGCGGACGATCTCACGCAGCGTCGCGCCGGTCATGCCCGCCGCCGGCATCGCGTTGGCGGCATCGGGCGCCAATTGCGCGGAGGCCCAGGCCGCCTGCCACGAACATGCTGGCGCGGCCTGCGCCGCTGAGACCATGCCGCCGATGCCCCAAGCCAGCAGCAACGCCTTGAACAGGGTACGCATCAACCGTTCCTCACAAGAAAAAGGGGGCCGGCCGACTGGCCGACCCCCGAAGGTCTACACTGGGGAGTGTATCTCTGAAAAACACGCATCGGATGGCTGGCATCCTGAAAATTCCGGGTCACCCGCAAACCACCTTGGCTCGCCTGATAACGTTACCATTTCTAATGTCTGGCCAATTCGTGTCAAGTGACAAACCACGTCATGTCGCATTTCCATCAAGCTTCACCGCATCATAGCCCGGCACGAGCAGATGGATGACCAGCAGCGCGACCAGATAGGCGCAGGCCGCGACGAGGAAGATCGGCTGATAGCTGCCGACGGTCGCGAGGATCACCCCGGCGAACTTCGCCATCAGCATGCCGCCGACCGCGCCCGACAGCCCGCCCAGCCCGATCACCGACCCCGCGCGACCGCGTGGGAACAGATCACCCGGCAGCGCGAAGACGTTGGCGGAAAAGCCCTGATGCGCCGCGCAGGCAAGCCCGATCAGCAGCACCGCCCACCACATGCTCGGCGCGTGAGTCGCGAAGGCGATCGGCAACGCGAACAAGGCGCAGACGAACATCGCCGTCTTGCGCGCGCGCCCGACACGCCAGCCGCGCAGCAGCAGCAGCGACGACAGCCAGCCGCCACCGATCGAGCCGATATCGGCGAGCACATACACCGCGACCAGCGGCGGCCCGAAATCGAGCATCTTGACGTGGTATTGCCGGTTGAAGAAATCGGGCAGCCAGAACAGGAAGGTCCACCACACCGGATCGATCAGGAAGCGACCAAGCATATAGGCCCAGGTCTGGCGCATCCCGAGCAAGGTCCGCCACGGGATCGGCCGCGCCGCCTCGGCCGGCTCATGCTCGATCCACGCCAGTTCCTCGGCCGTGACGCGCGTGTGGTCGCGCGGGCGGCGGTAGAAGCCGAGCCACGCCACCAGCCACAGGATGGTCAGCGCGCCGGTGGCGATGAACGCCATCCGCCAGCCGAACGTCAGCGCGATCACCGGCACGATCAGCGGCGTGACGATCGCGCCGACGTTCGAGCCGGCGTTGAAGATGCCGATCGCCAGCGCGCGTTCGGACTTGGGGAACCATTCGTTGGTCGCCGAGAGCGCCGCAGGGAACGCGCCCGCCTCGCCGATCGCGAGCGGCACGCGTGCGATCAGCATGCCGGTGGTCGAGGTGAACAGCGCGTGCGCGACGTGGCCGATCGTCCAAAGCGTCACCGCGACCGTATAGCCGATCCGCGCGCCGAACCGGTCGACCAGCCGCCCGAACAGCACATAAGCGAGGCCGTAGGCACCCTGAAACCAGATCGCGAGATCGGCATAGCCCTGCTCGCTCCAGCCATATTCGGCCTGGAGCGAGGGCTTGAGCACCGGCAGCACGAGCCGGTCGATATAGCTCAGTACCACCGCCGCGAACAGCAAGGCGCAGATCACCCAGCGGATGCGGCCGCGCGGCTTTCGCGGCAAGGCGGCGGACTCGCTCACCAGTTGAACATCGTGCCGTCTTCGAGCCGGTTCACCGGCAGGAAGGCGCGGTTATATTCATAGCCCTTGGCGAGGTCCTCATCGATATCGACGCCGAGGCCGGGCGCTTCGCCGGGATGCATCGCGCCGTTCGCGAAGGTATAGGCGTGCGGGAACACCGCGTCGGTCTCGGGCGTGTGGCGCATATATTCCTGCACGCCGAAATTGGGCACCGACAGATCGAAGTGCAGCGCCGCCGCCATGCACACCGGCGACAGATCAGTCGCGCCGTGGCAGCCGGTCTTGACCTGATACATATCGGCGAGCGCGGCGATGCGGCGCAGATGGGTGATGCCGCCGGCATGGACCACGGTCGCGCGGATATAGTCGATCAACTGGTTCTCGATGAGATCCTTGGCATCCCAGATCGAGTTGAAGATCTCCCCCACCGCGAGCGGCGTGGTGGTGTGCTGGCGGATCAGCTTGAACGCTTCTTGATTCTCGGCTGGCGTCGCATCCTCCAGCCAGAACGGCCGATACGGCTCGAGATCCTTGCCGAGCCGCCCCGCCTCGATCGGCGTCAGGCGGTGGTGGATGTCGTGGAGCAAGTGAACGTCCCAACCCAGCGCCTCGCGCGCCGCCTTGAACAGCTCGGGCACGACGCGCATGTATTTCGACGTGTTCCAGACGTTCTCGGTCGGCAGATCGGCGTCGGCCGGTTCGTAGAAATATTTGTCCTTCGACACGCCGTAGGTCGAGGCCATGCCGGGCACGCCGCACTGGATGCGGATCGCCTTGTAGCCCTGCGCCTGATAATCGAGCGCGACCTTGACGGTGTCCTCGATCGTGGTGCCGTTGGCATGGCCATAGACCATCACGCTCTCGCGGCTCGCGCCGCCGAGCAACTGATAGACCGGCAGGCCGGCGAGCTTGCCCTTGATGTCCCACAAGGCGGTATCGACGGCGGCGATCGCGCTCATCGTCACCGGGCCGCGCCGCCAATAGGCGCCCTTGTAGAGATACTGCCAGATATCCTCGATGCGGTGCGCGTCGCGGCCGATCAGGCAGGGGATGACGTGATCGGTCAGGTAGCTCGCCACCGACAGTTCGCGGCCATTGAGCGTCGCGTCGCCAACGCCGGTGGTGCCGTCGTCACACTCGATCTTGAGCGTGACGAAGTTGCGACCCGGCGAGGTGATGATGACTTTGGCGGATACGATCTTTGGCATGGTGCTCCTCAGGCTATTTCGAGAGTGACGGTTTTGAGATCGGCGGAGTTCGGCCCCGCCATGATGTCGAACAGGCCCGGCTCGACGACTTCGCGCATCTCGGCGTTCCACAGGCGGAACGCCTCGGGGCCAAGCTCGAAGTGAAGCGTGCGGCGCTCGCCGGGCGCAAGCGTGACGCGCTCGAACCCCTTGAGTTCGCGGACCGGGCGGCTGACTGACGAGACCTGATCGCGGATGTAGAGCTGCACCACCTCGTCGCCCGCGCGCGCGCCGGTGTTGCGGACATCGACCTCGACGGTTACGGTCCCCTCGCGCGCGATGCGCGGTGCGGACAGACGCGGCGTGCCGATCTCGAAGGTCGTATAGCTGAGGCCGAAGCCGAACGGGAACAGCGGCGCCTTGTCCGCGAACAGATAGCCGCGCAGCGCGGTCGGCTTGTGATCATAATAGAGCGGCACCTGGCCGACCTCGCGCACCACCGTCACCGGCAGCTTGGCGCCGGGGTTGATCGCGCCGAACACCGCCTCGGCGATCGCGGTGCCGCCCTCTTGCCCGACGTACCAGCATTCGAGCAGCGCGTTGGCCTGCGCGACGACGGTCGGCCAGGAGGGCGGGCGACCGTTGATCGCGATCACCACCACCGGCTTGCCGGTCGCCTTCATCGCGGCGAACAGCGCGTTCTGTTCGCCGAGCAGATCGAGATCGACGCGGTCACCGAGATGGTTGGCGGCATAGCCTTCGCGGCTGGTCTGTTCGGTGTCGCCGATCGCGAGCAGGATGACGTCGGCGGTCCTGGCGACCGCGACGGCCTCGGCGATCAGCGTGCGGTTGCGTGGCGGATCGGCGAGCTGAACGTCGTTGGCGGAGCGATCCTCGCTGCGGGTGATGAACACGCCCTGCGCGTGGACGACCTCCGCCTTACCGGCGAGATGCGCTTTGACGCCGTCAAGCAGCGAGACGGTCGCCTTGGGAACGGAGGAATAGCCGCCGAGCCGGGCGATGGCGGCATTGGGGCCGATCACCGCGACGCGCTTGAGCGCCCTGGCGTCGAGCGGCAAGGTGCCGTCGTTGACGAGCAAGGCGATGCTCTTGCGCGCCGCTTCCAGCGCGATCGCGCGGGCATCGGCATTGCCGGTGAGGCTGGCGGCGGCGCGCGGATCGGCGGGTGCCGCTTCGAACAGCCCGGCGCGGAACTTCATCGTCAGCATGCGCCGGCACGCCGCATCGACGTTGGCGAGCGGCACCGTGCCGGCGCGGACCAGATCGGCGAGCGCGCCGTAGCTCCTGCCGTCGGGCAAGTCGCAATCGACGCCAGCATCGAGCGCGATCCGCGCCGCCTCGCCCGCGTCGGCGGCGACGTGGTGGAGCGTCGCGAGTTCGCCGATCGCGGCGTAATCGCTGACGATCGCGCCGTCGAAACCCCATTCGCCGCGCAACACATCGGTCAGCAGCCAGCGGTTGCCGTGGCTCGGCACGCCGTCGATCTCGTTATACGACGGCATCACCGCGCCGATGCCGGTGCGTGACACCACCGCGCGGAACGGCGGGAAGAATGCCGAGCGCAACTCGCGCTCGCCGAGCAAGGCCGGCGCGATATTGTCGCCGGCTTGCGGCTGGCCGTGGCCGGTCATGTGCTTGAGCGTGGCGTGGACCTTGCCGGGCGCGAGTTCGCGGCCCTCGCCCTGCAATCCAACGACGGCGGCGACGCCCATCTCGCCGCACAGATAGGGATCTTCGCCGAAGGTTTCCTCGATCCGGCCCCAGCGCGGATCGCGCGCGATATCGACGACCGGCGACAGCACCAGGGTCGATCCGTGCGCGCGCACCTCGCGCGCGATGACGCTGTTGGCGCGCTGGACGAGATCGCGATCGAACGTGCCGGCGAGCGCGATCGCCTGCGGGAAGCTGGTCGCGTCGGGCGCCATATAGCCGTGCAGCCCTTCCTCGTGGAACAGGATCGGGATGCCCAGCCGCGTGCGCGTCCGCGCCCAGTCTTGCGCCGCGTTGACGAACGCGATCGTGTTGGCGGGGGTGCGCCAGCGGCCACTCACGTCGGCGCCGGTGTTGGTCGCGGTGGCGGCGCCGGCGAGGTCGGACGGACGGGTGATCTGGCCGATGCCGGAAGGATGGAGCGTGTCGGCGCGCGCGGCATCGAACCCGCCATCGGGCGCCATCACCGCGCGCTTGCGGGTGGAGAGCACATCGAGTTGCGCGACCTTTTCGTCGAGCGTCATCCGCGCCATCAGGTCGCGCACGCGCAGATCGATCGGCGCGCGCGCATCCTTATAGACCGGCAGCGCGGCCCGAGTCGCGGCGGGCAGCAGCGTCAGCATCGAGACGCCCGCGCTCCAGCGCAGGAAATCGCGACGGCTGTTCACAGCTTTGCGCACCACGACATGACCATCTCCCAGGAATTGGTCAGATCATATGCAGGGCGCGCGCGCAAATTGGAAGCGCGTTCTGACACCGGCGGCATCGATGGCCCGTCGCCACCCGGCACATCCGTAGTCGATCGTCGCATCACCAAGCCTCTCCTGCTTTTTTCTCATAAAACGCGGCATTGCTGTGCTGCCGTCGTGGTGATAGCGATATCACTCACGATACCGGGCGCCGTTGTCAATGGCGCGAACGGCGGGAGAGGCATGTGAAACTCGTAAAGACGCTGTGCGCGGGTATCGCGCTTTTTGGTATGACCACCGGCGTGGCAAACGCCGAAGATGGTTATGACCTTTGGTTGCGCTACGGCCAACCCGGCGCTGCGGCGATTTCCGTCCCGCAAAGCTCGCCGACGCTCGCTGTCGCCGCTGCCGAACTGCGGCGCGGACTGCCCCGCGCCTCACACCCGATCGTGCTGGAGCGCGCCACTGCACCCGAGGTCAGCGCGCTTGGGCTGAAGCTGGGCACGCTTGGGGGCGAAGGCTATGCGGTGCGGCAGGTGCGACTCGCCGGCCGCGCCGTCACGCTCGTCACCGGCAACAGCGACGTCGCGATCCTGTACGGCGCGTTCGCGCTGATCCGCCACGCGCACACCGGCGGCAGCGTGGATACCGCTACCCTCACCTCTGCGCCGCGCATCAAATTGCGCATGCTCGATCATTGGGACAATCTCGACGGCTCGATAGAGCGTGGCTACGCCGGGCAATCCTTGTGGGACTGGTGGACGCTCCCCGATTTCCGCGACCCGCGCTACGTGGACTATGCGCGCGCCAATGCCTCGATCGGCATCAACGGCACCGTCCTCAACAACGTCAACGCCAAGCCGGACAGCCTGACCGCGCCGTACATCGCCAAGGCGGCGGCGCTCGCCGACATCTTCCGGCCCTATGGCATCAAGGTCTATCTGTCGGCGCGCTTCTCGGCGCCGATCGAGATCGGCGGGCTGAAGACCGCCGATCCGCTCGACCCGCAGGTCGCGGCGTGGTGGAAGGCCAAGGCCGACGAAATCTACCGCGCCATCCCCGATTTCGGCGGCTTCCTCGTCAAGGCCAACAGCGAAGGCCAGCCCGGCCCGCGCGATTACCACCGCAGCCACGCCGATGGCGCCAACATGATGGCGGCGGCGGTCGCGCCGCACGGCGGCATCATCATGTGGCGCGCGTTCGTCTATGCCGAGACCAACGCCGAGGACCGCGCCAAGCAGGCGTATAGCGAGTTCAAGCCGCTCGACGGCACCTTCGCGAACAACGTGATCCTGCAGGTGAAGAACGGCGCGATCGATTTCCAGCCGCGTGAACCGTTCCATCCGCTGTTCGGCGCGATGCCGAAGACGCCGCTGATGATGGAATTCCAGATCACCAAGGAATATCTCGGCTTCGCGACTCACCTCGCCTATCTCGCGCCGCTGTTCAAGGAAACGCTCGACTCCGACACCTATGAGCGCGGCCCCGGCTCGACCGTAGCGCGGGTGATCGACGGGTCGATC
Source organism: Sphingomonas populi (assembly GCF_004208535.1). Taxonomy (GTDB): domain Bacteria; phylum Pseudomonadota; class Alphaproteobacteria; order Sphingomonadales; family Sphingomonadaceae; genus Sphingomonas; species Sphingomonas populi. Next base: position 91,914 of record NZ_SGIS01000017.1, read on the forward strand.
GAGGGGCACAAGCTCACCGGCATCGCCGGCGTCGCCAATATCGGGCGCGACCGCGACTGGTCGGGATCGACCTTCAACCAGGCGAACTGGTATGCTTTCGGGCGGTTAGCGTGGGACCCGTCGCTGTCGTCGGAGGGGATCGCGCGCGAATGGGCCGAGCAGACGCTCGGCACCGATCCCAAAGTCGTCGATACCAGCGTGGCGATGATGCAGGGCTCGCGCGAGGCGGTGGTCGATTACATGACGCCGCTCGGCCTCGCCCACCAGATGAGCACGTCGGGCCACTACGGGCCGGCACCGTGGATCGCCGATCTCAAGCGCCCGGAATGGAATCCGGTCTATTACAATCGCGCCGACGCCAAGGGCATCGGTTTCGACCGCACCGCCACTGGCAGCGACGCGGTGTCGCAATATGCGCCGCCGCTCGCGAAGATCTTCGCCGACCCCACGCTGACGCCCGAGCGCGACCTGTTGTGGTTCCACCATGTCGCATGGGACCGGAAGATGGCATCGGGCCGCACGCTCTGGGCCGAGTTGATCGCCCATTACGATCGCGGCATCGCCTATGTCACCGGCATGCGCGCGCGCTGGGACGGGCTGAAGCCACTGGTCGATGCCGAGCGCTGGCAGAAAACCGCGACCTATCTCGCCATCCAGGAGCGCGAGGCGCGCTGGTGGCGCGACGCGAGCCTCGCCTATTGGATGTCGCTCAACCACCTGCCGCTGCCGGCGGGCGAGGCGGCACCCGAGCATGATCTTGACTGGTACAAGGGGCAGACATTCCCATTCGCGCCCGGACAGGGCAAATGAGCCGCCGTCGCGCGCGGGGGGTGCAAGGTTTTTTGCTGCTCAGCAGTGAATTGGGTTAGGGGACCGCGACCTTCCCGAGCTTGCACATTGTTCGCGGGTGCGTAAACTGGTCTGCGAAAGGTATTACATTGAAGGAACCCCGCGGCCTCCGGCGCCAACGCAACGTGCCGACGATCAACGATGTCGCGGCGCAGGCTGGCGTGTCACCGATGACGGTGAGCAGGGTCATCAACCATGAGGCGAACGTGCGCGACGAAACGCGCCGGCGTGTCGAGGAAGCGATCACCGCGCTCAACTATCGCCCCAGCGCGGCAGCGCGGACGCTGGCCGGCGGCGACGAGATCCGCATCGGCCTGCTCCATTCGAACCCGAGCTTCGCCTATCTGAGCGCGTTCCTGGTCGGCAGTCTCGATCAGGCGAGCCGCAGCAACGTGCAGATCGTCGTCGAGAAATGCGACGACGACGACAGCGGGCAATCCGCGATCGAACATCTGCTGCGCGGCCGGGTCGATGGCATCGTGCTGCCGCCGCCGCTCAGTGACTCGCCCTCGATCCTCAGCGCGCTGGAGGCGACCGATCTCCCCGTGGTGGCGGTGGCGACCAGCCATGCGCCGGACTGGGCGATGTCGGTCAGCATCGACGATCGCCAGGCCGCCTATGACATGACGCGTCACCTCGGCGCGCTCGGCCACAACCGGATCGGCTTCATCACCGGCAACCCGAATTTGACCGCGAGCGCCGAGCGGCTCGAAGGCTATCGCGCCGCGCTCATCGACCTGAAGCTGGCGGAAGCGCCCGAGCTGATCGCGGAAGGGCTGTTCACCTATCGATCGGGCCTCGATGCCGCCGATCAGTTGCTCGAACTTGCCAACCCGCCGTCGGCGATCTTCGCGTCGAACGACGACATGGCGGCAGCGGCGGTGGCGATCGCGCACCGGCGCGGGCTCGATGTGCCGGGCGATCTGACGGTGTGCGGGTTCGACGATACCGCGCTGGCGACGACGATCTGGCCCGAACTGACCACGATCCGCCAGCCGGTCATCGATATGTCGCGCATGGCGATCGACATGCTGGTCCGCGAAATCCGCGCGCGCAAGGCGAGCGACAGGAACGCGTCAGGCGCGCATCTCGTCGCCGAATATGAGCTGATCCGGCGCCAGTCCGATGCTGCGCCACGCCGCCGCCCGGCGGCCCGGCGCGGCGCACGCGCGCAGGAAGCTCTGTAAACCGTCTCGATCTGGCCGGATGATCGGCGCCAGGCTGAGCGCGAGGCGTTAAAGATTTCCGTTCGTCCTGAGTAACTGCCAAGTAGCCCGCAGGGCGTATCGAGGTAGTGTATCGAAGGACAGGACCCGCGCGATCCCCTGTGCTTCGATACGTGCTCTCGATACGGCTTCGCCTACTCGATCACTACTCAGCACGAACGGGTAAGATGATGTCGTCAGGCCCCAAAATAGGTGGGGTGCTGAAACTCGTCCAGCACCCCATCCAACTTATCCCTCCATCGCTTCCAGCTCGCGGCCGCGCGTTTCCTTGACCATCTTCTGGACGAAGAAGAACGAGATCGCCGCGAACACGGCATAGCCGGTGTAGGTCAGCGCGAGGCCCGGCGACTTGGCGAGCGTGGGGAAGCTCACCGAAATCGCCGCATTGGCGATCCACTGCGCGAAACCAGCCACCGCGAGGCCCGAACCGCGGATCTGGTTCGGGAACATCTCGCCGAGCATCACCCACATGATCGGGCCCCAGCTCATGTTGAACGAGATCGTGTAGAGGTTGGCCGCGATCAACGCGATCACGCCGTTGTGGCCCGGCAGCGTCACCGCGCCGTCGGCGCCGGTCACCGCTGTCGAGAACGCCCAGGCGACGGTGGCGAGCGTCACGGTCATGCCGGCCGACCCGATCAGCAGCAGTGGCTTGCGGCCGACCTTGTCGACCATCGCCATCGCCGCGAGGCACGCGCCGATCGAGAGGACACCCGACAGGATGTTGGTCATCAGCGCGTCGTTTTCGGAGAAGCCGACCGCTTCCCACAAGGTCGCGCCGTAATAGAAGACGACGTTGATGCCGACGAGCTGCTGGAACACCGCAAGGCCGATACCCGCCCACAGGATCGGACGGATCTTGCCGGTGGTCTTGTCGATCAGATCGGACAGCTTGGGCTTGTGGTGATCGGCGGCGAGGCTGCCGCGAATCTCGGTCACCTTACGATCGGCCTCGTTGCTGCCGAGCAGCCGGGTGAGCACGCCGCGCGCGTCCTCATCGCGGCCCTTGCTGACGAGGAAGCGCGGGCTCTCCGGGATGAAGAACAGAGCGACGAGGTAGATCGCGGCCGGGATCGCCTGGAGCCAGAACATCCAGCGCCACGCCGAGAAGCCGAACCAGAAATCAGCGGTCGAGCCGCCGGCGAAGCGCGCCAGCGCGTAATTGGCGACGAACGCGCCGGTGAGGCCGGTGATGATCATCACCTGCTGCACGCTCGACAGCCGCCCGCGGATCGCCGCCGGCGTGACTTCCGAGATGTACACCGGCGAGATGACGCTGGCCGCGCCGACGCCAAGGCCACCCATGATGCGGGCGAGGATGAACACCACCGAGCTGCCCGCCGCGCCGGCGAGCAATGCGCTGATGAGGAACAGCACGGCGGCGAGCATCATCACGCTGCGCCGGCCGATCCGGTCGGCGAGACGCCCGGCGATGAACGCGCCGATCGACGACCCGATCAGGATCGCGCCGACGTTGATGCCGAGGCCGAGCTTGCCGAGATCGAACGCGGCCTCCAGCCCCTTCTGCGTGCCGTTGATGACACCCGAATCATAGCCGAACATGAAGCCGCCGATCGTCGCCACCGCCACGATCATGGCGATGAAGCCCATATTCAGCTTCTGGTCGGGGGATAATGTCGCCGAACCTGTCACACCCTGCTCCTATTGTTGCGCCGCTACCGGCGTTCATCCCACCTGATATCGTGTCGTGCTTCGTGGATCAGCGCCAGCCCGCGTCCACCCAATAATTGTGGCCGGTACACATCCGCGCATCGTCCGAAGCCAGGAACAGCGCCAGCGCCGCGACATCGGCGGGCTGGATGCGCCCGCCGAGGCATTGCGCGGCGACGATCTCCGCCTCGCCCTCGGGCGTGTACCATTGTTCCTGGCGCGGCGTCTGGACGTTGCCGGGCACGATCGTCGAGACGCGGATGTTGTCGCGGCCGAAATCACGCGCCATCGCGCGCGTCATGCCTTCGATGCCGGCCTTGGCGGTCTCGTACAGGAGCAGTTCGGCGAGGCCGAGGTGCCAGGAGATCGACCCGAAGTTGAGGATCACGCCGCCGCCATTGGCGCGCATACCGGGCACCACCGCCTGCGCGGCGAACAGCAGGTGGCGCAGGTTGGTCGCCATCCGCTCGTCCCAATAGTCGGGCGTGATCTCGTCGATCGTGTGGCGGTCATCGCTGGCGGCGTTGTTGATGAGGACGTCGATGCCGCCGAACTCGGCGATGATCGATTCGATCGTTGCCTTGAGCAAGGCCAGATCGCGCAAGTCGCAGGGCTTGAAGATCGCGCCTTCGAACTGCGCCGCGTGGGCCGCGCCCGCCTCGGCATTGATGTCGAGAAAGGCAACACGCGCGCCGGCACGCGCGAACGCCTCGACCAGACCGGCGCCGATGCCGGTCGCGCCGCCGGTCACCAGCACGCGCTTGCCCTTGAGGCTCGGATAGACGGCGCGGTCTTCGACAGGAAGGAGTGCGGTGCTCACGCTGCGCCGCCGAGCAGGCCGCGCGCGGCGAGGTTGGCAATGAACGCGCCGATGCCGGTTTCCCACGGCGCCGCGTCGCGCGAATAGACCACGCGGTTGACCAGTTCGCCGAGCCGCGCGCTCTCGATCCGCACCGTATCGCCGACCTTGTGGGTGAAGCCCCGGCCCGGCTCGTCACGGTCCTGCACCGGCGCGAACAGCGTGCCGAGGAACAGCACGAAGCCGTCGGGATATTGATGCTCGCTCAGCGTCTGCTTGACGAGATCGAGCGGATCGCGGCTGATCTCGGCCATGTTGCTCGCACCTTCGAGGCGGTAATTGTCCTCGCCTTCGATGGTGAGGCGAACCTCGGCCTTGCGCACGTCGTCGATCGTGAAGCTGTCGTCGAACAACCGCACGAACGGCCCGAGCGAGCACGATGCGTTATTGTCCTTGGCCTTGCCGAGCAGCAGCGCCGAGCGTCCCTCGAAATCGCGCAGGTTGACGTCGTTGCCGAGGCACGCGCCGACCGCCTGGCCTTTGCTGTCGACGAGCAGCGCGATTTCCGGCTCTGGGTTGTTCCAGCTCGAATCGGAGCGGATGCCGATCTCGGCACCGGCGCCGACGGTGGAGAGCACCGGCGCCTTGGTGAACACTTCGGCATCGGGGCCGATCGCGACTTCGAGATATTGCGACCACAGGCCAGCCTCGACCAGCGCCGCCTTGAGTTCGGCCGCCTCGGCCGAACCGGGCACGACCGAGCGGATCGAGCCGCCGACGCGCGCTTCGAGGCTGTCGCGGATCGCGCCGGCAGCGGCCCAGTCACCGCGCGCGCGCTCTTCGATAACGCGCTCGACCGCCGACACCGCGAAGGTGACGCCGCACGCCTTCACGCATTGCAGATCGACCGGGCTGATGACGGTGACATCGGCATGGTCGAGCGCGCCGAGCGACACGCCGCCCGCGCCGGAAAAATCGCCCGTTTCGACCAGCGCCGAAACGGTCGGCGCGACTCGGGACATGTCGAACAGTTCGCCGCCGATGACCAGCACCGGGCTCGGGCCTTGCGCGGTCTGCACACGACCGAGGAAACGCCCGGCCTGCCAGTCGCTTGGCAAGCTGTTCTGAATTGCGGTCCCGCCCCTCATATCCCACTCCGGTCGTCTATTAGATTTGATAGCGCTACCAGCACGGCAGGGCCAGCGCTGTCAATAGGACAGGCCAATGGGGTACGCCAGACCGTATGTTCGCCCCACGTTTGCGCTATCGTATCTGCTTAAAGACGCGATGATATCGGCGTATAGCGGGCAGCATGGCGAGCCGCACCGACGACAATTTGCTGGGCACCTATTTGCGCGACCGGCGTACCCGGCTCGATCCGGCGGTGCTTGGCTTCGCGCCGGGCCGCCGCCGCACGCCCGGCCTGCGCCGCGAGGAAGTCGCGCAGCGCGCGCATATCAGCGCGACCTGGTACACCTGGCTCGAACAGGGGCGCGGCGGCGCGCCCTCGGCCGACGTGCTCAACCGCATCGCGCGCGCGCTGATGCTGACCGATGTCGAACGCGAGCATATCTTCCTGCTCGCGCTCGGCCGCCCGCCCGAGGTGCGCTATCAATCGAGCGACGGCGTCACGCCGCGGCTGCAACGCGTGCTCGATGCGCTCGGCAATTGCCCCGCGCTCATCAAGACGCTGACCTGGGATGTGGTGGCGTGGAATCGCGCCGCAGCCTTGGTGCTGACCGATTACGGCGCGCTGCCGCCCGACAAGCGCAACATCCTGCGCTTCCTGTTCTGCGATCCCCGCGTCCGCGCCGCGCAATATGATTGGGAGAGTGTCGCCCGCTTCGTCGTCGCGGCGTTCCGCGCCGACGTGACACGCGCTGGCGCCACCGCGCAGGCGAGCGCGCTGGTCGAGGAACTGTCCGCCACGAGTGCCGATTTCGCGCGGCTGTGGGCGGATAACGACGTGCGCTATTACGGCGGGGGTTTGAAGCAGTTGCGCCATCCGGTGCTTGGGCCGATCGCGTTCGAATATTCGGCGTTCGCGGTCGATGGCCGGCCCGATCTCGGGCTGATCGTCTACAACCCCGCCACCGAAGACGACGCGGCGCGGATCGACGCGATGCTGCACCCCGAACGCGACCAGACCCCGGGCTTTTTTGCGCGATAGGTGGCGGCGACGGCGGCGCGGTGGCAAGACACCCCGGATGCGTCGCCTACTGCCTCTCATTCTGTTGCTCGCTGCCGGCGGGTGCGACTCGCGATCGGATGCGGGCGCGGTGGTGGTCAGCGCGATTGGCGGCGCGCCCACGCTGGCCGATCCGGCGCGTGGGAGCCTCACCACGCCCGACCGGCTGCTGCTCGATTCGGCCGCGCAGGGGCTGGTGCGCTTCGACGCGGCGGGGCAGATCGAACCCGGCCTCGCCGAGCGCTGGACCGTGCTTGATGACGGCCGCAGCTACATCTTCCGCATCCGCGATGCGACGTGGAGCGACGGCGAGCCCGTCACCGCCGCCGAGGTGGTCACGATCCTCAAGCGCCAGCTTTCGCCAGCCTCGCGCAACCCGCTGCGCCCGTTCCTCACCGCGATCCACGAAATCGTCGAGATGACGCCCGAGGTGATCGAGGTGCGGCTGAGCCGGCCACGCCCCGATCTGCTCAAGCTGTTCGCGCAGCCCGAACTCGCCATCCTGCGCGCCCGCCCGCCCGGTGGCAGCGGACCGTTCCGCGCCGGCACCGTCCGGCGCGACGGGGTGATACTGCACCCGGCGCTCGACCCGAACCGTGCCGAGGACGACGACGCCACGGCGCCGCCCCGGCAAGCCTCGGTACGGCTGATCGGCGAACGCGCGGCGAAAGCGATCCTGCATTTCCAGCATCATGACACCAGTCTCGTCACGGGTGGCACGTTCACTGACTGGCCGCTGCTTGCGCAGGCGTCGATCGCGCCCGCCGCGTTGCGGGTCGATCCGGCGGCGGGGGTGTTCGGGCTGGCCATCGCCGATCGCACCGGCTTCCTCGCCGATCCCGGCAACCGCGCCGCGATCGCGCAGGTGATCGACCGCAACGCGATCGTCGCCGCGTTCGCGCCCGGCTGGGCGGCGACGCTGAGCATCCTGCCCGAACAGCTCGATTCCGCCGCGCCGCCCGCCGTGCCGACCTGGCAGCAGGCCGGGGCGATCAACCTCTCCCCGGCGGAGCGCGTGCAGCAATGGCGCCAGATGCACCCGCTGCCTTTGTACCTGCGCGTCGCGCTGCCGGCTGGGCCGGGCGCGACGATCCTCTACGGGCATGTCGCCGCCGCGCTCGTGCGGATCGGCATCGTGCCGCAGCGGGTGGCGCTGAATGACCCCGCCGACCTGCGGTTGGTCGATGCGGTCGCGCCGTATGACAGCGCGCGCTGGTATCTGGCGATGGCGTGCCAACCGTGCGGCGACACCGCGCAGGCCGCGATCGACGCCGCGCGCGACGCGCCGACGCTGGCCGAGCGCGGGCGCCATATCGCCGATGCCGACGCCGCGCTCGCCGCCGATGTCGCGTTCGTGCCGATCGCGCGGCCACTGCGCTGGTCGCTGGTTTCGGCGCGGCTCAAGGCGTGGGCCGGGAACCCGCGCGCATGGCATCCGTTGAATCGGCTACGCAGCGACACCAATTGAGGTGACATGACCCAGGCAACCCGCATCAAGCCCGAACCGCTCCACCGTTTCGCCTCCGGCTATGTCGGCAAGGACGCCGCCGCCGTGCGCAAGCGCATCGAGGCGATGGAGCATCTGCTCGAAGGGCTGTTCGTCATCCCCGGCATCAACCGGAAGATCGGTCTCGACGTGATCCTCGACCTGATCCCGGTCGGTGGCGACGCGGTCGGCGCGGCGATGGGCGCGTGGATGGTGTGGGAGGCGCGCAACCTCGGCATGTCCAAGACGCAGATCGCGCGGATGATGGGCAACGTCGGCATCGACTTCGCGCTCGGGCTGATCCCGTTCATCGGCGCGATTCCCGATGCGCTGTTCCGATCGAACACGCGCAATCTGAAGATCATCCACAAGCATCTCGACAAACATCATCCGTCGATCGCGGTGGTCGAGCAGCGGTAATCACCGTCGCCCCGGCGTAGGCCGGGGCCGCTGGGTTTTGGGCGACCGGATCGCCAAATTACGTAACGGCCCCGGCCTGCGCCGGGGCGACGGTTTAGCGGCGGCCGCGCCAGATTTTTAGCGGCGCTCCCGCAGCGACCCCACCGGAATTGGGCTTGCACCGCTCATACGCGAAGCTCTTGTCGAGGCACAGCCAGAGTTCGTCGAGCCAGCCCCTGCGGTTGGCGGTCACGCGGATCGCACTGGCCGGCAGACCCGGATTGGCCGCCGCGAACGCCGCCGCGAAATCGCCCGCCGTCAGCGGCCGGCGCGAGAGCGCGTTCATGTCGGGGTAGCGCAGCTTCGCGTACAGTCCGGTCGAGCGCTTGAAATACTCCGCAGGCGTGGTCGGCATGCAGGTGCCGTGCTTGGCCCATTCGTGCTGGAGCAACTGCGCCGACGGCGTCGAGCACAGATGCTGCTTGATGAGCGCGGCCGGCAGGATCGGCGTCGCCTGGCAATATTGCGGCCACTCCGCCCCCACCCCGTCCGGCCACAGCCCATGCAGCGTGAAGCCGAAGCGGTTGCCGCCGCCGCATTCGATCTGCGCACCCGCGTCGCGGCGGTGCGCCTGGCAATATTCGGGCGCCCAGGTGAGCGCGAGCGTGTAGCTGCCGATCGGCAGATTGCGCATCGGCTCCTTAATCGACGGCAGTTCGGGGCGCGGGGCCGGCACAAAGGCGGGGATCGCGCATTGCAACGCCTGCGCGCTCGCGACACCGGGCAAGGCCAGCGCCAGCAGCGGCAGGATGTACGACAGTTTCATGCGGCGTCTCCCCTCGTGTCCGGTCGCCATCGCCTTCACAGCGCGGCGAAATCAAGCCCGATATCGGCGGCGGGCGCCGACTGGGTGATGCGCCCGACGCTGACATAGGTCACGCCGCTCTCGGCAATCGCGCGGATCGTATCGAGCCGCACCCCACCCGAGGCTTCGGTCGGCACGCGGCCAGCCACCAAGGCGACCGCCTCGCGCAGCATGTCGGGCGCCATATTGTCGAGCAGCAGGTGCGTCGCGCCCGCGTCAAGTGCGGGCGCGATCTGGGCGAGCGTATCGACTTCGGCGATGATGCTCGCGATCCCCGCCGCCTTCGCGCGCCGCACCGCCTCGCCGATATCGCCAGCGACCGCGACGTGATTGTCCTTGATCATCGCCGAATCCCACAGCCCCATGCGGTGGTTGGTGGCGCCGCCCATGCGAGTCGCATATTTCTCCAGCACGCGCAGGCCGGGGATGGTCTTGCGCGTGTCGAGCAGGGTCGCGCCGGTGCCGGCGATCGCATCGACATAGGCGCGGGTCAGCGTGGCGATGCCCGACAGATGTTGCACGGTGTTGAGCGCGGAGCGCTCGGCGGTAAGCATCGCGCGCGCGGCCCCTTCGAGCCGGAGCAGCTCAGTACCCGGCGCGACCTGATCGCCGTCCTCGACCAGCCGGGTGATCGCCACACTCGGATCGAGCGAACGGAAGAACGCTTCGGCCACGCCCAGCCCCGCCACGACGATCGCGTCGCGGCTGTCCATCACGCCGGTGAAGCGCGCCTCGGCAGGGATCACCGCCGCCGCCGTGATGTCGCCTGCGTCCCCCATATCCTCGGCGAGCGTCGCCGCGACGAAAGCATCCAGATCGAAGCGGTCGAGGTGAAAGCGCATGCGGGCATCCGGCAGGTGAACGACGCGCTGCCCTTGCCAGATCGCGCGGCGGACGAACAGCCGGCAATGCCACATCAGGCCGGCGCGACGCACTGCGCCGGAAAGCGATCAATTGCCGGTCGCCGCCAGGAACTGGGCTGGATAGCGCTCGCCCTCGACATCGATCTCGGCCAGCGCGGTACGAATGTCGGCGAGATCGCCGTCGTTCAGCATGACATTCACCGCGCCGAGATTCTCCTCCAGCCGGTGGTGCTTGGTGGTGCCGGGGATCGGCACGATCCACGGGCGCTGGGCGAGCAGCCACGCCAGCGCGATCTGCGCCGGGGTCGCTTGCTTGGCGTCGGCGATCGTCCTGATCCGGCCGATCAGCGCCTGGTTCTTCGTCATCGCCTCGGGGGTGAAACGCGGCAGCAGCTTGCGGAAATCGCCTTCGGAAAGCTGGCTGTCAGCGCCCATCGCGCCGGTGAGGAAGCCCCTGCCGAGCGGGCTGTACGGCACGAAGCCGATACCGAGTTCGGCACATGCGTCGAGGATGCCGTTGGTCTCTGGCCCGCGCGTCCACAGCGAATATTCGTTCTGGAGTGCCGCGACCGGCTGGACCACATGCGCGCGGCGCACCGTCGCCACGCCGGCTTCGGACAGGCCGAAATGCTTGACCTTGCCCTCGGCGATGAGATCCCGGACCGTTCCGGCGACATCCTCGATCGGCACTTCGGTATCGACGCGGTGCTGGTAGAACAGATCGATCACCTCGACGCCGAGCCGCTTGAGCGAGGCGTCGCATACCGCGCGGATATGGTCGGGCCGGCTGTTGAGGCCGCCGGCCACGCCCTTATCGGCGTTGAAGCCGAACTTGGTCGCGATCACCACCTGCTCGCGCACCGGGCGCAGCGCCTCGCCGACGATCTCCTCATTGGTGAACGGGCCATAGACTTCGGCGGTGTCGAAAAAGGTGACGCCGAGATCGACCGCAGTGCGGATCAGCGCGACGCTCTCGTCCCTGCCGAGCGCTTGGCCGTAGCTGAAGTTCAATCCCATGCAGCCGAAGCCGAGCGCCGAGACCTCGAGACCGCTGGTGCCGAGCGTGCGTGTTTCCATGTGCGATACTCCTGTGCGCCGGTGACATGCGCCATCGGTGGGTGGGAGATAGGCTTCTGGGTGGTGGCTGATTAGGGCGTGGATGTGGGATGAGGTTATGCGGCGCGTTCATGAGTGTCGGTCGCATTGATGCACGTAAAAGCCCTCTCCCCTCCGGGGAGCGGCGGG
>NZ_SGIS01000170.1 GCF_004208535.1 Sphingomonas populi
AAGGCTACCCTTGCCCACCCCATCTTAACCCCCTGTTCGTTACGCCCGATGCCCGTTACAGTCTGACGTCACCAGGAGCAGCTGGCAACGAGAAAGGGGAAGCTCATGTTCAACGAATTCAAAACCTTCGTCATGCGCGGTAACGTGCTCGATCTCGCGGTCGCGGTCATTATTGGCGCTGCGTTCGGCAAGATCGTCACATCGCTCACCGACGATATCCTCATGCCGATTATCGGCAAAATCTTCGGTGGCCTGGACTTTTCGAGCTATTTCGTGACGCTCGGTGCCGTGCCCGCGAACTACGCTGGCAGCCTCTCTGACTACGCCGCCTTGAAGAAGGCAGGCGTACCGCTACTCGGCTATGGCGAATTCATCACGCAGGCGGTGAACTTCATCATCGTCGCCTTCATCATTTTCCTCGTCGTCCGCTCGGTCAATCGCCTGATGCCAAAGAAGGCCGACACGCCTGCCGCGGTTCCTGAGGACGTCACGCTGCTTCGTGAAATCCGTGATGAGCTTCGTCAGCGTCGTTCGATCTGATCCGTCACGCCACGGCTCCCAGATGGTGGCCGTGGCATCTGGTCATGCTGGTTCGAGCAATCAGGCAAACGCCTCGCCGTCGGTATAGGTGGTGAGCACGCAGCTTGGCGATGCGGTGCGTCCGGCCATCGACACCGGGAGTGGTAGCGAGACGATGATGGCGGTTCGCTGTG
>NZ_SGIS01000171.1 GCF_004208535.1 Sphingomonas populi
TTTTTGCACTCTGCGGGGGTGAATTCGTCGATAGATTGGCCGATAATGCGCCAGAGGTCATCAACCGTTCTGGCGGCGGCTTTGCGTAGCAAGGTCTTGAGTTTCGAGAAGGCGTTTTCGATCGGGTTGAAATCGGGCGAATATGGCGGAAGGAACAGGAGCGTCGCGCCGGCGGCCTCGACTGCCTTGCGCACCTCGTCGCCCTTGTGGGCGGGCAGGTTGTCGAGAATGACGACGTCGCCCCGGTGGAGCGTGGGTATGAGCACCTGCTGGGTATAGGCGAGGAACCACGCGCCGGTCATCGGTCCGTCGAGTACCATCGGCGCGGTCATGCCCAATGTTGTCAGGGCGCCGACGAATGTCGTGGTCTTCCAATGGCCGTGCGGGATCGAGGCACGTAGCCGTTCGCCGCGCGGCGCACGTCCATGCAGACGGGCCATCTTCGTATTGGCCGAGGTCTCATCGATGAACACCAGCGTGTACGGATCGAGATCGGGCTGACCCTCGAACCACGCCTCGCGCCGTATCAAGACGTCGGGGCGATCCTGCTCGGTCGCATGCCCGGACTTTTTTTAAGCGTGATCTGCCGCCGCTCGAAAAAGCGCCACAGGCCTGCCACGCTCACCGCGATCCCTTGCCCGGCAAGCGCGCTCCGCAGATCCGCAAGCGTGATGTCCGGTATCCTGGCCAGTTCTCCCAGGATCGTATC
>NZ_SGIS01000172.1 GCF_004208535.1 Sphingomonas populi
AGGCTTTGGTGGAGCTGGTGATGCTCGGCGAACTCGGTGCCGTTATCGAAGCTGATGGTTTTTCGCAGGGTGTCGGGGATGAGACGGAGCCGATATGCGATCCGCTGTGCGGTGAGTTCGGCTTTGCGGTTTTGCGGCTTGTCGATGATGGTGAAGCGCGAGGTGCGTTCGTGGAGGACGAGGACGTTGGAGCCGGGTTTGGCGAAGAGCATGTAATCGGCTTCCCAATGGCCTGGTTGAGCCCGGTCCTGAGCCTCTTGGGGTCTTTCGCAGAGCGGCCGGCGCAGCTTGATGAAGTTCACAGGGCTACCGCCCTGGCGCCCGTAGCGACCGCGCCGCGCCTTTCGGCGGGGTAGCAGGCGATGCCAGTAATCCTTCTGTGCCGAGCGGTGATAGATGTAGCGATAGATTGACTCGGGGCTGATCGAGAAGCCATTGTCTTCACGCGCCAGTCGGCCAGCGATCTGTTCGGGAGAGCATCCCATCGCAAGGCGGCTTTTCACGAGCTTTCGCAGGTCCGGCTGGCGCGCCAGCTTGAAGCGGCGATGCCGCCGTCTTCGCAGGTCGGTGCGCTCCTGGGCGCGAACCGCGCTATACCCTCCCTTCGGCCACGCCTTGGTCGGCTTGCTGTTGCGCCTTAACTCTCGACCGACCGTCGTATGATGTCG
>NZ_SGIS01000173.1 GCF_004208535.1 Sphingomonas populi
TGGGTAGGTCTCGCGGCGGACTGAGCACCAAGATTCATGCCGCTTGCGAGGCGCTGGGCCTTCCCATCCGCCTGATCGGATCACCGGGGCAACGCAATGACATCGCTCTGGCACACGACCTCATCGAAGGTTTTGAGGCGCAGGCCTGCGGATTCCGGGGTGATCGCGCCCGGCATTCCGAGATGATGTCGCCCGGCATTCCGATTTGATGCCGCCCATCATTCCGGAATGATGCCGCCCACCCGGGACGGTGTTTGGAAGGTTAGTTTCGGTCGTCGAGGATCGCTCCTTTTGGGGAGGTCCGATGCCGACGGAGAGACTGAGCATGCGTCGTGTACGCGAGATATTGAGGCTGATCCGAGACGCGGACATGCCGGCCCGCGCGGTTGCCCGCCAGCTCGGCGTGGCGGCCTCGACGGTGCGGGAGACGGTGCGTCGGTTCGAGGCGTCCGGCATGGAATGGCCGCTGCCAGCGGCGCTGAACGATACGGCGCTGGAGATCCCATGAGGAGGTGAACAGCGAGCGGCACTCTGCCAGACTGCTCTCGCTAAAAAACCAACTCTGGAGGCCGACATGCTTGTTGAAGCCGATCGATCCAATGCGCCGTCCGCTGTTCGCACGGAGCTTACCGCGATTTTCATCTCGCTGGA
>NZ_SGIS01000174.1 GCF_004208535.1 Sphingomonas populi
GCGCCGCGACAATCAACTTCCAACATAACGCTTGCCAGCGACAATCAGGCGGAACACACTAGCAACAACGCGGTCACGGATTCCGATCCTGATTGACGCAAGCTCCGATCCTGATTGTCGCGCGATAGGCAGGCCCATTCGATTTAGCGACGCGGCAATATGCTCGTCGGACCACCGGCCGGCCATGCTGCGCATCACTGCCAGCGCATCCTCGGCTGTCGCGCACCCGTGCTCACCAGTTTGGGGCTTGCGAACACGAAGTTCCGAGTGCCGGCCGCCTCGCCAATGATTTGTGAGCACGACCTCACGCACCTCATCGTCGACGTCCACGATGATATCGGCGATCAACGCGCGCAGCAGGCGATCCTGGATAGGGCTACACCGACATGTCTTGATGACGATGTCGCTTATACCTTCATCCAGTTCCGCCGCCTCGCCCGCAGCGGGACGAAAAAAGAGACGAGGACCGCCGCCGCAGCCGACCATACCGGTCGTGCGGCAGGCTATCCTCAACCTCTTCGCTAGTGCACTGATTCAGACGGAAGATGCAGGCAGTCTGGAGAGCTTGTCGAGGATTTGAGCGGCGGGCTTGGTCCAGACGAAGGGCTTTGGGTCGGCGTTGTGTTCCTTGAGGTAGCGATTGATGGC
>NZ_SGIS01000175.1 GCF_004208535.1 Sphingomonas populi
GGCAGTGCTATGCTGCTGCAAGCGGCGTGCGGACGCCAAGCTGAGAGTGCAGGCAACAATGCTGAAATCAGGGCAGCTCAAGAGCGCACGATGAAGGAGGCCAACGATGACGTCGATGCCGCCATGGCCGAGGCGGCCATGACGAATGGCGGCGCCCCGGCTAACCTCATCACCCCTTCCCAGCGCTAATCCCGTCGCTGTGCACGGAAATCAACGGCCGTCGATCACGCCTTGGTCAAGTGTTGCGAAATGTGTTTGTTCATCTCAAACATCGACACCCGCTCTTTACCGAAGATCTTCCTGAGCTTTTCGTCTGCGACGATCTCACGTTTGTTGTCGGGGTTCTGAAGCTTTTCTGCCTTGATGTAAGCCCAAATCTTGCTGACCACCTCACTGCGAGGAAGCGCTTCACTCCCTACGATCGCGCCAAGTTCGGCCGATGGTTTCACTGGCGCGTGAATCCCCGTGGCTGCCTTCGTACCCGTTTGCGGATTTGCTACCATAATCGTCTCCTGTTCTCTGGTCCCGGTCATCAGGCCACGCTTTCTCGACACGATCAAGCATGAACGGCTCCAGCTATATTCCCAACTGGGAATGGCGATCGAGACGGCTCGGGTTTTCCCATTAGGATGGT
>NZ_SGIS01000176.1 GCF_004208535.1 Sphingomonas populi
AACGACATCCGGCAACATCACCGATGACATCATCATGCGATATCTCGACAAGCACATCCACAAGGACCAATGAAGGCTTCAGCCCTCTCCGATGATCCTACCGGCGTCAGCCGGTATGTCATTCAGCTGGCCTGCAACCCGCGCAATTGGGATAGGATTGCGGAGCTCATGGGCTTTCGCGTGTTGATCGTTAGCGCAATCCCGATGTTTGGAACTTCGAACGCGAGACGAAGCTCGACCCGGTCGTCTCTTGGGATGCTAATCCCGGCCAGCCCGCCGTAACGCCCGAAATTTTGATCTTTCAATTCAACATAATGGCCGTGACCAAAAAACTCATCTGTGGCTTCGCCACCGACCTGGGGTGCGGAGATGAGAAGGTATTCGGGCTCTGAGCCGCTTAGATCGAAGGCGATTTGGATCACGCCATCCTCGACAGTGAGGACTACCGCTTCACTACTCACTTCCATCACAAAATCCCTCCGCGCTAGGACGTGGTGACGATTTAAGGATCAGGGATTCCCAATCGCTGTTAAATCGGATTCAAGGCTGATTTTTGGAGATCAGCGATGGATTGCGATGCGCTTCGGGATGATCAATGGGACCGGATCAAA
>NZ_SGIS01000177.1 GCF_004208535.1 Sphingomonas populi
TTTAGAGTCCTCGGTGAGGAGAAACCCCTCCGACTTCAGTCGGATACTGGCTTCAGCCATCGACTCGGCCGATAGCGTGTAACCTCGGAAAAAAGAGACAGCCCGTAGGGCGTTGAGTCTCTTTTTTCCGAGGTTACACGCTATGGGATATTCGACCGGTTGTCACACGACATTCCATCATCGCTACCATCTCGTCTGGGCACCGAAATATCGGTATAAAGTGCTGCGCGGGGAGGTCCGCTTGCGGGTTCGCGAGATCATCCGCCAAGTGTGCGCCGAGATGAACGTGACGATCATCAACGGTGTCCTGTCGAGCGACCACGTCCATATGTTCGTCGAAATCCCACCGCACATCTCGGTCAGCGACTTCGTGCGCCGCGCAAAGGGACGGTCCTCGCGCAAAATACAGCAGGAATTCGAGCATATCCGCAAGCGCTACTGGGGGCAGCGCTTCTGGCAAAGGGGCTACTTCTCAACGACATCCGGCAACATCACCGATGACATCATCATGCGATATCTCGACAAGCACATCCACAAGGACCAATGAAGGCTTCAGCCCTCTCCGATGATCCTACCGGCGTCAGCCGGTATGTCATTCAGC
>NZ_SGIS01000178.1 GCF_004208535.1 Sphingomonas populi
GGCGACCACCGACGCCAACCGCGCAGCATCTTCAGAGTTTACGATCACACATACGATCTGGGACATCCCGCCAGACTCGCACGAAACTAACCGATTGTGAATCACCTGATTGGGTCAGTGCACTAGCGAGATCATGCGCCGGACGAGCACGTCCAAGACATGCGTTTGGCGCTGGCAGGAGCGGTTCATGCAAGAAGGGGTAGAGGGCCTGCTGCGCGACAAGACCCGTCCGTCGGCATCCCTGCTCTGACCCCGGAGGTTATCGCATGGGTTGTCGCCCGGACGCATGAGGGTGTGGACGACGCGATGCGTCGGCTTTGCATCGTCCCCGGGGTCGGCCCGGTGACGGCGGGCGCGATCATGGCGTTCGCGCCGGATCTGCGTACCTTCGCCAGCGGGCGGAACTTCGCCGCCTGGCTCGGCTTGGTCCCTCGACAGCGATCGACCGGGGGCAAGACCCGCCTGGGCTCGGTTAGAGCATTTTTCGATCAAAAAGCATCATATCCGCAGTGAGCGAAGTAGTTTTTGCACTCTGCGGGGGTGAATTCGTCGATAGATTGGCCGATAATGCGCCAGAGGTCATCAACCGTTCTGGCGGCG
>NZ_SGIS01000179.1 GCF_004208535.1 Sphingomonas populi
GCGCCCGGTGGCGATGCTGCTGCGCACCGGCAAGACGCCCTCGGGGGCCGAGACGGCGGGTCACGTCCGCCGCCTGATCCGCCGCATCCGCAGCCACTGGCCCGATAGCCACATCACGCTGCGCGGCGGCGGGCATTATGGCCGGCCCGAGATCATGGAATGGTGCGAGGCGAACGGCATCGACTATGTGCTCGGCCTGCCCGGCAACAAGGCGCTCCACGTCGATCCCGTCATCGTCGCCTGTGCCGATGCCTGCGCCACCGACCGGGCGCTGCGTGGCCTGGGCGGGCTGCGCCGCTATGCCGAAACCCGTTATGCCGCGAAGTCCTGGGGGCCAACTAAACGCCGGGTGGCGGCGCGGATCGAAGCCAGCAGCCTGGGCCTCGACATCCGCATCGTCGTCACCTCGATCGAGAAGGGCAGCGCCGAACATATCTAAGGCACGCTCTACTGCGCGCGCGGCCAGGCCGAAAATCTCATCAAGCTTCACAAGGCGCAGCTGAAAAGCGACCGCACCTCATGCCGCTCGGCCAATGCCAACCAGATGCGTCTCATCCTCCACACCGCCGCCTACTGGTTGATG
>NZ_SGIS01000018.1 GCF_004208535.1 Sphingomonas populi
CCTATGACGACATCGTCGACCATTGCTGCGACGCCTGGAACAAGCTGGTCGACCAGCCCTGGAAGATCATGTCTATCGGCCTGCGTGATTGGGCTCGCGAGTTCTGATCAGTGAATCTTGGTATAACGCTTGCGTTACGCCCCCACGCGAGGGGTCGGCAGCGTCGCTCAGCCCGGGGCGTTGCCCATCAGTTCGCCGAGGCGCACTGGCCGTTCGGGGGCCCAATCTTCGTTGAACGTGATGGAGTGTTGCCTGAAGAGCATCACGATCGTCGAACCGAGAAGGAAGCGGCCCATTTCCTCGCCCTTTTTCAACACGATGTCCTGATCAGTATACATCCATTCGGACACAGTGTTTGTTCGCCTGGGGTTAACCACGCCGTGCCAGACGGTTGCCATGCTTCCCACGATGGTCGCGCCGACCAGCACCATCACGAAAGGACCGTGTTCGGGCGACGCGAAGACGCATACCACCCGTTCGTTGCGCGCGAACAGGTTCGGCACACCGCGCGCGGTGGTCGGGTTCACCGAGAACAGTGTTCCCGGCACATAGATCATGCGCATGAGTGTACCGTCGCAGGGCATGTGCAGGCGGTGGTAGTCCCTTGGGGACAGGTACAGGTTGGCGAAGCTGCCGTGACGGAACTGAGCGGCCAGTGCGCCGTCGCCGCCGACCAAGTCCGTCGTGGTAAAGCGATGCCCCTTGGCCTGCAGGATGTGATGGTCGTCGATGGGGCCGAACTGGCTGATCGCGCCATCGACCGGGCACACGAAGTCCGCGGTCACCATCGGGCGCACGCCGGGCTTGAGCGGGCGGGTGAAGAAATCGTTGAACGTCTTGTAGCTGCTGATGTCGGCATCCGCACTTTCACTCATATCGACGGCATATCTGCCGACGAACCAGCGGATAAGCCGGGTTGTCATCGCCCCTCCCTGCGCCCCGGCGATGCGCCCGGCAAAGGTGGTCAAGCGCTGCTTGGGCAGTACATGCTGGAGCAAGATCTTCAGGCGATCGGACATCAAGACCTCAAAACATCGGCAGGCCCTTGTAGCGGCATGAGGCGCCAGGTCGATCTTTCCGAATGCCGCGTTCCAACGGCAGGCATGGTGATGTGGCTTTGGCGAGGTCGCCGTAGCATGGCGGCGTGTTCGTCGATGGCCGCTGAAGGTGGCATCTTTCCGGTCCGCGAATTACAGCAAACCTTGCAGAAGCCCCAGACGCACGGCCTCGGCCCGGGTGGCGACGCCCATTTTCAGATAGATGCGCCTGATGAAATTGCGCACGGTATGCTCGGATACGGTCATGGCTTGCGCGATCTGGGCGCTGGTGCATCCCCGCGCGATCAGCCTGAGCGCCTCGATCTCGCGGGGCGACAGCGGGGGGCGATCGAGGCTCGCAAAGTTCCGGGTCAGATTGAAAGGATCGGTTTCGCGAAAATCCTTGGCATCGAGCGGCAGGGCCTCGACGCGAAGTTTGTCTCCAGGCTTCCGTCTGGCCATTTCCATTGCCGAAGCCGCGCGGGCGTGCAGGGCTTCGGGTTCAAACGTCCTTGGCCGGGAAAGGAAGGCCAATCCCACCGAAACATGCAGGGGGATGGCCGACCCCCGCCATAAAACCGCGTCTGCCAGATCGGGCGGCACGGCGACGGGGGACACGCGAACCCAGCGGTCACGATTGAGAAGAACAGCGAATTCCCGGCCACCCAAGCGTGCCGCAAAGGCCTCCGCCGGATATGCGGTCCGTAGGTGTCGGGCGAACGCCACCAGGCAGGCATCGCCGGCAGCCATCCCCCAACGGCTGTTGATCTCTCTCAGATTGTCCAGACGGTGCAGCGCCAGCGCGCCCACGGTCGCTGATCGTTCCACGCCCTGAATGCTATCCAGGAAATGGGCGTGATAGTGCGCGCGGTTTGCGAGACCTGTCAGTGCATCATATTTGCTGAATTTACGTTGCTCTTCCCAACGCGCTCGCTCTGCGGTGATATCCTCCTTCAGCCCGTACAGGGCGAGGGGGTGACCGTCACGTACCTTGGTCGCAGCCTTGATGCGGATCCATCGCTCCTTAGCGTCGGACCGAATGATCTGCGCTTCCAGCGAAAACGTCCCGCCGCTGGCGATCGCTTCGGACCGTAAACGCTCCAGCAGCAGCCGAGACGGTTCGGCATACATGCCGATTGTTTCGTGTCGTTCGACGGGCTTGTCCGACGGCAATCCAAACATGTCGAAAACCGACGGAGACCATGACAGGATTTCCGTGCGGAGGTCGCACGCCCATGCCCCCATCCCAGGCAAGGCTAACACATCATTACAAAAATCGGCGGCGGCATCACGCCCGAGATCGGTGCTCTTTATACGTGACTGCATGCCGTCCTGATTCAATCGTGTCGTCGATAGACCATGAGGCCCCGTGTAATTCGGCGGGGGTACGGTACGCTCTCTATCGGCCAATAGTGGCAATAAGGTGGATCAGGGCGATTCCGTCATAAAGTATTTACATGGTCGGCATGCACTTGGCTGCGCTCGGGCGGCACCGCAGACCGGCATAGCGCAGCGCGATGGAGGGCGACCCCAGCGTAGGCCGCCGTCATCGTTCGCGGGCACCATGCCCGGCATATCCGTTGCCGGTCCCCCACGTCGGTTCGCGCGCAGCGCTGCCCCTTGGTCTGGAAGCAATTTCACCACTGTGGCCGGGTTGGGCCACAGACAAGATCCATCTGTCACGACATGACACTGCGGCACTGAGTCGGGGGGAGTGGCGCGTTGTATTGCTAGCATTTTATTCGCGGCGCGATCCTCAAAAGGATCTCTCGACCAACACGCTCCAGCTTGGATCGAAGCTGAGGTGAGGGGGCTGAGATATGTCGGGATGCTATTTCGCAGACGTCGAACAGTTGCCGATGAAGACTTGAAGTGTGCGTGAAAAGATATGGGGCTAATGTTTTATGATCTTCGCTGGAGTAGCTGTTGCCGCTTTGGCAACTCTTTGCGGGATATACGCCATTTGGGCTCGTCATCGCGAAGCCAACTCCCGTCGTGCCTGGAGAGCGCGCCGGAATGAACAGGCTCTGGAGAATGACGCGGTGCATTTTGAGAGACGATCAGCGCGCAACTAGGCCGAAGCCGCCTGTCTTCCAGGCCCCGCAAGCGGTTGATTTCGCAATTAAATAATTGGCTCCAGAGCTGGACGCAGCATTGCGTGTCGAAGCTCTGGCAGTCCCGCCCCCGCGCTTCTTACCCGATCGTTGTCGCATGGATCGGCAACAGCGCCGCGCCGAGCGTTGCCGCCGTGCCTTCCAGAGTTGATACCGAGATACGCGGCGTCGTGCCGACATGGTCGCCGATCCGCATCGTGGCATAGCCGATTCGCTCGACCAGCGCGGTCAGGATGGCGTACTCATACGCGCTCACATATGGGCGGCGACGGGCCACTTTCCGTTGATAACCGGAAGGCGAGCGATGACGTCAAGCGAGCTGTGACGGGCACGCGGGCGCGCTTTGCAGTAAGTGGCGATCTGATGATCGTCAGTCCTGTCGCCGTGTGAGCGGATCGGGTTGGCAATGAGTGGTAGCGTTCCCGGCCAATCTTGAACCCGCATGCGGTTTGTTACGGCCGTGTCCAACGGTGGACGATAGACCCAACGAATCGCTCCTCCGCAGCTTGCACCAGGGTTCAGCCGTTAAAATGGGCAAGGCGATTTTCCGGCTTCAGCCCAACCAGTTTTTTTAGCCGACCAGACCAATCGGGTTGACACCTAGGAACTCACGCTATTAGATAGCGCTACCATGCACAGATGCCTTCGCTTTTGGTGGAGTAACAGGTTCTTAAACACGCTGGCGCGTTTGATCGGCGGAAGTCGATATTTGTCTGCTAAGTCGCCAGGCATCTTTTGTGCAAATAGCCTTAAATACTTAAGTTCAATATAAGCTTATCGACAAAGTTCGGCCGAGTTGTTTCGTCGTTTCCGTTTTATATAGACCGAAATTTCTAACACTTACGTCAGCATTGATCGGCAACATGTCGACGCAATTAAGAGGGGATCCAGAAATGAAATCGCAAAAGCTACGCCTCTGCAACACCCGTTCAGCCCTGCTGTGCGCCACGGCCTTCGCAAGCCTGTATAGCTCTGCCGCGCTCGCGCAGGCGACCCCGCCACAGTCCGCGCCTGCCGAAGCGCAGGATACCGGCTCATCGATCGCGCCGTCGTCAGATTCCGCCGCTCAAGATATCGTGGTGACCGGATATCGCTCCAGTCTCGCCAAGTCGACCAACGCGAAGCGCGAGTCGACTGGCTTTACCGATTCGATCTTCGCGGAAGACATCGGCAAGTTTCCCGACACCAACATCGCGGAATCGTTCAACCGTATTCCCGGCATCACCATCACGCGGGACATCACCGGCGAAGGCGTGAACGTCGCGATCCGCGGGTTGGGGTCGAACTTCACCAACGTGACGTTGAACGGCGCGCCGATCGCGGTCGCGTCGTCGGGCGCAACCGATGCGCAGGGCACCGATCGTTCCGTCGATCTCAGCTTCTTCCCGACCGACCTGTTCACCAAGCTGACGGTGAACAAGAGCTACACCGCCGACCTGCTCGAAGGCGGCGCTGCCGGTAACGTCGATCTGCGGTCCGCGCGTCCGTTTGATAACGCCAAGCCGTTCATCGCCTATAACATCCAGGGGTCGAACCAGAGCCCCGACGATCGCATCGGCGTGCGCGGCTCGATGATCGGAAGCTGGCACAACGATACGATCGGCATTCTGGCCGGTGTTTCCGGTCAACGCCTGTTCACCGATACGCGCGGCTTCGAGACGGTTGGATATACCAATCCCGCGTTGTCCACGCCAAACAGCATTGCCGGTACGACCAACGGCGTACAGAACACACCGACTGCGGCTCAAACTCTCGCTGCCCAGTGTCGCGCCAACAATGCGAGCTGCAACAGCACCGCCGGCGGCAACTGGACGATCCCAGCGGTGGTGCCGGTCGGCGCTGGCGCCGGGCTGGTCGCGGGGACGCCGATCAACCAAGATTTCCTGCTCGCGCACAATCCCGGTGCGACGATCCAGCAGATCGACAACGCGCTGCTCCCGCGCCTTGGCCGCACCTCCGACGAGCGCGGTTCGCGTGATCGCATCAACGCGATCGTCAGTGTCGAATGGCGGCCGACCGATACGCTGCACTTCTACGTGGATGGTCTCTACGGCTACAAGCACAACAACCTGATCCGTGAGGACATGGCGTGGATCGTGCGTAACAGCGCGATCATCCCGACCAACCTGACCTTCGACAAAACGGACTGCAGCGCGGGCTGCTCCGTGACGGGCGGCACGTTCGCCAACGCGCAGTTCTTCGACGAATTCCGCCCCTATATCGAGACCACCAAGCTGTTCAGCGTCAATCCCGGCGGCACCTGGGAGATTTCCGACAAACTCAAGCTGAACCTGCAAGGCAATTACTCGCGGTCGACCTTCCACCGTGAGAGCCCGACGGTTGGCGGAACCACCGCGCTTGGCGTCGGCAACACGGTGACCTATGCCAACGACGGAACGGGCGTTCCCAGCATCACCAGCAACATCGATCTGAACGATCCGAAGAATTTCGGCTGGTATACCGGCAGCCGTCTCAATCTTCAGGACGAGCGCCGCATCAACAAGACCAAAGGTTTCCGCGGTGATCTGACCTGGGGCGGCACCAAGCTGAACCTCAAGGTCGGCGGTGCCTATGATGACGTTTCGCGCCTGATCCAGGGCTACGACAACAGCCAGGCCTGGCAGAACGCCGCGTGCGGAAACAATCCCAGCGTCTTCCTGCCGTCGCCGAACACGCAGCCGCCGTGCGTAGGGTTGAACGCGCCCGGCGCGGCTCCGGCGGGGTATCCGAGCTATCCCGGCTACGGGACCGGATCGACCGCGGGCATGACCGGCCCGGTGACCTACGGTGGGTCGCTGGTGCCGAACTCGGCCTTCCCGAGCTATCTGATGCCCGGCCCGGCCGGTTTCGTGACCGTCAACTTCCCGGCGTTCGCCAATGCGACCAACTATCAGTCGTTCCACGACAATGCCCCGGCCAACGGCGCGTCGAACACCAGCGCGGCGAGCGGACAGATCCGCGAGATCGTCAAGTCGGCGTTCGCCACCTTGAACGGCGCGCAGGAGCTCGGTGAAGGCACGCTGCGGTTCAACATCGGCCTGCGCTACGTCAACACGATCCAGATCATCACCGGCTCGACGTCGCTGCCCGATCCGCGCAATTCGCCCGCTGGCGGCGGTTCGCTGCCCGATGGCAGCCGCTATCCCAATTTGACCGGCACGGTGACGACGCGCAACGAGTACACCAACTGGCTGCCGGCGGCGACGTTCGCCTATGATATTGGCGAGCATGCGGTGGTTCGCGTCGCCGGTTCGCGCACGATGACGCGGCCCGATCCCTCGGCGCAGTTGCCGGGCGTCAACTTCGGCGCGCCGTCAGCCGATCAGGCGTCGATCGGTAACCCGGCGCTGAAGCCGTATCTCGCAACCAACCTCGATCTCGGCTTCGAATATTACACCGGCCGCGAGGGCGTTATCAGCGTCAACGCGTTCCGCAAGTCGATCGCGGGGTTCACCACCACCAGCCTCACGACGGTGCCGTTCACGAATCTCGCGCAATACGGCATCACTTACGATACGCTGAACCCGACCCAGCAGAACGCGCTGAACTCGCGTGGCGGCCCGACCGCGGCGCAGGTGCAGATCACCTCGCAGATCAACGTGCCCGACAAGCTGACGATCAACGGCCTCGAGTTCCAGTGGGTCCAGCCGCTCGACTTCCTGACCCAGCACATCGGCGTCACCGGTTTCGGCTTCAACGCCAACGCCACGATCGTCGATCAGACCAGCAAG
Organism: Sphingomonas populi; assembly: GCF_004208535.1. Classification (GTDB taxonomy): domain Bacteria; phylum Pseudomonadota; class Alphaproteobacteria; order Sphingomonadales; family Sphingomonadaceae; genus Sphingomonas; species Sphingomonas populi. The sequence goes on from NZ_SGIS01000018.1 coordinate 6,883, forward strand.
GGCGCTGCGGTTGCATTCGGGGTCGCGCCGTTCACCTACAACATCACCGGCTATTACGAGAAGCACGGTGTCATGCTGCGCGTGTCGAGCACCTCGCGTCGCGGCTCGCAGAACAGCGGCACGGCGCAGAACGGCATCCCGGCGGCAGCTCTGTATGGGTTCGATTATACGAGCTACGACTTCTCGTCGGCGTTCGACCTCGACAAGATCTTCAACCTGCCGCACGCGCCGCAGTTGACGATCAACGTCTCGAACTTCACCGATGCGACGTTGAAGTCGTACTTCCAGTTCGAGAACCTTGCCTTCACCCAGTACAAGCCCGGCCGGCAGTTCCTGGTCGGTCTGCGCGGGACGTTCTAGAACGTCGTGAAGGATGGCGTTCAGGCAGGCGGTTGGCGCGATCTGCCTGAACGACAGTATGATCGTGCGCGGGCATCGGCATAACGCCGGTGCCCGCAAAGAGGACGGTGGGCGGATGCTGCGGGGTTGGGCCGCCGATCTGCCGGATCAGATCCCTCAGCGCTCGGCGACGCAATGGTTGCGCTGAGTGCCCAGGCCGGTGATCGTGCCCTCCATGATGTCACCGTCTTGGAGGAAGACCCCGAACGCCGATCCGTTGCCGTAAGGCGATCCGGTGCAGATCACGTCGCCGGGCTGCAAAACCACCCGATCTGACAGATAGGCGATCTGACGTTCGATCGACGTCATCATGTCGGCGGTGCTTTCGTTCTGATACACCTTGCCGTTCACCGAGAGCGTGATGGTGAGATCATAAGGATCGGCGACATACTGGCGCGGCATGAGGATCGGGCCGAACGGCAGGAAGGTCGGAAAGCATTTGCCCGACAGCCAGTCGGCACCGATCGCCGATCCGTCGCGCCGGAAGATATGTTCGCGCGCGGTGACGTCGTTGACGATCACGAACCCGGCGACATGCGCCATTGCGTCTTCCGCCGCCACATGCCGGGCGCGACGACCGATCACGACGCCGAGTTCGAGCTCCCAGTCGGGCTTTTCGACGTTGTTCGGCAGGATCACCTCGTCCTGCGGGCCGACGACACACGATGGCAGCTTGATGAAGCAATAGGGCAGCGCATTCTTGCGCTCGTCCATGATCTTTTCAACGTGGCGGCGGCGGTCTTCCTCGCTGAGCGCGTCATGCTCGGCGGTACGCATCGAGGGATCGCCCATGATGATGCCGACGACATGCTTCTTGTAATTGGCGCCGGTGCAGAAAATCTGGCGCGGCAGATAGGGCGCGTGAAGGGTGAGCGTGTCGATCGGCCGCGCGTCAGCGAGCAAGGCGGGATCGGCAGCGATGCGTTCGAGCGCGGGCAGCACTGCGTCCCAATCGTCGAGCAGCGCGAGCAGGTCGCGCGTTTCGCCGCTCGCTGCCAGCGGTATGGCACGATCATCGACGACGAGTGCGACTTCCGGGTGCCGGTCGAAGGTGATCGTGGCCAGGCCAAAGCTCATCGTGGTGTTCCTGATCAATAGGGCTGTTGAAGCTGGTGCATCGTCTCGCCCATGATCGTCGTCGCCGGCACCTGATCGCCCGCCGCCATCTCGATCTCGCCGATACGCACGGAATTCTCGACGACGATCCGCGCCCGTTCGAAGCGCCGCGCCATGAAGCGCGCCAGCGCTTCGTCCACGGATGTACCGCTGGTCAGTTCCTCGCCCAGCACCAGCCCGTCCTCGACCGCGATGCCGGCGCCCGATGCCATGTGCGGCGTCGTCGCATGCGCGGAATCGCCGATCAGCACGATGCGCCCCTTGTACCAGGGCGATGGTAGCAACAGCCATTCCAGCGGGCGGTAATTGACTTGCGAGGCCGCGCCTAGGCTCGCGCGTATCGCCGGGATGTCGCCGCCGAACGGCGCCAGCAGGGCGTCGAGACGGGGAAGCTGGTCCTCGGGTGCGAACCAGGGATTGTCCGGCACATGTTCGAGCACGAACACGTAGATTTCATCACGCGAGACCGGGTTGATGCCGAGCTTGACCGCACCCCCGACGTACAATTCGGTGCGATCGAGATGGGCAGGGCGGGGCGCGAGGATGCGCCAGCAGCCCTGACCAGTGAAGCGTGGCGCGGGCGCCTCCGGGAACAGCATGCGGCGCGTGTCGGAGAAGATGCCCTCAGCCGCCGCCACCACGTCGAACCGGCCGCTGCTGCCGTCCGAGAAGGCGACGTCGACGCCGTCGCCATCATCGTGCAGCGCTTCGGCCTTGATGCCCAGCCGGACCTCGACCCCGGCCGCGCGCACCGCCCGCGACAGGATATCGTGCAGCACCGGGCGCAGGATTCCGCCGCCGGACTGGATCGGCAGCGGATTTTCGGGAACCGGTGATTCCATGATGACATGGCCGCTCACGCTGCGCAGGCGAATGCCCGCGCCCACGAAACCACGTTCGCGGACCTCGTCCAGAATGCCGAGATCGTCGAACGCCCGCAGCGAGATGCCGGTCACGCTGATGCCGGCGCCGTACACGCGCCATTGCGGATCGGCGTCGATCAACGTGACCGCCACACCGCGCCTGGCGAGCGATATCGCCGCCGTCATACCGCCGACACCGCCGCCGACGACGAGAACCCGATCCACCATGATGTTTCCTTCCGCCGGCGATCAGGCCGGGATGTGCCACAAGCCCTTGTCGGGGCTCAGTTCGGCGTGCGGGACATTGCCGGGAATGATCCGCCCGGTGCCCCATTGGTCGGTGATCGACGGCGTCGCCGCATAGGTCTGTGGAACCCAGGTCGCGTCATCGACCTCCTCGACATCCGACGTATATTCCACCGCGTTGCCGTTGGGCGTGACGAAGTAGCTGAACGTGTTGTTGCCGGCGGTGTGGCGGCCCGGCCCCCAAGTCAGTTTGACGTCGTTCTCGTGCATGCGCGCCAGCCCACGCATCATCTCATCGACTGAACTCACGTCGAAGGCGATGTGATTGAGCGTGGGTGGTCCCGGCAGGATGGCGAGACGGTGATGCGCTGAGTTGCAGCGCAGGAACACCATGAACTCGCCGATCCAGTCGGTCAGGCGGAAACCGAGGACGTCTTCGTAGAAGCTTTCCAGTGCCTTGATGTCGGGCGAATGCAGCACAACGTGGCTGATGCCGATCGGTATCGCCTCGCCCTTGGCGAGCGTGCGGTGCTGGCGCGGCGTGCGTTCGCACACCACCTCGATCGCACGGCCTTCGGGATCGAAAAAGCGGCAGGCATAGCCGCCAGCCGGGCCATCGGCGGGGCCGGGTTCGGCGATAATCTTCGCGCCGGCCGCCTTCGCCTTGGCGAAGATCGCATCGACGGCATCGCGTCCCTCCGCCGAGAAGCCGATCAGATCGGTCTTGCGCTCGGCATCCTCGCGCAGCCGGATGACGAAGGCGTGTGGCGAGCCTTCCGCCGCGAAATAGACCTTGCCGTCCTGCTCGCCGACTTCGACCAACCCCCAGGTCTTGCCGAAGAAGTCACGCTCGGCGGCGAGATCGGGAACTGCAAGCCCGACATAGTGAAGATCGTTTACGCTTGCCATCAACGTCGGCCCTCCGCTTCGCAAATTCGTATATTCCTGCATATAGGAAATAGCAAGCTGGCTCTGTCAGCGGAACCGTGCGCCGACGCGGACGCCATAGGTGCGCGGCGCCTCGTAAGACCCGATGTAGATGCCGCTCGCGGCGACCTGCGACACCGCGAATATGCGGCGGAAGTTTTCGAGATTGTTGATGAATCCCGTCACGAACCAGCGCTCGTCGGCTGGCCCGAACGTGATCGACGCGTTGGAGGTCGTGCCGGCCTTGGCGTAGATATAGGACGAATAGCTCGGGTCTTCCTGCGCGCGCCCACGGTAGCGTGTGCCAGCCTGGAGCACGATCTTGTAGTCGCCGAGCGGTATCGTCTGTTGTCCGTTGACGTTGAATGACCATTCCGGCGTGTTGACCGCCGGCTGGCCCGAACAGTCGATATGAAACACCGCTTCGGTCACGCCGTTGATGACGCTGTTGCCGGCCTGCGCGCCACACATCGTCGGGGGCGGGGCGCCTTGGTTGGGCACGTCATATTGGAAGCTGTCGTAGTTGGTGTGGACATATTGCACGCTGCCCGACAGCAGCGTGTTGCGGGTGACGAGGAATTGCGCATCGGCATCGACACCGTAGATCGTGCTCCTGCCGACATTGCGGGTCAGGAACACGGTGGTCGGCGGGGTGCCGAGATCATATCCGAACGTGCTGAACTGCTGGTTCCGGTATTTCCAGTAAAAGCCCTCGATGTTGAACTGCACTGTGTTGTTGAAGAAGCGGTTCTTGCTGCCCACCGTCCAGGCGTCGATCGTCTCGGGCTTGTAGCTTTCGAGCCCCTGCGCGAAGGCGAAGCCGCCGGCATGATAGCCGGTCTCGTAGCTGACATAGGCCATCGACGTGTTCGAAAACGCATATTCTGCGCCGAGCCGGTACGTGAACTTTGAATTGGTGAGGCCGGAATTGATTGCGGTGTTCGCGTTCAGCACGAAAGGCGCGGTCTGCGATCCACCGAAGGCGGGCGGCAAGGCGAAGAGCGGCACGTTCGTTACCGGAATGCCGCGCGCCGCATAGAAGGCGCGCAGCGACGCCGCATCGGGCACGAGCGGGATGAACGGCACGTTCGGGCACTGGTTCGGCGGGAAGGACGCGGGGTTGCCGCAGAACAGGATGTAGGTGTCGCTGGTTCCGTCGAAGCGCTTCTTGTCCTGCGTGTATCGACCGGCGGCGGTCAGGCTGAGCTTGCTGGTGGCGTGCCACGTCAGCTTGCCGAAGCCGGCGTAGGAATCGGTGGTGGTGGTGAAATTCTGGTACGGCACCAGTACGAACTGCGAGAAATAGGTGTTCGACTGGATGTGCTCGCCGAAATAATAGCCGCCGACGACGAAGTCGAGTGGGCCAGCCTTGCCGGCATAGCGGACCTCGCCGCTGAACTGCCGATCCTTTTCGTGAGTGCCCGCGCCGTTCATGCCGGGGGTGATGAGGTTGTCGAGCCGGGATTCGCGGTACGCCGGCACCACCGTCAGCGTGCCAGGTCCGACCTGCCAGTTGGTCTCGCTGAGAATGCCCCAGAAATCGTTGGTGTTGTACGGTTGCCCCTGGACCACCTCGCCGGCGCGGCCCGCCTGCGCGATGTACTGCGATGCGAGGTATGCTTGTGATTTCGGGCTGAAGATGCCCTCGCCGGGCGCGTAATGGGTGGGGGAATAGCTGTAGCCGCTGAAACCCGTCGGGCCGAAATTCGGCGTCGCGGTGCCGACGTAAGTGGCGAACAGCTTGGCGCCACCCTGATGTGCATAGTCCGCCGATATACGCGTGTTCAGCGTGGGGGTGAGTTCGGCGTAGACCTGCGCGCGCGCGCCATATTCATGCTGGTCGTTGGTGCCGTCATTGTAGAACGGATCGTGCGAGGCATAATTCCCGGCAAGGCGGAACGCGCCGGAGGTGCTGATCGGCAGGTTGATTGCGGCCTGCGCGTTGAGCGTGTTGTAGTTGCCGTAACTCACCGTGCCATCGGCCGAGAGCATGTTGAGCTGCGGCCGGTTGGGGATCACATTGATCGCGCCGCCGGTGGCGTTGCGCCCGTACAGCGTGCCCTGCGGTCCTTTCAGAACCTCGACGCGCTGGAGATCGTAGAAGCTGCCGCTCGTCGAGGAGGGGCGGCCGATGTAGACGCCATCGTAATTGAACGCGACCGCCGGGTCCGAATAGGCGTTGATCGTGGTGTTACCGACGCCGCGCACAACGAAGGTGGTGTAGGAGCCGCCGGTGCTGGCGGCGACCAGCGCGGGCACGACCCGCGAGAGGTCTTCAGGGCGGGTGACCGCTTGCTGCACCAGCTCCTCGGGCTTGATGACGCTGATCGCGATCGGCGCACGCTGCGCGCTTTCCGACACGCGCTGCGCGGTGACGACGATATCCTCGAGCCCTTCGGCGCTGGTATCAATCGTGGTGCTGTTGGGCGCGCCGCCTTGTGGTGCATTGGCGGCGGGAAGCGATTGCGGCACGGGCGCCGCGTCGCCGCTCGCGGAGGTAAGCGGTGGCGTTTGGGCATGGGCGGGCGTGGCCATCGCCAGGACGCTGGCCGAGGCAAGCAGCAGGATTGCGCGATTCATCGTCATCCCCTCCAGTTCGGCTGCGGCTTATTTCCCGCATACCGGATTATCAATTCCGGCTATCATGAATTAGGGCGGGGCTCAAGCTCGCATGTGGCATCGGCTTCCCGAATTCGATCTTTGCTGTAGAGGTGGATAATCATGACTTCTGGAAATCTCGCATGACGCATATCGCGACCACCCACGTCGGCAGCCTGCCGCGTGGCCCCGAACTCACCCCGCTGCTGCTCGCGCGTGATCAGGGCCAGCCCTATGACGCTGCCGCGTTCGACAATGTCGTGCAGGCCGCCGTCGATGCGGCGGTCGCTGCGCAGGTTGATGCCGGGGTGACGGTGGTCAGCGACGGTGAGCTCGGCAAGGTCGGTTATTCGACCTATATGATCGAGCGATTGTCCGGGTTCGGCGGCCATGTCGATCGCAAACCGGCGCTCGATCTCGCGCCGCTGCCGGAATTGCGCGCCAAGCTCGCGCATATCATGGGCGCACAGGAGTTCGTGCGCGCCTCCTGTATCGGCGACGTGAAGCTGGTGAGCCTCGCGCCGCTGCACGACGACATCCGCCGCTTCCGAACTGCGCTCGACCGGCAGGGTGGGGCGGTCCGCGCCTTCATGAACGCGGCGTCGCCCGGCCTCATCACCGCGTTTCAGAAGAACCTCCATTACCCGAGCCACGAAGCCTATCTGGCCGATCTGGTGCGTGCGATGCGCCCCGAATATGAAGCGATCGTCGCCGCGGGTTTCGAGCTGCAACTCGATTGTCCCGATCTCGCGATGTCGCGCCACACCGGCTATCAGGAGATGGGCGAGGCCGAGTTCCTCGCCACGATCGAAGCCAATGTCGAGGCGCTCAATGCCGCCACTGCCGGCATCGCGCCGGAGCGGATGCGGATGCATGTGTGCTGGGGCAATTACGAAGGTCCGCACGATCACGATATCGCGCTCGAGAAGATCATCGGCATCGTGCTCAAGGCGCGCCCTGCCACCATCCTGTTCGAAGCGGCAAACCCCCGCCACGAGCATGAATGGAAGGTCTGGCGCGATGCGCGCGTGCCCGACGATAAGATCCTCGCGCCCGGGCTGATCGACACCTGTTCGAACTATCTCGAACATCCCGAGCTGGTCGCGCAGCGGATCGAGCGGTTCGCGGCGATCGTCGGCAAAGACCGCGTGGTTGCCAGTACCGACTGCGGCTTCGGCACGTTTGCCGGCTACGGCAAGATCGATCCGGCGGTGACCTGGGCCAAGCTGCGCGCCCTGCGCGAAGGCGCGGATATCGCCGGCGCGCGGCTGTGACGCCGGAAGCGCGCCGCGCGGCAGAATGGGACTGTACCCGGCTCGTGCATCTGTATGCCAATCTCAACGATCAGGCGCGGTGGGCCGAAGTGGCCGCGCTGTACGCCGCCGATGGCTGCATGACTCGCCCCACCGCGCCGGATTCGCCGGTCGTCGGTCGCGCCGCGATCCTCGCCGCCTTCGAAAGTCGGCCACCGCGCACGACGCGGCACGTCTGCGCCAATGTCGTCATTGATGTCGAAAGCGAGACGAACGCGCGCGGCAGCAGCGCGATGCTGTTGTTCACCGCCGCCGCCACGCCGCCCTTGGTCGGCGGGTTCGAGGACCGGTTCGTCCACACGGAACAGGGCTGGCGCTTCGCCGAACGGCGCGGAACGCTGACCTTCTGATTGCGCCGCGCGGAGGCACGCGCGAAGCCGACCCTTTTCCCTCAGCGCCGACAGGTGTGTTCGCACAGGAGACCGTTCATGCATGACAATCCCGCCACTGGAGACAGCACGCCGCTCCTGCTGCTGCCCGGTCTGATGTGCGACGCGCGCATCTTCGCAGGCCAGCTCGCCGGCCTCGCGTCAGCGCGTATGGCGGCCGATTATGGCGATCTCGATGATCTCGGCGCGATGGCCGAGCGGCTGCTCGCCGCCGCACCGCCGCGCTTTGCATTGCTCGGTCATTCGATGGGCGGCCGCGTCGCGCTTGAAGTGGTGCGGCGGGCACCCGAACGCGTCGCGCGTCTCGTTCTGGCCAGCACGGGTATCCACCCGCGCCGCGACGGCGAGCAGGAGAAACGCCACGCGCTTCGCGATATCGGGCGGGCACAGGGGATCGGCGCGTTGGTCGATGTCTGGTTGCCGCCGATGCTCGGTGCCGCTGCCGCGCGCGACACCGCGCTGGTCGATACGCTCGCCGCGATGTGTCGCGAGGCCGGCATGGCGCGCTACGAGGCGCAGGAGGCGGCCTTGCTGAACCGGCCTGACGTGACCGCATTGTTGCCGACGATCGCCTGCCCGGTGCTCGCCATCGTCGGCAGCGAGGATCGCTGGAGTCCGCCCGAACAACATCGCGCGATTGCGGCGGCTATCCCCGGTGCCGAACTGGTGGTGATTGACGGCTGCGGGCACATGCTGCCCGCCGAAGCGCCCGATGCCGTCAATGCCGCGCTATCGCGCTGGCTCGCGTAGCCTCCGGTTACGCGCCTCAGTGGATCACCGCTGCCGTCGCCGGATCACGCACGCACGGCGCCAGATCCGCCAACCGCCGATACGCAAGCAGCAGCAGTAGCGTCGCCGCGACCGGCGTGACGATCATCGTCGCTAGGCCGTAACGCAGCGACTCTATGCCGTAGGTCGGCGCCAGCGCGTCGCTGACGAATCCCACGACGAACGGCGCCATCGCGCTGCCGATCAGCCCGAATGCGAACAGCATCAAGGTCGAGGCGAGCGCGCGGACGCGGTGGCTGACGATATCGCTGCCGAGCGCGAAGCAAGGCGCGACGCCGAGGGAGATCAGAAACGTCATCATCGCCGTCGCCGTCATCGCGCCGGCGAGCGTCGGCGCGAACACAAACAGCGCCAGAAACGGTGTCGCGAGCGGCGTCGCGACCAGCGGCACGAGCAGCCCGGCGCGCTCGCTGTCACGGCGGCGGACGAGCAGCGTGGCGAGCACGCCGCCGATAACGGTGCCGGCGATGCCGCTGATGCCAACCGCCGGCCCGATCACCGCGCCGACCTCGGCGAGCGGGACATGATGGCTGCGCTGCAGAAACGCCGGCCCCCACGCGCCGAGTACCGCGCCGACCGTGCCGAGAAAGCCGATGCCGAGCGACAGCGGCACGAAGCCCGGTGTCGCCAGCACGCGCCGGATCGCCCCGCGCGCGTCATCATCGGCGGTAGCGTCGAGCGATAGCCCGTCCGTGCGCCGTGCCGGGTCGCGCACCGCGAAGAGCATTCCCATCATCAGCACGAGGCCGCCCGCGCCGCACATAACGAACATCCACCGCCAGCCATGCGCTGCCGCCAGCACGCCCGCGAGGATCGACCCGCCGACCAGACCCACGAACGTACCCGCCTGAAACATCGCGACCGCGCGCGGCCGCTCGGCCGGTGCGCGCAGGTCGCCGATCATCGACAGCGCAACGGGAAAGACGGTCGCCTCGCCGACCCCGACCAGCACCAGCGCCGTCGCCAGACTCGCAAAGCCGCTGGCGGCACCGATGAACGCCGTCGCGATCGACCAGATCGCCACGCCGATCAGCAGGATAAACTTGCGGTTGCCGCGATCGACCCAGTGCGAGATCGCGACGCCCGCGACCAGATTGAAGGCGATGAAGATCGCGCCGTTCAGCAGCGACATTTGCGTATCGCTGAGCAGCAGGTCGTGCTTGATCGGATCGACCACCACGCCGAGCAACGCGCGATCCCCCCAGCTCAGCGTGTTGGCGAGGAACAGGGCCATCAGCGTCGCGCGCGCACGCGTGCCCCGGCCGGCAGGGTCTTGAGACGTCATCGCTATCACTCTCCTGCTTCGGCCGCTCGTGCGGCTCGCGTATATTTCGGCGTTCGCGGTGTTACGTCAGCGTCAGTCCTAGCAGATTGGCGGCGTTCAGCCCGAGGATACGAGCCTGATCCGCCTCGCTCAGCCGCTCATGGAAACCGACCGGATCGGGTTCGGCCATGTCGAACGGATAATCACTGCCGAGGCACAATTTATCGGCGCCGTGTGTCCGCACGAGGCTGTCGAGCTGGTCCTGATCGAACACCAACGTATCGAGCCAGAGCTTGCGCAGGTAGCTGGACGGCGCGTGTGTGCAATGTTCCGAACAGTCGCCGCGCGCACGCCAGGCGTGATCCATCCGGCCCCAATAGCCCGGCATGTATCCGCCGCCGTGCGCCACGCAGATCCGCAAGCCGGGATAGCGGTCGAGCACGCCGCCGAAGATCAGATGGCCGACCGCCAAGGTCGATTCGAGCGGGTTGCCGATCAGATTGTTGAAATAATATTCGCTCATCCGCTGCGCGTGGGTGAAGCCGAGCGGATGGATGAAGATCAGCACGCCCAAGTCCTCCGCCGCCGCCCAGAACGGCCGGAAACGCGCATCATGGTAATCCACACCGTTGACGTTCGAACTGATCTCGATCCCGCGCAGATCGAGTTCCCGCACGCAGCGGCGCATCTCTTCGACAGCAAGGCCGACATCCTGCAACGGCACCGTTCCCATGCCGACGAAACGGTCAGGCGTGGCGGCGACGGCGGCGGCGATACCGTCGTTGACCGCGCGCGCGGCGGCGCGCCCGGTATCGGCATCGGTGAAGTAGAAATACTGGCCGGGGCTGGGGCTGATCGCCTGCACGTCGATGCCAAGCCGATCCATGTCCGCAAGCCGGGTATCGACCGTGTTGAGCGTCCGCCCGATCGTGGCGAACTGGGCGCGGTTGACCTCGCTGGTCTTGGCGCTGGTAAAGTCGTTGATGCCCGGCGGCGGGCCGGGATATTTCCCCTGCACGATCGCGTCGGCGGCAGGAATGCCGAGGTGGCAGTGGATATCGACGACGAGGTGGCGGCCGCGCGCGGCGACGCGGATCGGCTGGCGGTCGCCGCAGGTGGTGATGGTCATGCGTGTGTCTCCGTGCCGGCGCGTGCCGGGAGGATGGTGCCGGCGCAGTCGCCGAAGCCAATCGGGCGAAAGCCCTCGGCGTGAGCGCGCCCGCGAAGGGTTAGCGTGTCGCCGTCCTCGAGCATCGTCCGCGTCGAGCCGTCGGGCAGCGTGATCGGGCTGCCGCCGCGCATCGTGATTTCGGCGAGGCAGGCGCGCGCGGTATCCGCCGCGCCCGATACGGTGCCGGTGGCGATCAGATCGCCCGCCTCCAGCGGCGCGCCGTTCGATGCCTGATGCGCGGCCATCTGCGCCAGCGTCCAGTACAGGTCCGCCAGTTCGGTTTCGACGATCCGTTTGTGCGCTCCGGCGGCGGTCGCGAGATCGGCTGTCAGGGTGACGGCAACCGCGCCGTGTGACCTGTCGGCGGCATCGAGCAGATACGCCGGCACGGCGGGTTCACCCTCGGGCCGGCCCCGCGCGGTGGCGCGGAACGGGGCGAGCGCTTCCATCGTCACGATCCACGGGCTGATCGTCGTCAGGAAGCTCTTGCCGAGATGTGGGCCGAGGATCATCTCGAAGAACTGGATGCCGCGTGCCGACCAGTCGTTGACCAGACAGCAACCGAACAGCAGCGCTTCCGCCTCGGCGACGTTGACGGGCGTGCCGATCGGGTTTCCGCCACGCAGCCAGGCGCCGAATTCCAGCTCGAAATCGAGCATCGGCTCCGGTCCCCATTGCACAATGCCGCTGGCCGGCGGCGTCTCGAACTGACCCATCGGGCGGATCACTGGCGCGCCGCTCGCCCGCACCGAACTGGCGCGACCGTTATACGCGACGGGCAGCGACAGCGCGGCGAGCTTGGGCACGCCGCCGCCGCCCATCCGCGCGATATGATCGTAGGAGGTGCAGAAATCGGTGAAGGCGGGTGGCTTGAGCGGCATCAGCAGCTCAACGTCGTCGATCGGGACGAGGACAGGCTCCAGCACCGCGCGGTGCGCCCTGTCCTCGCGGAACAGCGCGAAGATCTCCGCCCGCAACGCGCTGACGGCGGCGGGGGCGGCGGCGAGCAACGGCAGCAGGGTGTCGTGCGATCCCGCCTTCGCCGCGTCCAAAGCCGCTTCGCCGAGGAGGTCGGTCGCGGCGAGCGCGGCAAGATCGATAATGCTGTCGCCCAAGGCCACGCCGCCGCGTGGCGAAGCCGCTGCCGTGCAGAACACGCCGAATGGCAGATTCTGCAACGGGAAGTCGGTGTCGCCATTCGCGCTTTCGACCCAGCTCATCGCAGCCGGATCGTGCGTCGCGTTCAGCTCAATGGTCATGGCCGCACACCTCGGCATGACGCTGCGATTCCCAATGATAGCGGCCCATCGCGCCGAACAGATCGCGCGATTCTTCCGGGGTGAAGGTGGTGCCCCATTGGCGATAGAGCGAGAACACGTTGGCGACGATCCGCTCGGGGTCTTTCCAGCCGCGATATTCGGTCATGGTGATGTCGCGTGCGGCCTCGTTCCAGCCCATGCCGGCGTCGAAGCGTTTGCGTGCCTCGGCGCGGACATATTCGAAATAGTGTTTGAGGTTCGCGACCGCGCTCACATCGGTGATGGGGCCGTGGCCCGGCACGACGATTTCGGGATCGAGCGCGATGATGTGCGCGCACGCGGCGATCCAGTTCTCGATCGGGCCAGACCACATGATCGGATGGCCCTCGTTGAAGATAAGATCGCCCGTGAACACGGTGCGGTCGGACGGCACCCAGGCGATCGTGTCCGAACTGGTATGCGCGGGGCCGAGATCGATCAGTTCGACTGCCTTGTCGCCGACAGTCACGGTCATCTGCCCATCGAACAGCGTGGTCGGGAAGGTGAACGTGTCCATCCCGCCGTAATCGAAATTGCCCATCGTCTCGAACAGGAATGCGCCGGCATCGCCCATATTCATGTAATTGGTGCGGAGCGAGGCGAGGCTTTTGGGATCATATTCGTTCATGTCTTGGCGGCATGCCGTCGTCGCGATGATCTCGGCGCCCTCGACCGCGCCGTTGCCGAGGAAGTGATCGGGATTGGCGTGGGTGTTGAACAGCCGGTCGATGCGATCGCCACCCGGCACTTTTTTGAACGCGTCGAGCATGTCGCGGGTCAGATCGAGGCCCATCAGCGTATCGACCATCAGCGTCTGCCCCTGCGACACCACCAGGCCCGCGTTCGACCAGCCCCAGCCGCCATCGGGCTGGACATAACCATACAGGCCATTGCCCAGATCATGCACGCCGCGCGTGAAGGGCCAGTTCGGCATCCGTCTCTCCCATTCGTGTTTGACGCGAGTGTACGGCGATAATTCCGCTTTGCAAGAATTCTTGCGACGTTGCTCAAGCCGGTTTCCCCTGCCAACACGACGCGAATGGCAAAGACACCTGCGAAACCTGACGCTGCGCCCGCGAAACAGCCTGGAGAGAGACGCCGCAAAGGCCGCCCGGCGGGCAGCGGCGGCGGCGCTATCCGCGAATCGGTACTGGCGGCAGCGCTCGCTCTGCTGCGAACCTTGCCGCCCAATCGGGTCTCGATCGCGGCGGTCGCGCGTGCGGCCGAAGTCGACCCGGCGCTGGTGCGCTATTATTTTGGCTCGCGGGAGGCTTTGCTGCTCGAAGTCGCGCAACTTCTGGCGGAATCCGATCCGCCAGAATATGCCAGCGAACATCCGGTCGCCGCGCTCGAGGAGTTCATCCACCGCACGTTCCGCTTCACCCGCTCGGCCAAATATATGCAGCGGCTAATGGTGGAGGAACTGAGCGGCGCGCGGTCCCCCGCAGTGCGCGATCAGGTGCGCGCGTGGAACCGGGGGCCGATCGAGTTTTACGAACACCTGAAACGCGATGCGGAGGGTGAGGAGCTTGCGGATTTCAACCCGCTGTTCCTGCATCTCGCGATCGTCGGCATCAGTGATTTCTTCGTGTCCGGGCAGGCGCTCATCAAACTGCTCGTGCCGCCAGATTCGGACATGGCCGCGTTGGAGCACGACTATGAACGGTTCGTCGTGCGCTTGCTGCTCGACGGTTTGCGGGAGCGCGAGCCGCCGCGATAAGCGATATGCCGCCGTCGTGAGAAAGCTCACGTCAATGCTGGAGAGCGCTCGCCCCGACGTGCGCGGCCATGCCTTCGACCAGCGCATCGAACGTGATTCGCATGCGATGGGTCGAGCGCAGGTCTTCGTGCATGACGATCCATATCGGGAGGTGGGCGGTGAACGTATCGCGCAGCACTGGCACGAGTGCGGAATCGCGGCTGGCGATAGGCTCCTGTACCACGCCGATGCCGAAGCCCGCGCGCACCGCCGCGATTTGCGCGAGCTGATTGTCGGTTCGCAGCGCGAAGCTCGGCAGGTCGGGCCAGACGGCGTTGATCGAGCGGAGGGAGGTCACGTCGCGGTCGAACCCGATCACGGCGTGACGCGCGAGATCCGCCGCGCTCTCGATCGGCGGGAACCGCGCGAGGTAATCCCGTCGAGCGTAGAAGCCGAGGCGAATGCTGCCTACCGACTTCGCGAGCAGGGCCTGTTGCCTGGGCTGCGTCATCCGAATCGCGAGGTCGGCATCGCGCCGGAGCAGATCGGAGGAAGCGTTGGTGAGCAACAGCTCGAACGTCAGCGCGGGGTGGGCCGCGTGCAGCGCCGTTACTATGGGCGGCAAGACCTCGGCGCCGATAACCTCGCTCGCGCTGATGCGGACAACCCCGGCGGCTGCGTCTGCCGGAGCGGAGGCAGTGCGGACCAATGCGGCGGCGGCGGCTGCCATCGTCGCGGCATGTGGTGCCAGCACCCGCGCGGCTTCCGTCGGTTGAAGACCGCGCGCGGATCGCGTGAACAGCGCGCCCGTGCTCAACCTTGCCTCGAGTTCGGCGATATGCCTGCCTGCGGTCGGCTGAGTGAGGCCAAGCGCGCGCGCCGCGCTCGACAAGCTGCCTTCGCGGAGCACCGCGTCGAAGGTCCGCCATAACTCCCAGCCCGGGCTGCCCTTGTCCATGCGAAGATGCATAGCAGCCCTGCACCTTTCGGCAATTTCCGATTGCCTCTGCGGGGTCCATCTCCCTTTGCAGCAACATTGAGGTGAGAGATGATGAACGCAGTCAACAAGGCACTGGTGATCGGCGCGACGGGCGGAATCGGTGGTGAGGTCGCACGGGCATTGGTCGCGCACGGCTGGGAGGTGCGGGCGCTCCACCGCGACCCTGAACGCGCCGCGTCGAGCAACCCCGCCTTGCACTGGATGGAGGGGGACGCGATGGACCGGGCTTCGGTCGACCGCGCCGCTGAAGGCATGGCGGTGATCATCCATGCGGTGAACCCGCCCGGCTATCGCAATTGGGCCGGGCTGGTCCTGCCGATGCTGGACAACACCATAGCGGCGGCGGCCAGGAACGGTGCCCGCGTGGTGTTACCGGGCACGGTGTACAATTACGGCCCGGATGTGGGCGAGGCGGTAGACGAGCGGGCGCCGCAAAATGCGATAACGCGCAAGGGCCGCATCAGGGTCGAGATGGAGCGCCGGTTGCAAGCGGCGGCTGAGCGCGGCGGGAAAGCGCTCGTGGTGCGCGCCGGCGACTTCTACGGGCCACGCAGCGGCAATAGCTGGCTGGCGCAGGGTATGGTGCCGACCGCCGGCCCGGTGAGGCGGGTCTTCAATCCCGCGCGTGCCGGCGTGGGCCATTCATGGGCGTATCTGCCCGATCTGGCCGAGACGATGGTGCGCTTGCTTGAAAGGCGCGATGATCTCGCGGACTTCGACAGCTTCCAGTTCAGTGGCACCTGGGTGGACGACAATCGCGCCTTCGCCGAGGCAATCCGTTTGGCGGCGGGGCGGCCACAGGCACCGATCTATCCTTTCCCCTGGCCGGTGGTGCATGCGCTGGCGCCTTTCACCGAAACGGCCCGTGAAATGCGCGAGCTGATCTATCTCTGGCGTCGGCCGTTGCGACTGATGGATGGCAAGCTGCGGCGTTTTCTCGGCGAGGTGCCGGCTACGCCGCTGGACGAAGCGCTCCGCACGACGTTGCAAGGGCTGGGGCGCTCATAAAGAGGACCGGTCCAACGCGCCGTCTGGCTCTCCGGGGAGTCCAGACGGCGGCAGAGGCGAGCAAATCAAACGGCTTAGAACTTCGCGCCGATGCGGACATAGGCCTGACGCCCATAGGGGTCGCCCAGCGTCGAGAGAAAGCCGGTGTACAGAGCCTTGGCAGGCGCGGTGTCGAACGCGTTGATCATGCCGAGCGTGAGTTCGTACTGTTTGTCCGCCCCGAAACGCAGGCCATATTGCACGTCGAACACCGACCATGCGCCGACCCGCGCGACTGTCGGCGCGCCGACGACCTGCTGATAGTCGTCGATCACGCTCGACACGTAGCGCCAGGTGCCGGAGATGAAGTGATCGCCGATCGACACATCGACGCCGGCAAGGTTGCGCCAGCGCGGCGCGGCTGCCGAGGTGAGGGGTGAGGTCTGGTAGTTGTTCCGGTGGCCGACGCCATCATAAACGACCGTGCCGGTGTCGACATCATAGGTCGCCAGATAGCTCAGGTTGTTGCGCAGCGTGATGTGCGCCGTGCCGATGTCGAAGCGATAGTTCGCCGCGATGTCGACGCCGGATGTGCCCGTGCCGCTGGGGGCGTTGTACGAGGAGACGATGACCGACTGCGCCACGCCGCTCGCATCGCGGATGACGTTCGGCCCGTTGGGATCGGCGTTGATCACCGCCTGGCCATTCTGAAGCTGGATCTGGTTCTTGTACTTGTAATGCCAGTAATCGACCGAGAGGCTGAGGTTCTGGATCGGCAGCAGCGTCGCGCCGACGTTGAACACGTCCGCCTTCTGCGGTTGCAGGCTCGGGTTGCCGTATTGCTGGACCGACCGGAAGGTCGTCGTGCCGTCGCGGGGATCGATGATGTTGGCGACGTTGGTGGAGATCAGCACGGCGGCGGAATTGGCGATACTCGGCGCCTGGAACGCCTTGCTCGCCGAGCCGCGCAGCGACAGTTGCGGCAGGACGCGCCAGTTCACCGCGATCTTGGGCGCGGTCGTGCTGAAATTGCCGTAATCCTCATAACGCGCAGCGGCGTTGATGTTGAGGCCGGTGACGAGTTCGTAATTCGCCTCCGCGAACACGCTCTTGACCTCACGGCTGAAGGCGGTGTTGCGGTTCGGCCCGAGGAAGCCGCCGAAGCCGCTCAACAGCAGGTCAGAATAGGTGTTCGACTGCTTTTCCTTGCGGTATTGCGCGCCGACCGCGACGTCGAGCGAATGTCCGGCGATCTGCGCGAGCGAGCCGTTCACGACCGCTTCGCCGATCATATATTCGATCTTCGACAGCGTCGTGACGTTGCTCTGGAGATTGTAGATCAGCGACGGGTCCATCTTGGACACATCGGCGGTGAAGGGGCTGAAATAGAGGCAGTTGCCGGCACCGGGCTGTGCGCCCGCACCCGGCCCGCTGTAGCGGATGTTGCAGTTCGGCCCGCCGTAGCCGTTGAGCGCCGCCTGAAAGAGATTCATGTCGGTATCGCGGTCGGTCGAGGAAATGTCCGCGCGCGAATAGGTCGCGTTGGCGGTGTATTTCCAGTTTCCAGAGATATTGCCACGCGCGCCCACGACGAACTGGCCCTGATCGACCTTGTCCTGGATCAGGCGATACGGATAGCCGGGAAAGCCCTGCGAGCCGATCGCTCGGCCGATGAAGGCGACATCGACGCCGAACGGATTGTAGGGGTTGCTCGCCGGCACGATCGGCGGACGCGCGCCGACGCGGTTCTGTGCGTAAGAGGGCACGCTGCGGCGGTTCGAATCCTGATGATAGATGCCGATCTCGGCGAACAACGTCTGGCCCGGCGCGACCTCGAACGAGGTGTCGTTGTGGATGAGGTAGCTCTTCGCCTCCGGGCGGATCGGGTTCTGCGCCTGGAAGCTGAACTGGCACGAGCCGAGGCCGAAGCCCGGGCTGTTCGCCGAGGGAACGTAGCGGCTCTTGCTCGCGGATGAGCCGCAATTGGGATCGACGACCGTCACCGTGCCGGCGGAGGATTTGAAGCGATCATACAGCGCGGAATAATTGTTGCCGTTGAGCACGACATCGCCGCCGGATGCGGTTTGCGGGCGCGAATAGAGCGTGAACGCGCCCGGATTGGCGCCCGCGCCCGAGGATGGATTGAAGAAATTGGTCACATCGCGCTGGCTGTTCTGAAGCCCGGCCTGATACCGGTAGGCGGCGGAGGTGACGGTGTGGAAGCGGTCGTTGCCGATGCCCCACATCGCTTGAACGGTGGCAGCCGGCGAATCGTCGATGTGCGTATACTGCGCGGAAACCTTCAGGCCGTTGAAGCGCGTGTTGGTGATGACGTTGAACACGCCCGCCACCGCGTCAGCGCCGTAGGTGGAGGATGCGCCATCGAGGACGGTCTCGACCCGGTCGATCGCGATCTCGGGCGTCAGGCTGTTAAGGTTGACGAACCCGTCGGCCGGTACGACCCGCCGGCCGTTGAGCAACACCAGGGTCGCGCCAGCGCCGAGCCCGCGCAGATTGGCGGACCGGGTATCGCGCGAATCCGCGCCGCCGCCCTTGGCGAGATCCTGAATGCCGCCGGCGCTGCCGACGTTCTGCGGAATGAAGCGGGTGATGTCACCGAGCGAGGTGACGCCGGTCTTGGCCAGATTCGCGGAATCGATCGACAGGATCGGCGATGCGCGATCTTCCTGCCGCACGTTGCGCAGATAGGAACCGGTGACGACGATGTCGGGCGCGATCTGTTCGGGGGCGGGCCCCGGCGGCGTTTGCGGATCGACGGCCGGTGACTGCGGATCGGCGACTTGCGCCGTCGCGGGCGTGGCCAGCATCAGCGCGAGCGCGGTGATCGAGAGACCGCCGAGAAGGCGATGCGGACATGCGAGCTGATGTGTCACCGGCAGTTTCCCCTTTTGTGGCCGGAGTGCCGGACGCGCGAGGGATCATGCCGCCAAAGGAACACTGGCGGTCGTATCAGGCAGGTCGCGGGCGACTTGGCCTTGCATCCTCTCGACGACGCCCGGCCCCGGACGTTCTTGTCGCTGTATTGAGTGGCCTGTTCCGTTCCAGAACAGAAATATAATCTTTTGATTGATCGATGCGTTGAACTGATAGTTACGGGCGCGTGACGAGGACGTCGCTTTCGACCGCCTGTGTGATGAGTTTTTGCGCGTCGTCGGCGCGCAGCCAGCCGTTCGCCTGCTGTTTGGCGACGACGTCGCGCACCTGCGCCACGAACCCGGCGTGATCGCGGTAGCGCTCTTCGAGCGATGGCCGCGGGTCGTGCGTCGCCAGCCGTTCGGCACGCGTGCGGGCGAACGGCACATAGCCGCCGAAGAAGCCGCAGCCGCCGCCTTTGCCCCAGCCAACCGACTGGATGTTCCAGCCGAGATAGGTGCCGAGCGGAACCTGGAGTTGCACCGAGGGGACGCCCGCCGTCTCGTTCCCGTCCGCGTTCACGCGCGGCACCCGCGACGGGATAACACCGCGCACGAGCGGTGGTTGCCGTGTGATCGCCCCGCTCACATCATGGTACGTGAAGCCGGTTCCCATATCGTAATCGAGAAACACGTTGAGCTTGCCCTCTGGAGAGGGTGCGCCCGGCCATTTGGGGAAACCGATCGCGGCGTCGTTCGCTTCGACGAGATCGCCATTTCTGAGCGTCGGGTAGCGGCTCGTCGGCGGTGCTTTGCCCTCGCGCACCCAGGCGATCAACATGCCTTGCGCGGCCCGCAGGCTTTCGAGCGACGAGTTGGGATTGCCGGGCAGCGCGCAGATCGGCGATTTGGGATCACCCTCGCTCTTGAAACCGCCCGTCCACGAACCGCCATGCGTGACCGACGGGAAATAATAGCGCCGGACACCGGATGGCAGCGGGAGATCGGTCTTGGCATCGGTGCCGATCAGCCCGGGCGACATGCGCAGCCCCCAGAATTCGGCCGAACCGAACGTCTCGATGATCTTGGGGCAGGTATGGCTTGCCGCGCAGCGATCGAGCAGGCTGCTCGTGCCGCGACCGCGTGCGACATCG
The DNA here is from genome assembly GCF_004208535.1 of Sphingomonas populi. Classification (GTDB taxonomy): domain Bacteria; phylum Pseudomonadota; class Alphaproteobacteria; order Sphingomonadales; family Sphingomonadaceae; genus Sphingomonas; species Sphingomonas populi. The sequence goes on from NZ_SGIS01000018.1 coordinate 26,969, forward strand.
TCATAGCGGCCCCACCACAAGGTGCCTTCGCTGCCGGGTTCGTAGAGCGTCGCTGCGCCGCCGGGCACCGCGAAACGCAGATTGAGCGGCACCTGCCGCGCGGCGATGTTCGGGTTGACGCCATCGAACACACGCTTGCCGGCCTCGTCGGCATTGAAGCCGAGATTGACGAAGCTCTTCAGGAAATTGCCCGATTGCGACGTTCCGCTCGCCACCGTCCAGCGGATCGACCCCGCCGGGTTGGCGGTGCCGCGATCATCGGGTTTGCCGCTGCGCAGATACGCGACGAGATCGCGCGTCGCGGCGAAGCCGATCCCGAGCACCAGCGGATCTTTCCCCTGATAGATCAGCGTATAGGCATAAGCGGGATCGAAGCCGCCGCGCACGCACAGCTTCGCCGGATCGGGCGTGCCCGGAAACGGCGTCGTGCTGCAATCGGCGAAGGCCCAGTCTCCCGAAGCGATATCGACGGGTTGCGCGGCGTCGCTGGTCTGTCGGAACAGCCGCGCCTTGGTCGTATCGAGCGATACCGGGGCGGGCCGCGCGGTCGGCTTGCCGATGCTGCCGGTGATCGGCAGCGATGTCGCGCCGGCGGGCATATCGACGAAGCGGGCGAGCACCGGCCCGGTCAGCGGGCCGCCGTCGCGCGCGTGGGCGATGGGAACGCTGGCGGACTGGACATCGGCGCCGGGCGTTAGATCGCCCTGCCAGCCGCTGATCACGCGGACGTTGCCGTCGGGATCGGCGTCGATCGGCCAGCCACCGCGGTTCGGGACGTCGTAGAACAGCACCCCGCTCGCTTTGGCGGGATCGACGGGTCGCGCGATCGCGAACGTCGCCGAATAGGCGACACGCCCGTGCGTGTCGCGCGACGCGCCTTCGATGTCGGTGATGATGCGATTGTGCGGGTCGGCAGGGTCGAGCGTGCCGAAGAAACGGCCACGCACGATTTCGTAGCGGGTTGGTGTGGCGGTCTTGGCCGGCGTCACACTGTCGATCTGAATATGTTCGAGGCGTGCCGATGCCGGCGCCGCCAGCAGCATCGCGAGCGCGGACCCCGCGAGGAAGATGTGCGATTTTGGCATGATCGAACCTTTCAGGCCGGGTCGATGACGAGATCGAGCAATTGCGCGCCGAGCGTTTTGCCGTGCGCGTCAAGCGCGAGCGAGCGCGTGACGCCGCCACGCAGCGCGCCTTCCAGCACGAAGTTGAGCGCACCCAGGGCCGGAAGCTCGTAGCGGCGGATGCTGCGGACGGGCAGGTCGGCGAAATGGGCGGCGACCCGATCGGCGGTCACATGTTCAGCCAGCAGGTCGAAATCGGCGACCGCATAGGCGATGACGGCGATCTGCGAGATGTCGCCTTTGTCGCCGGTGCGGATGTGCGCCACGTCGCGCAGGATCATGTCAGGCGACCTCATAATGGACGGCGGGCGAAATCCGTGCGCGATCGATCAGCGTCGAGGCGACCGCCAGCACCTCGCGGACGGCGGTGACGGCACCGCCGCCGCCGAACGGCCCGTTGGTGTAAAGCGCCTCGACCTCGGCGCCGATCCGCTCGGCTGCGGCGCGTGTGGCGGCGCGACCGGCGACGCGCACGCGGATTTCGCGCGGTTCGGGCGTGTCGCCGCGCCCAGTGCGGTCGATCGCATCGACCCCGATCATTTCGAAACGCAGATCGGTGACGGCAACGCCGGTTATGGCGAGCCGTTCGCGCACGACATCGAGCGCCAGCCGCCCGCGCGCGACCGCGCCCGGCCCGGCATAGGACATCTGACCTTCACCGAAGAAGCCATCGCCATAGCCGATCGACACTTTCAGCGTATCGGGTTGCGGCGATCCGCTGCCGCCGCTGACCGCGACCCGGTCGGGCGCGACCTGCTCGAAGCCGACGGTGCGGAAATCGGCGATGACATCGGCTTGCAAATACGCGCCGGGATCGAGGATTTCGTAGAGCAACTGCTCCTTGCACGTCGCGATTGACAAGCATCCGCCCGAGCCATCGACCTTGCCGAGTACCGCAGAGCCGTCCGCCGCGATGTCCGCGAAGGGAAAGCCGAGGCGCGCAAGATCCGGCACGTCCTTGACGCCGGGATCGGCGAAATAGCCGCCGGTGACCTGTCCCGCGCACTCCAGCAGATGCCCGACGACGGTGCCCCGGCCGAGCCGCTCCCAATCGTCGATCGCCCAGCCGAACGCATGGATCATCGGCCCCAGAAACAGGGCCGGATCACCGACGCGCCCGGTTATCACCACGTCCGCGCCGCCGGCCAGCGCGGCGACGATGCCGCCGGCACCGAGATAGGCGTTGGCGGATACGATCGCTTCGCCGAGGTCGCGGCTGGTGCCGGGCCGATCGGTCAGCGCGAAGTCGCCGGCGCGCACGATATCGAGCACGTCGTCGCCGGTGACGGCGGCGACGCGAAGCCCGTCCAGTCCAAGCTCGCGGGCGATCCGCGCGACGAGGCGGGCGGCGCCCGCCGGATTGGCCGCGCCCATGTTGGTGACGATCCTAACCCCGCGCGCATGCGCCGCCGGCAGCACCATCCGCATGCGATCCTCGAGCAGCGGGTCGAAGCCGGCATCGGGATCGATCCGGCGCGCCGCCTGCGCGAGCGCGATCGTCCGCTCGGCCAGACATTCGAACGCGAGGAAATCCAATTGGCCGTGTTCGACCAGTTCCAAGGCTGGTTCGATACGGTCGCCGGAGAAACCCGCCCCCGCACCGATGCGAATCGTCCGCGCGGTCATATCGAAAAGATCCCGAAAAGAAGCGCCGCCAGCGTCATCACGACCGACGCTCCGAACAGCCAGGGAATGGCGAAGCGCTGGTGCGCGCCAAGCTCGACGCCGCTCAGCCCGGCGACGAGGAACGTGGCAGGAGTCAGCGGGCTGACCGGGAAGCCAGTGGTCATCTGCCCCAGCAGCGCCGCCTGTCCGACCTGGACGGCTGGCACGCCGAAATGGCCCGCGACCTCGGCGATCACCGGCAGCACGCCGAAATAGAAACTGTCGGGATCGAACAGCAGGCTGAGCGGCATCGCGGCGAATCCCAACAATACCGGAATGCGCGGGCCGATCGCGTCGGGGACGTGCGCCACGGACGCTTCCGCCAGCGCTTTGATCATGCCCGATCCCGTCATGATGCCCGTGAAGGCGCCGGCGGCGAACAGGATACCAGCCATCATCAGCGCAGCGCGGGCATGGGCGTCGATGCGCTCGCGTTGCTGGCTGGCGGTGGGATAGTTGATGATGAGCGCCAGCGCGGTGCCGGCCATGAACACGACCACCGGCTCCATCAGTCCGGTCACCATCGTCAGCACCACGACGAGCGTGATCGCCACGTTGATGGGGTACAGAGCCGGTCGCCGCAGCGCGCGCTCGGCATCGCTGGGTTCGTTGGAACTGGCTGCCATCGCCGGGCCGGTCGACGCGGGTGTCTGTCGCTCGATCGCGAGACGGCGCTCCTCACGGATGCCCAGCCACCAGGACACCGCGAACACGAAGACGAGGCCGACGATCTGAACCCCGATCATCGGCGTGAAGATCGTCGCGACCGGCAGTTTCAAGGCGGCGCTCGCGCGCAGGGTCGGCCCGGTCCAGGGCAGGAAGTTCACCCCCGCCGCCATCGATGCCGTGCAGGCCAGCACGCGGCGGTCCATGCCGAGCCGGTCATACAGCGGGCGCAAGGCGGGGATGGTGATGAGGAAGCAGACCGCGCCCGATCCATCGAGGTGGATGAGCAGCGCCAGCAGCGCGGTGCCGACGGTGATCCGCGACGGGCGCTCGCCGACCAGTCGCAGCACCGCGCCGACCAGCGGCGCGAGCAGCCCCGCATCGGTCATGATCCCGAAGAACAGGATCGCGAAGACGAACATGCCGGCGACCGGGGCGATCTTGGCGAGGCCGGCAACGATATATTCGGGAATGCCCGGTGCGACGCCTGCCGCGATCGCGCCCGCGATCGGGATGAGGATCAGCGCGGCAAGCGGCGACACGCGATTCGACAGGATCGCGGCGAGCAACGATATGATCGTCGCAGCGGCTATGAGCGCCAGCATCCTTCTCCTCCCGCATCGGCTGTTGGTTTGTGCCGCCCATGATGCCGCTGGATGATCTATCCAGCAATTCGACTTATCTGATGGAGCAATCAGCTTTTAATATCGATTGCAGGCCGGCCATCACGGCTGCCAGAAACGCCTCGGCGGCCGGTGACACGGTGCGGTTCTCCAGACGGACGACGCCGATTTCCCGCGACACGCGGGGCGGCGCCATCCGCCGCCAGGCGACATCGCCACCGACACCCAACATCGGCAAGGTCGAGAGCGGCAACAGCGTGATGCCGAGGCCGGCCGAGACGAGGCCACCTACGGTCGCCAGTTGCGAACATTCGTACAACGGGCGGACGAGCAGATCGGTCTTGGCGAAGGCCGCGTCGGTCAGCAACCGCACGCTGCTGCGCGGTTCCATCGCAATGAAGGGCCGGTTCGAAAAGACCGTCCAGTCGACCGGCGTGGCGATGTCGTCCGCATCCTGCCGGCGACACACCAGCACACATTCGTCATCCATGATCGGATCGAAGCGGAAGCCGTCGCCGGAGCCGGGCCGGGTGGTGATGGCGAAGTCGATCAGCCGATCGAGCATCTGCTGGTACAAGGCGCCGGAAAGGTTATCGCGAAGGATGACCTCGACCTGCGGATGCGTCTGGCGGAACCCGGCGATGATCGCCGGCAGGAGATGGGCGGCGGCGGACGGCAGCGCGCCGACGATGACGCGCCCGCGCTGCCCGGCAAACGTCTGCTGGAGTTCTTCGAAGGCGAGATCGAAATCGCTGGCCAGACGCTCGACGGTGGGAAGCAACGCCGCGCCCGCCGGCGTCAGCGCGACATTGCGGGAATTGCGATCGAACAGGCGAACGCCGAGCTCCTCTTCGAGCAGCTTGATCGTCCGGCTGAGCGCGGGCTGCGATAGATTGGCGAGCCGCGCCGTCTCACTGAAGCTGCGGGTGATGGCGACCTGCATGAACAGACGAAGGCTCGACAGGCTCGGCGTGCGGCGCATGATCCATCTCCTGCGGGATCGATAGCGTCGTCTGATGGATATATGCAAATCCTCTATTTTTATAATAGAGCTTTGTAGGCGATACGAAGGCATGAAAACACAGGGAGAGCGGTGATGGTTCGAGCGGGCACGATGCGGCGGTATCTGGTGTTGGCGATGGGGAGTGCGCTGTCGATACCAGCCGCGTCCCATGCACAATCGAGTAAGCCGAGCGATCCCGACGCGCGCGCCGCCGCTGTCGAGAAGCAGATGACCGACGCTGAACGCGTCACGATCACCCACGGCATCATGGCTATTCCCTATGGCGCCACGAAAATCCCCGATGGCGTTGTGTTCGGGGCGGGATATGTCGAGGGCGTTCCCCGGCTTGGCGTGCCGGCACTCGCCGAAACCGACGCCAGCCTTGGCGTATCCTATGTCGGCGGCCTGCGCAGCGACGGCGCGACCGCGCTACCATCGGGGCTGGCGATGGGCGCTACCTGGGACCCGGACCTTATCCGGCGCGGCGGTGCGACGATCGCCGGCGAAGCGCAGGCGAAGGGGTTCAACGTTCTGCTCGCCGGCGGCATCAACCTCGTCCGTGATCCGCGCGGAGGCCGCAACTTCGAATATCTTGGCGAAGATCCGCTGCATTCCGGCCTGTTGGCCGGCGCCGCGATCACCGGCATCCAGTCGCGGCATGTGATATCGACGGTGAAGCACTTCGCCATCAACGCGGTCGAGACCGGGCGCCAGTTCCACAACGCGGTGATCGGCGATGCGGCGCTCAGGATGAGCGACCTGCTGGCCTTCGAGATCGCCATCGAACGCGGCAATCCCGGCTCGGTGATGTGCGCCTACAACCGCGTCAACGGTGCCTCGGCCTGCGGGAACGATGCGCTGTTGAACGGCGTGCTGAAGCACGATTGGGGGTATAAGGGGTTCGTGATGTCGGACTGGGGCGCCGTCCACGGGCTCGATTTCGCCCTCAAGGGCCTCGACCAGCAATCGGGCGCACAGCTCGACGCGAAACTCTATTTCGGCGCAGAACTCTCCGACGCGGCGCGGCGGGACAAGCGCTACAAAGCTCGGCTGACCGATATGAACCGCCGCATCTTGCGGTCGATGTACGCCGTCGGCATCGACACATATCCGCCAGCGAAGGCACCGATCGACTTCGCGGCGAATGCGCGGGTGGCGCAGAACGTCGCCGAAGAGGGTATCGTGCTGCTTCGCAACCGTGATGTCCTGCCGCTCGCCGCTAAGGCCCAGCGGATCGCGGTGATCGGCGGTTTCGCCGACAGCGGTGTACTGTCGGGCGGCGGCTCCTCGCAGGTGCAAGGCGTCGGTGGCCCCGTCGTGGCGATCCCGACCGTCGGCGGACCGTTCGCGGCCGTGCTGGCACAATCCTATCAGCGCTCCTCACCGCTGGCGGCGATCGTGGCGCGCGCGCCCAAGGCCGATGTCGTGTTCCGCAACGGTCGCTACATCGCCGATGCGGTCGCCGCCGCGAAGAAGGCCGATGTCGCCATCGTCTTCGCAACGCAGTGGATGACCGAGGGCCTCGACGCCCCCGATCTGTCGCTGCCCAATGGCCAGGATGCGCTCATCGCCGCCGTCGCCGAGGCCAATCCCAACACCATCGTCGTACTCGAAACCGGCAGCCAGGTGTTGATGCCGTGGCTCGACAAGACCGCAGCCGTGCTGGAAGCATGGTATCCCGGCGCGCGCGGCGGCGAGGCGATCGCCGCGATCCTGTTCGGGGACGTGAACCCGTCGGGACGGCTGCCGGTGACCTTCCCGGCATCGGTCGACCAGCTCCCGCGCCCGAAGCTGCCGGGCAGCGACACGATCGAGCCCGATTTCCTCGGGTACGGCAAACCGGGGCAGACCCTCGATATCGACTACAATGTCGAGGGCGCCGACGTCGGCTACCGCTGGTTCGCCAAGCGCCATGCCGCGCCACTGTTCCCGTTCGGGTTCGGCCTCAGCTACACGCGCTTCGAACATGGCCCGCTGACGGTCGTGCCGGGGGCAACGCCGGTGGCGCGCTTCGCCGTCACCAACACCGGCAAGCGCAGCGGTGCCGAAGTCGGGCAGGTCTATCTCACCGGCACGCCCGCTGGCGACACGACCCGTCTCGTGGGTTTCTCGAAGGTGACGCTGAAGCCCGGCGAACGCCGCGTTCTCGAAGTTCCGATCGACCCGCGCCTTCTCGCAACATGGAAAGACGGCCGCTGGGATATGGCGGCAGGCACCTACCGCTTCGCCGTCGGCAGTTCCGCAGTGGACCTCGAGGCACCCGTCGCGACCGGATTTCCCGCGCGCAAGTGGTGAGGGTGCCGGGAGGCGGCGGACGCCGGTAGGCCTCCGTCGTCCGCCCGCACGGCCGGGGTTTCTGGGCCAGGTTTAAGGCTGGATCGGCGCGAGCAATCCTCGCTCTCGACCCGTCCATACTGTGGATCGCGATCGGCCTATCGACCGGCACCCCGCGTTTGCGCGGTGCCGGTCGATGCTGCGGCGTTAGGGATTGGTCCTCGTGCCGTCCGCGTTCAGCCCGAGATCCTTCAGGAGCGGCCCGACCTCCGGGTCTTTTCCGTAGAAGGCGCGGAACATCGGTGCGTATTCCTCGGTGTGGCCTTTCGAGAGGATCATGTCGCGGAAGCGCTGGCCGTTCGCGCGCGTCATGCCGCCGTTGCGCTCGAACCAGTCATAGGCGTTGTTGTCGAGCATCTTGGTCCAACTGTAGGCGTAATAGCCGGCCGAATAGCCATTGCCCCAGATGTGGAGGAAATAGCTGGAGCGGTAGCGCGGCGGCACGTCGGTCGTGTCCAGCCCGGTCGCGGTCAGCGCCTTGGCCTCGAAGGCGTCGACATCCTGGCGTGGCAGGTCGGCGCCGATCGAATGCCACGTCATGTCCATTTCCGCCGCCGCCAGCGCCTCGCCGAACGAATAGCCGGTGTTGAACGTCGAGGCCCGCTTGATCTTGTCGATCAGCGGCTGCGGGATCACCGCGCCGGTCTTGTAGTTCACGGCGTAATGCGGGAGCACCTTGGGATCGAGCGCCCAATGTTCGTTGAATTGCGACGGGAATTCGACGAAATCGCGCGCCACGTTGGTGCCCGAGACCGACGGGTAGGTCTGGTTCGCGAACAGGCCGTGGAGCGCGTGGCCGAATTCGTGGAACATCGTCGTCACGTCGTCGAACGTAATGAGGGCGGGCTGTCCGGCCGCCGGCTTCTGGAAGTTGCCGACATTGTAGATCACCGGCCTGGTGCCGAGCAGTTTCGACTGGTTGACGAAGTTCGACATCCACGCGCCGCCATTCTTGTTGTCGCGCTTCCAGTAGTCGAAATACATCAGGCCCAGCGGGCGGCCGTCCGCTTCGAACACCTCATAGGTCATGACGTCGGGGTTGTAGACCGGCAGATCGGTGCGGCGCTTGAAAGTGATGCCGTATAATTGCGTGGCGGCGTAGAACACGCCGTCCTCCAGCACCTTGTTGATCTCGAAATAGGGTTTCAGTTGGTCCTGATTGAGATCGTATTTGGCCTTGCGCAGCCGCTCCGAATAGAAATCCCAGTCCCACGGTTTCAGCGCGAAAGTCCCGCCATCGGCCTTGATCTGCGCCTGCAACTCGGCGGCCTCGCGCTTCTGTTCGGCGGCGATCGGGGCGCCCAATTGCTGCATGAAAGCGAGCGCGGTCTTGGGCGTTTTCGCCATCTGGTCGGTCAGCACGTAATCGGCCCAGGTCGCGAAGCCGAGCAGCTTCGCTTTCTTCGCGCGCAATTGCGCGATCGTCGCGATGGTTTCGCGCGTATCGTTCGCGCCACCGCGTTCGGCGCGAGTCCAGCTCGCGTTGAACAGCGCCTCACGCGTCGCCCGGTCGGTCAGCGAGGCGAGGCTTGGCTGCTGGGTCGTGTTCTGGAGCGACACCACCCACTTGCCCTTGAGGCCCCGTGCCGCCGCGGCGTCCGCAGCGGCGGCGATCTCGGCATCGGACAGGCCGGCCAGCTTCGCCTTGTCGTCGACGACTAGCGCGCCCGCCTTGGCGGCGGCGAGCAGTTTCTGCTGGAAGGCGGTTTCCAGGCTCGAGAGCTGGCTGTTGTACTGGCTGAGCGTGATCTTGTCCGCCGCCGAAACTTGCGCGCCGGCCTTCACCATGCCCTCATAGGTGATCGTCAGAACCTGGAGCTGCTCGGGGGTGAGCTTGAGCGACTGGCGCGAGTCGTACAGCGTCTTGACGCGTGCGAAGAGCTTGGGATCGAGGTTGATCGCGTCCCGGTGCGCGGCGAATTTGGGGGCGAGATCGGTCTCGACCTTCTGCAACGTGTCGTTGGTATTCGCGCCGGTGATTCCGTAAAAGGCGTTGGAAGCGCGTTCGAGCAGCCGGCCGGATCGTTCCAGCGGCACGATCGTGTTGTCGAAGGTCGGCGCGGCGGGCGTATTGGCGATACGGCTGACCTCGGCGCGCTGCTGCGCCATGCCGGCCTCCAACGCGGGCTGATAATCGGCGTCCTTGATCCGGTCGAACGGCGGCGCCTCGTAGGGCAATGTGCTTGGTGCGGCGAAGGGGTTGCTGGCGGGAAGCTGCTGGGCCGAAGCGGCGGTGGTGGACATCAGGACGACCGCCGTGGCGGCAAATATCGAACGCATAGGTATCCCTCGACTGGATGATGGCGCGGTGATGGACCCGCCGACGGAGAGGGGCAAGCCGTCCGATGCGTGATGTTTCGCGACCGCCGCGTCACCGCGCTTCGAGGCGATGCGCGATCTCCGCTTCGTCTAGGATCTCCAGCAACGAACCTTCGCGCCGGAGTTCCTCGGCGCGCCGGTAAGCGGGGGCGGCATGATAGAACCGGCCATAGGGCTGGTCATTGCTCACCACGAGCATCGTCGTGGTGAGACCGACCGAAGACACCACGCGCGCGCCTGCTTCGGCGAGCTGACGGGCGAGGGGTCCGTCGCGCGGCGCTCCAAGGATCGCGATGCGTTCGCCCTTGAGCGGTCCGTCTTTCGCGGCCTTTGGCGCGGCGCCGCCGCGAGGGGTGAAGGGGGCCAGCCAGCCGGCCAGATCGATGCCGGTATGCTCGATCGCGCGCACCACCACCAAACCGGCCGCGCGCGCATCGCTCAGCGCGTCGTGGTGTTTGTGGCGGATGCCGAGATATTTGGTCAGCACGTTGAGCCGGTGGCTGGGCAAATCGGGCCATGCCCGCTGGGCGACGCGCACGCTGTCGAGCCACGTCGTTTTGATCGGTGTACGATCATGGACTCGGCACGCGGCGGCGAGCGCGCCTTTGTCGAAGTTGGAATGCGCGACCGTGATCCGTCCCGAGAGATGGGCGTCCACGGTCGGATGGATGTGCGCGAAGCTCGGCTTGCCGGCGACATGATCGGCGCTGATGCCGTGGATGCGGATGTTGAACGGGGAGAAGTCGTCGCGCGGATCGACCAACATCTCGTAGCTGAGGACTTCCACGCCGGCGCGGAATCCGACGATCCCGATCTGGCAGATGCTGCTGACCCTGGGGCACGCGGTCTCGACATCCACGACGACGAAGTCCGGGGCCGTGTCATCGTGCGCTGGTACAATCGAGGGCGCGGTTTCGGACGACATCATGAGCATCGCGCGGACCATATCATGCTCGCTCCGCTCCGGCGAGCGTCAGGAAATTTTCCGATCACGGCGCATCGCGGGACCGAGATCGGCCCCGGCGCGTTCCTGATCCCGTGAGCGAAAAATGCTTTGGAGTGATGGCGTTATGACCGATTTGAAGACTTCGACCGGCAATGGCGGCGAGACGCACCAGCAGGCGTCGGGCGACGCGCCGGTGCTCACCACCAACCACGGCGTTCCCGTCAGCGACAATCAGAACAGCCTCCGCTCGGGCGAGCGCGGGCCGACGCTGCTCGAGGATTTCGTGCTGCGCGAGAAGATCTTCCACTTCGATCATGAGCGTATCCCTGAGCGGATCGTCCACGCGCGCGGATCGGGCGCGCACGGCGTGTTCGAGGCCACCGACGACATTTCCGATCTCTCCATGGCGGCGGTGTTCACCAAGGGCGAGAAGACCGAGGTGTTCGTGCGCTTCTCGACCGTCGCCGGTGGCGCCGGATCGGTCGACACCCCGCGCGACGTGCGCGGCTTCGCGGTGAAGTTCTACACGCGCGAGGGCAATTGGGATCTGGTCGGCAACAACATCCCGGTGTTCTTCATCCAGGATGCGATCAAATTCCCCGATCTCATCCATGCCGTGAAGATGGAAGCGGATCGCGCCTATCCTCAGGCCGGCAGCGCACACGACACCTTCTGGGACTGGGCCTCGCTGATGCCCGAATCGACTCACATGCAATTGTGGGCGATGTCAGACCGCACGCTGCCGCGCTCGCTGCGGATGATGGAAGGGTTCGGCGTCCACACCTTCAAGCTGGTCAATGCCGAGGGCAAGGCGAGCTTCGTCAAGTTCCACTGGAAGCCGCGGCTCGGCATCCAGTCGACGATCTGGGACGAGGCGCTCAAGCTTCAGGCCGCCGACAACGACTATCACCGCCGCGACCTGTGGGAGTCGATCGATACCGGCGCGTTCCCTGAGTGGGATCTCGGCATCCAGGTGTTCGATCAGGCCTTCGCCGACGCGCAGCCCTATGACGTGCTCGACGCGACCAAGCTGATCCCCGAGGAGGACGTTCCCGTCCGCATCATCGGCACGATGACGCTCAACCGCAACGTCGACAATTTCTTCGCCGAGACCGAACAGGTCGCCTTCCTGCCGACCAACATCGTGCCCGGCGTGGATTTCTCGAACGATCCGCTGCTGCAGGGGCGGCTGTTCAGCTATCTCGACACGCAGAAGTCGCGGCTGGGCACGACCAACTTCCACCAGATCCCGATCAACGCGCCGCGCTGCCCGATGCACAATTTCCAGCGCGACGGCATGATGCAGACGCAGGTGCCCAAGGGCCGTGCCAATTACGAGCCGAACAGCCTAGCGGCGCACGGCGAGGACGGCGGCCCGCGCGAATCGCTCGCCGGCTTCGCCACCGCCAACGCGGCGACTGGCCCTGACGAGCAGGGTGACAAGCTGCGCATCCGCGCCGAGACCTTCGCCGATCACTACAGCCAGGCGCGGCTGTTCTACCGCTCGCAGGACGCGCACGAGCAGGCGCATATCGCGTCGTCGTTCGTGTTCGAACTGTCCAAGGTCGGCGTGCTCGATCAGGTGCCGCCGCGCGTGGTGGCGAACCTGCGCAACGTCGATGAGGATCTCGCCAAGCGCGTCGCCGACGGGCTGGGCATCGATCTGCCGAAGAAGGCCAAGGCCGCCAAGGAGCCGATCGACATGGCGCCGTCCGATGCCTTGTCGATCCACAAGAACATGAAGCCGACGCTCGAAGGCCGGTCGGTCGGCATCCTCATCGCCGACGGCACGGACGCTGCGGAACTCGACGCGGTCATCAAGGCGGTCGAGGCGGAGAAGGCGCGGGCGATTATCGTCGCGCCGAAGGTCGGCGGCGCCAAGCTGTCCGACGGGACGGTGCGCAAGGCCGACGGTCAGCTCGCCGGCTCGCCGAGCCAGATCTTCGACGCGGTCGCGATCATCCTGTCAGACGCCGGCTGCAAGGCGCTGCTCAAGGAAGGCGCGGCGGTGCAGTTCGCGATGGACGCGTTCGGGCATCTCAAGGCGATCGGCGCCAGCGCCGCCGCCAAGCCGCTGCTCGACAAGGCCGGCGTCGAAGCGGACGCGGGCGTCACCGATCTCGGCAAGGCGTTCGTCGCGGCGGCCAAGCACCGCTTCTACGATCGCGAGCCGAACGTGCGGACTTTGGCCTGATTTACGAACCCGGCCGGCGATGGCTGGCCGGGTTTGATTTGGGCGGGCGGCTGTTGACCGGGGACCGTAACCGGCTCGCGCATTGGCGGGGATAGATGGCAAAGGTGAGCCACAGGACGCACCGTGCGGGAGTGCCACTTTTGACGGTGCCCGACGTGCGGACGCACCCCTCGCGCGGTACGAAAAGGCGCCTCATGGTTGGTGCAGACACTGTCAAAGGGCGTGGCCAGCAGCATGCCATTGGCCCTGCGTGTAGGACAGGTCCAGTGGCATGAGGTGGCGAAGGGCGGAAAAGGGGTGAAGGATCGCCTGACCGCTTTCATTCGGTCAGCCTGCGTGAGTAGGCGTCAGGCCGACCCGAAGATGTAGCTGCTTCCGACGACCGACCGGATCACTTTTTGCGGCATGGCAGCCATCGCGGCGGAGACAAATGTCTCGCCGGTGCAGTGGCCCGGAATGACGTAATCCGGGTTGATCGCCTGCATGAGTGCCAAGGTTTCCATCGCCTGATCCCGCGTCTGCGGGGGGACAAGGTGAAAACCTCCAACGATCGCGTGGACCTTGTCGATGCCGGATACGGCCTGCGCGCGCCGCACCGTATTGATGATGCCGCGATGGCTGCACGAACCGATCACGACCAATCCGCGTCCCGCAACATTGAAGGCCGTGCCGAGTTCGTGCTCGGCATCGTCAACGACGAAGCTCTTGTCGCGCTTCGCGGGATCGAGCAGATGCCGGTCGCAATTCTGGCCGAGGAGCATTCCGGTCGGCACACGCGGACGTTCTGGTGAGACGAACGGGATTTGGCCCGTTGTGAAACCCTGCCCGGCGACGATCCGGGGATCGCCCGAGACGATGAGGTCGATCCCGGCCTGACGGATCGCCGGCCGATCGATCGCACCGAAGGACGCGCCGTCTGGATCGGTTCCACGGATGCGGGCGCAGAACGCTTCCTCGCCGCCCACGAACAAGGGCGTTCCGCGCCGGACTTTCCCACTCGCGAGAAAGCCATCAAGACCACCGAAATGATCATAATGGCCGTGGCTCAATACCATCGCGTCGATCGTACCTGGCTCGATGCCCAGCAAGGCCATATTGTTGAGCAAGGCAGCCGGAGTATATCCGAAATCGATCAAAGTCGTGCGCGCCGCGCCGGCGGCAGACGACTTCGCCAACAGGGAATATCCCCATTGCCCGGCAAAGGCCGTGTGATAATCGGCGGTGATTGGCGGCGGCACGACACGAATATCGGGCCGTGTGATCGATGCGCCGAAGACGCTCGTCGTGCTGTCGACCAGCACGGTCAGGTGGAGCAGATCGACAGACGGCACCGCAAGCGCGTTGGCCGCATATAGCCGCGACGCCGGTATCAACGATGCGCCCGCCAAGGCCAGAAGTGATCGGCGACTCAGCTCCACGACTTCCTCCGAAAGCTCGTGGCGTTACCGCTGCCAGATTATAGCGGGCGACGAAAGCCGCATTAACGCTGCCTCCGCTTTCCGTCCGGCTCCCCGCGTCACCGCCGCTGGCGCGACACCACGATGCCGCCGAGCAGCAGCGCGACGCCCAGCCCGATCAGCAGCATCGCCAGCGCGTTGCCGCCGATCTCGCTCGAATTGGCGGCGCTGATCGCGCGGGCTGCCGAGTCGGCGTCGGTCGCGGTCATCTGCGCGGCGAAGGCGGCTTCGTCGCAGCGGGCGACCATGTCCGCGCCATTGTCCTTCATCTTGTCGCGGCATTGCTGCGCCTGCGCGGCATCCGCCTTCGGCGGGCCGCCCGTCACCTGCATCACCGCGCCCGCGACGAGCAGCACCAGCCCCAGTACGATCAGGACGATCGGGTTCTTCTTCATGAGCATTCCTCTCGACCGTCCCGCCGGCGTGTCGGCCGGCGGGACATGGCATCAGAACCGGACCTGGCTTTCCAGTTCGTCGGCGCGGGCCGCCGTCTTCAGCACGACGCAGCGGCTATCGACGGTGTCGCTGTTGACCTTGCAGCTATAATCACGCTCGGCGATCCAGCGGCGTTCCTGATCGCGCAGCGCCAGCTTCTCGGACGGATTGCTGGCCAGTTGGCGCATCACGCGCTGATAGGCCTTGTTGAGGCGATCGTCCTGCGCGCCGGATTCACGCTGCGCGCAGACGTTGCGCTGGACGGTGTTGTTGCCGGCGCGCGCCATACAGGCTCCGAAGGCCGCGGAGAGGTGCGGCGAGTCCTGCGCGATTGCCGGAGCGGCGGTGCCGGCGACGACGGCCAAAGCCAGGACGAAGGTCGATTTCATACGTGTCTCCTGATGTTTCCGATACGCTTCCGTTACGGAACGCACGACATCGCAATGGGCTGCATGTCTTTCGAACGTATCACGACATCGGCTACCGCGCCGGTCGGGCGCGGACGGTGCTGCCTCAATCGAGCGCCACGCCGTAGAGCGCGTGATGGGTCAGCACGAACAGCGTCTTGCCCTGCGCGCCGCCGACCAGCAGTTGCAGCGGCCGCTCGGGCAGGTCGATCCGGCCGATCGCCTTGCCATCCGGCGCGTAGACGAACACCTGCCCGTTGGCGACGTAGACGCGGCCCTGCGCGTCGGTGGTCACGCTCTCGCCGCCGCGATCGGCGACCTTGGTGAGGTCGCGCACCGCGCCGCCGGCGGCGACACGGCCGCGATAGGTCTTGTTCTCCGATGCGTTGGTGACGAACACTTGGTCGCCCACGCGCGCGGTGGTGAAGCCGTAGCTGTCGAGCGCATCCGAGAAGCGCCAGCCGAGGAAATTGGATGGCCCCTGCTGGAACGTCCGGTAGGCGGGCAGCGTGAGGCTGCCGTCGGGCGAAACATATTCGCGTGGGTGGGCGAGGCCGATGTCACGCACGAACATGTCGGCGAGCGTCGGGTAGGTGTAGGTCTTGGGGTTGAGCTGATCCTTGAACTCGCCATTGACCCAATAGTCGACCGGCAGCACCGTCGCCGCGCCGGGATGATCGGTGGCGGGCGTCGGCGGGATCACCGTGATCGCGCCGTCGCGGGCGGCGGGGTCGAGACTGTAGACGGTGCCGTCGCGCCCGTCCGACGACAGCACCAGCAGCTTGCCCGAACGATCGACCGCGAGGTTGACGGGATCGAGCGGCGTGTCGCGTACCACCACTAGCCCGTCCGCGCGCGACCATGCGTAGATGCGCTGTTTCCAGTGATCGACGAAATAGAGTTTGCCCTGCGCATCGATCGCGCCGCCCGCGGCGGAGAAGAAGCCGTCGGCGAGCCGTTCGACCTTAATGTTCGCGAATGCGCCATCCGGGGCGGGGACGACGGGGTCGGCAGGCACGTCGAGCGCGGCGAACTCGCGTTCGCGCACTTCCAGCCCATGCGTCACGTCCTGAATGGCGTTGTCATAGGCGAATTTGCTCGCGCGTAGGTACGTCGCGCAGCCGTTCTCGTCGCAGGTGCCAAGCCCGCTCTCGGCGTTGACGTGCATGTTACGGAAGCGGATGCGTTGGGAGTCGGTCAGCCGCACCGCCGCCGCTGCAGGCTTGAGCGAGCGCGTGACGCGATAGGCGTGGAGATTGGCGATCAGCAGGTCGTGGCTGTGGCGGATCTCGAACGAGACCGCATCCTGACTTTCGCCCGCTTCCTCCTCGGTTTGCGGCGCGAGGAACTCCCAATTGGCGACATGATCGAGCACGAAGTCGGCGCGGGCGTGATGCTCGATCGACATCTGGTAGACATGCCCCGGCGTATCGGTGTCGGAGACGAGCATGCCGGCCTGCGCATATGTGTTGGGGCTCCACAGATTGGCGAAGGTGCCGCCACCGCCGCGCACCCACAGGCTCGGATATTGCGCGTCCCAGCGTTTGGCGGGGTCGGCATCGCCGGTGTGGTTGGCGTTGTACGGGTCGAACCGGCTGCCGTCGGCGAGGTCGGTGCCGTGGCCGCCCTGGAACTTGACGTCCTCGACCAGTGAGTTCGCACCGGCCTGCCACAGCAAGGCGGTCGCGCGCGGGTTGATCCCGCCGGTGAACAGGCCGAGCCCGGAGACGATCGCATCGCCGCCGCGTGCGCTCTCGATCAGCGGCTTGGCGATGCCGACGCCTTGGAAGGCAGGGGTGCGATCGGGCAGGATGATCTGGGTGAGGCTCGGGTGGAGCGCGACTAGCACCGTGTCTGGCTTGAGTCGCAATGTATCGGTGACGACGTAGCGCCCGGCCGGGAAATAGACGGTGCGGTGCGTGTCGATCGCGCGCTGGATCGCGGCGGTGTCGTCGCTCGCGTTGTCGCCTTTCGCGCCGAGCGTGTGGACGTTGGCCCATGCGGTGGTCGCCGGCAGCGCGCGGATCGCAGGGGGTGGCGGTGCTGGCAGGCGCGCGAGCGGGGCGGCTTGCATCACTGTATCGTAGTGGCCGGTCATGCCGAGGCCGGGTAGCGTCAGGCCGTAGCCGAACCGGCTCACCCGGTACGTCGGGCCGGCACCCGCGACCGTTTTGCCGCTGTCGCGGAAGCGCGCGAAGGTCGGCGTGGCGCTGGCGACGGCGTTCTCGAAGCCGATTTGGGTGTAGACGTTGTTCTCGTTGCTGATGATGACGGCGGCGTTCGACACGTTCTCGAACCGCACGTCCTTGCCCCACAGCCAGTCGCCATAGCCGCGATCCACGTCGATCGCGGTCGGCACGTTGCGGAAGGCGACGTTGACCAAGGTCAGGCCCGCCTCATGCTCGCGGATCGCCGCTTCGCGCTGCCCGTCGAAGCTCGAATCGAGCAAGGTGAACTGCCATGCCGGTGACGGCTTCTCGGTGAGGATGCCGTAGCGCCCGCCGTGAAAGTGCAAATCCTCGGCCTGATTGGCGACCTGATAGAGTCCGGCCAGCCCCGAGCCGAGGTCGAAGTCGATATGCGCGAGATAGGCGTGCTGCGCGGCGTGGAAACGGATCGCGGTGGCGGCGGGGTTGCCCGCGCCGATCGCGAAATCCACGTTCGCCAGCGCAGGATAGAAGGTGCCGGGGTTGGCGTCGGCGATGTCGGGGTTGAACGGCACGCTGCCCGGCGGCGGGAAGGGCACGCGCCCGGCCTTGAGCCGCTCGCTTGCGCGAATTCCGGCCTCGCCGGGTCTGGCACCAGCGAAGATCACCATGTTGGCGACGCCTTGTTGGAACCCCGGCGTCGCATCCCCCAGCACGATCACGGGCCGCGTCTTGCCGACGCCGAACACGCGCACGCCCGGCCAGATGTAGAGCGTGCGGCTGATCCGGTAGCGCCCCGACGGCACGAACACGATCCCGCCGCCGCCCTTATCCGCTGCCGCGTCGATCGCCTGTTGCAGCGCGGCGGCATCGTCGCTGCGCCCGTCTCGCGCGCCCGCGACGGTGACGGCGCGGGGATCGTCTGGCGCGGTGACGTACACCGATGGCGATGCCGCGACCGGCGTTGCCGCGACCAACGTGGTGGCGAGGAGCGGGGCGCGAAACGGGGTGAACCAGCCGGACATGGCGCATCCTTGAAAAAAGATGTCCCGGCCAATCGACCGGGACGAGGGGGCGCCCGGCCACCGGCCGGGGCTAGGGGAGGACAATCCTAGAAATTGAAGCGCGCGCCAACCCGGAACAGCCGGCCGAGCGTATCGTACAGGCCCTGGTTGACGTCGATGCCGGTGTTGGTCTGCGGCGACGGCGCCGGATCATGATCGAGCAGATTGTCGACCTTGAAATAGACGTTGAGCTTCTGGGTGACGTTGAACGACCCGCCGAGATCGAGATAGAAAGCGCCGGGCATGGTGTTGTTGTCGATCGTCGGGTGTTGCGTGGTCGAGACCGGGCAGTTGCCGGCGCTGCACACGACATATTCGTTGTTGTAGGCGCCGTCGCTGAACCAGCGCTGCTGCACCGACAGGCTGAACCGGTCGGTCGTCCAGTTTTCGGTTGCGAGCAGCTTCCAGTGCGGCGTGTTGCCTGCGTTGACCCCGGCGCTCTGCGTCGGGATCGTGCCGGGCACGCCCGAATCGGTGATGAAGTTCTTCACGTTGGTGGCGAGGCCGCGCAGCTCGAATCGGCCGGGCAGGCCGACATCGCCGAGGTTGAACTGATAGCTCGCCTCGATGTCGAAACCGTCGGTGAAGATCGAGGCGAGGTTGAACGCCTGGAGGTTGACGTACGGCGGGGTGCCGGCACCGGGGTTGAGGTTGAACGCGCCGCACAGCGAGGTGATGTTGTTGAGATAGCAGAGGTCCACCTCCTGCTGCGCGTTGAGCGTCGAGATCACGCCGTTCACCTTGATCCGGTAATAATCGAACGACGCGCTGAACCCCGGCAGCCAGTGCGGCCGCGACAATACGATGCCCGCCGTGGTGTTGCGCGCGATTTCGGGCTTCAGGGCGGTGTTGCCGATCGCGTTCTGCAGGATGGTCAGCGTCGCGGGAACGCCGTTCGGGCGGTTGGGATCGGAATTGGAGAAATTGGGTATGGTGGTGGTGATCGGCGCGGCGAACAGCTCCGAAAGATTGGGCGCGCGCACGTCGCGCGAGGTGACCGCGCGCAGGCGGACGCCGTCGATCGGCGTGTCCCAGGTGCCGCCGATCTTCCACGTATAGACCGTGCCCGACGTGCTGTAATTGGTCACGCGGCCGGCGACGTTGAGGTTGGCGCTGCCGAGCGTCTCGGATTTGAGGAACGGCAGGTTCACTTCGAGGAAGCCTTCGGCAACGTGATAGCTGCCGCGCCCGGCGTGGTAATTGCCGGCGTACCAGTTGGTGCCGGCGGTGTTCAGCACCGGATCGGCCGGATAGGCGCTGGTGTACGGGGTCTCGGTCGAGATGCCGTCGCCGATGCCGTTGCCATACGGATCGCCGATGACATGGTAGAATTCGTTGCGATATTCGGCACCCGCCGCGACCGAGACCGGCCCGGCCCACAGGCTCAGCGGCGAACCGCTGAAGCTGAAGTTGAACGCGTCCTGAGTCTGGCGGGTGTGCTGGTACGGCCCGTTGCCCGGCTCGATATATTCCAGCGCGGCGGCGCTCGGCGCCGCGCCGCCGATGATGTTGATCGGCACGCAGCCGTTCGCGCGCGCGATCGGGTCCGCGCAGACGATCTGCCCGCCGAGGCTGATCGCCTGGATCGCGGCATTGTAGCGCGGCGTCAGCGTGATGTTCTTGACGTGGATGTCGGTGATGTTCTCGCCATGCTCGTAGGAGACGTCATAGTTCCAGCGCGTGCCGAACACCTGCAGCTTGCCCGCCGCCCCGCCGACGAAGCGATATTGCTTGCGCGTCGGATAGACGGTGATGTTCTTCGGCAACTGGCCGTTGCTGCTCCCGAACTGGAAACTGGTGATGCCCGCAGTCCGACATGCATCCTGGATCGTGGTGGGCACGAACGGGTTCGAGCATTGTAGCGTCAGCCCGGATTTGGTCGCGCCGGGGTTGGGCTGGTTCATCGTATCGACCTGCGCGATGTTGACGGTCGCGTAGAGTTCGTTGTCGGGATCGATGTCGAAGCCGATCCGGCCGTAGCCGTTGTAGCGATCGAGCCGCGATTGCAGCGTCGTGCCGATGCCGACATTGCCCGACAGATCGCCGCCCTCGCAGAAGCCGCCTTGTGCGTAGCAGCCGGATACGAGGCCGAACGCCGGGTTACCCGGCAACGCTTTCGAGGGGACGCCGCCCGATCCATATTGGAACTGGAACGGCTTGCCGTTGACGTCGAACGCTGTGCCCTGCAGCGGCCCGCCCGTGATCAGCCCGTATTTGGTATATTGATACGCCTGCGCATGGTCGCGTACGAGATATTGCGGCGATCCGTCGGTCTTGATGTTGCGATTGAGGAAGGTGGTGGTGCGATACCAGTCGCGCCCGCCCGCGAGTTGCTCGCCGAACCCGCCGGCGGGAACGCCGTCCTCATGATCATATTCGCCGCTGACTTCGACATGCAGGCGATCGTTGAAGAAGGCGCGGCCCGCCGCCGCCTGGAACAGCACCTGCTTGTTGTCGCCATAGGTGGTGATGCCGCCCTGGAGATTGGCCTTGAACCCCTCGAAACGCTTGTCGGTGATGAAGTTGACGACACCGCCGACCGCGTCCGAGCCGTAAGATGCCGAGGCGCCGCCGGTCACCACGTCGACTCGCTTGATGAGCAATTGCGGGAACAGGCTGATGTCGGGCACGCCGGTCACGTTCGCGCCGACCACGCGCTGGCCGTCGAGCAGGGTGAGCGTGCGGATCGTGCCGAGACCGCGCAGCGAGAACGAGCTGAGGCCCTGCTGGCCGCTCGAGGTGCTGTTGGTGCCGGTGGTGACGCCGCTCGACCCTTGCAGCGAAGGCAATTGCGCGATGGTGGTGAAGACGTTGGGTTCGGCGTTGCGCGCGATGTCAGCGGCACCGATCGTCTGGGTCGGGGTGGGGGCGGTAAAGCCGCCGGTGGTGATGCGCGATCCGGTGACGACGATGTCCTGCTCGGCCGCTTGGGGCGCGTCGGCGGGCAGGGTCGCCGGTGGCGCGGTCTGCGCGGCGGCGGGGCTGGCGATCGCCACCGCGATCAGCGAGGCGAGGCTCGCGGTGAGCAGCGTCGTGCGGGCGCGGCGGGGAAGGGCGTTGTGGTCGTCTTCCGAAATCGTGTTGGCCATGATGATCCTCACCTGTTTTATTGTCGTTTCTTGAAAGCGTTCAGCCGGCGCGCACCGGCGCCGCGTAGAGTGCGTGGTGCGTCAGGATGAACAATGTGCTGCCGTCCTCGCCCCCGAAGACGAGTTGCAGCGGGCGTTCGGGCACATGGCATCGCTGCGGCCATCTGCGTCGATGGTAACGTTAACAGCGCGTGGCTCGGCTGGGCGCGTCGCGAAACGCGACGGCGGCGGCGCGGCCGCGAGAGCGGCTGGCGCGAGCAATCCGGTCGCTGCGGTCGCCAACAAGGCCGCTGTGTTCCGCACGGTGACGTCCTCCCGGCCAGCGCTTGTGCGCCTGGCCGATCGCTGGATACCGCGCCTGGTTTGCTGCGGCATCCGCGACCAAGGTCGTAGTTCCAGCGCGGGCGGCGCGGCGATACCTAGCGACTCGAAACCGCCCGGCGTCGGCGCCGTTCGGATCGGGAACCGAATTTGGAGCGGTCAGTCAGTCACAGCGGGATCGCGCCGATGGCGGTGATCGTCATGGGGGTCAGCGGCAGCGGCAAGTCGACGCTTGGCGCGCGGCTCGCCGAGGCGCTTGGCGCGGCCTTCATCGAGGGCGATGCGTTTCATGATGCGGCGGCGGTCGCCAAGATGCGTGCCGGCCACCCGCTCACCGATGCCGATCGCTGGCCGTGGCTCGACCGGCTTGGTGTGGCGATCGGTGCGGAACTGCACGCGAACGGTCTGGCGGTCGCGGCCTGTTCGGCGCTCAGGCGCTGCTACCGCGACCGGCTCGCGCGCGCGATCGATGGCCCGACGCGGTTCATCCTGCTCGACGGCAGCGCCGACGATCTACGCGAGCGGGTCGCGCACCGCGCCGGCCATTATATGCCGAGCAGCTTGCTCGACAGCCAGTTGGCGACGCTGGAACCGCCGCTGCCCGACGAAGCGGCGACGACGCTGGATGCGAGCGCGCCGCCGGACGCGCTCTGCCATGCCGCGTTGGCGTGGCTCAGGTACGACGCCGATGCCGTGCGCTATACCGGGGAAGCGAGCCGATAACCTAAGGCAGCAGCCGCTTCCGCCCTTCCGACAGATGCCAGCGCATCGCCAGCGCGGCGCCGTCGGCGTCCTGCGCGCGGATCGCGTCGACCAGCATCTCATGTTCGCGCAGCATCGCGCCGATCACTTCGGGCGGGCGTGAGCGGGAGATGTCGACGCCGGCGCGCATGATCCGCTCGACATCGGCGAACAACGCTTCGAACGCGATCAGGAAGGCCGGGTTGGCGGTCGCCAGCACGATGCGGCGGTGCAACTCCATGTCCTCGTCATGCGCGGGCGCGCTCGACAGGAGCGCGGTGCGGAGCGCGTGCATCGCCGCGTCGATGCCGGCCATCTCCTCCGCCGATCGCCGCGTCGCGGCGAGGCGTGATGCTTCCGCTTCCAGCACGAAGCGCACTTCATAGGTGCCGAACGTCGCCGACATGTGATCCATCGGCATGAAGGCGATCAGCCGGTCGGACGGACGGCCCTTCACGAAGGAGCCGGCGCCGCGCCGCGCCTCGGTGATGCCGTCCGCCGCGAGCCGGACCAGCGCCTCGCGCACGATCGTTCGCGACATGCCGAACATCTCCGCCAGTCGGGCTTCGGAGGGCAGGCGATCGCCGACGTCCAGCGCATCGCCGTTGATGATCTCGACGATCCCGGCATAGGCCCGGTCGGCTAGGCGCCCTTCGCTCATCATTGCTCTCCGCGCTGTCGCCTCCGGGTGGGCGACTTGCTTTAGATTAAGGGATTGTCGGCCGGGATCAAACGTCGTTTAGGTGTGGCATCTGTACGACAGCATTTGGCCTCTGCGACATAAAAAATCACGCAATATCCGAATATCGGCAATGACGGCTTGAATCTGTCCAACCAATTCGCATAGCATCGCGGTGCGGAGACTCACCACGGGCACCGCGCGCATGGCGCTATCCGGCAGGCGAACGAGCTGCCGGGCAATGCCATAATGGGGAGAGGCTGTGTGAAGATGATGAGGCAGCAACCACTGGCAACCGGCACCGCCCCGGCGACCGATCCAGCGGCGCCGTTCGCCCGGCTCACGCCGACGCAGCGCAAGGTGCTGGGCGGGGTCTATAGCGGGCAGCTCAACAAGCAGATCGCGTTCGATCTCGGCATCGCTGAGGCGACCGTGAAGGCCCACATGACCGCGTTGATGCGCAAGCTCGATGTGCGCAACCGCACCCAATTGGCGGTGACGGCGCAGGCGCTCGGCTGGAGCGAGAGCGCGCTGACGCACTGATCTCGCGAGAGGTCTGAGGACGGGCGGAACCGCTGCGGCCCCGCCCGCATGAGGTCAGCCGCGCAGGCTGTCCGGCACGACGCCGCCGTTTTCGGCGAGCTTCGCCATCACCGCTTTGTGGAGTGCGATATTCTGCTCCGCGCTGCCGTCCGCGCCGGCATGGACGTTCAGTTCGTCCGCAAGTTGCTTGCGCGCGTCGAGGCTCGAATCGAGATCGAGCAGCTTGAGCAGATCGACGATCGACGACTGGTAGTTACCGCCGCCGTTCTTCATCGACGCCATTTCCGAGAGCACCGCGCCGACATCGACCGCCTGTGCGGGCGCTGCCTGGGCGGCGGGGGCGGCGCTCGGCGCAGGCGCGGCGGCTGGTGTCTGGGCGGGGGCAGGCGCAGCGTTCGCCGCTGCCGGGGCTGCGCTCTTGTGACCGAAAATCTTGCCCATGATGCTGCCGAAGATGCTCATGCGTGATGTTCCTCCATGTCGCCGCTAACCGGCTCCTGGACGATGGAACGAAAGGCGCCGTGCAAAGGTCCGTAACGATCGCCACACGGAACACCCGCCGGGGCGAGCCGTTGGGGAGACGCGCGCGCAGCGCGCTCAACAGGAGAGACTTGTATGAAGATCAAGAGCTTGACGCTGCTTTCGGCAGCGACGCTCGCGCTGGCGGGCTGTGGCCAGAAGGCCGATACCACCAACGTCTCGACCAACACGACCACGGTTTCCGAAACCGATGTCGTCAACGGCACGGACACGATGAACGACACGGCGATGGCGCCGGCGGCGGGCCAGACCTTCGCGAACACTGCCGCGTCGAGCGACGCGTTCGAGATCGCCACGTCGAAGGCGGCGCTCGCCACCTCGACATCGGCATCGGTGAAAAAGTTCGCGCAGAAGATGATCGACGCGCACACCGAGTCGACCGCCAAGCTCAAGACCGTCACCGCCGGCCTCAGCCCGGCGATCACGCCCGATCCGGCGCTGACGGCGGACCAGCAGCAGAAGCTCGATGCGCTGACCAAGCTGACCGGCGCGGATTTCGACAAGGCGTATATCGACGCACAGACCGCCGGCCATCAGCAGACGCTTGACGCGCTGAAGGTCTATGCCACCGGCGGCGACGTGCCGGCGCTCAAGACCTTCGCGAGCGGGCTGGTGCCGACCGTGACCGCGCACCTCAACATGGCCAAGGGCCTGAAGGCGTAATCTCCGTGTCGCCTGCCTGCGTGGTCGCGGGCAGGCGACAGCGGGCGATCAATGGACGCTGGCGGCAGCGCGTTTGCTCGCCAGCGCGTTGGCGGCTTTCCGGTCGGAGCCAGCCTCGCGGATGATGGCCCGCGCGTCGGCCGCGCTGATCTTGTGCTTGCGCGCGAAATACGTGACCTCATAGGGCTGGCCCGCCGCCACCCGGCGGCGATCCGCCGCACCGCGCTTGCGCGTGTCGTCGGCCTTGGCCCGCTTCGTTTTTGGGCTGGCTTTTGGGCTCGCTTTTGCGCTCGCCCTGCGACGGGCGAACACCACGCCGCCGATCGCCGCGACGGCGCTCACCCCGATCGCGGCACCGATGCCGATGACCGTGGTCGAAAGGCCGAGACCGGCGCTTTCGGTTTTATCCGTCGCGGCCGTGCGCGGCTCGGCGTCCGACACCGCGATCGGCGCGGGGTGGAGCGGGTAGGGCGAGGTGGCGGCTTGGGGGATCGGCGGCTGATGCGTCATGGCAAAACTCCCTTCATGGCGGCTGTTCAACACGTAACCCGCCATCATGGTTGCAGGGGGCGTTCGGCCTCATCTACGGGCGCATCTACCGACGCTGCCGCCGACAACGCTGTTGCGCATCGCTGGCAATGGCGCGATTGGAGCAAGGACGAGCCGCTACGATGTTCCTGGACAGAGCGGTTCCCGGCTCGCCCCGCGCGAGCCGACAGTCATGGAGTATGCGACGTGCCAAAGTTGGTGAACGATATCGAGACAGCCGCCGCCGAGATCGAGGAACTGCGCACCGTATCCAGCGCGCCGACCACGGAAGCGCGCACGCTGGAGCGCGCGCTTGGCACGCAGATCCGCTTGCTGCGTCGCCGGCAGGATCTCTCGGTGTCCGATCTGGCGACGGCTGCGAGCATCTCGCTCGGCATGTTGTCGAAGATCGAGAATGGTCAGATCTCGCCCTCGTTGACGACGGTGCAGTCGCTTGCCAACGCTTTGTCGGTGCCGATCTCGTCGCTGTTCGAAAGTGTCGAGGAACGGCAGGACTGCTCGTTCGTGCCGGCCGGGCGCGGCGTCCATATCGAGCGGCGCGGCACCAAGGCGGGGCATAATTACCAGTTGCTCGGCCATCTCTCGCGCGGCGATGTCGTCGTCGAGCCGTATCTCATCACGCTCGACGAGCGCGCGACGCCGCACACCAGCTTCAGCCATTCGGGGGTGGAACTGATCCACATGCTCGAAGGCGATCTGAAATACCGCCACGGCAGCGAGACCTTCCACCTCAAGCCCGGCGACACGATGATGTTCGATTCGGGCGCGCAGCATGGGCCGGAAGAACTGGTGCAACTGCCGATGCGCTACCTGTCGATCATCATCTACCCGCGCAACCATAGCTGACGCAGCCCCGGCTGCGCCTAGACTCTGCGGGCGCCCGTACCTATATACCGATCGGTATGGAACAGGTTGACACGATTGCGCCCACGAAAGGGCGGCCGCGCGAGTTCGATCTCGACACCGCGCTCGCCGCTGCGCTGCGCGTGTTCTGGCAGAACGGCTATGAGAGCGCGTCGATGTCGGAACTGACTGCGGCGATGGGCATCACCAAGCCGAGCCTCTACGCCGCGTTCGGCAACAAGGAGCAGTTGTTCCACAAGGCGCTCGACCTCTACGAACGCGACAAGCTCGCCTATACCGAAATGGCGCTGGCCGCGCCGACCGCGCGCGGCGTCGCCGAGCGGTTCCTGCGCGGCGCACTCGAGATGCAGACGAGCTCGTGCGACCCCAAGGGCTGCATGGCGATCATGAGCGTGATCTCCTGTGGCGCCGAGGCCGAATCGATCCGCAATGATGTGATCGCGCGGCGCGCCTCGTCCGAGGCGGCGCTGGTGGCACGCTTCCAGCGCGCGAAGGATGAGGGCGAGTTTCCCGAGGGACTCGAGCCGTGTGCGCTGGCGCGCTTCCTGTATGCGATCATGCAGGGCCTGTCGGTGCAAGCCGGTGCGGGGACGTGCTGCGCCGATCTGACTCAGCTCGTCGAGACCAGCCTTCTGGTCTGGCCGACGAAATAATTTACCTGCCGGTATAGAATGCTGTTGACGCGGTGCAGCACCCCATTATATACCGACTGGTATTGAAGCTAGGTCGGTACGTCAGCCTGGCATCGTGGCGAAGGAAACCGCCGATGATTAGACCGACCTCCTGATTTCCGGCGGCCGCAGTTGTGCGGTCGCCTACACACACATTCCGTATCGTAGATGTGGTGGGGCGAGAGATCGCCTTTCCACGCCGCCCGAATCTTGCCCAAACTGCCGGTCCTACCGCGTCGCAGGAGTGCGTGCGCGTGGCCGTTGGCGCGTGGCTGTCCAAGGGGACGTATGATGGCTTACCTCGATCTCGAACATCCGTTCGCAGCGCCTGCCGCCAGCCGCGACACCGCGAAAACCGCCGATACCGGACCGAGCTTCTCCGCGCTCGAATGGAGCGTCATCGCGGTCGCGCGGCGCGACCGGATCAGCAGTCTCGACGAACCCGGCGCGATTTCGCGCGCGTTCGGCGGTCTGTTCGGCTTCGGCAAGGCTTCGCGCCTCGCCGAGCCGAAGCTGGAAACGCTGCGCCGGCTCGCGGTGCATGCCTGGCGGCGTGGCTATGCGCTGCCCGCGTCCGAAGTGACCGGCTTCCTGAAGGCGGGCTTCACGATGGCGCAGGCCGAGCTGCTGGTGGCGAGTGTCACCGGCGGCACGATGGGTTCGCTCGCGTGGAAGATCGCGGCATGAACATGGAAACCCCGATCACGGTTGCGGGTTCGACGCCCGTGACCCGCCGATGGTCGCATATGCCGGGCTGGCAGCGTGGCGCGGCGATCCTGCTGCCGCTCGCGGTGGTGGGCTATGCCGGCGCGAAGCTCGCCACACCCGCGCCGACCGTGGCGGCGATGCCGCCCGCCTCGGTGACGGTGGCGACGCCGCTGGTCCGCGACGTCAACGAATGGGACGATTACATCGGCCGCTTCGCCGCCAGCCGCACGGTCGAAATCCGGCCGCGTATCAACGGCGAGATCACGGGTGTTCATTTCCGTGATGGTGATAGCGTTACCAAAGGCCAACTCCTGTTCACGATCGATGCGAGACCGTTCGCGGCGCAGCTTGCCGAGGCCAAAGCCAACGTCGCCAGCGCGGCGAGTGCGCTGGCGCTGGCCAAGTCCGATCTTGGCCGTGCGACACGGCTGGTCGATGACGAGGCGGTGTCGGCGGGCGAAGTCGATTCGCTGCGCGCCAAGGTTCAGGCCGCAAGCGCTGCACTGGCGGCGGCGCAGGCGCGGGTTCGCGCCCGTGCGCTCGATGTCGAATTCACCCAGGTTCGCGCGCCGATCGGCGGGCGAATCTCGGACCGCCGCGTCGATCCGGGCAATCAGGTCGCGGGCGGCGAGGGGACGGGCGGCACCGTGCTGACCACGATCAACGCGCTCGACCCGATCTACTTCGAGTTCGACGGGTCCGAGGCGTTGTATCTCAAGACCCAGCGCAACCGCCAGCCGGGGGCCGCGCCGGCGCCGGTCGAGATCCAGTTGCAGGACGAGGGCGAGCATCGCTGGAAGGGCAAGCTCGACTTCACCGACAATGCGCTCGACCAGCGTTCGGGCACGATTCGCGGCCGTGCGGTGCTCGACAATCCCAAGTCTTTCCTCACCCCCGGCATGTTCGGCAACATGCGGCTCGCCAACGGCGGCACCACGCGCGCTTTGCTCGTGCCCGATGCGGCGGTGCAGACCGATCAGGCGCGCAAGATCGTGCTGACGGTCGACAAGCAGGATCAGGTCACCGCCAAGCCGGTCGTGCTCGGCCCGGTCGTCAACGGGTTGCGCGTCGTGCGCTCCGGCCTCGCGCCGACCGACCGCGTCGTCATCACCGGCGTGCAGATGGCGATACCGGGCACCAAGGTCGCGCCGCATCTCGGCAAGATCGCGCCTGAAGCGCAGGCGGCGGCTGCGCCTGTGACCGCGCCGCTCGCCGGTGAGGCGACTTTCGGGCGGTAACGCGCCCGAACACCTGAACACACCACACCGTTCGGCCCGAGCGACGTCGGGGGACATGCGCCCGGCGCGGCGCCTCGACGTCGCTCGGCGCGAACGGATGAAGACATTTCTCCTCCTCTTCGGAAGGACGAACACTCATGCGCCTCTCGCGCTTCTTCATCACGCGGCCGATCTTCGCCGCAGTGATCGCTGTCGTCATCACGCTTGTCGGGGCGATCGCCTATGTCGGCCTGCCGGTGTCGCAATATCCCGATATCGTCCCGCCGACCGTCACGGTCTCGGCGGTCTATCCCGGCGCCAACGCCGAGACCGTCGCGGAGACGGTCGCCACGCCGATCGAGCAGGAGATCAACGGCGTCGACAACATGCTGTACCAGTCGTCGCAATCGACCGGCGACGGCAAGCTGACGATCACCGTCACGTTCAAGATCGGCACCAATCTCGATGCGGCGCAGGTGCTGGTGCAGAACCGTGTCGCCATCGCGGTGCCGCGCTTGCCCGAAGACGTGCAGCGGCTCGGTGTCGTCACGCGGAAAACCTCGCCCGACTTCCTGATGGTCGTCAATTTGATCTCGCCCGACAATTCGCTCGATCGCGGTTACGTGTCGAACTACGCGCTCACGCAGATCCGTGACCGGCTGACTCGCATCGACGGCGTCGGCGACGTGCAATTGTTCGGCAACCGCGACTATTCGATGCGCGTCTGGATCGATCCGGGCCGTGCCGCCGCGCTCAATCTGACCGCCGGCGAGATCGTCGCTGCTTTGCGCGCGCAGAACGTGCAGGTCGCCGCCGGTACGCTCGGCCAGCCGCCCTATTCGCAGGGTGACGCTTACCAGCTCAACGTCGAGACGCAGGGCCGGCTGACCGATCCCAAGCAGTTCGCCGATGTCGTCATCCGCACCGATGCCGATGGCCGTCAGGTGCGCGTGTCCGATGTCGCGCGTGTCGAACTCGGCGCGCAGGATTACGGCTCGAACACCTATATGAGCGGCAAGCCGACGGTCATCCTCGCGGTGTTCCAGCGGCCCGGCTCGAACGCGCTCGCCGCCGCGCAGGCCGTCACCGCGACGATGGACGACGCGCAGAAGCACTTTCCCAAGGGCCTCGCCTACCGCGTGATCTATAACCCGACCGAGTTCATCTCGCAGTCGATCGACGCGGTGAAGCACACGCTGATCGAGGCGATCATCCTCGTCGTCATCGTCATCCTCGTATTCCTGCAGAAATGGCGCGCCGCGATCATCCCGGTGGTGGCGATCCCCGTCTCGCTGATCGGCACCTTCGCGGTGCTGGCGGCGATGGGCTATTCGCTCAACAATCTGTCGCTGTTCGGGCTGGTGCTGGCGATCGGCATCGTCGTCGACGATGCGATCGTCGTGGTCGAGAATGTCGAGCGCAACCTCGAACACGGGCTGTCGCCGCTGGAGGCGGCGCGGGTGTCGATGGACGAGGTTTCGGGTGCGCTCGTCGCGATCGTGCTGGTGCTGGTCGCGGTGTTCGTGCCGACGGTATTCCTGACCGGCCTGTCGGGCGCGTTCTACCGCCAGTTCGCGGTGACGATCACGACCGCGACGATCATCTCGCTGATCCTGTCGCTGACGCTGTCGCCCGCACTTGCCGCGCTGCTGCTCAAGCCGAACGAGACCCGGCAGCAAGGCCGCATCGGGCGGGCGGTGACGCGCGCCGGGGACGCCTTTAACCGGGGCTTCGAGCGGCTGAGCAATGGCTATGCGAAGCTGACGCTGCGGCTGGTGCAGGCGCCGCGCAAGATGATGCTCGCCTATGCCGGCATGATCGCGCTGACCGTGGGGGTGTTCTGGGCGACGCCGACCGGGTTCATCCCGGCGCAGGACCAGGGCTACTTCCTGACGGTCATCCAGTTGCCGCCCGGCTCGTCGGTCGATCGCACCGACAAGGTGATGCAGAAAGTTGCCGCGCGCATCCTGCCGCTCGCGGGCGTCAAGGGCGCGGTGATGCTCGCCGGGTTCGACGGCCCCTCGCAAACGCTCGCCCCGAATGCCGCCGCCGCCTATATCCCGCTCAAGAGCTTCGAGGAGCGCGCCAAGCTCGGCGTGACGCTCGGCAGCATCATGGCGGAGGCGGGCAAGGCGACCGCCGACATCAACGAGGCGCGGCTGCTGATCGTGCCGCCGCCGCTGATCCAGGGTATCGGCTCGGCCGGCGGCTATCGCATCATGGTCAAGGATCAGGAGGCGCGGGGTTACACCCAGCTTGCCGGTGCCGCCTATGGGCTGATCGGCAAGGCCAACCAGACCAAGGGCCTCAAGCAGATCTACACCTTCTTCGAAACCTCGACGCCGCGCATCTTCGCCGATGTCGATCGCGCCAAGGCCAATATGCTCGGCGTGCCGCCCGAGCGCGTGTTCGAAGCGTTGCAGGTCTATCTTGGCTCGGCCTTCGTCAACGACTTCAACCTGCTCGGGCGCACCTACCGCGTCACCGCGCAGGCCGACGCGCCGTTCCGCCGCACGCCCGCCGATATCGCCAACCTCAAGACGCGGTCGAACTCGGGGCAGATGGTGCCGGTCGGATCGGTCTCGACCTTCGAGGACAAGACCGGGCCGTACCGCGTGACGCGCTACAACCTCGCGCCGGCCGTGGAGGTGGATGGCGACACCGCGCCGGGCTTCTCCTCGGGCCAGTCGCTGGTGACGATGCAGAAGCTCGCCGACGATACGCTCCCCAAGGGCTATTCGACCGAATGGACCGGCATCGCCTATCAACAGCAGGCGGCGGGCAGCACGGCGGGTATCGTCTTCGGCATGGCGGTGGTGTTCGTCTTCCTCGTGCTGGCGGCGCAATATGAAAGCGTGACGCTGCCGCTCGCGATCGTGCTGATCGTGCCGATGTGCCTGCTCGCGGCGATGATCGGCGTGAACCTGCGCGGCATGGACAACAACGTCCTCACCCAGATCGGCCTTGTCGTGCTGATCGCGCTGGCGGCGAAGAATGCGATCCTCGTGGTCGAGTTCGCCAAGCAGGCGGAGGAACAGCAAGGCCTCACCCCGAT
Organism: Sphingomonas populi; assembly: GCF_004208535.1. Taxonomy (GTDB): domain Bacteria; phylum Pseudomonadota; class Alphaproteobacteria; order Sphingomonadales; family Sphingomonadaceae; genus Sphingomonas; species Sphingomonas populi. Next base: position 58,993 of record NZ_SGIS01000018.1, read on the forward strand.
CGAGGCGGCGGTGCAGGCGGCGCGGACGCGGTTGCGGCCGATCCTGATGACCTCGTTCGCGTTCATCCTCGGCGCGGTGCCGCTGGTGACGGCGAGCGGCGCCGGCTCGGAGCTTCGGCAAGCCCTTGGTACGGCGGTGTTCTTCGGGATGATCGGGGTGACGGCGTTCGGCCTGATCTTCACGCCGACCTTCTACGTGGTGTGCCGGGCGCTGGCTATGCGCCTCGCCCGCCGCCGGCCCACGCCTGAGCCAAACCATCCCCAGCTTCATCCCGCCGAATAGGAGCGGACTGCCATGAAGAAGACCCTGTTAGCCACGATCTCGGCGCTGGCGCTCTCCGCCTGCGCGGTTGGCCCGAACTATGTCGCGCCGGTGCCCACGCCCAAGGCGGTCGGCGGCTTCGCCGGCGCCGCCAATTCGGCGGTCGCCGCGACCGCGCCCGATGATCTTTGGTGGAAGCTTTACAACGATCCGGTACTCGACCGGCTGGTCGGCGATGCGCTCGCCGCCAACACCGATATCCGCGTCGCGGTGGCGCGGCTCGACGCGGCGCGGGCCTCGCTGAAGGGCGCGCGCAACGATCGGCTGCCGCAGACCGCGTTGAGCGCGCAGCCGGGCTATGGCCGCCTGCCGGCGCTGCAAAGCGGGACGGGCGGTGCGCGTGAGACCGAGCAGATCGCGCTGGGGCTGGACGTGTCCTACGAACTCGATCTTGCCGGGCGCGTGCGCCGCAATATCGAGGCGGCGCGGGGCGATGTCAGCGCGGCGGCGGCGGATGCCGATGCGGTTCGCGTTGCCATCGTCGCGCAGACGATCCTCGCCTATGTCGATGCCGCCGGCGCGGCCGAGCGGCTCGCGGTGGCGAAGCGCGTTGTCGATCTGCTCGACACATCGGTGCGGTTGACCGGCAAGCGTTTCGACGCGGGCCGCGCCGAGAAGCTCGACGTGATCCGCATCCAGACGCTGCGCGACCAGCGCGCCGCTTTGGTGCCCGAAATCGCGGGCGAGCGACAATCCGCGCTGTTCCGGCTGGCGACGCTGACCGGGCATACGCCGCAGGAACTGCCGGTGGATGCGGGGCTCCGTGCCGATCCACCTCGGCTCGATCAGCCGATCCCGGTCGGTGATGGCCAGACCTTGCTCGCGCGGCGCCCGGACGTGCGCGCCGCCGAGCGCCGGCTGGCGGCGGCGACCGCGCGGATCGGCGTGGCGACGGCGGACCTCTATCCACGCATCACGCTCGGCGGTTCGGTCGGTTCGACCGGCACCAGCTTCAGCGACATCTTCGGCGGCGGGCCGTTCCGCTGGCTGGTCGGCTCGCTGATCAACTGGTCGTTCCCCAACACCAGCGCCGCGCGCGCGCGGATCGCGGGGGCGGAAGCGAACAGCCGCGGCGCGCTCGCCAGCTTCGACGGCACGGTGTTGCAGGCGCTGGAGGAAACCGAGACGGCGCTGTCAACCTATGCGCGCGAGATCGACCGGCGACAGGCGCTGGTGGCGGCACGCGACGGGGCCGAGCGAGCGGCGAAGATCGCCCGCGCGCGGCAGCGCGAGGGCACGATCGACTTCCTCGCGGTGCTCGATACCGAACGGACTTTCGCCGATGCCGACGCCGATCTGGCGAGCGCGGACGTGCGGATCGCCGACGCGCAGGTCGATCTGTTCCGCTCATTGGGCGGCGGCTGGGGTGCGCCGGTGGTCGCGAAGGCGGCGGGTTGGGAGCGGGCGGGGCGGTAGAAGCCTATCGTGTTTTCCCGCGAAAGCGGGAATCCAGAGCCAAGCAAAACAACAATGTGCGGCTCTTGGGACTCTGGACTCCCGCTTTCGCGGGAGAACAGAGGACTTTAAAACGCCCGCGCGATCGCGAAGTCGACCGCTTCGACCATCGCGTCCTTGGCCTTGCCGTTGGGGAAGATTGCGAGCGCGTCGATTGCGCGCTGGCCGTAGTGGCGGGCGCGGGCGAGCGTGTCGTCGATCGCGCGGGTGGCGCGGACCAGGTCCAGCGCGTGCGCGAAATCCGCGTCGCTGGCGCGGTGGCCCTCGATCGCGGCCTTCCAGAACGTGCGGTCCTCGGCATTGCCGCGCGCATAAGCGAGGATGACGGGCAGGGTGGCCTTGCCGTCGCGGAAATCGTCGCCGGCATCCTTGCCCATCGTGTCAGCGTCCGAAACATAATCGATCGCGTCATCGACGAGCTGGAACGCGACACCGAGGTTGCGGCCATAGGCGTCGAGTGCGGCTTCCTCGGCCTCGCTGCGCTCCGCCACCACCGCCGCGATTTTGCAGGCGGCGGCGAACAATGCGGCGGTCTTGGCGACGATGATGTCGAGGTAGCGTTCCTCGGGCGTGTCGATGCGCCGCGCGGCGGTGAGCTGGTTGACCTCGCCCTCGGCGATGATCGCGCTCGCGCTCGACAGGATCTTGAGCACCTTGAGGCTGCCGTCCTCGACCATCAGCTCGAACGAGCGGCTGAACAGGAAATCGCCGACCAGCACGCTCGCCGGATTGCCCCAGATCAGGTTGGCGGTGCGCTTGCCACGCCGCAGGTCGGAGCCGTCGACGACATCGTCGTGGAGCAATGTCGCGGTGTGGATGAACTCGACCGCCGCCGCCAGCCGGTGATGGCGCGAGCCGGTGTAGCCGAGCAGTTTCGCGCTCGCGAGCGTCAGCATCGGGCGCATCCGCTTGCCGCCGCCGGCGATCAGATGCCCGGCCAGCGTGGGAATCAACGGGATGTCGGACTGCATGCGATCGAGGATGACCGCGTTGACGAGGTTCATGTCCGCAGCGATCAGCGCAACCATCGGGTCGAGCGATGGGGCCGGGCGCTGGTCGAGGCGGTGGATCGTTGCGCTCATGGCCGGGCGATGTGGCGGGAGTGGCGCGCAAAGGCAAGCCCGCAATGGACTTGCGTACCGATCCTAGCCTGCGCAAAAGGCGCGCGATTGGCGGATGGAGGCCCTTATGAGCGACGGCACGCTGGCAGGATATCGCCAGAGCATCGACAATATCGACGCGGCATTGGTGTTCCTGCTCGCCGAGCGCTTCAAGGTGACTCAGGCGGTCGGCCGCCACAAGGCCACTACCGGGCTGCCGCCGGCCGATCCGGGGCGCGAGGAGGCGCAGATCGCGCGGTTGCGCGGCCTCGCCAAACAGGCCGATCTCGATCCCGATTTCAGCGAGAAATTCCTGCGCTTCATCATCGACGAGGTGATTCGCCACCATGAGCGCGTGCGCGACGCGGGGTAGCGCGGCTTAGCGGCAGAGCCATATCGCGCCGATGATGGCGGCCCAGAACGCGATGCCGAGCGGCAACGCGATCACGATGCCGGTCATCGCGCCGATCGCGGACGTGTCGGCACGGGCGCTGCGATTGTCTACGATGTTGCGCGAATGGAACATTCCGTCTCTCCTCGCACACCCGGTAGGGCGGCGTGTCCACGACGGAAATTCTGTACATGTACCTTACGGGTTTATGCGTATCCCGGCCCCGCCCCGGCAAGATGGCGCCTGCGCCCGCCGGGCGCAGGCGCCATCCGCATCAGAATTTCGCCGTCACCGTGCCGAACACCGTCCGGCCCGACGCGATCGAGGCGTAGTGCGATGCATAGGTCTGGGTGAAATAGACCTTGTCGGTGAGGTTCTGGACGTTGACGCTCACCTGCAGGTTGCGGCTGAGCTTGTATTGCGCGTTGAGATCGAACCGCCAGTAATCGGGGATGCCGCGTGACAGAACGGTGGCTGCCGGCGTGAACGTGACGACTCCGGCGGCGTTTTGCGTGTACTTCCGGTTATCGGCATAGCCGCCATATTGCCGCCCCATGTAGATCGCCGTGCCGCCGAACGAGAAGCGCTTGGTGAACTGATAGCTCGATGTCGCGGTGAAGCTGTTCTTCGCGGTCTGGGGCATTTGCTTGCCGGTGTTGACTGACGGCACCAGGAACGTCTTGGCGGTCTGTACCGTGGCGCCGTTCACTACCACGGCGGGGGCGGTGAGTGCGGTGGAGCCGCCGTCGATGATCTTGGGATCGAGATAGGTATAGCCACCGAACACCGACCATCCCGGCAGGATCTGCCCCGAAACCGAGAGTTCGACGCCGCGGATACGCGATTTCCCGATGAAGGCTACGGTGTTGCTGTCATCCAGCACGCGCGCGTTGGCGATGTCGGTCTGGAACACCGCGACACTCATGCCGAGCCGTTCGTGGAAAAGATTGGCCTTGGCGCCGACCTCGTAGGATTTGGTCTTCTGCGGCTTGAGCGCGTCGATCACGGTCGCGGGTGCGAAGGTGGTCGGCAGCGCATTGTCCTCGCGGCCTTCGCCGAGCAGCGAATTGGGCGGCGTCGCGGCGGTCGCGTAGCTGGCGTAGAGGCTGGTGTCCTTGGTCGGCTTGAACACCAGACCGGCCTGCCAGTTGAACAGTTCGTCCGTCCGGGTAAGGCGCTGCGCGGTCAGGCCGGCGGTGAACGGCAGCGTGACGGTCGATTTGAAGCGATCGTAGCGGGCGCCGAGGTTGAGGATCAGCGACGGCAGCAATGTGATCGAGTCGAAGCCGTAAACGGCGACGGTTTGCGCGTCGTTCTGCGTTTCGGTGTTGGATGCGCCCTTCACGATCGGCGTTTGCAGGTTCGAGGTGTCGCTGGTGTAATTGACCCACGGATCGTTCGGGTTGGGGGTGAACAGGCTGGTGCAATAATAGCGCGCCAGCGTCGTGCTGTCGCAGCGCGGTGTGATCGTCGATCCGGTCGCCTCGACGAAGGTGCCGCGCCGGGACTTCTCCCACGAGATTTCGGCGCCGGCGGCGAAGCTGTGCTCGATCGCGCCGGTGCTGAATTTGCCCGAGAGATCAAGCTGATCGACCAGCGCCTTGCTGTAGCCATAGCGCGTGTTGCCGCGCCGCCAGACATAGCCGCCGCCGCTCAGCGCGCCGCCGCCGGTGACCGGGTTGATCGTACCCGGCGCCGGGGTGATCGCGCCGGTGCTGCGGTTGAGCAGGCCGAACACGTTGCCTGTCGAATCGTCGGGCAGCAGGAAGATGTAGGATTGCGTGCTGTAATTGTAGCGCGCGGTGTTGCGCAGCGTGATGTCGCCGAAATCATGTTCGGCGCGGATCATCGCGGTCTGCGTCTTTGTGTCGCGGAAATCGCGATCCCTCAGGCCGTAGAAGGTCGAGCGATCGACGGTGCCGGTGCTGCCGTCGGCGAGCGTGATCTTGCCGATCGTCGGCGTGGTGAACACGTTGCCGGTGGGCGCGTTGCACACGCTCGTCGAGCAGGCGTAGAGATAGGGGATGCCGCTGTCGGGAAGCTCGTGGCTTTCCATCTGGTAATAGCTCGCGGTCAGCCGGGTCGGCGTGCCGAGGCCGATCGTCACCGACGGCGCGAAGCCCCAGCGGCGATTCCAGATCGCGTCGCGGCCGGCGACATCCTGATCGTGCCACATGCCTTCGAGGCGGAAGGCGATCGTGTCGGTGATTTTGAGGTTCACGTCGCCGGTGATGCGCTTGTAATCGGCATTGCCGTAGCTGGCGTTGAGTGACCCGAAATTCTCCGCCTTGGGCAGTTTGGTCATGATGTTGATCGTGCCGCCGGCGCTGCCGCGCCCGCCCAGCGTCGAGTCCGACCCGCGCACGATCTGCACCGAGTCGATCGCGAACACTTCTCGGCTCTGCGATGCGAGATCGCGCACGCCGTCGATATAGATGCTGCCCTGGCTGTCGAAGCCGCGGATGAAGGGGCGGTCGCCGATCGGGTTGCCGCCCTCGGCCGCGCCGAAGGTGATGCCGGGCACGGTGCGCAGCGCATCCTGCAGGCTGGCCGAGCCGGTCTGCTCGATCACTTCGCTCGGCAGGACCACGATCGACTTGGGCGTGTTGATCAGCGGTGCGACCTGCTTGGGATCACGCGGGCCGGTGTCACGCTGGCCGTTGACGATCACATCATTGCGGCTCTGGTCATCGGCGACGAGCGGAGCGGCGGTGGTGTCGGCGAAGGCCGGCACGGCCGCGAACGCGCCCACGCAGGACAGGGCAAGGAACGCAGGCTTGGCGGCGCGGCTGGTGTGACTCGGCAATGGTTATCCCCTTTTCGTTGCGGGGTCAGCTATTGCGAGTCACTCTCACTGTCAATGTTATTGAGAGTAAGTCTCACTGTCAGAGAACGATTTCGTGAATAACCAGCTTCGGATCGCGCTGGCGAGGTTGGGGGGATCGGCAGCGCCAATCCGCACCGCGTCGATCTCCGCGATCAACGCGCTGAGCGGCAGCGCGTGCGCGTGCGCCGCCTGTTCCAAAGCCTGCCAGAACACGGGTTCGAGGCTGATCGATGTGGGATGGCCGGCGATCGTTACCGATCGTTTGACTGGCCCGGTGAACCCGCCGGGCGGTGCGGCGATCCCGCTCACGCGGTCAGGGCGTGTCGAACAGCGCCGCGAGCTGCTCGATGATCGCGCCGCCAAGCTGCTCGGCATCCATGATCGTGACCGCGCGCGCATAATAGCGCGTCACGTCATGGCCGATGCCGATCGCGACGAGTTCGACCGGCGAGCGGTTCTCGATCCAGCCGATCACCTGGCGCAGATGCCGTTCGAGATAGCTGCCCGAATTGACGCTGAGCGTGGAGTCATCGACCGGCGCGCCGTCCGAGATCACCATCAGGATCTTGCGTTCTTCGTGCCGCGCGATCAGCCTTTGGTGCGCCCAGAGCAGCGCCTCGCCGTCGATATTCTCCTTAAGCAGCCCCTCGCGCATCATCAGCCCAAGGTTGGTCTTGGCGCGCCGCCACGGCTCGTCAGCCTGTTTGTAGACGATGTGGCGAATGTCGTTGAGCCGGCCGGGCTGGGTGGGGCGTCCGGCGGCGAGCCACGCCTCGCGGCTTTGCCCGCCCTTCCACGCGCGCGTGGTGAAGCCGAGGATCTCCGTCTTCACGCCGCACCGCTCCAGCGTGCGCGCGAGGATGTCGGCGCAGATCGCCGCGATCGAGATCGGCCGGCCGCGCATCGAGCCGCTATTGTCGATCAGCAAGGTGACGACCGTGTCGCGGAATTCGGTCTCGCGCTCGATCTTGTAGCTCAGCGACAGCATCGGATTGACGACGATCCGCGCCAGTCGCGCCGCATCGAGCAGGCCTTCCTCCTGATCGAAATCCCAGCTTCGGCTTTGCTGCGCCATCAGCCGGCGTTGCAGCCGGTTGGCGAGTTTGGTGACGGCGCCCTGCAAATGGACGAGTTGCTGGTCGAGATAGGCGCGCAGCCGCACCAGTTCGTCGGCGTCGCACAAATCGGTCGCGGCGATCACCTCGTCGAAGCGCGTCGTCCACGCCTTATATTCGAACTGCGGGGGGAAATCGGACATCGGGCGGTTGGGGCGGACCGGCAACATGCCGTCCTCGCCGTCGTCGCCGGGTTCGCCATCGCCGTCTTCGAACTGGTCGTCGTTGCGCTCGTCGCCATCGCCGTCCTGCTGATCGCTTTCGCTCTCGGAACCGCGCGCCTCGATCTCGCCCTGACCCTGCTCGGTATCGCCGTCGCCTTCGTCGGCGTCGTCGGTCTGCTCCTGCTCGTCAGCGCCTTCGTCTTCTTCGCCGCCCTCGTCGGTTTCCTCGGGGATGAGCTCGCCTTCGATGAGGTCGAGATCTTCGAGCAACCGGGTCGTCAACGTCGCGAACGCGCGCTGGTCGTCGATCGCGAGCGCCAGCGAATCGAGATCGGCGCCCGCCTTCTGCTCGATCCAGTCGCGCACCAGCGCCATCGCGGGCGCGGCGGCGGCGGGCGGCAGTGCGCCGGTGAGCCGCTCGCGCACGACCAGGCCGAGCGCGGTCGACAGCGGCACCTCGTCACGGTTGCGCGCGCGCGTGATCGGGTCGGAGCGCAGCCGCGCGTCGAGCGCCGTCGCGAGGTTGTCGGTGATACCGGCATAGCCGCGCGCGCCGAGCGCCTCGACCCGCGCGCTCTCGACCGCATCGAACACCGCCCGCGCGACCGCTTCGGCAGGGGCTTGTCGCGCGTGCAGCTTGATATCGTGATGCCGCAGCCGCAGCGCGAACCCGTCAGCGAACCCGCGCGCCTCGGCGACCTGATCGGCGGGCAGGTTGCGCGCGGGCATCGGCACCTTGACGTGCTTGCCCGACTGAACCGGCGCATCGGAGGTGAAGCCGAGCTCGATCTCCGGCTCCCGCGCGAGCGCGCGCGTTGCGCCGCCGAGCACGGTCTTGAAACGGTCGAGTGGGGTGTCGGTTGACATGATTATTCTCGTTCCAGCGCAGCGACGCACCACGCGCGCAAGTTCGGCAGATTTGCGGAAACGGTCCGATGTATGACCGCAAGATCGATATCGCGCAGCCGCTGCGGCTCGCGATTAGAAGACAATGACTCGGTCCCGATCAATCTCGGTCTGGAGCCGCGCCTTGCGAGCGGGTTCGGTGACGAGATCCACCTTTTTGCCGAGCATCCGTTCGAGCTGTTGTTCGATATCAACAAACTCAAAAAGCCCGATCGCTCGGCGTGGGTCGAGTGACGCGGCGAGATCGACATCGGATTCAGGAGTCTCGTCGCCTCGCGCAGTGGAACCGAAGATCGACAACCTGTCGATGCCAAGCCGTCTGATATCGGCTTCGCGGCGCTTGAGAACGGCAAGGGCCTCGGCTTTGGTCATGGCCGCACTTTAGCCCAAACGACCGCCGCGCGAAACCTCACCCCTTCGCCGCCACGCTCTCCGGCAAGTCCTTGCCGAACACGCGCTGGTAATATTCCGCCACCAGCGGCCGCTCGGCCTCGTCGCACTTGTTGAGGAACGACAGGCGGAACGCGAAGCCGACATCGCCGAAGATCAGCGCATTCTGTGCCCAGGTGATGACGGTGCGCGGGCTCATCACGGTCGAGATGTCGCCGTTCATGAAGCCGCGCCGGGTCAAATCGGCGACCTTGACCATCTGGTCGACCACCTGCTTGCCCTCGGGCTTGTCATACTCGCCCGACTTGGCGAGCACGATCCGCGCCTCGATCGCGGCGGGCAGATAGTTGAGCGTGACGACGATGTTCCAGCGGTCCATCTGGCCCTGGTTGATCTGCTGCGTGCCATGATACAGCCCGCTGGTATCGCCGAGGCCGATCGTGTTGGCAGTGGCGAACAGCCGGAACCACGGGCTTGGGCGGATCACGCGGTTCTGGTCGAGCAGGGTCAGCTTGCCTTCGGTTTCCAGCACGCGCTGGATGACGAACATCACGTCGGGGCGACCGGCGTCATATTCGTCGAACACCAGCGCGGTCGGGGTCTGGAGCGCCCACGGCAACAGCCCCTCGCGGAACTCGGTGACCTGCTGGCCGTCCTTGAGCACGATCGCGTCGCGGCCGACCAGATCGATCCGGCTGATATGCGCGTCGAGGTTGATGCGGATGCACGGCCAGTTGAGCCGCGCCGCGACCTGCTCGATATGGCTCGACTTGCCGGTGCCGTGATAGCCCTGCACCATCACGCGGCGGTTGTGCGCGAAGCCGGCGCAGATCGCGATCGTGGTGTCCTTGTCGAACACATAGGCCGGATCGAGATCGGGCACGCGCTCGTCCGCTTCGCTGAACGCGGGGACTTCCATGTCCGAATCGATCCCGAACAGATCGCGGACTTTCGCCATACGATCGGGCGCGTCGAGAATCGTCGTCTCGCGGCTGTCGGGCTGGGTGTTGGGAATGTCGGTCATGGATGTGCGTACCGTGTTATGGGCTGTCGAGAAGCCCCGATAACGCATGACGCGCACGAACGGCACTTCGTGCGATGCTCAGTGCGAACGATCGCGCGGCGCGTCAAGCATCATCGGGCCTTTCGGCTGCAAACTCACGCCGTCTTGGGCGGCAACGGGAACACAGTAACGAAGCGTTCGGCGAGCGTGCGGTCGCCAGTGAGCGTCAGCATATCGGCGGCCTCGGCGTTGGCCAGGGGCAGTCCGCCGTAAACGATCGCGGCGATCGCGGGCGGGGTGCTAGCGAAGGTGACGGCGGCATCGTCGGGTTCGGCGCGCTCGACCGCGAAGCCGGTCGAGTCGAGCCGCGTGCGGAACACGTCCGGGCCGAGCCGGAAGCCGATCACCGCATCGAGATCGCCGACCGCCTCGCGCGCCAGCATCGTGCGGAACGACATCATCAGCGAGGCGGGCGAGAGTGGCAGCGTCGGATCATGCGCGGGGGAGCGCACCGCCCAGCGGCCAAGCTCCTGGATCGCGGTCTCGCTCTGATAGCCCCATTCGGTCAGCTCATAGACTTGTACCGATGCCGGCGGCGGCAGTTTGCGGCGGGTGAGGATGCCGGCCGCCTCCAGCCCGTCCAGCCGCTGCGTCAGCACGTTCGCGCTGATCCCGCCAAGCCCGCCTTTGATCTCGCCGAAGCGGCGCGGGCCGAACATCAACTCGCGCACGATCAGCAGCGACCAGCGCTCGCCGACCAATTCCATCGCCAGCGCGGTGCCGCAGGCGTCATCGTACCAACGCTTTGTTACTTTTTCTAACTTCATGGTTGCTTTTGATAACTGAAAGCCGCATCAGATGCAAAGCGCGAGTCGCAAAGGAGTGTTTGGTGATGCCCAAGGCTATCTTCGTGAACCTGCCCGTCGCAGACGTGGCGAAATCGACGGCCTTCTACGAGGCAATCGGCTGCGTGAAGGACGCGCGCTTCTCCAACGCGATGGCGTCGGCGATGCGATATTCGGACACGATATCCTTCATGCTGCTCGGGCATGATTTCTATCGCACCTTCACCCCCAAGCAGATCATCGACGCGAAGACGACCAGCGGCGCGCTGATCGCGCTGTCGTTCGACAACCGCGCAGAGGTCGATGCCATTACCGAGGCGGCGATCGCGGCGGGTGGACGCGAGGCGCACGACCCGGAGGACATGGGCTTCATGTACAGCCGGGCGTTCGAAGATCCCGACGGGCACGGCTTCGGGCCGTTCTGGATGGATGTCGATGCGGCGGTCGCCGCGATGCCGCCCGCGGCGGACCCAGCCTGATCCTTGCTCCGGGGGTGACGACGATGACGAAGCGGGTCTGGGCAGGGTGGGTGCTGAGCGGTCTCACGGTGCTGTTCCTGGCGATGGACGCGGGCGGCAAGCTGTTCGTGCCCGATCTGATGATCGCCAACAGCCCGCCGCTCGGCCTGCCGGCCGATCCGGCGTTCTACCGGCTGCTCGGCGCGATCCTCGCGGTCTGCACCGCGCTCTATGCCTGGCCGCGCACGGCGATGCTGGGGGCGGTGTTGCTGACCGGCTATCTCGGTGGCGCGGTCGAGGCGCATCTGCGGGTCGGCAGTCCGCTGCTCGGCTTCACGCTGTTCGGGGTGTATATCGGACTGATCCTGTGGGGCGGCCTGTGGCTGCGCGAGTCGCGGCTGCGGGCGCTGTTGCCGCTCATCGTGAAGCACGAGGAGAAAGCATGATGGCCTATATCGACGGATATGTCTGCCCGGTGCCAGCGGCGAACAAGCAAGCCTATCGCGACATGGCCGAGCGCGTCACGCCGCTGTTCCGCGATCACGGTGCGCTGCGCATCGTCGAGACCTGGGGTGTCGATGTTCCGCACGGCACGCACACCGATTTCTACAAGGCGGTGAAGGCCGAGGCGGGCGAGGCGATCGTCTTCTCCTGGGTGGTGTGGCCGTCGAAGGATGCGCGCGACGCCGGCTGGGCGGCGATGCTGAAAGACGAGCGAATGCAATCGCCAGAACCGCCGATCTTCGACGGCAAGCGCATGTTCTGGGGTGGGTTCGAGCCGCTGTTCGACAGCGACGACGCGAGCGCCTGATACAACCAACGGGAGAGAGACGATGCCGACGCCTTACGGACTGCCGATCTGGTACGAACTCATCACCGGCGATGCCGCCGCCGCCAAAGCTTTCTACAGCGGGATCGTCGGCTGGACGATCACCGAATTCGGGCCTCCCGGCGGTACGCCGTACACGATCTGGAACGCGGACGGTGTCGGCGTCGGCGGGCTGGTCGAGATGGCCGATGCGCCGGGCGGCCCCGCGTGGGTCGGCTATTTCCATGTCGCCGACGTCGATGCCAAGGTTGCCGTTAACACGGCGGCGGGCGGCAAAACCCATATGGGGCCGCTCGATCTGCCCAACGTCGGCCGCATCGCGCTGATCGCCGATCCGCAAGGGGCGCCGCTCTATCTGATGACGCCAGACTCCGCGATGGGCGATCAGGAGAGCACCGCATTCTCACGAACCTTGCCGATGCGCTGCGCGTGGCACGAACTGACCACGCTCGACACGTCCACGGCGCTGCCCTTCTATGGCGATCTGCTCGGGCTGGTCTCGACCGAGACGATGTCGATGGGGCCGATGGGCGACTACCTGTTCCTCGACGTCGGCGAGACGCGGATCGGCGCGATGATGAACCGCCAGTCGCCCGAACAGCCGGTCAAATGGAGCTTCTACTTCCGCGTCGCCGATGTCGATGCGGCGGCGGAGCAGGTCAAGGCAGGCGGTGGCACCGTCATCATGGGTCCGATGGATGTGCCGGGTGGCGAGCGTATCGTGATCGCGATCGATCCGACCGGCGCCTCGGTCGGCTTCGTTTCGGGTGTACAGCAATGACCGCGCCCGGGAGCAAGATTACGACCTGCCTCTGGTTCGACGGCAAGGCCGAGGAAGCCGCCCATTTCTACGCGAGCGTCTTCCCCGACTCAGCCGTCACGGCTATCCACCGCGCGCCGGCGGACTATCCTGCGGGCAAGGCGGGCGACGTGCTGACGGTCGAGTTCACCGTCTGCGGTCAGGCGTTCGTCGGGCTGAATGCGGGCGGCGGGAACCCTTTCACCAACGCGGTCTCGTTCCAGATCTTCACCGACGATCAGGCCGAGACCGATCGCTACTGGAACGCGATCGTCTCGAACGGGGGCGACGAGAGCGCCTGCAGTTGGTGCCACGACCGCTACGGCCTCGCGTGGCAGATCGTGCCGCGCGTGCTGACGGCCGCGCTCGCCAATCCCGATCAAGCGGCGGCGAAGCGCGCGATGCAGGCGATGATGACGATGCGCAAGATCGATATCGCCGCGATCGAGGCGGCGGTCGCCGGGGAGGCTGTGGCATGAGCGAGGGCAACGATTTGTCGATCACCCGGCTGATCGACGCGCCGGTCGATCGGGTTTGGAGCATCGTCACCGAGCGGCTCACCGAATGGTGGTGCCCCAAGCCGTGGACGACCGAGATCGTCGAGCTGGACTGGCGCGCTGGCGGGCGCTCGGCGATGGTGATGCACGGCCCGAACGGCGAAGCCCATGCGCAGGAAGGCGTGTTTCTGGAAGTGGCGCCGGGCGAGCGCTTCGTCTTCACCGATGCCTATGCCGTCGGGTGGGTGCCGCAAGCGCCGTTCATGACCGGCATCTTTGACTTCGCCGACGAAGGCGGCAAGACCCGCTACACCGCCACTGCCCGCCACTGGACCGCCGAGGCCAAGGCGCAGCATGAGACGATGGGGTTTGCGCAGGGCTGGGGTGCGGTCGCGGACCAGCTCGCGGCGCTGGCGGAGGGCTGACCCAAGCGTCGCCCCGGCGAAGGCCGGGGCCGTTGCGTGTTGGGCGAACCGGGTGCCAAGCTACGCAGCGGCCCCGGCCTTCGCCGGGGCGACGGTTAGGCAAACGCTGCCGCACCCTTGAGCTGGGTGTACGCCGCGATCACGTCCTGCAGCTTCTTTTCGAAGCTGCGGTCGCCGCCGTTGCGATCGGGGTGATAGCGTCGCACCAGTTCGGCATAGCGCTGGCGCAAGCCCCGCCGGTCGATGTCGGTGGGCAGATCGAGCACTTTCAGCGCGCGGCGGTCGCTGTCGGATAGCGGACGGCCGTCCTTGCGGGCGCCTGCCGCCGCCGTCGCGCCACGAAAACGTGCGCCGATCGCGTCGAGCGGGTCGGCGAAATCGGCCCAGCGCGGCGGGCGGTCGGCGCCGCCATTGCCGGTGAAGGCGCGCGTCTCGCGTTCCCAGCCCGCGAACGGGCGCTGCGCGTCGTGGATCTCGTCGGGGCTCATGCCTGAGAAGAAATTGTAGCGCGCGTTGAACGCGCGGACGTGATCGAGGCAAAACCAGCGGTACGGGCGCGGACCCCCAGAATCATTGGCGAAGTCGTTGCTCGGCCCGTCCGCCGGCGCGCGGAATTCACCCGGCAACTGGCAGCCGGGTTCGTCGCACACGCGTCCGCTCCCCTCCACGCGACCGTGGAAGCGGATATTGGGTCGGTCTTTCTTTTCGGTCTGGCGTGCCACCCCGGCTCCCTGAATTGGCGAAACGGCGTATATAGGGGCGATGAACACGCTCGCCACCAGTCCCGTCGCGGATCAGATCACCGCCCGTCTCACCGCCGCGCTCGCGCCGTCGTATCTGGAGGTGGTCAACGACAGCCACCACCACGCCGGCCATATGGGCGACGATCGCTCGGGCGAATCGCATTTCAGCGTGATCGTCGAAAGCGCGGCCTTTACCGGCCTGTCGCGCGTTCAGCGCCAGCGGCTCGTCAACCAGGCGCTGGCCGATCTGCTCGCCGAGCGCATCCACGCGCTGGCGATCAAGGCGCGCGCGCCGGGAGAATGAGATGAGCTATCGGCTGTGGTATTGGCCTGACATTCAGGGGCGCGGCGAGTTCGTTCGGCTCGCGCTCGAGGCGGGCGGCATCGCCTATGACGATTGCGCGCGCGATCAGGGTGCCGAGGCGCTGATGGCCAACCTCGACAGCCATGCCAGCGGACGCGGCGCGTTCGCGCCGCCGTATCTGGAGACCGGCGACGGCGTCGTCTCGCAGGTCGCCAACATCCTCGCCTATCTCGGCGAGACGCATGGCATCGCGCCGTCGGGAGTGGCCGACCGGCAATGGCTGAACGGCATCCAGCTCACCATCGCCGATCTCGTCGCCGAGGCGCACAACGTCCACCATCCGGTCGCGATGATGGACTATTATGAGGACCAGAAGCCCGAAGCGGCGCGCGCCGCCGCGCAGTTTCGCGCCGAACGTATCCCTAAGTTCCTCGGCTATTTCGAGGCCGCGCTCGCCGCGAACGCGGGCGATTGGCTGATGGGCGAGGCGTGGAGCTACGGCGACACCGCGCTGTTCCAGAGCGTGGCCGGGCTGCGCTATATGTTCCCCAGGCGGATGGCGGCGATCGAAGGTGCCTATCCCAAGCTGATCGCGCTGCACGACCGCGTTGCGGAACTGGACGGCATCAAGGCGTATCTCGCCAGCGACCGCCGGATCGCGTTCAACACGCAGGGCATCTTCCGCCATTACCCCGAACTGGACGCGGCATGAGTGCCAAGGGGATTGGGCGTGTGCCGCGTCCCGCCGCGCGCATCCTGCTGCTCGACGGGGCGGGGCGTATCCTGCTGTTCCGTTTCGATCCGGCCGACCGGCCGCCCTTCTGGTGTACGCCCGGCGGCGCGGTTGATCCCGGTGAAAGCTATGAGGCGGCGGCGCGGCGCGAGTTGTTCGAGGAAACCGGCATCGTCGCCGAGCCGGGCGAGGAAGTGGCGCGCCGCGTCGTCGAGTTCGTCACGCTGGAGGGTGTACCCGTCACCGCCGACGAACGCTATTTCCGCATCGATGCCGGCGCGGTCGAGGTCGATACCAGCGGCCACACTCCGCTCGAACAGCGCGTGATGCGCGAATGGCGCTGGTTCGCGCCCGACGAGATCGCCACCTTCCATGAGCCGATCTTCCCCGAGGATCTGCTAGACATGATCGCGACGCGAGAGGCCCAATGACCGACGATCTTATCATCCAGACGTTGCTGCCGACGACGCACGATCTCGGCGGCTTCAAGGTCCACCGCACCCTGCCGGCCAAGCCGCGCACGATGGTTGGCCCGTTCATCTTCTTCGACCAGATGGGGCCGGCGCATCTCGCAGTGGGGCAGGGCATCGACGTGCGGCCGCACCCGCACATCAACCTCGCCACCGTCACCTATCTGTTCGGCGGCGCGATCGAGCATCGCGATTCGATCGGCAGCGAAGCGCGGATCGCGCCGGGCGCGGTCAATCTGATGACCGCCGGGCACGGCATCGTCCATTCCGAACGCTCGCCCGCCGACGAGCGCGCGGGTGGCCCCGAACTGTCGGGCATCCAGACCTGGCTCGCGCTGCCCGAGAAGGACGAGGAGATGGACCCGGCGTTCGAGCATGTCGCGGAAACCGCGCTGCCGGTCGTCGGCGACGGCACGGTCCGGGCGCGCGTCATCATGGGCGAGCTCTGGGGCGCGCGCGCGCCGACCACGACCTATGCGCAGACGATCTACGCCGACATCGTGCTGGGCGCAGGCGACAGCATTCCGATCGATTCGTCCGCCGACGAACGCGCGCTGTATGTCGCGCTCGGCGAGGCGACGCTCGACGGGATGACGCTGGAGCCGATGACGCTCTACGTGCTGCGCCCCGGCACCACGCCGACCTTGCGCTCGGCAACCGGGGGGCGCGTGATGCTGGCCGGCGGTGAGGCCTTCGCCACGCCGCGCCATGTCTTCTGGAATTTCGTCTCGTCACGCCGCGAGCGCATCAACGATGCCAAGCGCGCGTGGAAGGCGCAGGAATTCCCCAAGGTGCCGGGCGACGATAAGGAATGGATTCCGCTGCCCGAGGTGCCGCTTACGGTCAGCTATCCGTGATCCGCGTTTCGCTCGCCACCGGCGTCGAGCTCGATGTCGCGGTGGCGGGCGATCCGGCGCACCCGGCGATCGTGTTGCTGCACGGCTTCCCGGAATCGCATCGCACCTGGCGGCATCAGATCCCCGAACTCGCTAAGACGCATTTCGTGATCGCGCCCGATCAGCGCGGTTATGCGCGCTCGTCCAGGCCGGCGGCGGTGACGGATTACAAGCCTGACAAGATCATGGCCGACGTGTTCGCGCTGGCCGATCATTTCGGGCGGTCGCGCTTCACATTGGTCGGCCACGACTGGGGTGGGGCAATCGCCTGGGGCGCGGCGCTGACCCAGCCGGAGCGGGTGGAACGGCTGGTGATCCTCAACGCGCCGCATCCCTACCGATTCCAGCAAACCCTGCGCGACGATCCGGCGCAGCAGCGCGCGAGCGGCTATATCGGCTTCATCCGTAACACCCGGATCGATCGGTCGCGGCTGCTCGCGGCGACCTTCGGCAACCGCATTGTTCAGCGCTTCGCCGCGCTGGCGGTGGGGCGCGAGCGCGCCGCGCATCTCGACGAATGGAGCCAGCCCGGCGCGATGACGGCGATGCTCAACTGGTATCGCGCCGCCGCGATGATGACCCCCGCCGGTGATGCGACGCCGGCACCGATCGTCAGCCAGCCGACACTGGTGATCTGGGGTATGCGCGACCGCTATTTGCTGCCGGTGCAGATCGAAGGGCTGGACGCGCTCGTCGCTGATCTGACGCTGGTCAAGCTCGACGCGGGGCATTTCACCCCCTGGGCGGCGGCAGGCGCGGTCAACGCCGCGCTGTGCGACTGGCTTGAGGCGAACAGTGTGTAACGTAACCGACCCATTTTGGTTCCATGACATGTAAAAATTTACCGATTGTTGGGCATATTCGGCTAATAGCCTTCTGCAATGCCGTGGCGCTCGCCCCTTCGCTGTCTTGCCTGGCTCCTCGCGATGCTTCTCTCGCTGTGCGCGGGCGCGGCGAATGCGCAGGTCGGGCCGGTCGGTATCCCGATGCGGACGTGCGTGCTGCGCGACGCGCCCGGACTGACGGCGGCGAAACTGTTCCACGCGCCCGCGCGGTTCGCCTGCGCGACGCCGCAGGCGCGCCTGGGCGGCGGTGATTTCTGGTTGCTCAGCCAGCCGCTCGACATTCCCGCCGACGGCACCCGGCTCGCGGTGCGCTCGTCGAGCGTGTGGCAGCGCGCGATGACCATCCACGCCCTGTACGCCGACGGCACGATCGTCTCGATCCGCAGCGATGATGTCGCGGCTTCGCGCCACCTCAGGCTCGGCGCGATCTTCCAGCGTTGGTTGCCACTGCGGCCGGCGCGATTGGTGCGCGTGCTCTGGCATGTCGAGGGTGCGGCCAATCTGCGTGGCATCCTGCTCGCACCGACGCTGGCGACGAGCGAGGAGGTTTCGCGATCCGACACGCATCTCGCCGCGCTATACGCCGGGGTCGGCGGTGCGTGCGCGGCGCTGCTGCTGTTCAACCTCGGCCTCGCCTATGCGCTGCGCCACCGCTTCATGCCGTTCTACTGCCTGATGATGATCGCGCTGCTCGCCTATGACATGAGCTCGTCGGGTACGCTCGCGTGGATATTCCCGGATATCGCCAACACCGCGCGGATACGGATCAATTATGTGCTGCTCGCGCTGGTGGCGGTGTCGGCGCTCGCGTTCCTGCGCAACTTCTTCGAGCAGCGGGTGATAACGCCGCGGCTCAAGCGAGTCGGAATCTTGGCCTCAGTATCGGTCGGGATACCGGCGGTCGGAATCGCGCTGTTCGCGCCGGTCGCGCTCCGCCTGTTCGATACCCTCTACGCGTTCGGTTTCCTGTTCCTGCTCGGGTCGGTCGTGCCGATCCTCGTCAATGCGTGGCGCCGGCACAGCGCGTTCCTGCCGTTCTTCACGATCGCCTGGGCGCTGCCGATCGCCTTCGCGGTCCTGCGCGCGGCGTCGAGCCTGTTCGGCTGGTCGTATGATTTCTGGATCGACAATTCGTCGGTCATATCGATGACGTTGGAGGCGCTGCTGTCGAGCCTTGCGATCGGCCACCGCGTGCTGTTGCTCACCCGCGAGCGCGACGAGGCGCGCGAGCAGGAGATCGCCGCGCGGCTGCTCGCCGATACCGATCCGCTCACCGGCTTGCTCAACCGGCGCGCGTTCCTGCGTGGCGCGGTCGGGCAGGAAGGCGATTTCACGCTTCTGCTCGCCGATCTCGACCATTTCAAACACGTCAACGAGACGATCGGCCACGACGGCGGTGACGAGGTGCTGCGCATCTTCGCGCGCACGCTGCGTCAGGCATTGCCCGCCGGCACGTTGGTCGCGCGGCTCGGCGGTGAGGAATTCGCGGTGGTGATCGCGAACCACAAGGACACGCTCGCCGACGATGTTCTCGACCGGCTACGCCATGCGCGCATGCCCTTCGACATCACGGTGACGGCGAGCATCGGCCAGTGTCGCGGCCCGCTGATGCGCGAGGCCGACTGGAAGGCGCTGTACCGATCAGCCGATGCCGCTTTGTACGAGGCGAAGAAGGCCGGTCGCGACCGTGCGCGCGGCGCACCCCCGCTCCGCCGCTTCGCCGCCTGAGCCGCTTGCCGCTCCTCTGTGCTTACGGTAAGCGGGCGGGAGGAGACCAAGCCATGCGCAATCGACGGATCGCCCTTTTCGTTGCGCTGGCGCTGGTGATGGTCGCGGTGGCGCGGCACCCCTCCGCCAATCTCCGCATCCTGCTGCACGATCCCTCGGACCTCGCGCCGCATCGCGTGCAGGCGGCGATCGATCTTGGTGTCATGGCGATATCGGTTCTCATCACCTGGACATCGCACCGCTTCGCGTAAATGCGACACGGCCCGGCGACCTTCCCGTCATGCGACGGTTGGGGGGGGGCACCCGCGCGCTTTTTTGCAACGATCCGTGTTCGTCATTGTGTTGGATCGGTAGGGCGGGAGCGGGCATAGCGCGATGATGGGGCGCGCGTTCAAGCTGGTACTTTCGATCGACCGATTCCTGCTGCTGCTGATCGCGGTGGTGGTGGGGGCGTCGCTGTTGCCCGTGCGCGGGGTGGCGGCCGGCTGGGTCGATCTCGCCGCCGATCTTGCCATCGCATTGTTGTTCTTCCTGCACGGCGCGAAGCTGTCGCGCGCGGCGATCGTGCAGGGCATCGGCAATCTCAGGCTGCACGCGCTGGTGCTCGCCTCGACCTATCTGCTGTTCCCGCTGCTCGGGCTGGCGCTGGTCGCGCTGCTGCACGGCTGGGGCAATCCGCTGCTGCTGTCGGGGCTGTTGTTCCTGACGCTGCTGCCGTCGACGGTGCAATCCTCGATCGCCTTCACCGCGATCGCGCGCGGCAATGTCGCCGCCGCCGTGTGCAGCGCGTCGTTGTCCAATCTGCTCGGCATCTTCCTGACGCCGCTGCTGGTCGCGCTGTTCATGCAGGTCGATGGCAAAGGCGCGGTGTCGTCCTGGCATTCGATCTGGACGATCGCGGTGCAATTGCTGCTGCCGTTCGTTGCCGGGCATCTGCTGCGCCCGGTGATCGGCGGTTTCGTCGATCGCAACAAGAAGCTGCTCCAGCCGGTCGATCGCGGGTCGATCCTGCTCGTCGTTTATTCGGCGTTCAGTGCGGCGGTGGTGAACGGCATCTGGACTCAGGTGAACCTCGCCGATCTCGCCGGGTTGCTCGGCCTGAGCGCGGTGCTGCTGGCGGCGGTGCTGGGCGTGAACGTGCTGACGGCGCGGCTTGCGGGGCTGTCGCGCGAGGATTTCATCGTGCTGCTGTTCTGCGGATCGAAGAAGAGCCTCGCCTCGGGCGTGCCGATGGCGGGGGCGTTGTTCGCGCCGGCGCATGTCGGGCTGATCGTGCTGCCGCTGATGATCTTCCACCAGTTGCAATTGTTCGTCTGCGCGGCACTGGCCGGGCGCTTCCGCAGCGCCGCTGAGGCACGCGAGGCGGCGGTGACGATCCCGCGCACCGAGGCGGAGATCGCGGCGGCAGCGCAGGGGGTCGGCTTGCCGATCCCCGAAGCGTGCCTGCCCGGCGTGACCGCCAACCTCGCTTTGCTCGACAAGCATGCCGCGACGCTGCGGGGTACGCCGCAATGAGGCAGGCGATCGACATCGCCGCCGATGTGCGCGCCGGGCGCATCACCGCTGCGGCGGTCGTCGAAGCGTGCCTTGCCGCGCTTGGCCGGGACGAGCTGGTCGCCGTCACCCGCATCCTCTCCGAGCGCGCGCGGGCCGAGGCGGCGGAGGTCGATGCGCAAATCGCCGCCGGGCGCGATCCGGGGCCGCTCGCGGGTGTGCCGTACGGCGTCAAGGATCTGTTCGACGTCGCCGGGCTGCCGACCACCGCCGGCTCGACGCTCTACGCCGATGCCGCCCCGGCGCGCGCCGATGCCGAGGCGATCCGCCGGTTGCGCGACGCCGGCGCGGTGCTGGTCGCGACGCTCAACATGGATGAATTCGCCTACGGCTTCGCGACCATCAACGCGGCCTATGGCACCACGCGCAACCCGCACGATCCGGCACGGCTGGCGGGTGGTTCCTCGGGCGGCTCGGCGGCGGTGGTCGCGGCCGGGCTGCTGCCGTTCGCGCTCGGATCGGATACCAACGGCTCGATCCGCGTGCCCGCCAGCCTGACCGGCGTGTATGGCATCAAGGCGACTCACGATGAGTTGCCGATGGCGGGCGTGTTCCCGTTCGCTGAGAGTTTCGACGATATCGGGCCATTCACCGTCTCGGTCGCGGATATGCGCGTGGTGTGGGACGTGCTGAGCGGCACCACCGCCGAGCCAACCGACCAACCCTTACGTATCGCATTGCTCGGCGGGCGGTTCCGCGAGAATGCCGATCCCGACCAGCTCGCCGCGATGGCCGAGATCGCGCCGGACGCGCCGGTCATCGAACTCCCCGACATCGCCCGTGCCCGCTCGGCGGCGTTCGTCATCACCGCTTTCGAGGGCGGCAAACTCCACCGCGCCGCGCTTGCTGAACAGGCGATGGCGTTCGACCCGCAAGTCCGCGACCGGCTGATCGCCGGCGCGCTGCTGCCGCAGGCGCTGTATGACGAAGCGCAGGCGTTCCGCGCCGCCTTCAAGCAGCGCATCGCCGATCTGATCGCGCCGTATGACGTGCTGCTCGCGCCGGCGACGCCGTGCGTCGCGCCGCTGATCGCCGATCCGCGCATCATGATCGATGGCGCGCTCAGCCCGGCGCGCGCCGATCTCGGTATTCACAGTCAGCCGATCAGCTTCCTCGGCCTGCCGTCGCTGGCGGTGCCGCTCGCGCGGCCGGGGCGGCTGCCGCTCGGGCTGCAAGTGATCGGCCGCGCCGGCACCGAGCGGACGCTGTTCCGCTTCGCCGCGCGGCTGGAGGAATTAGGGGTGGTCGGCGTGTCGCCGGCGGGGGCGTTGCAGGGGGAAATGGCATGAGCGAACCACAGGCGGCGGCGCCAGCATCGGCGGGGCTGCTGGAACGCTATTTCGGGCTGGCGCAACGCGGCACGACGGTGCGGACCGAAGTGCTGGCTGGTGCCACCACCTTCCTGACGATGGCCTATATCGTGCTGGTCAACCCGGCGATCCTCGGCCTCGCCGGCATGCCGGTCGCCTCGGTCGCGGCGGCGACGTGCTTTGCCGCCGCCTTCGCCTCGATCCTGATGGGGCTGGTGGCGAACACCCCGCTCGGCCTCGCGCCCGGCATGGGGCTCAACGCCTATTTCAGCTTCACCGTCGTCCAGCAGATGCATGTGCCGTGGCCGGTCGCGCTCGGCTGCGTGTTCATCTCCGGCGTGTGCTTCCTGATCCTGACGCTTACGGGCGTGCGCCAGTTGATCGTCGCGGTGATCCCGACCTATCTGTTCGCCGCCGTCGCGGGTGGCATCGGCCTGTTCATCGGCTTCATCGGGCTGAAGGACGCCGGCATCGTCGTCGCCAACCCGGCGACCTTCGTCGCGCTCGGCAATCTGCGCGAACCGGCTGCGGCGGTGGCGCTGTTCGGGTTGCTGTTGATCGGCGCACTGAGCGTATGGGGCGTGCGCGGCGCGATGCTGATCGGCATTGTCGGCACGACCATCCTCGGCTGGATGGCCGGGCTGGTCGCGTTCAAGCCCGAACCGTACAGTCTCGCCGCGCTGACCGGCACCGCGTTCAAGCTCGATCTGCCGGGCGTGTTCAAGCTCTCGGGCGGGGTGTTCGAGATCGTCTTCGTGTTCCTGTTCGTCGATCTGTTCGACAATATCGGCACGCTCGTCGCCGTCACCAAGCGCGCCGGGCTGATGGATGCCGCCGGGCGCATCCCCGGCCTCAACCGCATCCTCATCGCCGATGCGACCGCGACGATCGTCGGATCGATGGCGGGCACCAGCACCGTCACGTCGTATGTCGAAAGCGCGGCGGGCGTGCAGGCCGGCGGGCGCACCGGGTTGACGGCGGTCGTCACCGGGCTGCTGTTCTTCGCGACGATGTTCGTCGCCCCTTACGCGCAGATCGTGCCGCTGGCGGCGACCGCGCCCGCGCTCATCATCGTCGGCGGGCTGATGCTGCTGCCGCTGACCGAGGTCGAGTGGGAAGACCCGCTCTCGGCGATCCCCGCCTTCCTGACCGTGGCGATGATCCCGTTCACCTTCTCGATCGCCAACGGCCTCGCCTTCGGCATCACCGCGCACGCCGCGCTGAAGCTGCTGCGCGGGAGCGTCAAAAAGGCCGACTGGTTCCTGTTCATACTGGCTGGCCTGTTCGTGGTGCGCTTCGTGTGGATGAGCGCGGGGGCATGAGGCGCGCCATCCTGGCATTGCTGATGCTCGCCGCGACGCCGGCGGCGGCCGAGACGATCGACCGCACGCCGCGCACCGTCGTGATGACGGCGTTCCCGCCGGAGTTCGCCGCTCTGGTGTCCTCGGTGAAAGCGCCGAAGCGATATACGCGCAACGGCCTCACCTTTGTCGCCGGCACGATCGCGGGCAAGCCGGTGCTGCTGATGCAGAGCGGCGTGTCGATGGTGAACGCGGCGATGAACACGCAATTGGTGCTCGATCGCTTCACGGTCAAACGCATCGTCTTCTCGGGGATCGCGGGCGGGGTCGATCCCGGCCTCACTATCGGCGATGTCGTGGTGCCGGAGGATTGGGCGCAATATCTGGAGGTGTCGTTCGCGCGCAAGACGGCGGACGGCTGGGTGGTGCCCGAGGCGGTCGACAAGGAGGCGCCCGCGCCGTTCGGGATGATGTTCCCGCGCGGTGTGCGGTTGGGCAATGCCGCAGAGCCGGTGCGGCGGCATTACACGATAGCCGTTGATGCCAAGCTGCTCGCGCTCGCCCGCACGGTTGCCAGCACGGTGACGTTGCGCCGTTGCCTCGCCAAGCCGCTCGCTGCCGCCACCCACGAGCCGATGGCGGCATCGCCCTGTCTCGCGGCTCAGCCCAAGATCGTCGTCGGCGGCACCGGCGTCAGCGCCGGGGTGTTCGCCGACAATGCCGAGTTCCGCGACTATCTCTCGGTCGCGTACAAAGCGCGCGTGCTCGACATGGAGAGCGCCGCCGTCGCGCAGGTCGCCTACGCCAATCGCACGCCGGTGATCGTGTTCCGCAGCCTCTCCGATCTCGCCGGCGGCGATGCGCGCGCGAACCAGATGAACACCTTCATGGCACTCGCCTCGGTCAATTCCGCCGATGTCGTCCGCGCCTTCGTCGCGGCGCTGCCGGATTGAGCGCGGTGCTGAACACCGTCACCGGCACGCGCGGCATCGTCACCGCGCCGCATCACCTCGCTGCCGAGGCGGGGTTGGCGGTGTTGCGCGT
Organism: Sphingomonas populi; assembly: GCF_004208535.1. Taxonomy (GTDB): domain Bacteria; phylum Pseudomonadota; class Alphaproteobacteria; order Sphingomonadales; family Sphingomonadaceae; genus Sphingomonas; species Sphingomonas populi. Next base: position 83,447 of record NZ_SGIS01000018.1, read on the forward strand.
CGGCGGCAACGCGGTCGAGGCGTGCGTCGCGGTCGCGGCGTGTCTGGCGGCGGTGTATCCGCACATGACGGGACTTGGCGGCGACGGCTTCTGGGTGATCGCCGAACCCGATGGCCGGGTCCATTCGGTGCATGGCTGTGGCGCGGCGGCGGCGCGGGCCGATCTGTCGCTCTACACCGGGCTGGCGGCGGTGCCGACGCGCGGGCCGCTCGCGGCGAATACGGTGGCGGGCACCGTCTCCGGCTGGGCGGCGGCGCTGGCGGCGAGCGGTGGCACGCTCCCGCTCGACCGGCTGCTGCGCGACGCGATCGGGCACGCCGAGGCGGGCGTCGCGGTGACGGCGGGCGGCGCGGCGATTGCCGCCGCCAAGGGTGCGGAGCTACGCGTGCAGCCCGGCGCCTATGCCAGCGTGTTCGAACCGGCGGGGCGGCCGCTTGTCGAGGGCGATAGGCTCGCGCAGCCGCTGCTTGCCGAAACGCTGCGCGCGCTGGCGGCGAACGGTCTCGACGACTTCTATCAGGGCGCGCTCGCCGACCGGATCGCGGACGACCTCGCCGCGCTCGGCAGCCCGGTGTCGCGCGCCGATCTGGCGGCGCATCGCTCGACCACGCCTGCACCGCTGTCGGTGGGGATCGCCGGCGCGACGCTCTACAACAGCCCGCCGCCGACGCAGGGCATCGCCTCGCTGTTGATCCTCGCGCTGTTCGACCGCTTGCAGGCGACCGAATGCGACGGGTTCGACCATGTCCACGGGCTGGTCGAGGCGACCAAGCAGGCGTTCCTGTGGCGCGACCAGCATTGCGGCGATCCCGCGTGGATGCACGGCGAACCACAAGCGTTGCTCGACGGCCGGCATGCGCTCGACGCGATGGCCGCGCACATCGATCCGGCCCGCGCGCTGGCGTGGCCGCAGCTGCCGCAATGGGGTGATACCTGCTGGTTCGGCGCTGCCGATGCCGAAGGCCGCGTGGTGAGCTGCATCCAGTCGACCTATTTCGAGTTCGGATCGGGGCTGGTGCTGCCGCAGACCGGCATCACCTGGCAGAATCGCGGCAGTTCGTTTCGGCTCGCCGAAACCGGCTGGAACGCGCTCAAACCCGGCCGCAAGCCGTTCCACACGCTCAACCCCGCGCTCGCCCGCTTCGACGATGGCCGCGTGATGGCCTATGGCACGATGGGCGGCGAGGGCCAGCCGCAGACGCAGGCGGCGCTGTTCACCCGCTATGCGCGCTACGGCGTGGACTTGCAGGACGCGATCAGCGCCCCGCGCTGGCTACTCGGGCGCACCTGGGGCGAGCAATCGACCACGCTCAAGCTTGAGGACGGTTTTGACGACACGCTCTACGCGCAGCTTGCGGCGGCGGGGCATGATGTCGAGCGCGTCGGCCCGCTGACCGCGATGATGGGCCACGCCGGCGCACTCGTCCGCCACGCCGACGGTGCGCTGGAGGGCGCAACCGATCCACGCAGCGACGGCGGGGTGGCGGCATGGTAGGCGGCGCCCGCGCGGTGGCGCGCTGTGATGCGCTCGGCGTTGCGCCGTACAGCGACATGGCTGGCGGGCTGTATCGCGGCTATCTGACGCCGGCCTATGTCGCCGCACAAGAGACACTCGCTGGCTGGATGGCGGAGGCCGGCATGACGGTGCGCCGCGACCCCGCCGCCAATCTGATCGGCCGCTACGAGGGTGACGACGCGCAGGCGCCGGCTTTGCTGATCGGCAGCCACCTCGACAGCGTCCGCGATGGCGGGCGGTATGATGGGCCGCTCGGCATCATGCTCGGCGTCGAGGCGGTCGCGGCGCTGCACGCGGCGGGTCGGCGGATGCGCTTCCCGATCGAGGTGATCGCGTTCGGCGACGAGGAAGGCTCGCGCTTCCCCGCCGCGATGCTGACCAGCCGCGCGGTGGCGGGGACGCTGGAGGCGGCGGCGCTGGACATGGCGGATGGCGAGGGCGTTACGCTGGCCGAGGCGTTGGCCACTCTCCCGCCGCTCGTCCCGAGCGAAGTCGAGGGACACGACCCGCACGCAGGTGCCTCGACTTCGCTCGGCACGAACGGGTTGGGCTACGATCGTCACCCCAGCGAAGGCTGGGGTCTTCCGGGGGAGGGCGCGCCAGAGCCGCGAGAGACCCCAGCTTCCGCTGGGGTGACGCATTACTTGGAAGCGCGCTACCCGCCCGCGCTCGCCTATCTCGAAACCCATATCGAGCAAGGCCCGGTCCTCGACGTCGAGGGCCTCGCCATCGGCACCGTCACCGGCATCGCCGCGCAGCTCCGTTTCCAGGCGAGCGTCATCGGCGTGGCCGGGCACGCGGGCACGGCGTCGATGCCGTTGCGCCGCGACGCGCTCGCCGGCGCGGCCGAGATGTTGCTTGCGATCGAAACCATCGCGCGCCGGGACGTCTCCGATCTGGTCGCGACCGTGGGGAAGATCGACGCGCTGCCCGGCGCCGCCAACGTCATCCCCGGCGAAGTGCGCTTCACGATCGACATCCGCTCGGGCGATGTGGCACGGCGGGACCGCGCGGCGGAAGACATTCTGGATGCGATCGCCGCCATCGCGGATAAACGTGGCCTCGATTTCGACGTCGAGCATATCCACGATCTCCCCGCCAGCCCGTGCGACCCCGCGCTGATGGACCTGCTCGACGCAGCCACCGTCACCGCCGGCCAACCGATCCGTCGGCTCGTCTCGGGCGCGGGGCATGACGCGATGGTGATGGCGGCGCTCTGCCCGACCGCGATGCTGTTCGTGCGCTGCCGTGGCGGCATCAGCCACAACCCCGCCGAGCATGTCGACCCCGCCGACGCCGAAATCGCGTTGCAGGTCATGCTCGGCTTCATCGATCGCCTTGGAGATGCCTCGTGACCCTCGACCCCCTCCTGTTCGGCGAGATCGATCCGCCGCAGCGGCTGCTGATGGGGCCTGGCCCGGTCAACGCCCACCCGCGCGTGTTGCGGGCGATGTCGGCGGATCTGCTCGGACAGTTCGATCCCGAGATGACCGGCTATATGAATCAGGTGATGGCGCTGTACCGCCCGATCTTCGGCACGGCGAACCGCTGGACGATGCTGATCGACGGCACCGCGCGCGCGGCGATCGAGGCGGCGTTGGTCAGCCTCGTCGCGCCGGGTGAGACCGTGCTGGTGGTCAATTTCGGCCGGTTCGGGCTGCTGCTCACCGAAATCCTCGGCCGCATCGGCGCGCGGATCGAAAGCGTCGAAGCGCCTTGGGGCGAGACGGTGCCGCTCGACGCGATCGCCGCCGCGATTGAACGCACCGCGCCGAAAGTCGTCGCCACCATCCACGGCGACACCTCGACGACGATGGCGCAGCCGCTCGACGGGTTGGGCGATCTCTGCCACGCGGCCGGCGCGTTGCTCTACGTCGATGCCACCGCGACGCTCGGCGGCATGGACATCGCCGCCGATCGCTGGGGCGCGGATATCGTCACCGGCGGTTTGCAGAAATGCCTGGGTGGCCCGTCCGGCTCGGCGCCGATGACGATTTCGGATGCCGCTGCCGAGCATATCTTCACGCGCCGGCATACCGAGGCGGGCATCCGCGCCACCGGCACGGTCGATGGCAAAGGCCCGCGCATCGGTTCGAACTATTTCGATCTCGCCATGATCATGGATTACTGGTCTGAAAAGCGCCTCAACCACCATACCGAGGCGACCTCGATGCTCTATGCGTCGCGCGAATGCGCGCGGGTGGCGCTCGGCGAGGGGCTGGAGGCACGCTACGCCCGCCACGCCGCCGCCGGCCGCGCGGTGACGGCGGGGCTGCGCGCGATGGGGCTGACCGTGTTCGGCGACGATCGCTTCCGCATGACCAATGTGACCGGCGTGTACATCCCCGACGGCGTCGACGGCGAACGCGTGCGCGCGGCGATGCGCGACCATTTCGAGATCGAGATCGGCACCGCCTTCGGCCCGCTCGCCGGGCGGATCTGGCGGATCGGCGCGATGGGGTACAATGCGATGAAGCATAAGGTGCTGATTACCTTGGGCGCGTTGGAGGCGTGTCTGCGCGCGGAAGGGTTCGTGCTGCCGGCGGGTGCGGCGGTGACGGCGGCGCTTGAGGCGTGGGAGGCGTGATGCGGGCGCGCTCCGGCTCCCCTTGTGCTCCCGCGAAGGCGGGAGCCCAGACTGGGCTCCCGCTTTCGCGGGAGCACATCCTTGCATCGGGAGGGCGCCCACAATGACTCGCGACCTCACCGGCTACGGGGCCGCACCCCCCGACCCCCATTGGCCCAGCAGCGCGCGCATCGCCGTGCAGTTCGTCATCAATTACGAGGAGGGCGCTGAAAACAGCGTCCTCAACGGCGACGCCGGCTCGGAGAAGTTCCTGTCCGAAATGGTCGGCGCGGGCAGCCATCCGGCGCGGGCGATGGCGATGGAGAGCCTCTACGAATATGGTAGCCGCGCCGGCTTCTGGCGGCTGCACCGGCTGTTCACCGCGCGCGATCTGCCCGTTACCGTATTCGGCGTGGCCAAAGCGCTGGAGATGAACCCGCCAGCGGTCGAGGCGATGCGCGCCGCCGATTGGGAGATCGCCAGCCACGGCCTGCGCTGGATCGACTATCAGGACGTGCCCGAAGCGACCGAGCGCGCGCACATCGCCGAGGCGATCGCACTGCACACGCGGCTCACCGGCACTCGCCCGCTGGGGTGGTATCAGGGCCGCACCTCACCCAACACCGCGCGGCTCGTCGTCGAGGAAGGCGGCTTCGTCTATGATGCCGACAGCTACGCCGACGACCTGCCCTATTACGATACCCGCTTCGGCGCGCCGCAACTGATCGTCCCCTATACGCTCGACGTCAACGACATGAAGATCGTCGCCTTGAACGGCTTCACCGAGGGCGAGCAGTTCTTCCGTTATCTGCGCGACACGTTCGACCAACTCCTTGAGGAAGGCGGGCGGATGATGTCGGTCGGCCTGCACGCGCGCATCGCCGGGCGGCCCGGCCGCGCGCGCGCGCTGGCGCGCTTCCTCGATCACGTCATCGCCAGCGGCGACGCATGGGTCGCGCGGCGCATCGACATCGCCCGTCACTGGCTGGAGGTTCACCCGCAATGAAGATCGACGATCCGGTTTTGCTCGCCGAAATCACCGAGGCATTCCAAGCCTACGAACGCGCCTTGATGGCGGACGACGTGCCGGCGATGGACGCCTTGTTCCACGCTGCGCCGACCACCAACCGATACGGCGTCGGCGAGGTGCTGTACGGCATCGAGGAGATCCGCGAGTTCCGCAAAGGCCGTGGCGGTTCGCCGCAGCGCACGCTCGGGCGGGTCGCGATCACGGTCTATGGCGACAGCTTCGCCACCGCCGACGCCGAGTTCTTCCGCGAGAACAGCGACCGGCGCGGCCGGCAGACGCAGGCGTGGGTCAAGTTCGCCGACGGCTGGAAGGTGGTCTCCGCGCATGTCAGCCTGGAGGGGAGCACGCATTGAGCGCGCTTTTCGAACATAGCCCGTGGGTGGAAGCGCGCGCCGATGCGCGGCCATCGACGGGCAACCGCCATCACGATTTGATGGAAGTGGTCTACGATGCCACGCCCGCCGAAAAGCTGGCGCTGATCCGCGCGCATCCCGAACTCGCCGGCAAGGCGGCGATCGACGGCAGCCTGACCGAAGCCTCGGCGGCCGAACAGGCTTCGGCTGGCCTCGACCAGCTCACGCCCGCCGAGTTCGAACGCTTCCACGCGCTCAACACCGCCTATCGCGAGCGGTTCGACTTCCCTTTCATCATCTGCGTGCGGCTGACCGACAAGGCCGGCATCCTCGCGGCGATGGAGCGGCGGCTGGCGCACGACCGCGACACCGAGATCGCCACCGCCATCGCCGAGATCGGCAAGATCGTGCTGCTCCGGCTGGAAGACCCGGCATGAGCCTCGACGCGCTCGAAGCCGATCTCGCCCGCCAGCTTGCACTGATCGGCCACGGCGGTGCTGACTGGACGCGGCCGCGCACGCACCCGGATGGCCATGTCTACGATGTCGTGATCGTCGGCGGCGGGCAGAGCGGGCTGGCCGCCGCGTTCGGGCTGCTGCGCGAGCGTGTCTCGAACATCCTCGTGCTCGACGAGAATCCGCCGGGGCTTGAAGGGCCGTGGGAAACCTATGCGCGGATGCTGACGCTGCGCACGCCCAAGGATCTCACGCCCATAGACTTCGGCGTGCCCGCGCTCACCTATCGCGCATGGTGGGAGGCGCAGCACGGCGCGGAGGGCTGGGCGGCGGTCGACAAGATCGCGCGTGGCGACTGGATGGCCTATCTGCGCTGGTATCGTCGCGTGCTCTTTCTGCCGGTGCGCAATGCGTGCCGGCTGGCGACGATCGAGCCGCTCGGCGATGGATTGCACCGGCTGCATGTGGCCGAAGGTGCGCCGCTGCTCGCGCGGAAAGTCGTGCTGGCGACCGGCATCCAGGGCGGCGGCGAATGGCATACGCCCGACATGATCCGCGATGCGCTGCCCCGTGCGCGCTACGCGCACACCAGCGAGGCGATCGATTTTGCCGCACTCGCCGGCAAGCGCATCGGCATCCTCGGCGGCGGCGCGTCGGCGTTCGACAATGCCAATGCCGCGCTGATGCTCGGCGTGGCCGAGGCGCATGTCTTCATGCGGCGCAAAGTGCTGCCGCGCATCAACCCGATCCGTTTCATGGAGCGGGTCGGCTTCACCGGCCGCTATCCGGCACTATCGGATGCCGAGAAATATGCCGTGATGGCGAGCTTTCTCGGCCACAACCAGCCGCCGACCAATGACACCTTCACGCGCGCCGCCGCATGGCCGGGGTTCGAACTCCACCTCGGCGCGCCGTGGCTGTCGGTCGCGGATGTGGATGGGGTGGTGCGCGTGACGACGCCGCACGGCAGCCATGACTTCGATTTCGTCGTGCTCTCGACCGGCCTGATCAGTGATCCCGGCCTGCGCCCCGAATTGCGGCTGGTGGCGGACAGAATCGCGCGCTGGGCGGATCGTTTCGCCCCTGCGCCGGGCACCGAGAATGCGCTGATCGACGCGCATCCCTATCTCGGGCCGGGCTTCGAACTGCTGCCCCGCGACGCAGCCGACGCCGATGCGCTGCACGGCCTGTTCGCGTTCAATTACTCGGCGCTCATCAGCCTTGGCCTCTCCGCCTCAGCGCTGTCGGGCCTCCAGACCGCGTTGCCGCGTGTGGTGAAAGGCGTCACCGACCAGCTCTTCCTCGACGATCGAGAGCAACTCGTCGCCGATCTGATCGCCTATGAGGAAGCCGAATTCCTCGGCGAATGGCCGCCCGAAAGACCGACCGCATGACCAGCCTCTCGACTCACGTCCTCGATACCGCCCACGGTCGCCCCGCAGCCGGCGTGGCGGTGCGGCTGCTCGGCGCGGATGGTGCGGAGTTGTTCGCCGGCGAGACCAACGCCGATGGCCGCTGCCCCGGCCTGCCGCCGGTCACGGCGGGCCGCTATCGGCTCGAATTCGCGGCGGGCGCGTATTTCCGGGGGCAGGGCGTCGCGCTTGCCGATCCGCCGTTCCTCGACGTGATCGGACTCGATTTCGGTATCACCGAAGGCCATTATCATGTGCCGCTGCTCGTCTCGCCCTATAGCTATTCGACCTATCGCGGCAGTTGACATGACCCTCCACGCTTTCCGAGGCGAACTGCTGTCGGTGCCGCGCGACCCGCTTCGCGATTCCAATGCGGTGCGCCACGAACCCGACGGGCTGCTCGTCGTTGAGGACGGTATCGTCGTCGCGCGCGGTCCCTACGCCGATCTCGCCGAACGCTTCGCCGACGTGCCGGTCGAGCCGCTGTCCGGCCTGATCGTGCCGGGCTTCATCGACGCGCACGTCCATTACCCGCAGATGGACCGGATCGCTTCGCACGGCGAGCAGTTGCTCGACTGGCTGACCCGCCACATCTTCCCCGCTGAGAAAGCCTTCGCCGATCGCGCGCATGCCGATGCCGTTGCCGATGCTTTCCTCACCGAATTGCTCCGCAACGGCACGACCAGCGCTCTGGTGTTCCCGACCGTCCACGAACAGTCGGTCGATGCGCTGTTCGAGGGCGCGCTGGCGCGGCGGATGCGGATCGTGTCGGGCAAGGTGCTGATGGACCTCGGGCCGGAGGGCCTCGCCGACACGCCCGAAACCGCGCGCGGCGAAAGCGAGGCGCTGATCGCGCGGTGGCGCGGGCGCGGGCGCGGGCGGCTCGGTTATGCAGTGACGCCGCGTTTCGCGCTGACCTCGTCGGACGCGCAATTGCAGGTCGCGGGCGATCTGGTCGCCGCGCACCCGGAGGTGCTGATGCACACCCACCTCGCCGAAAACGTGCGCGAGTGCGAGGCGGTCGCCGCGCGCTTCCCCGATGCATACCATTATCTCGACGCTTACGATCGCTTCGGGCTGGTGACGCCGCGTTCGGTGTTCGCGCATGGCGTTCACCTGTCCGATCGCGCCTGCACGCGCCTCGCGGAGACGGGCGCGGGGATCGCGGTGTGCCCGAGTTCGAACCTGTTCCTCGGCTCGGGCTTCTTCGATTTCGGTCAGGCCGACGCGCATGGCGTCGCGTTCGGGCTCGGCACCGATGTCGGCGCGGGTACGAGCTTTTCGATGCTTCACACTGCCGGTCTCGCCTATCAAGCGGCGCTGGCGCGCGAGTATCCGCTCGATCCGTTCCGCGCTTTGTATCTGGCGACAGCGGGGAGCGCGGCGCTGCTCCACATCGCCGATCGCGTCGGCGCGCTGGAGGTTGGGCAGGAGGCGGATTTCGTCGTGCTCGACTGCACCGCGACGCCGCTGCTCGCGCGGCGCACGGCGGGCGCTGGGTTGGCGGAGCGGCTGTTCGCTTTGCAAATCCTCGCCGACGATCGCGCGATCACGCGGACCTATGTAATGGGAGAGTGCGCGTGGAGCCGTTCCGCCTGAATCCCTCTCCCTTTGGGAGAGGGAAGGGGCCCGCCGCGAAGCGGCGGGAAGGGTGAGGGTGATCTGGCCTCACCCTTCCGCCGACTGCGTCGGGCTCCCTCCCTCTCCCAACGGGAGAGGGACATGCTTTTGCGCAACGCAGTCGCACAATCATTGCATTTGATGCCGCACCGCAGCACCCCTAAGCTGCCCGCATGACCGATCTCGACACCTTCATCACCGGCTTGCCCAAGGCCGAGCTTCACCTCCATATCGAAGGCAGCCTCGAACCCGAACTGATGTTCGCTCTCGCCAAGCGCAATGCGGTGACGATCCCCTATGCCTCGGTCGAGGACGTCCGCGCGGCGTATGCGTTCGGCAACCTTCAGGATTTCCTCGATATTTATTATGCCGGTGCCGACGTGCTGCGCACCGCCCGAGATTTCCACGATCTCGCCGCAGCCTATTTCGACCGCGCGGCGGCGGACGGCGTGGTCCATGCCGAGATCATGTTCGATCCGCAAACGCACGCCGCGCGCGGCGTCGCGTTCGCGACCGTCATCGAGGGCCTGCTTTCGGGCATGGCCGCGGCGGAGGCGAAACACGGCATCACCAGCAGCCTCATCATGAGCTTTCTGCGCCACCTCAGCGAAGACGACGCCTTCGCGACGCTCGCCGAGGCCGAACCGTGGCTCGAGCGCATCGCGGCGGTTGGCCTCGATTCCTCTGAAGTCGGCCACCCGCCCGAGAAGTTCGCGCGCGTCTTCGCCGCCGCTGCCGCCAAGGGCCTCAAGCTGGTCGCGCACGCCGGCGAGGAAGGCCCGCCCGCCTATGTGTGGGAAGCGCTCGATCTGCTCTACGTCGACCGCATCGACCACGGCAACCGCGCGCTGGAGGACGATGCGCTGGTCGCGCGGCTCGCTGCGGATGGGATGACGCTGACGGTCTGCCCGCTTTCCAACCTCAAATTGTGCGTCGTGCCCGAAATCGCCGCGCACCCGATCGACCGGATGCTTGCGCTGGGCCTCAAGGCTACGGTCAACTCGGACGATCCCGCCTATTTCGGCGGGTATGTCGGCGACAATTACCGTGCGATTGCTGGCGGCCGGGGGCTGGACCGCGCCGCGCTGGCGACACTGGCGCGCAACAGTTTTACCGGATCGTTCCTGCCGGCGGAGGCAGTGGCGGCGCATCTCGCGCGTCTCGATGCGTTCGTGGCGGCGCAGTGAAGCCCGCGCCATTCGTTCCCCCGCGAAGGCGGGGGTCCAGAGCCACGAACGCTGGCGCTGCTTGGCTCTGGACCCCCGCGTTCGCGGGGGAACTGGTGTGTGTGGTGCTGGCGCTGCTCTTCGTCATCGGCACGGCGCACGCGCAAACGCCCAAGCGCAAGGTCATCATCGACGATGAGGGCTTCGGGTTGATGCACCTGATGCTGCTCGAAGACCCTGACGTCGAGGTGCTCGGCCTCACCACCGTCTCGGGCAACGTCTGGGCGAACCGCGCGACCGCGATGGCGCTGCGCGGGCTGGAGATCGCGCACCGCAGCGACGTGCCGGTGGTGCAGGGCGCGACCTACCCGCTCGTCAACACCGAGGCAGCGACCGATCGGTGGGAGGCGCTGTACGGCAAACTCACCTGGAAGGGCGCGTGGATGAAGCATTGGGTCGAGCCGACCCAGCAAAGCACGCCCGCCTATTTCGGCCCCAATGATCCGGTCGATCTGCCCGGCGGCAACCCGACCCATAAGGCGGCGGACGAAATCGCCGCCAATTTCCTGATCCGCATGGTGCACAAATATCCCGGCGAGGTGACGATTCTCGCCGCGGGGCCGTTCACCAATCTCGCGCTGGCCCAGCGGCTCGATCCGGCGTTCGCGGGGCTGGCCAAGGAACTGGTCTATATGGGCGGCAGCCTCAACCCGCATCAGGTGCTGACCGGCACCTCGGCAACCGATTTCGCGCGCGAATATACCAACACGCCGCGCCGCGAGTTCAATGTGCGCTTCGATCCCGAGGCGGCGAGCATCGTCGCGCGCGCGCCGTGGCGCAGAATCGTCGCGGTGCCGGTCGATCCCGCGACCGCGACCGAACTCAGCCCGGCACTGCTCGCGCGGCTGGCGAAGGTCGCGCCGGCTGATGTGGCGACGTTCATCGCCGTGATGGAGCCAGGCTTTCCGTTGTGGGACGAGACGGCGGCGGCGGTTTGGCTCGATCCGTCGATAGTGACAGAGCGGGAGACGTTGTTCGTGGATTACAACACCGTCTTCTCGGCGGGGTACGGCGATATGCTGTCGTGGCGCGACGGCTATCAGCCGGGGCTGGGCGAGCAGAAGGCCGAGGTGGTGCGCGCGGTCGATCCGAAGCGGCTCGAGGCGCTGATGGTGCGAGAAATCGGGCGGAAATAACCCCCCCCTCCGTTCGCCCCGAGCGAAGTCGAGGGGCAAACCCGGAGCGCAGGTGCCTCGACTTCGGCCCCTTGGGCCGAAGTTCATCCTGAGCGGCTGGCTTGCCAGCCAGCCGAAGGGCCCGGCACGAACGGTTTGGGTTGGCAGTGCTGTCAAAGAAAAGCAGGCCCGGTCTCGCGACCGGGCCTGCTTGGATCACTCGCTCGGCGTTTCCGCCTTGGCGATCGATTTGCCCTTCTTCGGCTTCTTCGGCGCTGCGGGCACGATCTCGAACGAGAGCGCGCCATCCTTCATCTTCACGCTGACCTCGCCGCCATGCACCAGCTTGCCGAACAGCAGTTCCTCGGCGAGCGGCTGCTTGATCTTTTCCTGGATCAAACGGCCCATCGGGCGGGCGCCGTAGAGCTTGTCATAGCCCTTGGTCGTGAGCCACGCCTTCGACTCATCGTCGAGGTTGATGTGGACGTTACGGTCCGCCAACTGCAGTTCGAGCTGGAGGATGAACTTGTCCACCACCCGCGCGACCACTTCGGTCGGCAGATAGCCGAACGGCACGATCGCATCGAGCCGGTTGCGGAATTCCGGTGTGAACATCTTCTGCACCGCCTGCTCGTCCTCGCCCTCGCGGGTGAGGTTGCCGAAGCCCAACGTCTCGCGCGCCATGTCGGAGGCGCCGGCATTGGTCGTCATGATGAGAATGACGTTGCGGAAATCGACCGTCTTGCCGTGCTGGTCGGTCAGCCGCCCGTTGTCCATCACCTGCAACAGGATGTTGAACAGGTCGGGATGCGCCTTCTCGATCTCGTCGAGCAGCAACACGCAATGCGGCTGCTGGTCGACCGCATCGGTCAGCAGACCGCCCTGATCGAACCCGACATAGCCGGGAGGCGCGCCGATCAGCCGCGAGACCGAATGCCGCTCCATATATTCGCTCATGTCGAAGCGCTGGAGCGGAATGCCCATGATCGTGGCGAGCTGCTTGGCGACTTCGGTCTTGCCGACGCCGGTCGGGCCGGTGAACAGATAGTTGCCGATCGGCTTTTCGGGGTCGCGCAGGCCCGCACGGCTGAGCTTGATCGCCGAGGCGAGCTTCTCGATCGCGGCGTTCTGGCCGAACACCACCCGCTTGAGATCGATTTCAAGCGACTCCAACGCCTTGGTATCGTCAGTCGAAACCGATTTCGGCGGGATGCGTGCCATCGTCGCGATCACGGCTTCGATCTCGCGCGTGGTGATCGTCTTCTTGCGCTTGGCGAGCGGCACCAGCATCTGCATCGCGCCAACCTCGTCGATCACGTCGATCGCCTTGTCGGGCAATTTGCGGTCGTTGATGTAGCGCGCCGACAGCTCGACCGCCGCCTTGATCGCGTCGGGGGTGTATTTGACCTTGTGATGGTCCTCGAACGCCGAGCGCAGCCCGGCGAGGATCTTGATCGTGTCCTCGATCGTCGGCTCGTTGACGTCGATCTTCTGGAACCGGCGCAGCAGCGCGCGATCCTTCTCGAAGTGGTTGCGGAACTCCTTGTACGTGGTCGAGCCGATGCAGCGGATCGTGCCGCCCGACAGCGCCGGCTTGAGCAGGTTCGAAGCGTCCATCGCGCCGCCGCTGGTCGCGCCCGCGCCGATGACTGTGTGGATCTCATCGATGAACAGCACCGCATGCGGCAGCTTCTCGAGTTCGTTGACGACCGCCTTCAGCCGCTCTTCGAAATCGCCGCGATAGCGCGTGCCAGCCAGCAGCGCGCCCATGTCGAGCGAATAGATCACTGCCGGCAACAGCACCTCGGGCACGTCGCCCTCGACGATCTTGCGCGCCAGACCCTCGGCGATCGCGGTCTTGCCGACGCCGGGATCACCCACGTAGAGCGGGTTGTTCTTCGAACGGCGGCACAGGATCTGCACCGTGCGATCGACCTCGGGGCCGCGCCCGATCAGCGGATCGACCTTGCCGTTTTTCGCCTTCTCGTTGAGATCGACGGTGAACTGCTTCAGCGCGGATTCCGACTTGCCCTTGGCTTCCGCCTTGGGCTTCTCTTCTTCCGCGCCCTTCACTTCACGAGGCTCGGGAGCGGCGCCGCCCTTGCCGACGCCATGCGATATGAAGCTGACGGCATCGAGACGGCTCATGTCCTGCTGCTGGAGGAAATAGACGGCGTAGCTCTCGCGTTCGGAGAACAAAGCGACGAGCACGTTGGCGCCGGTCACCTCGTCGCGGCCCGACGACTGGACGTGCAGGATGGCGCGCTGCACGACGCGCTGGAAGCCGCTGGTCGGCGACGGATCGGTCGCGGTATCGACCTTGAGCGCTTCGAGCTCGGTATCGAGATATTGCGCGACGGTGGTCTTGAGTTCGCCGAGATCGACCCCGCACGATGCCATCACCTTGGAGGCATGTTCATCATCGACCAGCGCGAGCAGTAGATGCTCGAGCGTGGCATATTCGTGGCGCCGCGACGACGCGGCTTCAAGCGCCTTGTGGAGCGTGGTTTCCAGCGCGGAGGCGAAAGAGGGCATTATGATACTCCATGCGGGCCGCAAGCAGACGCGCGGCCCTTTCCGACTATGTTGGAAGGCGAGGGGTTCGCATCAAGCACTTGAAATGCGCCTGCCCGCCCTGTTTCGCGTTCGCCGCCCGGTCTGGCGGGGCCGGTCATCTCCGAAAGAGATCGTCGGCGATGGTGCGGTGCTTGCTGGCGCGGTCGATCTGCTGCCGGCTGCGCGCGATTTCGCCCTCAAGCGCCGCGATGCGCGCGGCGAGCTCGTCGAGCGAGAGGCGTTCGAGATCCTGCCGCACCAGTTGGGAGAGCGGATCGGTCGGGTTTTTCGCGAGAATCTCGTCGAAGTCCATGTGCCGATCGTTGACCGATGCGCGAGCGATGTCAATAAGACCGGGCGACGGGGCGGCGGTCCCGCAGGGGGGCAGCTTACCGATGCATGCGATACCGACGATGATGCGGGCGATCGACCCTGAGTCGCCCGGCGGGCCTGACGTGCTGCGCATCGTCGAGCGGCCGGTGCCGCCGGTCGCCGCGGGCGAAGTGCTGGTCCGCGTGGCGGCGGCGGGGGTCAATCGCCCCGACGTGCTCCAGCGCAAGGGCGGCTATCCGCCGCCGCCGGGTGCGCCCTCGATCCCCGGCCTTGAAATCTCCGGTGAGGTGGTCGCGGTGGGCGAGGGCGTCGGGGCAGAACTGCTCGGCCAGTCGGTCTGCGCGCTGCTCGCGGGCGGCGGTTATGCCGAATATGCCGCCGTGCCGGCCGGACAGTGCCTGCCCGTGCCTGAGGCGCTGTCGATGATCGAGGCGGCGGCGCTGCCCGAGACATTGTTCACCGTCTGGACCAATCTGTTCGAGCGCGCCTATGCGATCGAGGGCGATATCGTGCTGGTGCATGGCGGCACCAGCGGCATTGGCACGATGGCGATCGGCCTTGCCAAGCTGTTCGGGCTGACGATCATCGTCACCGCCGGCAGCGATGCGAAATGCGCCGCCGCGCTCGGCCTCGGCGCGGATCACGCGATCAATTACGCCACGCAGGATTTCGTCGCCGAGGTCCGCGCGATCACCGGCGGGGCCGGGGTGGCGGCGGTGCTCGACATGGTCGGCGGTGATTATCTGCCGCGCAACCTCAAATGCCTCGCCGACGACGGCCGCCACGTCTCGATCGCGGTGCAGCGCGGCGCCACCGCCGAAATCCCGATCTTCGAGATCATGCGCCGCCGGCTGACGCTGACCGGATCGACGCTGCGCGCGCGAGACACTGCCTTCAAGTCGCTGGTCGCCGACGAACTGCACCGCACCGTCTGGCCGCATGTCGAGGCCGGGCGGCTGCGCCCGGTGATGGACCGCAGCTTCCCGCTCGCCGAGGCGGCCGACGCGCACCGGCGGATGGAAGCCGGCGACCATATCGGCAAGATCGTACTGACGATGGACGCCTGACCCGTGGCGCACGCCGACCCGGTCGTCGCGCGCGACCAGCATATCCGCAGCGCGATCCTCGGCGTGATCGTGCTGTATGCGGCGGCGGTGCTGCTGTTCACCGACCGCGCCCTGGTGATCGGCAGCCGTCCCGTGGTGATGCCCGGCGCCAGCATCCCGGTGTCCGCCGCGCCCAAGGGCTATGTCGATGCGCTCGACCAATATGGCGTGCATTCGCCGAAGCTGGCGCACAGCCCGTTTTATCTGTCGCGCAAGCCCGGCATCGCGCCGCCGCCGGTCGAACGCGCGCCGCTCGCGGTGGAGCGGCTGCATTTCGGCTATTCGATCATCGAGACGAGCATCCTCGGCGCGCCTTATTGGTACAGCAAGGATGACGGTTACGTCGTCTATTACGAAACGCTGCGCGAATATGTCTATGCGCCTGTCACCGACGATTACATGCGGCAGGTGAAGCTGTCGGGGCCGACGCCGCTGTCCAGCCAGTCGTTCCCGTGGTGGCAGCATGTCTGGGGTTGGGTCTTCCCGCTGGCGCTCGCGGGGTGGGGGTGGTTCGAACTCGGCGCGATGCGGCGCCGGCGCGAGGCCGAAGGGCTGATCTGACCGGCCAGGTGCGCGCCGCGCGTCGCATAATGTTTACGCAGGTTAGGAGTCGCGCGATCCGCCTTGACTTGGTCCGGGGCGGGCCTGAGATGATCCCATGCGTCGCGTGGGGGAAATCGACCTGCCGGATCGACTCGCGCCGGGCATTCCCGCGTGGGTGACGCAGATTGGCGTCGGCGTGCTGTGCGCGTGCGGCGGCGGTGTGGTGCGCTTCTTCTTCGATCTGGTTTCACCCGGCACCGGGCCGTTCGCGCTCGTCTTCCCGGCGCTGATCCTCGCGACGTTGTTCGCGCGCTGGCAGGCGGGTGTGCTGACCGCGGCGATTTCGATCTTCTACGCTTGGCGGGTCGTGCTCGTCAAAGAAGGCCCTACCGCCGCCTCATTGTCCGATCCGACCGGAATTCACCGCATGCTGGTGATTGCGGCAGCGTCGGCGATCACGATCTTCATCGCCGAAGCGTTCCGCCGCGCGGTGCGCCATGCCGCCGCCGAGCGCGACCGCGAGATCGCCGACCGCGACCTGTTCCTCGCCGAGTTCGATCACCGCATGAAGAACAATTTCGCGATCGTCGCGGGGCTGCTCGACATGCAGAAGCGCCGCGCCGAAGACCCCGCCACCGTCGCCGCGCTGGAGAGCGCGCGGATGCGGGTCGAGAGCATCGCGCAGGCGCATCGCCATCTTTATCGCGGTGGCGACCGGCTCGGCGTGGTCGAGATGGGGGATTACCTGCACCAGCTCTGCGGCGCGCTGGCCGAGGCGCTGTTCCTCAGCGGCAAAGTGACTCTGGTGTGCGAGGCGGAAGCGGCGCAGGTGCCGCGCGACCGCGCGGTGTCGATCGGGCTGATCGTCAACGAACTCGTCACCAACGCCGCCAAGCACGCTTTCGTCGGGCGTGACTCGGGGCGGATCGAGGTGACGTTCCGCAATCGTGACGGTGGCGGCTGGACGCTCGGCGTGTCCGACAATGGCGTCGGTTTGCCGCCCACGGGCGCCGCCCTGTCGCCCGGCAGCCTCGGCACGCGGCTGATCGACGCCTTCGCCCGCCAGGCGCAGGGACGGTTGCACACCGAAAGCGGGCCGACCGGCACGCGAGTCACGCTCGACCTGCACGCCTGACGACCGACAAATCCTGTTGCCCGGTGCCGGCCTTTCGTCCAAAAGAAAGGTAGCGGTCACATGGCGTTAGCCGGGTCGTCCGTCTCCTCGGAAATTTCGCACGATCGTTCCAGATGCGAAATGTCGGGGCAATGATGATAACGCTAACAGGAGAGGCGTCGATGCGTTACCATGTGCTTGCCAAGCTGCTTGCGACCGTCAGTCTGGTCGCCGCCACCCACGCCGCTGTCGCGCAGTCGCTCAAGACCGGCCCCAACGACACACTCGAGACGCAGGGTCTCAGCGTCATCGTCGATCAGAACCAGTTCAGCCCGATCTTCTTCGATGAGAAGAACGCCGGCATCCAGCTCGTCCTCCACGGCGACCGCATCGCCACCGACGGCGCCGTCCGGCTCGATCGCACGCCCGAGCAATGGGCGCCGGTCCCCGCCTTCATCAGCCGCGAGCGCGGCAGCGAACCCAATCAGATCGTGGTGCGCTCCGCCTACAAGGACCAGAACCTCGCCTACCGCGTGAAGGTGACGGCCGAAGGGACGGGCTTCCGCATCGCGGTCGATCTCGATCAGCCGTTGCCGCACGCGCTCGCGGGCAAGGCCGGCTTCAACCTGGATTTCCTGCCGACCGCCTATTTCGGCAAAACCTATCTGATGGACGCCGCCCCCGGCCTGTTCCCGCGCCACCCGACCGGCGAGATGGCGCTCGACGGCTCGGGCGATCCGCTGCCGCTCGCCACCGGCGGCAAGTCGATCACGCTCGCCCCCGAAGACCCGCTCACGCGCGTTTCGATCACGTCGGATGCCGGCGCGCTGTCGCTCTACGATGCCCGCGCGCGGGCGCAGAACGGCTGGTTCGTGGTGCGCTCGCTGATCGCGGAAGGCGCCAAGGAGAATGCGGTCGTCTGGCATGTCCGCCCCAATGTCATCAAGGGCTGGACGCGCGCCCCGGTCATCTCGTTCAACCAGGCCGGCTACACGCCCGCGCGTGACAAGGTCGCGCTGATCGAACTCGATCCCGCCTTCAAGGCACCCGGCGAGGCCGAACTGGTCAAGCTCGCGCCCGATGGCAGCCGGCAGGTCGTGCTGCGCGCGAAGACGCAGCCGCGCGGCCGCTTCCTGCGCTATGACTATGCCGCGTTCGATTTCTCGACGGTGCGCGATCCCGGCATCTACGCCATCGCGTACGCGGGCAACACCACCAACCCGTTCCGCATCTCGCCCGACGTCTACGACCATGTTTGGCAGACCTCGCTCGACACCTTCCTCGCCGAGCAGATGGACCATGTCGGCGTGCGCGAGCAGTATCGCGTCTGGCAGGCGCCCTCGCATCTCGACGATGCGCGGCAGGCGCCCGCCAACCATGTCCATTTCGACGGCTATCGGATGGGGCCGAACCTCGATTCGCCGTTCAAAGCGGGCGAGCATATCCCCGGCCTCGCCGTCGGCGGGTGGCAGGATGCCGGCGACTATGACATCCAGACGCCCGACAACGCCTGGGTGGTGCGCGATCTCGTCTGGGCGCACGAGCTGTTCGGGCTGAAGTGGGACCAGACCAGCGTCGATGAGGCGGCGCGCGCGGTCGAAATCCGCAAGCCCGACGGGATCGACGATTCGCTCCAGCAGATCCGCCACGGCACGCTGCAATTGCTCGCGCAGTACAAGGTGTTCGGCCACGCGATCGTCGGCATCATCGATCCGACGCTGCGGCAATATGCCCATCTCGGCGATGCCGGCTCGCAGACCGACGGCAAGCTCTACGATGCCAAGCTCGGGCCGCTCGACGATACCGGCGCGACCTCGGGCAAGCCCGACGATCGCTGGGCGTTCACCACCGACATACCCGCGACCAACCTCTACGTCGTCGGCGCACTGGCGGGGGCGAGCCGCGCGCTCGCCACGCTCGATCCCAAAATGTCGGCTGAGGCGCTGGCCACCGCCAAGGCGTTATGGGCCAAGCAGCAGCCACGGCTGGTCGACAGCGGTGCGGCCCGCGAGAACGGCTTCGCCTCCCGCTTCCCCGAAGTCGCCAACGTCGCCGCGACGGTCGAGCTGGTCATCACCACCAAGGGCGATCCGACCTACACCGCCAAGCTGAAGGCGCTGCTGCCGACGATCAGCGAGCGGTTCGCCTTCATCGGCAGCGCGGCGGTGCGGGCGATTCCGTATATGGATGCCGATTACCGCGCGGCGCTGGTGCCGCTGGTGCAGGCGGCCAAGGCGAAGATCGATGCCGACATGGCGAAGAACCCGTTCGGCGTGCCGGTGAGCATGGGGACCTGGGCGGGCTCGCACGATGTCGCCACCTTCGGCAGCACGATGTACATGCTCCACACCGCCTTCCCGGAGATCGTCGGGCCGGAATATTCGCTGCGCGCGCTCGATTACATGCTCGGCCGGCACCCGGCCAACAATCTGTCGCTGGTCTCGACCGTCGGCACGCAATCGCGGCTGATCGGCTACGGCCACAACCGCGCCGACTATAGCTTCATCCCCGGCGGGATGACGCCCGGCGTGATCGTCATCAAGCCCGACTTCCCCGAGGTGAAGACCGACTGGCCGTTCCTGTGGTTCGAGAACGAATATACCGTGAGCACGACCTCGGCCTATATCCTCGCCGCGAATGCGGCGGCGGCGGCGGCGAAAGAGGCTAAGTAACGTCTCCCCGTTCATCCCGAGCGAAGTCGAGGGATATGCCGCAAGCGCTGCGGCAGGTGTCTCGACTTCGCTTGTGCGTTGGAAATGTGCATACTGGCGATTGCCGGGACGGGGTGGCCACCCCGTCCCGGCGGCGGATGTGAGGCCGTTCGACTTCGCGATCTTGCAAGATCGTTGCTGAGCAGGGCCGCATCCGTCTTCCCA
>NZ_SGIS01000180.1 GCF_004208535.1 Sphingomonas populi
CGCCAGAACGGTTGATGACCTCTGGCGCATTATCGGCCAATCTATCGACGAATTCACCCCCGCAGAGTGCAAAAACTACTTCGCTCACTGCGGATATGATGCTTTTTGATCGAAAAATGCTCTAGCGTCGCGGTTACGACCAATGCGACGATCACCGATCAGAATTTGATCAGCGCCTATGACGTACTCGAGCGCACGCCCAATCTTTCCGTGAACGGCAACAAAACGAGTTTCTCGATCCGCGGGATCGATGCGTTCAACGTGTCGGGGAGCGGCGACGGCGCCTTGGCCAGCGTCTACCTCGACGGGGCCGTATTGCTGGAGACGGCCTTGGCCGCAGGGCCGCTCGATCTCTACGACATCGCTCAGGTCGAGGTATTTCGCGGGCCGCAATCCACCGTTCAGGGCCGCAATGCGCTGGCGGGGGCGGTCATCATCCGTACCACTGATCCTAGAGCATAAATCGATCTGATTGAATCGTGGGCGATTCCCAAATCGGTTGCGATCTGATTCAGTACGGCCTTCGAGCAAGGAGGTTGATACATGCCCAGGGCGCTGTCGGTTGATCTACGCAAG
>NZ_SGIS01000019.1 GCF_004208535.1 Sphingomonas populi
TCCTATGACGACATCGTCGACCATTGCTGCGACGCCTGGAACAAGCTGGTCGACCAGCCCTGGAAGATCATGTCTATCGGCCTGCGTGATTGGGCTCGCGAGTTCTGATCAGTGAATCTTGGTATAAGGGCGACTTTAATCAGGTCGATCCGTTGGCGCAGGCCATACACGATCACATCATACCCGTGCTTGGCCAATTCGCGATGGTCATTCCAATGCCGGCGACGAAGCCACGCGCTCGTCAGCCGGTCCACGCGCTAACCGGAAAACTGAGCAAGCTGACCGAAACCTTTTACGCAGATGGATTGTTGCTCAAAAATCCGCCGATGTCCGGCGCACCGGAGATCAAGAACTTGGGTTCGAAGGAGGAGAAAGTGGCGGCACTCGAAGAGCGCTTTTACCTGAACGAAGCCTTCATAACCAATAACGGGAAATGGGGTGCGCTCCTGATCGATGACAAGTATGATACAGGCGCGTCCCTGGAGGCGGCTTGCTCGATTCTGCGCACATATGCGAAGATTGGAGAGATTTTTGTGGCGACTTGCTCATGGTAACAGAGATGGAAACGGTCTTCATTTCAGGCTCGATCGCGATCAGTCGGCTCGACGAACGCGTGAAGGATCGGATTTCGAAAGCAGTTGAGGCCGGCTTGAGCGTGGCTGTCGGTGATGCCGACGGTGCGGACACATCAATTCAACAGCATCTGGCCAGCATCAACGCCGAGCACGTGACGGTTTATTGCAGTGGTGATCGACCGCGCAACAATGTTGGAGATTGGACGGTCGAGAATGTCTATCCCGACGCCGAGCCAGGAACGCGAGCCTATTTTACGGCCAAAGACCTCAAGATGGCGGCGGCTGCAAATTACGGCCTGATGATTTGGGACACCAAAAGCACGGGCACGTTGAGCAACGTGTTTGAGCTTTTGAAAGACAAGAAAACATCGGTGGTATTCGTTAACAAGGCCAAGACGTTTGTGAACGTCAAGGACGGTCAAGCGCTCGAATCGCTGCTGGAGAATATGTCCGATGTTGCGAAAGCGAAGGCCGAAAAAAAAATAGGGTTGGCCTCGAAGATTGCCGCTCTGAAGCAGCCGCAGTTCTCGCTTTAATAGGCGTTGTTTCGCGCGTTCACTGCGAGATGCATGCGCTACATGTAACATTAGACTAAAACGGCCAAGTCATGCTAATTTTTTTCGGTAAACCGGGCCGCAAGCGCCGTGATGCGTTGCGCGCGGTCGGTTTGCCGCCGATCCAGATTTTGTTGCCCGATATGCACCACGCCCGTTTTGCCGAGGAATGCCGGCGACAGGCACTGATCGTCGCAGCAGCCGATGCTGCCGATCACAATCTTTGGGCTTTCCTAAACGACGTGCTGGCCGATGTGGGCGCGGCAGGCAAAGTGTGACGTGAGACGATCCCGCCAGCGCTAACCCGTAGGGGCGATCGACTCGCCCGACTTGCCACCCCTCTTCTCCAGCAGCCGGACGCCGGTGATGACCATCGCTTTGTCGATCGCCTTGGCCATGTCGTAGATCGTCAGCAGCGCGACGCTGGCGGCGGTGAGCGCTTCCATTTCGACGCCGGTCTTGCCCTCGGTCGCGGCGGTGGCGGTGACGGTGACGCCCTCGGCGTCGGGGGCGAGATCGATCGCGACCCGGGTGAGCGGCAGCGGGTGGCAGAGCGGGATGAGGTCGCTGGTGCGTTTGGCGGCCATGATGCCGGCGATGCGCGCGACGGCGAGGACATCGCCTTTCAGCGCGGTGCCGTGGCGGATCGCGTCGGCGGCGGCGGCGGACATGGTGATGCGGCCGGTGGCGATCGCTTGCCGCGCGGTGACGGGCTTGCCGCCGACATCGACCATGTGCGCGGCGCCGGTTTCGTCGAGGTGAGTCAGATCTGGCATTCTACTCCCCTCACCTGAAAGGGAGGGCGTTTCGGGTCGGTCATGCCCCCGGCATGACCTGAACAGCGCGGGGCGCTGTTCACCCGAAACTGGGGTGGGTTGGTTCGGGGTGATCGCAGCGGTCCCACGCGGGCCGACCCACCCCTCGGTCCGCTCCCTTTCAGGGAGGGGAAGGCGGGTGTGGCGGCGCCGCTCATCCCACCATCGCGCGCGTTGCCGCCTCTACATCGTCCTGCCGCATCAGCGCTTCGCCGATCAGGAAGCAGGAGATGCCGTGCTCCGCCATCGCGTCGAGATCGGCGCGGGTGGTGAGGCCGCTTTCGGCGACGAAGGTGCAGTCCTTGGGCGCCTTCGACACCAGTTCGTAGGTGCGCGCGAAATCGACGGTGAAATCGCGCAAGTTGCGGTTGTTGACGCCGATCAGCCGCGACTTGAGCTTCATCGCGCGCTCCATCTCCTTGGCGTCGTGAACCTCGACCAGCACATCCATGCCGCATTCGATCGCGCTCGCCTCGATCTCGGCGAGGAGGCCATCGTCGAGCGCGGCCATGATGAGCAGGATGCAATCGGCCCCTAACCCGCGCGATTCGGGCGCCTGCCACGGATCGATCATGAAATCCTTGCGGAGCGCTGGCAGCGTGCAGGCGTCGCGCGCGGCGGTGAGATACGCGTCGGAGCCCTGGAACCATTGCTCGTCGGTCAGCACCGAGAGGCAGGCGGCGCCGCCGGCCTGATAGGCGATGGCGTGCGCGGGGGGATCGAAATCCGCGCGGATCAGGCCCTTCGACGGGCTGGCCTTCTTGATCTCGGCGATCAGCGCGTGGCCGGTCTTCGCCTTGGCATCGAGCGCGGCGCGGAAGCCGCGCGGCTTGGTGCGCAGCGCGATGCGTTCGTCGAGTTCGGCGAGCGAGGTGGTCGCCTTGCGCGCGGCGACATCGGCGCGTTTGGTTTCGAGGATACGGTCGAGCACATCGGTCATCGGTAAGCGATCCATCTGTCGAGCAGCGCGGCGGCGCGGCCATCGTCGAGCGCGGCGGCGGCGGTGTCCGCGCCTTCGCTCAGGGTGTCGGCGGTGCCGGCCACGATCAGCGCGGCGGCGGCGTTGAGGAGGACGGCGTCGCGGTAGGGTCCGCGTTCACCGTCGAGCAGCGCGCGCAGGGCGTGCGCGTTGTGCGCGGCGTCGCCGCCGCGGATCGCGCTGAGCGGGTGGCGCGGCAGGCCGGCATCCTCGGGCGTGATGCGCTCGGCGATATTGGGGATGCCGAGCGCGACGACGACGCTCGGGCCGGCGCAGGAGAGTTCGTCGAGCGAGTCCTCGCCGGCGACGACCAAAGCCGCCTCGGTGCCGAGCTCGGCGAGCGCGGCGGCGTAGGTGGCGGCGTAATCGGGGCGGGCGATGCCGATGAGCTGGCGCGTCACCCGCGCCGGGCTGGCGAGCGGCCCCATCAGGTTGAAGATCGTGCGACGGCCGATCGCGCGGCGGATCGGGGTGATCCGCTTCATCGCGGGGTGGTGGCTGGCGGCGAACAGGAAGGCGATGCCGATGTCGGCGAGGCTGCCTTCCGCATCGCGCGCGGCGCGGTCGAGATCGAGGCCGAGCATTTCGAGCGTGTCGGCGGCGCCGGCCTTGGACGAGGCGGCGCGGTTGCCGTGCTTGGCGACGGGCACGCCGCATGCTGCAACGACGATCGACACGGCGGTCGAGACGTTGAGCGTGTGGTGGCCATCGCCGCCGGTGCCGCACACGTCGATCGCGCCGTGGGGGGCTTCGATCGCGATCATGCGTTCGCGCAGTGCGCGGGCGGCGGCGGCGATCTCGATGCTGGTCTCGCCGCGCTCGGCCAGGCCGGTGAGGAAGGCGGCGATCTCGGCATCAGGCGCGGTGCCGTCGAGGATCGCGGCGAACGCCTCGCCCGCCGTTTCGCGCGACAGCGGCGAGGCGGTGTCGGGCAGCAGCGCGATGACCGTCAAATCCCCCTCCCGCTGGCGGGAGGGGCTAGGGGAGGGGGTGTCCGCACGAGCGGCGGTTGTGGGGAGGACAGGCCCTCCCCCAAGCGGGAGGGGAGTTTGGTTGTGATCCCCGCCAGCCGCACGAAATTGGCGAGCAGCGCGTGGCCGTGTTCGGTGGCGATGCTCTCGGGGTGGAACTGGACGCCGTGGATGGGGAGCGTCGCGTGGCGCACGCCCATCACCGAGCCATCGTCGGCGCGCGCGTTGACGATCAAGTCAGGCGGCAGATCCTCGACGATCAGCGAGTGGTAGCGGGTGGCGGTGAAGGGCGAGGGCAGGCCCTCGAACAGCCCGGTGCCGTCGTGGGTGACGGGCGAGGTCTTGCCGTGCATCAGCCCGCCGCGCACGACGCTGCCGCCGAAATGCTGGCCGATCGCCTGATGGCCAAGGCACACGCCCATCAGCGGCTTGCCCGCTTCCGCGCAGGCGGCGACGAGATCGAGGCTGATGCCGGCCTCGGTCGGCGTCTTGGGGCCGGGCGAGATGAGGAAGCCTTGCGCGTTGCTCGCGACCGCGTCTTGCGCGGAAAGGGCGTCGTTGCGGACCACCTTCACCTCCGCGCCAAGCTCCATCAGATAATGGACGAGGTTCCAGGTGAAGCTGTCATAATTGTCGATGACGAGGATCATGATCTTCGCCATAGCCATTGTGGCCGACAGCGCAACCGCGCCCCGATTCCGCCGCCTTTTCGGCCGGCTCGCGCTGCAATAAGGAGCCATTCGGGTGACCCGGGCGTTCGGCTTGCCCCAAGGAGATTCAAGACGATGGTTCGCGCCCTGTTTTTCGCCGCCGCGCTCAGCCTGCCGATGACGGCGATCGCCCAGACTCAGCAAACCACGCCTCCGCAGGCCACCCCAACGCCGGCCGCGACATCGGGCGACACGATCACCGCGGCGGACGTGGCGGGCAAGGATTTCGCCGAGCAGGACCATGCCGGCGTCGCCGAACAGGCCGAGTCGGGCCAGCCGGTCAGGCGCATCCGCAACATCGCGATCACCGGCACGGCGCCATGCCCGAAGGCGAGCTCGCCCGACGAAGTCGTGGTCTGCTCGCGCATCGACGAGCCGTATCGCATCCCCAAGCCGCTACGCGACAAGAAGCCGATCCCCGCGCAGAACCAGAGCTGGGTCAACCGGACCGCGTCGATGGATCAGGTCGGCCGGGAGGCTGGCGGATTGCCCGATACGTGCTCGCCGGTCGGGTCGGGCGGGCAGACCGGCTGCAGCGCGCAGTGGCTGCGCCAATGGACCGCCGAGCGCCAGGCGAAGCGCAACGGCCAGTCGGTCGACCCGACCGCACCCTGAGCCGGCCAAACACAGCTATTGAGATGCTTTACGTTTGCCTGACAGCCGTCATTGGCTACGGATAGAGCACGCTGCTTCGGATCGGGGGTGAGATTGCCTAATACATACGAGAGGCTCCTCATCTCAAGGTTTCTGATTCCCGGCGCTGGCGGGCGTTTGGCACTTCTGATTGCTGCCATAGGGTTCGCCGGTGTCACTATCGGCGTCGCTTCACTGGTATTGGTCGTCAGCTTCATGAACGGCGCGGAGGCGCGGCTTGCTGGTCAGATCGCCTCCGCAGACGGCCATATTTTTGTCAGTGGCTCCCGGCTCGGGATTAAGCATCCCGCACAGTTAGAGCGAGCGCTTGCCAAGATCGACGGCGTGGAGGCGGCAACGGCATCCCTCAATGGCGTTGGCCTGATTGGGGTCAATGGAAGGGTCTTCTCCGCTAATCTGCAAGGTTTCACGCCGTCCAGTATGGCAAAAAGCCCCATCTTCCGGGGTAAAGCAGCGATGCTTATCGGCACAGCGCCTGATCGACCCGGGACTCTTGCCCTTGGCAGCGATTTGGCGACACGCCTCGGTGTTGTCGTTGGCGAGCATGCCGCTATTTCTACAATACGAAATGACAATGGAGAGATTGGGCTGGTCAACTATGATTTTATCGTTTCCAGCATAGTTCGTACAGACGATTTGTCTTTCGACGGCCAGCGGGCAATCATGCCGGTTGATGACCTTCGCCGTATTCTTAACAGTGCAACTTCAGCCACCAAGGTTAGCGTAAGGCTCAAAAAACCAGCCGAGCAGAATGCGGTACTCGGCCATATACGGCATCAGCTTGCGGCGGGTTATACCTTTGCGACGTGGCAGAGCATGAACACCGCATTGTTTTCCGCTTTAGCGCAAGAAAAGCTGGCGATGACCGTGATAATATCGATGGTTACGCTCATCGCTCTTTCAAATATCCTATCCTCAATGGTCATGCTTGTCCGTTACAAATCGCGTGAAATCGCAATATTGAGAACGATGGGGATGTCCAAAAAATCGGTGATAAAGGTTTTTGTTGGCGTTGGAGCCATTATCGGACTTGCCGGAGAGGTCGCTGGGTTGGGCGTAGGATTGGGCCTGAAAGCGGCCAAAGACCCGATCGCCCAAGCGGTTCGCACGCAACTGTCGCATCCACCAATGGAATTAGACGTGCTGCTTTCCTTACCGCTCGCCATCACTGGCACCGAGATTGCGTGGATTGTTGCGCTGGTTTCTGGCGGGGTTTTTCTCAGCACCCTTTACCCGGCAATTCGAGCATCGGCCATCGATCCGGCTACTGTGTTGAGGTACACCTGACCGCGCGTGGTTGAATGGCGCCATTCTACAGGCGGCGGCTCAAAAACCCCCGGCCCGTTTAAGCCAACGACGTCACATAGCGCTGCGCGGCTCGCCTGATGGCGTGCCGATCCGGCGCGCTGCATTCCCGTTAGGACGCCTCGGCTATTGCCCGAACCCCGGCGCTCCCGCCCGTGCCACCGCTTCGCGTGCCGCCGCGAGCAGCGCGCCCGCCTTGGCTTCGCATTCGCGCTGTTCGTAGTCGGGGTTCGAATCGGCGACGATGCCGGCGCCGGACTGGACGTGCATGACGCCGTCCTTCACGACAGCGGTGCGTAGCACGATGCACGAATCCATCGATCCGTCGGGCGAGAAATAGCCGACGCCGCCGGCATATGGCCCGCGTACCACGCCTTCCAATTCGGCGATGATCTCGCAGGCGCGGACCTTGGGCGCGCCGCTGACGGTGCCGGCGGGGAAGCCGGCGAACAGCGCGTCGAGCGCGTCGCTGTCTTCCGCGAGCGTGCCGACCACGTTCGAGACGATGTGCATGACGTGGCTGTAGAATTCGGTGGTGTAGCTCGCCGTCACCTGCACGCTGCCCGCTGTCGCGACACGGCCGACGTCGTTGCGGCCGAGATCAAGCAGCATCAGATGTTCGGCGCGCTCCTTGGGATCGGCGAGCAGGCTGGTGCGGTTGGCTTCGTCTTCCGCCGCCGTCTTTCCGCGCGGGCGGGTGCCCGCGATCGGGCGGATCGTCACTTCGCCGTCGCGCACGCGCACGAGGATTTCGGGCGAGGAGCCGCTGAGCGAGAAGCCCGGCAGATCGAGATGATAGAGGAAGGGCGAGGGGTTGACCCGGCGGAGCGAGCGATACAGCTCGAACGGCGGCAGCGGGAAGGGCGCGGTGAAGCGCTGTGCGAGCACGACCTGAAAGATGTCGCCGGCGACGATATAGTCGCGCGCCTTCTCCACCATCTCGGCGTAGCGGCCGGCGGGCAAAGTCGGGGTGAGCGCGATCTCGGGCAGATCGGTGGCGCGGACCGGCGCGGGCAGCGGCGTCGCGGCGAGTCGCGCGGCGACCGCGTCGATCCGCTCGGCGGCCTCCACGACGATCGCGTGCGGATCGCGCGCCGCGTCGGGCCAGACCGGGGCCACGAAGAACAAGGCGTCGGCGAGCCGGTCGAAGATCAAGATCACGGTCGGGCGCACGAAGATCATGTCGGGCAGGCCGAGCGGATCGACATCCGGGCGCGGCAGCGTCTCGACCAGCCCGATCGTCTCATAGCCGAAATAGCCGACCAGACAGGCGAGCGCGCGCGGCAGCTCGGCGGGCACGTCCATCCGGCATGAGGCGACGAGATCGCGCAAGGCGGCGAGCGTCGGCTTGGGCGCGGGTGCGAAGGCGTCGCGGTCGGTCAGCCAGCGCGGGTTGATCTCCGCCGACTGGCCGTTCGCGCGGAACACGAGATCGGGCGCGAGGCCGATCAGGCTGTGCCGCCCGCGCGTCTCGCCGCCCTCGACCGATTCGAGCAGGAAGTCGCCACGGCCCGGCTCGATCAGCCGTAGTGCGGCGGCGACCGGGGTCTCGGTGTCGGCGATCTGCCGCTGCCACAGCAAGGCCGGGCGGCCGGCGGCGAGCGCCGCGACCGCTGCCGCCGTTACGCCATCACGTTCAGGGCTGATCGGTCGTCTCCTGTCCGGTCAGCGCCGCCTTGAGCTTCGCGAGCGCGGCGGCGTCGGTCTTGACGCCGACGCTGCCGCGCACCGCCTTGACGAACTGCTGGATATATTCGCCGCCGGTCGCCTTGCCGATATCGGCCTGGGTCGCCGCGACGATATCGGGACGACCGCGCGCATCGCCCTTGTCGATCCGGTCGAGCCACAGCACGAACCAGCCAGCATTGTTGGGCGCGGCGATGATCTTGGCGGTGTGCGGCGCCATGCTGAACAGCAAGGCGAGCGGGGCGGGCACGCCGCCGGCGTTGGCGGTGAGCTCGGCGCGGGTCTTGTCGAGCGGCTGGACCGGGGGCAGCTTGACGCCGGTCGCGGCGACCGCCTGTGCGATCGGCGTGCCCTTGTTGGCGGCGTCCATCACCTTCTTGGCGACATCGCGTGCGGCCTTGGCGGCGCGCTCCATCGTGAAATCGCGCGTGACCGCGTCACGGATTTCGGCGAGCGGCGGCGGTGCCGATGGGAGCACCTTGGCGGTGGAGATCACCGCGAAGCTGTCGGCATCGACCGGCACGAGCTGGGGCGTGTCGCCGGGCTGGTTGGCGAAGCCGGCATCGACGATCGCCTTCGCGGCCGGCGGCAGCTTGGCATCGGGATGCGCGGGATCGGCGCCGCTCGCCAGCACTGGCGGCGAAACCTGTGCGGTGAGCTTCTGTTGGCTCACAAGCTGATCGAAGGTGGCGCGGTTCGAGATCGCATCGTCGAGCGCGTCGTGGATTTTCCGTAGCTGGTCGTTCTTCTTCTGCGTGGTGAGCTGCTCGGTGAGCTGCGGCTTGGCCTGCGCGAGCGGGATCTCGCCGCGATCGTCGATGCTCTCGACGCGGCCGACGACATAGCCGAGCGTGCCCTTGACCGGGCCGATCACGCTGCCCTTGGCGGCGGCGAACACGGCATCGGCGAAGGCGGGCGAGGTCTGCGCGGCGATCGCGCTCTTCTCCAGCGCGGTCATCGTCGCGGGTTCGAGCCCGGCGGCGCGCGCGGCAGCGTCGATCGGGGTGCCGGCCTTGATCTTGGCGGCGAGCGCGTTGGCGCTGGCGGCATCGCCGACGATCACGCGGACGACGGTGCGGCGCTGGACTGCGCGGAAGTTGGCGATCTGCGCCTGATACGCCTTGGCGATCTCGGCATCGCTGACCGTGACCGGGGTGGTCAGCGCCTTGCCCGAGACGGTCGCGTAGCGAATCACGCGGCGCTCGGCGAGGCTGTAGCGCGCGGCGTTGGTTTTGTAGAACGCGGCGAGCTGGGCATCGGTCGGCGCGGGGCCGGTGGCGAGCGCGGCGGCGGGGATCATTGCGATCTGCGCGTGGCGCTTTTCGAGCAGCAACCCGGCATAGGTCTGCGCGAGCGACTTGGCCACCTGCGGCGTGTCCGCCTGAAGCGGCGTGACGAGCAACTGGGCGATCATGCCCTGCTTCATGTCGGCGCGAAGCGCGGCGTCGGTCTGATGCGCCTGCTTGAGCGCGCGGTTATAGGCGTCCTGGCTGAACTTGCCGTCGGGGCCTTGCAGCGACGGGATGCTGGCGATGCGGCCATCGACCAGCCGGTCGCTGACGAACATGCCCTGCTTGTGGCCGAACCGCTCCAGCGCGATCGTGTCGATCATGCGGTTGAGCGTGCCGTCGACGCCGCCGCCCGCGACATATTGCGCCATGTCGAGCGTCGGGTTCTGCTGGCGATACCCTTCGAGCTCACGCTGCGCGCGGGCACGGATGTCGTTCGCGCCGATCTTGGTGCCGTCCACGGTCGCGAGCGAATCGCCCGATCCGGTCGTGCCGCTGCCGCCGGTGAGGCCGGTGATGTCGGTCAGCCCGAACATCAGGGCGATGACGATCAGCCCCCCGAGGGTGACGACGACGCCGACCTTCGAGTTGATGATCCGGCGAAAGAAACTGAGCATAAAGCGGACGGGCCGATCTGTTGAAGGCGAATTAACGGGTCGCTTTAAGCGGGGCGGGCGAGCGCTTCAAGCTTGTGTGGTGGCGCAGGCTTGTTATCGCAGCGCAACAAAACCCAAAAAGGGAGACACTGGGGATGACGAGACGCAAGCTGATTGCAGGCAATTGGAAAATGAACGGCGATCTCGCCGCGCTCGCCGAGATCGACGCGATCGCGGCGGCGGCGGAGGCGTACCGACAGGTCGACGTCGCGATCGGCGTGCCGGCGACGCTGATCGCGCCGGCGGCGGCGCGGGTGCCGGGGTTCGCGATCGGCGCGGAGGATGTCCACCCGGAGGATAGCGGTGCGTTTACCGGCTGCGTTTCCGCCGGGATGGTGCGCGAGGCGGGGGCGAGCTTCGCGATCGTCGGGCACAGCGAACGCCGCGGCGGCTACGCTGAAACCGACGCCGAGGTGAAGGGCAAGGCCGAGGCGCTGCTGCGGCATGGGCTGAACGGCATCCTGTGCATCGGCGAAACGGCGGAACAGCGCGATGCGGGCGATGCGGTTGCGGTGGTGACCGGGCAGTTGCGCGGATCTATGCCTTTGGGGGCGGGGTCTGGCTGGCTGTCGATCGCCTATGAACCGATCTGGGCGATCGGCACCGGGCGCACGCCGACCGTCGCGGATGCGGCTGCGATCCACGGCGCTATCCGCGCGACTCTGGTCGAGCTGCTCGGCGCGGACGCACAGGCGATGCGGATTTTGTATGGCGGATCGGTGACGGGGGATAATGCCGCCGCGTTGCTTTCCGCTGGTGATGTCGATGGCGCGCTGGTCGGCGGTGCGAGCCTGACGGCGGCGAAGTTCGTGCCGATCATCGTGGCGGCGGCTGGGTTGGGGTAACTTCGA
The DNA here is from genome assembly GCF_004208535.1 of Sphingomonas populi. Classification (GTDB taxonomy): domain Bacteria; phylum Pseudomonadota; class Alphaproteobacteria; order Sphingomonadales; family Sphingomonadaceae; genus Sphingomonas; species Sphingomonas populi. Next base: position 11,046 of record NZ_SGIS01000019.1, read on the forward strand.
CGCCTACCCGTTCGTGCTGAGCTTGGCTCGGCACGAACGGCGTTTTACGACGTGAAAAACCGGCTCAGCCCCATGTCGCGGAGCAGGCGGCGGTACGCGAGCGAACTCATGTCGGCGGGGATGTGTGCTTCCATCATCGGATCGAGCGGCAGTTCCTCGGGCATCTGCGCCTCGACGATCGCCTTGTCCTCGTGGAAGACGCGCAGGTTGAAGTCGTAGACGTCCTGCACGGGCAGGTCGGTATCGAAATTGCGCGCGATCGGCGCGAACATCCGCGTCACCTTGGCCGAGACCGGCGAGGCGAGGTTGACCACCACCAGCCGGTCCGCGCCGGGGAAGTGGATTTCGAGCGAGGCCGAGAACGGCACATGGCAGCGGAAATGGCGCAGCCAGCGGAAATCGGGCACGCCGCGCCCGTTCACGCCGATCGGATAATTGCCGACGGTGCTCCAATATTCGGCCTCGAAGCCATAGTCGGTGGTGCGCGTTTTGTAGGCGGGGACTTCGGCGTTGTTGGCATCGCCGAACGTGTCGGTGTGGACGAAGGCGAAATGCGCGACGTCGAGGAAGCCCTCCATCTGGCGCCCGGCGAAGCCGTGGATGTCGATCCACGGGCAGACGATCTGCTGGTAGCCGGCCTCGTCCCAATGCGGCACGTCGAGGATGTCGCCCGGCTCCGGTAGCGTGCCTGGCGCGGCGGTGAGGCAGGTCCAGATCAGCCCGTAGCGTTCGACATGCGGGTAGGTCTTGAGGTGCATTCGGTCGGGGATGCCCTTGGCGGGGTGCGCGGGCACATGCACACAACGCCCGCCCGCGCCGAACCTGAGGCCGTGATAGGCGCAGACCACGCCGCCGCCGGTCTGCGTGCCCATGCTGAGCGGCACGCCGCGATGCGGGCAGATATCGGGCGCGACGACGATCTCGCCGTCGGCGCGGTAGATGACGAGCGGCTGATCGAGCAACTTGGTGCCGAGCGGCGCATCGCCGATCTCGCGGACGAGCGCGACCGGATACCAATGTTGCGCGAGGATCGCCCAGTCGGTCGGATCGAAGGTGCAGTTGCGCGGCAGGGCCGGCCCCTCGGGAGTAAAGATCGCGGCGGTCGCCATTGGGGGCCTCATCGAAAGCGGATGGGCGGGGGATGCCGGGCTTAAGGCGCGCGATCAAACGCAATGATTTTCACGGCGCGTTGCGAAAATGAGCGCGGCAACATTTCGTCACGCTTTTCGATATTGACTCGCAATAGCGTATCTTTACTTGCCCGGCGCTCACATTGGGGGACGTTGGATGCGCGTACACGCTTTGGGTTTGGTTTCGTCTTTGCTGGTCTCGGTCGCGGTGATCGCCACGCCACTCACCGCGCATGCGGCCGAGGACGACGACACGAGCGCGGCCAAGCCTGTACCATCCGACATCGTCGTGACCGGCGTGCAGTCCGGCGAAGGCCAGGCCGAGGTCGCGCAGGGCGGCGCGCTCGGCACGCGGTCGCTGCTGGATACGCCGTTCTCGGTCACGATCGTCGACCGTGACGATATCGACAAGCGGCAGGCGACCACGATCGGCCAGATCTTCATCAACGATCCGTCGGTCTTCTCGTTCGCGACGGCGGGCACGACGAACTGGTGGGGCACGCAGATTCGCGGGCTGGGCGTGCGCAATTACTATATCGATGACGTGCCGCTGCTGCTCTACTGGGGCGGCGATTTTCCATTGGAATCGGTAGAGCGGGTCGAGGCGCTGAAGGGGCTCAGCGGCTTCATGTACGGCTTCGGATCGCCCGGCGGGGCGATCAGCTACCGCACCAAGCGCCCGACGCCGTCACCGTTACTGACGACCGAGATCGGCTGGCGATCGAACAGCGATGTCTATGGCCGCCTCGATGCCGGCGGCCCGCTGACGCAGGACGGGCGGCTCGGATATCGGCTCAATCTTTCGGGGGAAAAGGGCAACGTCTACAACGGCGCGAGCGTCGAGCGCTTCGTCGGCTCGCTGGCGCTTGAATATGCGATTACGCCCGACGTGAAATGGTATGCGACCGCGACCTATGAGGACAGCACGCTGCGCCACGAGCCGTTCCAGATCTACTGGAGCGCGTATCAGGACACGGTGCTGCCCAAGCCGACCTATGATTACGACAAGCTCAACATCGCCAACAGCTCCTACCGCACGCGGACGCTGGCGACCGCGACCGGGCTGGACTGGCAGTTCGCGCCGCAATGGTCCGCGCGATTGACCTATGGCTATACGAGCAAGCTGCATCATTCGAACAAGATGTTCGTGAATCTTCTCGACCGGACGGGCGATTACGAGGGCTATGCCTATAATTTCGCCGAGTGGGACAGAAACCACTTCGCGCAGGCGATGATTCAGGGCGAGTTTCGCACCGGCCCGGTTCGTCACGAGATCGTCGCCGGGGCGTCATTGATGTTGAACGATGCCGATTTCGGCCTGAACGACGGCTATCATTGGGGCAATGACTTCAACGGCAACATCTATCGCGACCAGCCCTTCCGGGTGACGCGCGATATTTCCTGGAGCACCGACGGCTCGCCGTCGCGCGAACGGCAGAGCGCGGTGTTCGCCAGCGACACGCTTCATCTCGGCGAGCACATTCAGGCGGTGCTGGGTGCGCGCTATACGACGTACCGGCTGCTCGATACCGATGGGAATGCCGCCACCAACAGCGGCTATCGTACCTCGGCGGTGACGCCGACGTTCGCGCTGATCTACAAGCCAACGGCCTATGCCTCGCTCTACGCGAGCTATGTGGAGGGGATGGAGCCGGGCAGCCGGGTCGGCGCCACCTATGCCAATGTCGGCGAGGTTCTGAAGGCGACCGTCAGCAAACAGTATGAAGCCGGCGTGAAGTACGAACATGGCGGATTGAGCCTTGCCGGTGCGGCTTTCCGCATCGAGCGCGCCGCGACGATCGACCGGCTGACCGATGGCAAACGCTTTTTGTCGCAGGATGGCCTCACCGTCTATCAGGGCGTGGAAGCCAGCGCGGCTTACGACGTGAGCCGGACGCTCCGGGTCGGCCTTGGCGCGATCCACCTCGATCCGCGCATCCGCCGCGTCTCACCCGATAATGCCGATCTCGCCGGTAACATTCCCGGGCAGGCGGCGCGGTGGCAGGTGACCGCCAATGCCGATTACAGTTTCGCGGCGGTGCCGGGGCTGAGCGTGCATGGCAATTTCCGCTATTTCGGCAAGGCGCCGACCGACGATACCGACCGGCTGTATATTCCGGGTCGCACGCTCGCGAATTTTGGTCTGCAATATGCGACCGTGATCGGCGGGCAGAACGTTCTGCTGACGGGGAACGTCAACAATCTCTTCGACAAGAAGTACTGGGGGCTTGGCAATATCGGCGAAGGCCGGAACGGCGCGCTGGCGGTGAAAATCGCCTGGTGAGCGCTTAGCTGTCGCCGTACCGGCCCTTGAGCATCCCCCACACCGCGCGCAAGCCAAGCGCCTCGCCGCCCTTGGGGCGGCCCGGCTTGCCGCTGGGGCGCCAGGCGAAGGTGTCGAGATGCGCCCATTGCGTATGTTCGGGGACGAAGCGGCGCAGGAACAGCGCTGCCGTCACCGCGCCGGCGAAGCCGCCGTCGGGGGCGTTGAGCAGGTCGGCGATGTCGGACTTGAGCATATCGTCGTAGCCATCCCACAACGGCAGCCGCCACAGCGGGTCTTCGCTCGCCGTGCCCGCCGCGAGCAAGGCTTTGGCGAGCGCATCGTCGTTGGCGAAGGTGGCGGGGAGATCGGGGCCGAGTGCCACGCGCGCCGCGCCGGTAAGCGTGGCGAAATCGAGGATCAGTTCGGGATTGTTCTCGCCGGCGCGGGTGAGCGCGTCGCCGAGGATGAGGCGGCCTTCGGCGTCGGTGTTGGTGTTCTCGACGGTCAGCCCCTTGCGGGTGGCGAGCACGTCGCCGGGGCGGAAGGCGTTGCCGGCGATGGCGTTCTCGACCGCCGGGATCAGCAGATGCAGCCGCACCGGCAGATGCGCGCCCATGATGAGGCCGGCGAGCGCGAGCGCGTGCGCGGCGCCGCCCATGTCCTTCTTCATCAGCCGCATGCCGGAGGAGGGCTTGATGTCGAGCCCGCCCGAATCGAAGCACACGCCCTTGCCGATCACGGCGAGACGCGGATGCGCGGAATTGCCCCATTCAAGTTCGATCAGCCGGGGTTCGCGGCCCGACGCGGCGGCCTGGCCGACGGCGTGGATCATCGGATAGCCGCTGACGAGCGCCGCGCCCTTGGTGACGGTGAGGGTCGCGCCGTGCGTGTCGGCGAGCGCGGCGGCTTCGGCTTCGAGTTCGGCGGGGCCGAGATCGGCGGCGGCGGTGTTGACGAGGTCGCGCACGGTCGCGGTGGCGCGGGCGAGTGCGACCGCTTCGGCGATCCGCGCGGGTTCGGTGGTGAGCAGCACGCGGCCGGGGGTGCGATCGGGCTTTTTGTAGCGGGTGAAGGCGTGCTGGCCGAGCGCCCAGCCGAGCAGAGCCGCGCCAACGCTCGCGCCGTCGAGGCGGTAGCTGCCATCGGGTAGCGTCTCGGCGAGCTTGGCGAGATCCCATGTGCCGAGCGGCGTCTTGGCGACGCACAGCAGCACCGACCAGTCCTCGGCGTCCGCACCGGGCAGGATCGCGGTCGCGCCCGGCTTGGCCTCGACGCGGGCGGCGTCGAGCGCGGTGCGTACGCGCGGCGGCTGGGCGGTGCGCCAGCCCTCGAACGCGGCCTTGGTGACGATGTGGATCGTGCGCGCGGTCTGACCGCGATCGGGCTGGAGCAGGGGGGTGGGATCGTAGGTCATTGGCTCGGCATCACCAGAAATTGTTCGTAGCGCCCGGTTTCGCCGGGTTCGGCATAGGTCACGATGTTGAGTGTGCGGTCGGCGAAGACCGCGCGATAGTTGCGATTTACGAACCCGCCGCGCAGCCGGGGCGCGCGCACCAGATCGAAGCTCTTCGGTTCGCCGAGCGGGGCGAGCGTGGCCTTGTAATCGGCGAGCGCGGTGGCGGTGAAATAATCATTGGAATTGCTGGTCATCAGCGTGCGGTCGAGAGTGCCCGATCGCAGCATCGCATAGACGCCGCGTGCCTTGGCGGTGTTGGCGACTTCGGCGCGCTGGGTTTGCGAGGGCGGCAGGATGGTTTCGGCGATCTGCGCGGCGATACTGCTGAAGGCATCGCTGAAATCGCTGTTGACCAGCACCACCACCGCCGCCTTGTCGTCCGGAAAGACGGTGTTCTGCGACAGGAAGCCGACCGCTTCGCCGCTATGCTCGACGAAGCGGTGGCCTTGCTGCTCGCCGGCGGTGACGCCGAGGCCGTAGCCGTTGGTGGTGCCGTCGGTGAGCTTGACCGGGGTTTCCTGCTCGGCCCAGTCGGCGGCGGGGAGCAGCGTGCGGTTCATCCGGGCGATGTCCCATTTGGCGAGATCACTCGCCGACATCGCCAGTTCTCCGGCTGCGAACAGCCAGCCGTGCGCGGCGGGTCGTTCCGCGCGGACCGGGCCGAGTGCGAAACGCTGATAGCCCTGCGGATAGCCGGGGCCGTTCGCGAGATCCTGATCGACCGGGGCCATGCCGAGCGGGGTGAAAACGTGGCCCTTGAGGACATCGAGCAGGGGCATCCCCGCCACCTTCTCGACGATCATGCCGGCGATGACATAGCCGGTGTTCGAATATTGCCACTGCGTACCCGGCGCGAAATCGAGCGGCTTCTTCGCCCAGCGATCTATGATGTCCTGTGGGGTTACTGGCTCACGCATCGCCGCGAAGCTGTAATCCTGCGGCCAGTAATCCTGTAGCCCTGAGGTGTGGCTGAGCAACTGGCGGATGGTGATGATGTCGCCGCCGCTGATGCCGGGGACGTATTTCGAGACTGTGTCGTCGAGGCTCAGTTTGCCCTGATCGCGCAGCAACAGCATCGCGGCGGCGGTGAATTGCTTCGAGATCGAGGCGATCGGGTATTTGGTGTCGGCGCGGGCTATCGGGATCGTCTCGGATTGCTTGCCATAGGCTTTGGCGAGGACGATGCGCCCGCCGCGCACGATCGCGATCGAGGCGGAGGGGACGCCGGTGCGCGCGAGGCTGTCGGCGACGATCCTGTCGACTTTGGCGGTCTCGGCGGGAGACAGCTCCTGTGCGGAGACAGGAGCGGCGGTGAGCAGCAGCGCGGCGAGCAGGGCTTTCATTCGTCGTCTTGTATCGCACCGGTGCGGAACGGGAAGCGGGAAACCCGCATCACCGCCTGCACATGCGGGGCGCGCGCGAAATCCGACGGGGCGATGAAGCCGCGCCCGTCCCACGGGATATTCACGCCGAGCAGGCGGTAGCATTCGTCGAGATATTCCGAGCAGAAATATTCGTCATTGGGCTGGATCATGCGCGGCAGCCGCACGCCGAACCGCGCGAGGCCGATGCGCAGCGCGATCTTGGCGAGTTCGGCGGCGTCGAACGGACAGCCGAGCTGGCCGGTGGCGAAGCCGCTCATCCGCCGCATCTGGTCCTGCGTGGCGCGGGCGACCTCGTCGTGGCGGGCGATCACGACCTTGCCGTTGAAGGGCTTGTCGCGCGGCTGGAAATCGGTGACCCAGCGGCTGAGCGGCACGCAGCGCACGCCGATCTTCTGCACCGCTTCGAGCACCATCACGCGGTCTAGCTCTTCGAGCCGGACGATCATCGCGATATGGCTCCAGTCGCTCCGCGTCGCCCATTGGATGACGCGCGAGAACATCTGGTTGCCCGAGCAGATCGCGAGATCGCCGGTGCGGACGGCGCGGCGCACCGCAGCGTAGCGCTGCGGCGGCCAGCTTGCGAGCGCTTCGGCCGGTGTCGTCACGCTTGGAGAGGAACCCCGAACAGATCGTGCTCGTCGGCATCCTCGATCGCCACGGCCACGATATCGCCGGGCGAGAGGTGGCCGGCGTCGCGCAGGTGGACCTCGCCGTCGATTTCGGGCGCGTCCGCCTTGGAGCGGCCGGTCGCGCCGTCTTCGCCGACGTCGTCGATGATCACGTCGAGCGTGCGGCCGATCTTGGCCTGGAGCTTCTCCGCCGAGATGCGCGCGGTCAGTTCCATCAGGCGGGCGTAGCGCTCTTCCTTGATCTCTTCCGGCACATGGTTGGGAAGCGCGTTGGCGGCGGCGCCCTCGACGGGTTCGAAGCGGAACGCGCCGACGCGATCGAGCCGTGCCTCTTCGAGCCAATCCATCAGATAGGCGAAATCATCCTCGGTCTCACCCGGGAAGCCGACCACGAAGGTCGAACGGATCGCGATGTCGGGGACGATCGTCCGCCAATTCTTGATGCGCTCCAGCACCTTGGTTTCGTTGGCGGGGCGCTTCATCAGCTTGAGCACGTTGCGGCTGGCGTGCTGGAACGGGATGTCGAGATAGGGGAGGACCAGCCCCTCGGCCATCAGCGGGATGACCTGATCGACATGGGGGTAGGGGTAGACGTAGTGGAGCCGTACCCACGCGCCGAGCTTGCCGAGTTCGCGCGACAGGTCGGTCATGTGCGCGCGGACGTCTTCGCCATGCCACGGGCGCGGCTGGTGGCGGATATCGACGCCATAGGCCGAGGTGTCCTGGCTGATGACGAGCAGTTCGCGGGTGCCCGCCGCGATCAGCTTCTCGGCTTCGCGCAGGATCGCATCGGGGCGGCGGCTGACGAGATCGCCGCGCAGGCTCGGGATGATGCAGAACGAGCAGCGGTGGTTGCAGCCCTCGCTGATCTTCAGATAGCTGTAATGGCGCGGGGTGAGCTTCAGCCCGCTGTCGGGAACGAGATTGAGGAACGCCGAGGGCGGCATCGGCGCCGCTTCGTGGACCGCGCCGACCACCTCTTCATATTGGTGCGCGCCGGTGACGGCGAGGATGCCGGGGAATTTTGCGCGGATCATCTCCGCTTCCTTGCCCATGCAGCCGGTGACGATGACTCGGCCATTCTCTGCGATCGCCTCGCCGATCGCTTCGAGGCTCTCTTCCTTGGCGGAATCGAGGAAGCCGCAGGTGTTGACCAGCACCACGTCGGCGCCGGCATAGTCGGGCGACATCTGGTAGCCGTCGCTGCGCAGCTTGGTGAGGATGCGCTCGCTGTCGACCAGGTTCTTGGGACAGCCAAGCGAAACCATGCCGACGCGCGGCGGGGAGGGGAGAATCGTTGCCATGAGAGAGGGCGCATGTAGGCGATCGGCGCGGTCTTTGCCAGTGGCGCGGGCGGAAGGCCGGATCAGGCGTCGAGTTCGGCGACGTCCATGCGCGCGGCATTCTCCTGGATGAAGGCGAAGCGGTGCGCCGGATTGGTGCCCATCAGGCGATCGACCAGATCCTTCACCCCGGCGCGCTCCTCATATTCCTGCGGGAGCGTGATGCGCAGCATCGCGCGGGTCTTCGGGTCCATCGTGGTTTCGCGGAGCTGCATCGGGTTCATCTCGCCGAGGCCCTTGAAGCGCGCGACATCGACCTTCTTGTTCTTGAACGGCCCAGCCTCGATGCGGGCGCGATCGGCGTCGTCCATCGCGTAGAGGCTCTTGGTGCCCGCCGTCAGCCGGTAGAGCGGCGGCTGGGCGAGGAACAGATGCCCGCGCCGCACCAGATCGGGCATTTCCTGGAAGAAGAAGGTCATCAGCAGGGTGGCGATGTGCGCGCCGTCGACATCGGCGTCGGTCATGATGACGATGCGTTCGTAGCGCAGATGATCGGCGTTGCAGTCCTTGCGGGTGCCGCAGCCGAGCGCCTGGATGAGGTCGGCGATTTCCTGATTGGCGAGGATCTTGGCCGATGTGGCGCTGGCGACGTTGAGGATCTTGCCGCGGATCGGCAGGATCGCCTGAGTCTTGCGGTCGCGCGCCTGTTTGGCGGAGCCGCCTGCCGAATCGCCCTCGACGATGAAGAGTTCGGTGCCCTCGGGGCTGTCGGCGGCGCAATCGGTGAGCTTGCCGGGCAGGCGCAGTTTCCGCGCGCTGGTCGCGGTCTTGCGCTTGACCTCGCGCTCGGCCTTGCGGCGGAGGCGATCGTCCATCCGATCGAGGATGTAGCCGAGCAGCGCCTTGCCGCGCTCCATATTGTCGCTGAGGAAATGGTCGACATGGTCGCGCACCGCGCGTTCGACGAGCGCGGCGGCCTCGGGGCTGGTGAGCCGGTCCTTGGTCTGGCTCTGGAACTGCGGATCGCGGATGAACACCGAGAGCATCAGCTCGCTGCCGGTCATCACGTCCTCGGGCGCGATGTCCTTGGCTTTCTTCTGCCCAACGAGATCGGCGAAGGCGCGAATGCCCTTCACCAGCGCGGCGCGGAGACCCTGCTCGTGGGTGCCGCCGTCAGGGGTGGGGATGGTGTTGCAATACCAGCTATACGAACCGTCGCTCCACAGCGGCCACGCGACGGCCCATTCGACCCGGCCCTGCCCGTTGGCGAAATCCTGCCGGCCGACGAAGAAATCGGACGTGGCGCATTCGCGGGTGCCGACCTGCTCGCGCAAATGATCGGCGAGGCCGCCGGGGAACTGGAACACCGCCTCGGGCGGCGTGTCGTCGGTGATGATCTCGGGTGCGCAGCGCCAGCGCACTTCGACGCCGGCGAACAGATACGCCTTCGAGCGTACCAGCTTGTAGAGGCGAGCCGGTTTGAACAGCATTTCCGGCCCGAAAATCTCGGTATCGGGCACGAAGCTGACCGAGGTGCCGCGCCGGTTGGGGGTCGGCCCGAGCGCTTCCAACGGGCCGAGCGTGACGCCGCGCGAGAAGCGCTGGCGGTAGAGCGTCTTGTTGCGCGCGACCTCGATCGTCGTGTCCGACGACAGCGCGTTGACGACGCTGATGCCGACGCCGTGCAGGCCGCCAGCGGTCTGATACGCCTTGCCCTCGAACTTGCCGCCTGAATGCAGCGTTGAGAGGATCACTTCGAGCGCGGACTTACCGGGGAACTTCGGATGCGGATCGACCGGGATGCCGCGACCGTTGTCGACGACGGTCAGCCGGTTGCCGGCTTCGAGCGTGACCTCGATCCGCGTCGCGTGGCCGGCGACCGCCTCGTCCATCGCATTGTCGACCACCTCGGCGGCGAGATGGTGCATGGCGCGCTCGTCGGTGCCGCCGACGTACATGCCGGGGCGGCGGCGGACCGGCTCAAGCCCCTCGAGCACCTCGATCGAGGATGCGTCATATTCGAAGTCGGGCTTTGGCGTGGCGGCGAACAGATCTTCGTTGGACATGGCTTGCGGATAGCGCACCCTGCGGGGAGCGGCTAGTGGCTGGGGAGAACAAAGCGGGGGCGAGGGCGGCGTCCGTGCTGGCGGCGCTCGGGACGGACGGTGTTGGAATGGTGGATACGCTACCGCAGCGCCTGCCAGATCGTATAGGCGCTGGTCAGCGTCAGCAGCGTGCCGACCATCGCCATCAGCGGCCGCGCGGGCACGCGTTTCGCCAGCACCCCGCCGAGCGGGGCGGCGACCAGACCGCCGATCAGCAGGCCGAGCGTCGCCAGCGTGAACGCGGCCAGCCCCATTTGCGTGAAGAAGGTGATCGAAACCGTCGCGGTCAGGAAGAATTCGCTGGTGTTGACCGTGCCGATCGTGGTGCGCGGGGCCGAGCCTTGCACGAGCAGGTTCGACGTGACGACCGGACCCCAGCCGCCGCCGCCCGCCGCATCGAGGAAGCCGCCGACGAGGCCGAGCGGCGCGACGATCTTCGGCGATTGCACGCTCAGCGCGCCGCGCCACGCGCGGTACAGCAGGAACAGGCCGATCGCGGCGAGATAGGCCATCACGAATGGCTTGGCGACGGCGGCGTCGACGTTGCTCAGCACATAGGCGCCGAGCACACCGCCGATCACGCCGGGGATCACCAGCCGGCGGAACAGCCGCCAATCGACGTTGCGGTGGTAGATATGGCTCACCCCCGAAGCGGCGGTGGTGAAGGTTTCGACCGCGTGGACGCTCGCCGAGGCAAGCGCGGGCGGCATGCCGAGCATGCTCACCAGCAACGTCGAATTGATGAGGCCAAACGCCATGCCGAGCGCGCCGTCGATCACTTGTGCCGCGAAACCGATCGCGATGAAGGGCAGGATGGCGGCAAAGTCGATCGTGGAAAAATCCGGCATTCGCGCTCCCTTGCACAGACATAACGCGCCGCAATGACCCGGTTTCCAATTCCTATAAGAAAGATAGGGTTTAAATCCAGTGGCTTCTCGGTTTTCGCCGCACTTTTATTCGCGCGCCCGAACGCCTAAATGTCGTCGCATGACGAGGGGACGTAAGTGATGTTGCAGCGGTTGGTCGCGTATCTCGACTCGATCCGGGCGCGTGATCCCGCGCCGCGATCGCGTCTTGAAGTTCTGACCTATCCCGGCGTCTGGGCGCTGGCGTGGCACCGCGTCGCGCACCGGCTGTTTACGGCACGGCTGTTCTTCCTCGCCCGGCTCGTCAACCATCTGTCGCGCATGACGACCGCGATCGACATCCATCCCGGCGCCACGATTGGCAAGCATTTCTTCATCGACCACGGCTTCACCGTGATCGGCGAGACTGCGGAGATCGGCGATAATGTCACAATCTATCAGTGTGTTACGCTCGGCGGCACCAGCCCCGACAACGGCGTGGCGGGCAAGCGCCACCCGACCTTGTGCGACAATGCCATCATCGGTTCAGGCGCGCAGGTGCTCGGGCCGATCACGGTCGGGAAGGGCGCGCGCGTCGGCGCCAACGCGGTGGTGACTCGCGACGTGCCCGAGGGTGCGGTGATGGTCGGCATTCCGGCGCGCGCGACGATGGTCGAGGGCGGGCAGGCGAAGCCGGCGTTCCTCGCTTATGGTACGCCGTGCAGCGACATGTTCGACCCGCAGACGCAGCGTGTCGAACTGCTGCGCTGCGAGATCGAGACGATGCGCAAGCGGCTCGACGCGATGCTCGCCGAGCAAGAGGATGTGCGCAACCGCGCCTGATGGGGACGGTAACGCCCTTCCCGCAACCGCCGGGCAAGCCGTTGCAGATCGGCTTCGACCGGCCTGAACTCAACCGCATCCTCGACCTGTACGGGCGGATGGTCGCGGCCGGGCATTGGCGCGATTATGCGATCGATCTCGGCGGCGACGCGGCGGTGTTCTCCTGCTTCCGCCGCACCGCCGAGCGCCCCGAGTTCCGTATCGAGAAGCGGCCCGCGCTGCGCAACAAGCAGGGCATGTGGGCATTGGTCGGCGAACAGGGCGTGGTGCTGAAGCGCGGCCACGAGCTTGGCCCGGTGCTCGCGCCGGTCGAGCGGCGGCTGATGAAACTGGTGGAGGAATAGCCTTACCCCCGTCACCCCAGCGTACGCTGGGGTCTCGCAGGTGGATACGGAACGGCCGCCCTTTAGGCATCGGCTTGCAGACGTTTGCGAAAGTCACCATCGGCTGGTTCTTTTTTGTGTTTTCCCGCGGAAGCGGGAACCCAGAGCCAAGCAGAACACCGACGTTCGGCTCTTGCGACTCTGGACTCCCGCGTGCGCGGGAGAACAAGAAGGTTCTTACGCGAAGATGCCGTTTGCGCTGGGGTGACGGTTGGGGCGGGCGGTCACGCCCGCCCCGGTGCGGTTTCCTCCGCCACCACCCCAATCCGTTCGCGCCGAGCGAAGTCGAGGCGTCTGCGCTCCGGGCTCATCCTTCGACTGCGCTCGGGACGAACGGAGAAGAGGGGGGCGCGAACGAATGTCCCCAAACGAAGACCGCCGCCCGGGTTACCCCGGACGGCGGCTTTCGCGTTCGTGTCTGGCGAGCCGATCAGCTCTCCAGATAATCGCCCGCATCGGCATCGGTGCCGGTGCCCGAAGTCTCGACTGCGGCGAGCGCATCGCGCGTACCGCCGGCGTCACGCGCGCTGCGTGCCAGTTCGGCGGCATGCTCTTCGGCGGCCGAGTTCGGCGCGACGAACGCCACTTCCGCCATCCGGCGCATCGATACCCGCTGCGCGGCATCCCGCGACGAGGCCGCGATCCGCATGCGGTTCATGCCCGCGCCGGTGCCTGCCGGGATGAGCCGGCCGACGATGACGTTCTCCTTGAGGCCGATCAGCATGTCCTGCTTGCCCTGGACCGCCGCCTCGGTGAGGACGCGGGTGGTCTCCTGGAACGACGCCGCCGAGATGAAGCTGCGGGTTTGCAGCGACGCCTTGGTGATGCCGAGCAGGACGGGCTTGCCCTGCGCACGCGCCTGCTTGGGCTCGAGCTTGTCGTTGATCGCATCCATTTCGTCGCGATCGACCTGCTCGCCCGCCAGCAGCGTGGTGTCGCCGCCGTCGGTGATCTCGACCTTCTGCAGCATCTGGCGAACGATCGTCTCGATGTGCTTGTCGTTGATCTTCACGCCCTGGAGGCGATAGACCTCCTGGATTTCCGAGACGAGATATTCCGCCAGCGGCTCGATGCCGAGCACTTCGAGAATGTCGTGCGGATCGGGGCTGCCGCCGATCAGGTTGTCGCCACGCTTGACGTAGTCGCCTTCCTGAACGTCGATCACCTTCGACTTGGGCACCAGATACTCGACGACCTCGCCGCCATCCTCGGGCTGGATGCCGATCTTGCGCTTCGCCTTATAGTCCTTGCCGAACACCACACGGCCCGAGACCTTGGCGATGATGGCATTTTCCTTGGGCTTGCGCGCCTCGAACAGCTCGGCGACGCGCGGCAGACCGCCGGTGATGTCGCGGGTCTTGGCGGACTCGCGGCTGACACGGGCCAGAACGTCGCCGCCCTGAACCTCGGCACCATCCTCGACCGAGAGCGTCGCGCCCGCCACCAGCATGTAGCGGCCGGCCTCCTCGGCGCTTGCGCCGGTGAGGGTCAGACGCGGGCGGAGATCCTCCTTCGCCTTGCTGGTGCCGCGATATTCGATGACCACGCGCTGCGAGATGCCGGTCGCTTCGTCGGCCTGCTCGGTGAGCGTCTTGCCCTCGATCAGATCGACATACTTCACGATACCGGGGTTCTCGGTGATGACCGGCATGGTGAACGGGTCCCACTCGGCCAGACGATCGCCCTTGGTGACGATATGGCCATCGTCGTACAGCACATACGCACCATACGGGATGCGATGGACCGCGCGCTCGCGGCCTTCGGCATCCATGATCGCCAGTTCGCCCGAGCGCGACAGCACGACGCGACGGCCGCGCTGATCCTTGATGATGCGGAGATCACGATATTCCATCGTGCCGTCCGACACCGCCTCGAGATTCGACTGCTCGTTGAGCTGCGCCGCGCCGCCGATGTGGAAGGTCCGCATCGTGAGCTGCGTGCCCGGCTCGCCGATCGACTGCGCCGCGATGACGCCGACCGCCTCACCGATGTTCACCGGCGTACCGCGGGCGAGATCGCGCCCGTAGCACTTGGCGCACACGCCGATCTTGGTCTCGCAGACCAGCGGCGAGCGGATCTTGCACGATTGCGTGCCGATCGCCTCGATCTTCGCGACCATCGGCTCGTCGAGCAAGGTGCCGAGCGGGATCACGATCTCGCCGGTCTTGCTGTCGATGATGTCCTCAGCCGTGGTGCGGCCGAGAATGCGCTCGCCGAGCGAGGCGATCGTCGAACCGCCCTGCACGATGGCGCGCATTTCGAGCGCGCGCTCGGTGCCGCAATCCAGCTCGATGATGACGCAATCCTGCGACACATCGACCAGACGGCGGGTGAGGTAACCCGAGTTCGCCGTCTTCAACGCCGTATCCGCGAGACCCTTACGGGCGCCGTGGGTGGAGTTGAAGTATTCAAGGACGGTCAGACCTTCCTTGAAGTTCGAGATGATCGGCGTCTCGATGATCTCGCCCGACGGCTTGGCCATGAGGCCGCGCATGCCGGCAAGCTGCTTGATCTGCGCCTGCGAACCACGGGCACCCGAGTGGGCCATCATGTAGATCGAGTTGATCGGCTTCTCGCGGCCCTTGTTGGGGCCGTCCTCGTAGCGCTTGACCGCCTTGATCTCGTTCATCATCGAGTTCGCGACCTGATCGCCGCAACGGCTCCAGGCGTCGATGACCTTGTTGTACTTCTCCTGCTGCGTGATCAGGCCGTCCTGATACTGCTGCTCATAGTCCTTCACCTGCTCGCGGGTCTCATCGACCAGCTTGTCCTTGTCCGGCGCGATGATCATGTCGTCCTTGCCGAAGGAGATGCCGGCCTTGAACGCGTGCTTGAAGCCGAGGCTCATGATCGCGTCCGCGAACAGCACGGTCTCCTTCTGGCCGGTGTGACGATACACCTCGTCGATCACGTCGCCGACGTCCTTCTTGGTGAGGAGGCGGTTGACGGTATCGAACGGCACCTTCGACGACTTGGGCAGGCACTCGCCGAGCAGCATGCGACCGGGGGTGGTCTCATAGCGCTTGAGGTACTGGTTGCCGGCTTCGTCGGTCTGCGGAACGCGGCTGATGATCTTGGTGTGGAGCGTCACCGCGCCAGCCTCGATCGCCTGATGGACTTCCGACATGTCGGAGATCAGCATGCCCTCGCCGGGCTCGCCTTCCTTGAGCATCGACAGATAATACAGACCCAGCACCATGTCCTGCGACGGCACGATGATCGGCTTGCCGTTGGCGGGCGAGAGGATGTTGTTGGTCGACATCATCAGCACGCGGGCTTCGAGCTGCGCCTCAAGCGACAGCGGGACGTGGACCGCCATCTGATCGCCGTCGAAATCGGCGTTGAAGGCCGAGCAGACCAGCGGGTGAAGCTGGATCGCCTTGCCCTCGATCAGCACGGGCTCGAACGCCTGGATGCCGAGACGGTGAAGCGTCGGCGCGCGGTTGAGCATGACCGGGTGCTCGCGAATGACTTCGTCGAGGATGTCCCAGACTTCCTTGCGCTCCTTCTCGACCCACTTCTTCGCCTGCTTGAGCGTCATGCTCAGGCCCTTGGCGTCGAGGCGTGCGTAGATGAACGGCTTGAACAGCTCGAGCGCCATCTTCTTCGGCAGGCCGCACTGGTGCAGCTTGAGTTCCGGGCCGGTCACGATGACCGAACGACCCGAGTAATCGACGCGCTTGCCGAGCAGATTCTGACGGAAGCGGCCCTGCTTGCCCTTGAGCATGTCGGACAGCGACTTGAGCGGACGCTTGTTGGCGCCCGTGATGGTGCGACCGCGACGACCGTTGTCGAACAGCGCGTCGACGGCTTCCTGCAACATGCGCTTTTCGTTGCGGACGATGATGTCCGGCGCGCGCAGTTCCATGAGCCGCTTGAGGCGGTTGTTGCGGTTGATGACGCGGCGATACAGATCGTTCAGATCCGAAGTCGCGAAGCGGCCACCGTCGAGCGGCACCAGCGGACGCAGCTCGGGCGGGATGACCGGGACGACTTCGAGGATCATCCACTCAGGGCGGTTGCCCGAATCGATGAAGCTCTCGACGACCTTGAGGCGCTTGATGATCTTCTTGGGCTTGAGCTCGGACTTGGTGGTCGCGAGTTCCTCAAGCAGATCCTTGCGCTCGCCTTCGAGATCGAGCGATTCCAGCATGATGCGGACCGCCTCTGCGCCGATGCCGGCCGAGAACGCGTCCTCACCATGCTCATCCTGCGCGTCGAGCAGTTCGTCTTCGGTGAGGAGCTGGAACTTCTCGAGCGGGGTGAGGCCCGGCTCGATCACGATATACGCCTCGAAATACAGCACGCGTTCGAGCTGCTTGAGCTGCATGTCGAGCAGCAGGCCGATGCGCGACGGCAGCGACTTCAAGAACCAGATGTGCGCGACGGGCGCGGCCAGCTCGATATGGCCCATGCGCTCGCGCCGGACCTTCGAGACGGTGACTTCGACACCGCACTTCTCGCAGACGATGCCCTTGTACTTCATGCGCTTGTACTTGCCGCACAGGCACTCGTAATCCTTGATCGGACCGAAGATGCGCGCGCAGAACAGGCCGTCACGCTCGGGCTTGAACGTGCGATAGTTGATGGTTTCGGGCTTCTTGATCTCGCCGAACGACCACGAGCGGATGCGATCCGGCGAGGCGATGCCGATCTGGATCTGGTCGAAGGTTTCCGGCTTGACGACCGGATTGGCGAAGTTGGTCAGTTCGTTCATTTTTCAGCTCCAATTCCCCTCCCGCGTGCGGGAGGGGCTAGGGGAGGGCATGTCACGTCGGGGAGGTGCTTGGCCCACAGGCCCTCCCCCGACCCCTCCCGCGAGCGGGAGGGGAGAAGTCGGTTACTCCGCCGCGATCGCGACGCCGTCGGTGTCGAACTCCTCGACCGTCTTCAGCTCGACGTTCAGGCCCAGCGAGCGCATTTCCTTGACGAGAACGTTGAAGCTCTCCGGGATGCCGGCCTCGAACGTGTCGTCACCCTTGACGATCGCCTCATAGACCTTGGTGCGGCCGACCACGTCGTCCGACTTCACCGTCAGCATTTCCTGCAAGGTATACGCCGCGCCGTAGGCCTGGAGCGCCCAGACCTCCATCTCGCCGAAGCGCTGGCCGCCGAACTGCGCCTTACCGCCCAGCGGCTGCTGGGTGACGAGGCTGTACGGCCCGATCGACCGGGCGTGGATCTTGTCGTCGACCAGATGGTGCAGCTTGAGCATGTAGATGATGCCCACCGTCACCTTACGATCGAACTTGTCGCCGGTACGTCCGTCGAACAGATCCGACTGGCCCGAGGTGTCGAGACCCGCCAGCGACAGCATCGCCGACACGTCCTTCTCGCGCGCACCGTCGAACACCGGGGTGCCCATCGGAATGCCGGTCTTCAGGTTCTCGGCCAGCTCGACGATCTGATCGGCGGAGCGGCCCTTGATGTCGGCCTCGTAATGCTCGCCGTATACTTCGAGCAGACGCGACTTGACCGCCTCGGGCATTTCGCCGCCGGTCATGTCGGGGTTGGCTTCACGCCAATCCTCGAGCGCCCGGTAGACCTGCTGGCCAAGGTTGCGCGCCGCCCAGCCGAGATGGGTCTCGAAGATCTGACCGACGTTCATGCGCGACGGCACGCCGAGCGGGTTGAGCACGATATCGACCGGCGTACCGTCGGCGAGGAACGGCATGTCCTCCGCCGGCAGGATGCGCGAGATGACGCCCTTGTTGCCGTGACGGCCGGCCATCTTGTCGCCCGGCTGCAGCTTGCGCTTCACCGCGACGAACACCTTGACCATCTTGAGCACGCCGGGCGGCAGTTCGTCGCCACGCTCGAGCTTGTCGCGGCGATCCTGGAACTTGTCCACGATCACCTTGACGGCGTCGTCATACTGCACCTTGACCGCTTCCAGATCGCTCTGGGTCTTGTCGTCGGCGACGGCGAACTTCCACCATTCATGACGATCGACGCTGTCGAGTACGTCCTGATCGATGACGATGCCCTTGCGCGGGCCGTTCTTGGGAACGGCGGTCGCGGTCTGGCCGATCAGCATCTCGCGCAGACGCGACCAGGTCGCGCGGTTGAGGATGCTGCGCTCGTCGTCCGAGTCCTTCTTGAGACGCTCGATCTCTTCGCGCTCGATCGCCATCGCGCGCTCGTCCTTGTCGATGCCGTGGCGGTTGAACACCCGGACCTCGACGACGGTGCCGGCGACACCCGGCGGCAGACGCAGCGACGTGTCACGCACGTCCGACGCCTTTTCACCGAAGATCGCGCGGAGCAGCTTCTCTTCCGGCGTCATCGGGCTTTCGCCCTTCGGCGTGATCTTGCCGGCGAGGATATCGCCCGGCTCGACCTCTGCGCCGATGTACACGATGCCAGCTTCGTCGAGGTTGCGGAGCGCTTCCTCGCCGACATTGGGGATGTCGCGCGTGATGTCTTCCGGCCCGAGCTTGGTGTCGCGCGCCATGACTTCGAATTCCTCGATGTGGATCGAGGTGAAGACGTCATCCTTCACGATACGCTCGGAGATGAGGATCGAATCCTCATAATTGTAGCCGTTCCAGGGCATGAACGCGACGAGCGCGTTACGGCCCAGCGCCAGCTCGCCGAACTCGGTCGAGGGGCCGTCGGCGATCACGTCGCCGATGTTCACGACCTCACCGACCTTCACCAGCGGACGCTGGTTGATGCAGGTGTTCTGGTTCGAACGCTGGAACTTCATCAGCGTGTAGATGTCGACGCCCGACTGGCCGGCCTCGACCTCGCCGGTCGCGCGGATGACGATACGGGTCGCATCGACCTGATCGACGATGCCCGAACGCTTGGCGGCGATCGCCGCGCCCGAATCCCGTGCGACGGTTTCTTCCATGCCGGTGCCGACGAAGGGCGCTTCCGCCTTCACCAGCGGCACGGCCTGACGCTGCATGTTCGAGCCCATCAGCGCGCGGTTGGCGTCATCGTTTTCCAGGAACGGAATGAGCGATGCGGCGACCGAGACGAGCTGCTTGGGGCTGACGTCCATCAGGGTGATGTTGGTCGGGATCGCCATCAGGAATTCGCCCGCCTGACGCGACGAGACCAGTTCCTCGGTGAAGTGACCTTCGCCGTCGAGCTCGGCGTTGGCCTGCGCGATCGTGTGCTTGGCCTCTTCCATCGCCGACAGGTACACGACGTCGTCGGTCACCTTGTGATCGATGACCTTGCGGTATGGCGTTTCGATGAAGCCGTATTTGTTGACGCGGCTGAACGACGCGAGGCTGTTGATAAGACCGATGTTCGGGCCTTCCGGCGTTTCGATCGGGCAGATACGGCCATAGTGGGTCGGGTGAACGTCGCGGACTTCGAAGCCAGCGCGCTCACGCGTCAAGCCGCCCGGTCCAAGTGCCGACACGCGACGCTTGTGGGTGACTTCCGACAGCGGGTTGGTCTGATCCATGAACTGCGAGAGCTGCGACGACCCGAAGAACTCACGGACTGCAGCCACGGCGGGCTTGGCGTTGATGAGGTCGTTCGGCATCACGGTCGACACGTCGACCGAGGACATCCGCTCCTTCACGGCGCGCTCCATGCGGAGCAGGCCGACGCGGTACTGGTTCTCGAGCAGCTCGCCGACCGAACGCACGCGGCGGTTGCCGAGGTTATCGATGTCGTCGATTTCGCCGCGACCGTCCTTGAGGCCGACGAGCGTCTTGACGACTTCGAGGATATCCTCGGTGCGCAGCGTGGTGACGGTGTCCTCGACGTCGAGATCGAGGCGCATGTTGAGCTTGACGCGGCCGACTGCCGACAGATCGTAACGATCGGGATCGAAGAACAGGCCGGAGAACAGCGATTCCGCCGTTTCGAGCGTGGGCGGCTCGCCGGGGCGCATGACGCGGTAGATGTCGGACAGCGCCTGCTCGCGCTCTTCGGCCTTGTCGGCCTTGAGCGTGTTGCGAATCCACGGACCCGTGGTGACGTGATCGATGTCGAGCAGCTCGATCCGGTCGATGCCGGCCTTGTCGAGCAGTTCGAGGTTCTCGGCGGAGACTTCGTCGCCCGCCTCGATATAGATCTGGCCGGTGGTCTCGTTGATGAGATCATAGGCGCTGTAGCGGCCGAAGATTTCCTCGGTCGGGATCAGCAGATCGGTGAGACCGTCCTTGGCTGCCTTGTTGGCGGCGCGGGGGCTGATCTTCTGGCCGCTGGCGAACACGATCTCGCCGGTTTTGGCATCGACGATGTCGAACATCGGCTTCTGGCCGCGCCAGTTCTCGGCCTGATAGGGGACGATCCAGCCGCCCTGGCCGCGCACGAAGGTGACGCGGTTGTAGAAATAGTTGAGGATTTCCTCGGAGGTGAGGCCGAGCGCATACAGCAGCGCCGTGACCGGCAGCTTGCGCTTGCGATCGATACGGACGTTGACGATGTCCTTGGCGTCGAACTCGAAATCGAGCCACGACCCGCGATACGGGATGACGCGCGCGGCGAACAGATACTTGCCCGACGCGTGGGTCTTGCCGCGATCATGATCGAACAGCACGCCCGGCGAGCGGTGCATCTGCGAGACGATCACGCGCTCGGTGCCATTGATGATGAAGGTGCCGTTGCCCGTCATCAGGGGCATGTCGCCCATGTAGACGTCCTGCTCCTTGATATCGAGCACCGAGCGGGCTTCGGTATCGGCGTCCACTTCGAACACGATCAGGCGGAGGGTAACGCGCATCGGCGCCGCATAGGTGATGCCGCGCTGGCGGCACTCGTCGGTGTCGAACTTCGGCGGTTCGAGTTCGTAATTGACGAAATCGAGCTCGGCGGTGCCGGCGAAATCGCGGATCGGGAACACCGAACGCAGCGTCTTTTCGAGGCCCGAGACATAGCCGATCGAGGGATCTGAGCGGAGGAACTGTTCGTAGCTCTCGCGCTGCACCTCGATCAGGTTCGGCATCTGCACGACTTCGTGGATGTTGCCGAACACCTTGCGGATGCGGCGCTTCGCGGTGCCGCCTTCGATCGCTCTGGTTGCCATGTGTCTTTAGCCCTCACGTCAAAATTTCGTGCCCGGATCGCCCGGGCGGGCACGCAGAAAGACGCAAAAAGCCGCATGTCCTCCGCATAATTCGGAAAACAGCAGCTTCTCGGCGTCCTCGTGATGCCACGACCTTCAATTCGATCGACATGCTGCGCGAGGGCACGTCATTTCCCGAAAGTCGTGGTGAAGAGCGCCATATAGGTGTGGTGTTGGATCGTGTCAAATGCGGGCGGGGAATTGCCGCATCAGGTCGGCGCAGGCTTTGCGTCTGGTGCTTGTCTTATCCTGGCGCGGTCGTCATGGCATTAGCCTGAACGACGCACCGAGGCGCTTTTGACTGTGTTTTTTCCTGCGACCCGCCGCGCACGCACCATGATCGCGCTGGCCGTGACGATCGGAACCGCCGGAAGCGCGAGCGCGCAGAACAGCCAGCCGCCCGCGACGATTCCGGGCCTGGACGGCTTCAGCCTGCCGACGCAGCCGGTGCGCCCGACGCCGGTGCCGACGCCGGAACCTCGGATCGCGCCGCTGCCGCGCCCGACGCCGAGCGCCACCGCCGTGCCGAGCGCGACGCCGTCCCCGGTCGCGGTGGTGCCGCCGCCGGTTCGTCCAACCGTGCAGGCAAAGCCGACGCCGGCCGCCACGCCGAGCGCGCGCCCGACCGTGTCCGCTGAGCCAGTGCCGGTGGTGACCCCGGTGCGGCCGCCGGTTCCGGCAACGACGCCTATTCCGCAAGCATCGCCGTCTCCGGCTGTGGTCGAAGCGACGCCAACCGCCCCGGCCGAGTCAACGGGTTGGGGATCGCCTTGGTTGTGGGCGATTGGTGGGGCGTTGGTCGCGACGTGCGGCGGTATCGTGTTGTATCGGCGGCGGCGCGGGGCCGATGAGGTTCCCATCGAAGAGGAAACGGCGGCGCCGCCGTCGCCCGTTCCCACGCCCCTACCGCCCGTCGTGGACGCCGTGCCGGCGCCGCGCGCGCGCGTGACCATCGCGCTGGAGGTCAAGCGGGCCGGCACCAATTTGCTGAGCGCTGCCGTCGAATATCGCATCATCCTGCACAATGCAGGCGAGGTGGACGCGCGCGCGATCGCGCTGGACCTGCGGCTGTTCGGGGTCGAGCCGGCGCTGGAGCGGACGCTCGACGCGCTGTTCGCGGCGCCGATCGAGCGCGCGGTCGTCGCGCGCTTCGATCTCGCCGCCGGCGCGACCGCTGCGCTGGAGGGCACAGCGATGCTGCCGCGCGATGTCATGCCGCCGCTCGCTATACAGGGCATCGGCGAGGGGCGTGCGCTGTTCGTGCCGGTGATGACGGTCGCGCTCGATTATGGCTGGGATGGCGGCAGCGGGTGTAGCGCCGCGTCGTTCGTCGTCGGGCTGGATCGTGGTGCGGATGCGAAGCTCGGGCCGTTCCGGCTTGATGGCGCGCCGCGGATGCATGACCGGGTGCGGCATTTGCCGTTTACCGTGTCGCGGGCGGATTGAAGATAAGGCCGTCGCCCCGGCGGAGGCCGGGGCCGGTGTATGTGGGGCGGGCGGCTTGCCAAGCAAAGCAGCGGCCCCGGCCTTCGCCGGGGCGACGATAGGCGCGAAAAGGGGCGGCATCCTTGCGGATGCCGCCCCTTTTCTTTGCAAGCCGTCATGGGCGAAGCCCATGACGTCGGACGCGGGCTAGGCCCGCGCCGGCCGGCCTTGCGGGGGTGCGGTCGAGCTTCGCTCGGCCGTCTCCCCCGCTGCGGCTTACTTGACTTCGACGGTCGCGCCGGCGGCTTCGAGCTGCGCCTTGATCTTGGCGGCCTCGTCCTTCGACACGCCTTCCTTGACGGCCTTGGGAGCCGACTCGACCAGCGTCTTGGCTTCGGTCAGGCCGAGCGCGGTGATCGCACGGACTTCCTTGATGACGTTGATCTTCTTGCCACCGTCGCCGGTGAGGATGACGTCGAATTCGGTCTGCTCTTCAGCAACCGGAGCAGCGGCGCCGCCGCCAGCAGCCGGAGCGGCCGCAACAGCAGCAGCAGCCGAAACGCCCCACTTCTCTTCGAGCAGCTTCGAAAGCTCAGCGGCTTCGAGGACGGTCAGTTCGCTCAGGCTCTCAACGAGCGCGTTCAGGTCAGCCATGTGTAGTCTCCATCTTGGGGCAGCGCCCCGGTCTGTTCAGGGAAAAAATCTCGAAGCGAACGCCGATCAGGCGTCCACTGCTTCCTTGTCCTTGTCGGCATAGGCCTGGAGGACGCGGGCGAGCTGTGCCGCCGGAGCCTGCGTGATCGTCGCGAGCTTGGTTGCGGGAGCAACCAGCAGGCCGATGATCTTGGCACGCAGTTCATCCAGCGACGGCATCGTCGCCAGCGCCTTCACGCCGTCTACGTCGAGGACGGTCGCGCCCATTGCCCCACCGACGATTTCGAACTTGTCGTTCGTCTTCGCGAATTCCACGGCCACCTTGGCGGCCGCGACGGGATCAACGGAAGTGGCGAGACCGACCGGACCCGTGAGCATGTCGCCCAGCGAGAGATAGTCGGTGCCGTCGAGCGCGATCTTGGCAAGCTTGTTCTTCGAGACCTTGTAGTCCGCGCCGGCATCCCGCATCGCGTTGCGCAGCTTGGTCGACTGTGCAACGGTCATGCCGAGGTTGCGGGTGACGATCACCGCGCCGACTTCGGCAAAAGTGCGGTTCAGCTCGGCGACGAGCTCGGTCTTTTGAGCACGATCCATGCCATTCTCCACGTTTCTGGCCCACCGCGAACGGCGAGCCGGTTGACCCGGAGGAACACGGCGAAACAGCCGCACCCATCCGGGGGCTGTCCAACGATGGGGCATGGGCGGACCGCGACACACAGCGACGGACCGAAGGGCGCGGGCGCCAAGGCGACCGGACCGGAATTCCATTCCCCGTCTCGGCGGGAAATTAAGCGACGGCAAACCCGGCGCACCCACTGTCTCGGACGGACCCGGCAAACGCAAACGTCTGCCGAGCGAAGTCGCGCTGTTAGCGGATGGGGCGGGAAAGTCAATCGTCGTCGGTATCAGAGCAGGCGATCGGTCAAAGCGTGCTTTTCCGTCGGTGAGACGTGGTCGGGATGCCGCCGGGCAGCATCATCCTTATAGCAAAGCCAAAAGGTTTGAGAGACACTCGACGGGTTCACTCGACTCGCTGCTGGTGAGTCGGTTGCTCTGAAGGTTTCGCGGACAGGCTCGCCCGACAGGGCTTCGAGTGAGGAGAGGAGGGGCCGGAGCAACCGGCCCCTTAACTCCTAATCTGGAACTGGCGCTTGAGCGGCATTTCCTATGAACCCGAAGAATATGCCGTGCGACTTGAGTTGTGCTGCGGTTGTTGCGTTCATGATGCACTGAAACTGGAGATCGGACGCTGCGCCCGGCTCGATCCCGTTTGCCGTGATGCGGCCCAATCCGTCCTTCTTGAACGTCAGCATGTTGTCGTTCAGCGCAGTCAGCAACGTTCCCGGTGTTACGCCGCAATAGGTTTCGACTGCCTGCGCGTAAACGCCTAAAGACTTACCTGCTTGTGGAACAGGAACCGTCTCGAGACGGTTTTGAGTACGTAACGCCGCACGAGCATTGGCGATATCTGCTCGTTCGACCAAATTCCAGTAAATCGAAGCGTAGCGCGTCTGTACCGCTTCCGCGTTGAAGAAGACGTAATGCGTCGTCGCGACCGACGCATTTGCGATACATTCCAGTTGTGATGCGGTCACACTGCCGCCGCCTTTCGAGATGCGCACCACATCTTCCTGCATGAAGCGCTCAAACGGGACGGTGATCCGGCCTGACGGAATGCCGCAAGCCTTAACAGCGCTTCTTACCTGCGCCCGAGTCGGCAATGGCGATGGTGCGGCCGTCGGGTTCGCGACACCGACGGAGTTGCCAAGAGCGGACGCGATCAAGAGCGAGATCATGCCGGTAGTGTAACGGAAAACCCAACGGATGCTACCGTTGTCGGTGATAGTTACCCCTTCACCGTCACCCATACCGAGACTGGCACGACGACCTTGCCCGGCGCTGGCTTGCCGACGTCTACGCGGTCGGCGGTGACGAGTTCTCCGGTGGCGAGGTTGAAGGATACCCAGGGCTTGGGCATGCGCCCGAACGTCATTTTCTGGATGGGTTGGCCGGTGGCCGTGTTCATGATGGTTGCGATGACTGCCATGTCGGCGCTGATAGCGATGCGGGCGACGCTGTCCAGATCGCGCTGCGGCGCAACCAAAAGCCGATCCGTCGATTGAAGCTGGGAAAGGGCGGTTAGGCTATGGCGATGACACCGGCGACGCAGTCGCTTTTGCGACGCGCCGGCTGGGCCGGACTGATCCTTGTGGGGATCGCTGCGCTGCTCGTGCTGGCGCTGGGGGCGTTGCCGTTCGGGCTGCTGCGCCCGATGATCGAGCGGGGGATTTCCACGCGGTTCGGCGCGCCGGCGCATATCGGCGCGATCCGCCGTTTGCAGGTTTTCTCCTACACGCCCGACATCGCGATAGACGACCTGCGGATCGCGCAGCCCGACTGGGTTGGCGGTGGCGATTTCATTCGGGCGCGGACGGTGACGGTGCGGTTGCCGGTGCTCAAGCTGCTGTTCGGCGGGGTGAAGCCCGACGCCCTCGCGATCGACGGGCTGGCTGTCGCGCTGGTCCGCGACGCGAACGGGCGCTCCAACTGGAAGGGCAAGCCGCGCCCCGCCGATGCGCCGCCGCTGACGACGGGTCCGGGGCTGACGCGGTTGACGATTCGTGACGGCCAACTCAGCTTGCGCGATGCAAAGCGCGGGCTGAACCTCGCCGGGCCGCTTAGCGTGGAAGGTGCGGCAGGACTCAGGCTCGCCGCGACCGGCACGTTCCTCGGCACGCCCGCCACGCTCGACGTGCGCGGCGGGCGGATCGACGGGATCGATCCGGCGGCGGCTTGGCCGGTCGAGCTGCATCTGGTTTCACCAGCGCTGCGGCTGGAGGCGAAGGGGACCACGGACGGGGTGCTCAACACGCATCGCTTCGGCGCGACCGTCACCGCGCGCGCGCCGACGCTCAAGAACCTCGACCGCGCGATCGAGGCAGGGCTGTTCGGCACGCAGCCGATCGCGCTGATCGGGCAGGTGCGGCATGATGGACGCGACTGGTATCTCGACACGATCGGCGGCGGCATCGGCCGCTCGCGCTTCGTCGGCAAGGCGAGCATCCTCAAGCGCGACGGGCGCACCGCGATCGACGCGCAGATGCGCGCCAGCCAGTTCGATTTCGACGACCTGTCCGACGATGTCGGTCGCGCCAAGGCGGCGGCGAGCAAGGCCGCGCTCGGCCCGCGCGTGTTGCCGCCGACGCGGATCAACCTCTCGCACCTGGGGAAGACCGACGGCACGATCACGTTCCGGGTCGATCATCTGCTGTCGGGCGGGGGCACGGTGTTCCGCACCCTGCGCGGACAACTTCACCTCGACCACCAACTGCTGACCGTCGACCATCTCGTCGCGACGCTGGCGACGGGGCAGATGACCGGGGTGATGCGAGTCGATCACCGCAGTGGCCGCCCGAAGCTGTCGACCGATCTGCGGCTGGAGGGGATGACGCTCGATACGTTGGTCGGCTCGCCCGACGACATCACCGGCATCGTGCGCGGGCGGATCACGCTGAGCGGGCAGGGCGATACGGTGCGTGAGGCGCTGAGCCATGCCGATGGCACTGCCGCGATCGTCTCGAACGACGGCACGATCAAGGCGATGGTGGCGGATGTACTCGGGCAGGATCTCGGCGGTACGATCAAGCAGGCGATTCTGCATCCGTCCGAGCGGGTGCCGTTGCGCTGTCTCGTCGCGAATTTCCGCGCGCGCGGCGGCGTGCTGGTGCCGGACCCGCTGGCGATCGATACCGGCAGTGCGATCGGGCGCGGCAGCGGGCGGATCGACCTGCGCGACGAGAGCATCGCGCTGACGCTGGCGGGGCGGACGCGGGACGATCCGGCGCTGCGCATCGTCGATCCGATCCGCGTCGGCGGCACGCTGAGCAAACCCGCCATCGCGATCGCG
The DNA here is from genome assembly GCF_004208535.1 of Sphingomonas populi. Classification (GTDB taxonomy): domain Bacteria; phylum Pseudomonadota; class Alphaproteobacteria; order Sphingomonadales; family Sphingomonadaceae; genus Sphingomonas; species Sphingomonas populi. The sequence goes on from NZ_SGIS01000019.1 coordinate 38,391, forward strand.
GGGAGCGATGCGCCGTCGGGCAAGCCGGGTGTGGGGGGCTTCTTCAAGGCGCTCGGCCGCTCGATCGGTGAGGCGATCGGGCTGGGGGACAAGCCCGCGCCGCGTCCGGCGTTCGTGCCGGTCGATTGCGCCAAGCTGAGCGCGGCGGCGTTGCGGTAGTGGCGGGTTAGGCGGGCGTCTCCGCCGGCACGTCGCAGGGGATCGGCGGCAGGGCCTCGAAGCCGGGTTTGGCGAGGAGGAAGCCCTGGATGTAACGCACATCCATCGCGCGGAGGGCTTCCAGTTCGCCGACAGTCTCGATCCCCTCGGCGATGACGGTGATGCCGAGCGTCTCGCACATCCTGACGACGCCATTCACGACGGTTCGGCGCGGCAAACTGCTGTCGAGGTCGCGGATCAGGTTCATGTCGAGCTTGATGATGTCTGGCTGGAACTGCGCGAGCAGGGTGAGGCCGGCATGGCCCGAGCCGAAATCATCGAGCGCGGTGCCGAAGCCCATTTTCTGATAGGTCGCGATGATGTCGGCGACATGGACAGGGTCGGCCATCTGTTCGTTTTCTGTGAATTCGAAGATCAGACGGTCGGTGGGAAATGCGGTCGCCCTGGCGGTTTTCAGCGTCAACTGGATACAGGCGGCGGGCGAATAGACCGCGTTGGGCAGGAAGTTGATCGACAGCCGCGCGCCGGTGTCGATCAGGCCGGCGGCTGCCGCGAGCGAGATGGCGCGGACCCGGCATTGCTGATCGAAGGCGTAACGATTGGCGTCCGACACTTGCGACAGGATGCTCGCCGCGCCTTCGCCGCCGGGGCCGCGCACGAGCGCTTCATAGGCGAAGGGCGTGTCGGTGGTGATATCGACGATCGGCTGGAACGCCATCGAAAACGCGAAGTCGAGACCCGCGCCGTCGCGGCATCCAGAGCAGGGAACTGGCGGGGTCGCGACAAGAGCCATGCACGTCTGATAGCGCACAAAGCTCAAGAAAAGCCTTACGCTTCAACAAAGCGCTTAACATGGATTATGGCGGACGCAAAAAGGGCCGGGATCGCTCCCGGCCCTTCGTGTCTGTGCTTGAGTCTGCGAAGGCTTACGCCGCGCTGACTTCCGCAGTGTCGACCTTGATGCCGGCGCCCATCGTCGAGCTGACGGCGACCTTGCGGACATACTTGCCCTTGGCGCCCGTAGGCTTCGCCTTGACGACCGCATCGACTAGCGCGTCGAAGTTCGCGCGCAGGTCTTCAGCCGGGAACGACGCCTTGCCGATGCCCGAATGGATGATGCCGGCCTTTTCGACGCGATATTCGATCTGGCCGCCCTTGGCGTCCTTGACCGCCTGAGCGACGTTCATCGTGACGGTGCCGAGCTTGGGGTTCGGCATCAGGCCCTTCGGACCGAGGATCTTGCCGAGCCGGCCGACGACGCCCATCATGTCCGGGGTCGCGATGCAGCGATCGAAGTCGATCTTGCCGCCCTGGACGATTTCCATCAGGTCTTCTGCACCGACGACGTCTGCGCCAGCGGCGAGAGCCTCTTCAGCCTTCGCACCCTTGGCGAACACGCCAACGCGCACCGTCTTGCCGGTGCCCTTGGGCAGCGTGACGACGCCACGGACCATCTGGTCGGCGTGGCGCGGATCGACGCCGAGGTTCAGCGCGACTTCGATCGTCTCGTCGAACTTCGAGGTTGCGTTGGCGCGGGCCAGCGCGATCGCCTCGTTGATGCCGTACAGCTTGTCGCGGTCGATCGCGGTGGCGAGGGTCTTCGCCTTCTTGGTCAGCTTTGCCATGATATCAGCCCTCCACCACTTCGAGGCCCATCGCGCGGGCCGAGCCCTCGATGATGCGCGTTGCCGCTTCGATGTCGTTCGCGTTCAGATCCTTCATCTTGGCCTGCGCGACTTCGGCGAGCTTCGAACGGGCGATCTTGCCCGCGCTGGTCTTGCCCGGCTCCTTCGAGCCCGACTTGAGGCCGGCGGCCTTCTTGATGAGGTAGGTTGCCGGCGGCGTCTTCGTCTCGAACGAGAAGCTGCGGTCGGCATAGACGGTGATGACGGTCGGCAGCGGGGTGCCGACTTCCTGATCGCCCGTCGAGGCGTTGAACTGCTTGCAGAACTCCATGATGTTCACGCCGCGCTGACCCAGCGCAGGGCCGATCGGCGGCGAAGGGTTCGCCTTGCCTGCAGGAACCTGCAGCTTGATGTATCCGGTAATCTTCTTTGCCATGTCACTCTCTTTCGGTCGGGCGCGCACGGTGGCGTGCCCCGATCAAGTCTAGCGGTTGGTAACGGGCGCGTTTGACGGCACCCTCCCGCACGAATCCCATTGCTGTCGCTCTGGAAGGGCGCGCGCTTAGCGCAAGCGGGGCGGCGATGCAATCACGCGCTTCGGTTGACGCGCCGGCGGGGGGCGATATCGGCAAGCTATGAAGGTGTGGTTCAATCAATCGTTTTCGCTTCGCAACATCGTCGCAAGGATCGTGTCGGAGCGGCCCGACGTCCAGCTCGCGGTCAGCGCGATCGACCCGGATTCGCCGGTGTGCGATGTCGCGCCCGAATTCTGGCAGGAGCCGGCGCGGGGGACGGTCGATTACCCGGAATGGCTGCTGGCGACCGCGATCGAGCGGCGTGTCGACGCGCTGGTCGCGCAACGCGGGCGGATGGATGTCGCCGCGATGGCCGATCGCTTCTCGGCGGCGGGAATCGCGCTGCATGTCGCCGCCGATGCGGTGACGCTGCGGCTGCTCGACGACAAGGCGGCGTTTTCGGTGGCGCTGCGGGATGATGCGACGCTGTGCCCGACGATCCCGGTCACGACGGCGGTGGCATTCGAGGCGGCGGTGGATACGCTTGCGCGGAATGGCGCGGTCGCCTGCGTCAAGCCATCGACCGGCATTTATGGCGCGGGATATTGGACGCTCGATGCGATCGGCGCGCTCCAGCATCTCGCTGACCCGGATGCGCGGCGGATCACGCCCGAGGTCTACGCCGCCGCGCTGCGCGAGGGCGAGGCGCGGGGCGAGAGCTTCTCGCTGCTCGTCATGGAGCATCTGCCGGGGCTGGAGGCATCGGTCGACGTGGTGGCGGATCGTGGTGACGTTCTGGTCGCGGCGGTACGGACCAAGCTCGACGCGAACCGCCAGCGTATCGAGACGCGGCATCCGCTGATCGCGCATGCGGCCGGTCTGGTTGGACGCTATGCGCTGCACGGTGCGGTCAACGTCCAGTATCGGCAGGATCGCGGCGGGGCGTGGCGAATCCTCGAGATCAACACGCGCGCCGCCGGTGGCGCGTCCTATTGCGATGCGGTCGGCATACCGTTCAGCACCACCTGGATCGACGTGGTGACCGGCACCGCCCGGCGCTTCGACGCGGACGTGGATGCCGAGATCGTCGCCGTGGTTCGCGCCGAGCAGCGGCGATGAACGGAAGCTGCGCCGGGACGAGGACGACCCACCGCCCTTGTGGTTTGTAGGTCAAATGTCATAATCACTTGGCATACAGCGCGTTATAATAATGAGTTCATGGAGAAGCCCGCTTGGTCAGTCTGCAAAAAGGTCAGTCCGTAAGGCTGGAGAAGTCGGGTGGCGGCACGCTGACGCGGGTGGCGATGGGCGTGGGCTGGGACGTGCGCAAGTCCAAGGGCGTGTTCGGCCTGTTCGGCGGCGGTGGTGGCGATATCGATCTCGATGCGTCGTGCCTGCTGTTCGATGCGGGCGGCACTCTGCTCGATCAGGTGTGGTTCCGGCAGCTTGCCAGCAGCGACGGCAGCATCGTCCATAGCGGTGATAATCGCACCGGCGCCGGCGACGGTGACGACGAAACGATCAACGTCGATCTGACGCGGGTGCCCGCCACGGTGCAATCGCTGGTGTTCACCGTCAACAGCTTCACCGGCGAAAGTTTCGACCGGATCGAAAACGCGTATTGCCGCGTTATCGATTTGAGCAATGGCAAGGAAATGGCGCGCTATGACCTGACCGGATCGGGTCCGCACACGGGTCAGGTGATGGCGAAACTGGTCCGATCGGGCGATGGCTGGGAGATGAAGGCGCTGGGCGAGCGCACCACCGGACGGACCTTCCACGATATGATGGGGGTGATCCGCGGCGTGCTCTGACGCTGCTGACACCTCTATTTGCCGACACGAACAGGAGATCGCATGACCGATCTGCAACAAGGCGGCAATGCGCCCGTACCGGGCGATACGCTGGCCGTCACGTTCGCCTGGACGGCTGCGGGCGGGATTGATGCCGATGCGTCCGCCTATCTGCTGACCGGCGCTGGCAAGGTGCGTGGCGACACCGACATGGTGTTCTACAACCAGCCCGAGGGCGGCGACGGCGGCATCCGTTTTGCGGCATCGGGCGGGCAGGGTGCGTTCGAGGTCGATCTCGCGCGGTTGCCGGCCGAGATCGAGCGGATCGTGTTTTGCGTGACGATCCACGATGCGCAGACGCGCGGGCAGACGCTGGCTCGGCTCGACGGCGCAGAGATCACCGTCGCGCCGCGTGGTGGCGGGGAGGCGTTGCGCTTCCGCCCGCAACTCGCCAGCGCGAGCGAGGCGGCGATGATCTTCGGCGAACTCTATCTCCGGAACGGACAGTGGAAGTTCCGCGCGGTCGGGCAGGGGTTCAACGGCGGGCTTGCGCCACTCGCGCGCTCGTTCGGAATCGATGTCGCCGACGAGGCGCCCGCCGCCGCGACACCGCCTGCTCCGCCACCGCCCCCTCCGCCTCCACCCCCTCCGCCAGCCGCGCCGCCGGTCAGTCTCAGCAAGGTGACGCTGGAGAAGCGCGGGCAAACCGTCAGCCTCGCCAAGCGTGGCAACAGCTTCGGCGAGATCACGATCAACCTCAACTGGTCGCGCGGGCGCAAGGGCCTGTTCGGCGGCGGCAGCGCGATCGATCTCGATATCGGCTGCCTGTTCGAGCTTGCCGATGGTCGCAAGGGCGGCGTGCAGGCGCTCGGCAACGCGTTCGGAGCGTTCGATCAGGCGCCGTATGTCATGCTGTCGGGCGATGACCGCACCGGCGACGTGTCGGCGGGTGAGACGTTGCGGATCAACGGCGCGTTCTGGCAGCAGATCAAGCGCATTGCGGTGTTCGCCAACATCTATTCGGGCGTGCCCAACTGGCAGCAGACCGATGGCGTCGTGCTCGTCACCATGCCCGACCAGCCGCCGATCGAAGTGCGGCTGACCGAGGGCCGCGATGACCGCCGGTTGTGCGGAATCGTCTTGATCGAAAATGATGCCGGCGCAATCAAGGTTACGCGGATCGTGGAATATCATCATGATACGCGCGTGCTGGACGAATCGCTCGGCTGGGGCCTGCGCTGGGTCTCCGGGCGCAAGGATTGAGGCCGCACGCGGCAAACCGGGGGATGAGAGTGTTCAAATATTTCAGGGGATCGTTGCTCTTCACCGCGCTGTGCCTCGTCATCGGCGCGGTGCTGGGCTGGACGATCACGCATGATGTCGCGGGGACGCTCGGCGTGCTGTGGATCGTGCTCGTGCTCGGCGTGCTCGAAGTGTCGCTGTCGTTCGACAATGCTGTCGTCAACGCGACCGTGCTGCGTGACATGGACCCGGTCTGGCGGCGGCGCTTCCTGTCATGGGGCATCATCATCGCGGTGTTCGGGATGCGTATCCTGTTCCCGCTGGTGATCGTCGCGATCGCCGCGCAGGTCGGGCCGATCGAGGCGCTCAAGCTCGCCGCGACCGACCCGGTCACCTATGAGCGGATCATCACCGGCGCGCATGTCGGCATCTCCGGCTTTGGCGGCGCGTTCCTCGCGATGGTCGGGCTGACGTTCTTCCTCGACGAAGAGAAGGATCTGCACTGGATCGGCGTGATCGAGCGGCCGTTCTCGGGGCTGTCGCGGATTTCGGGGCTGGCGATCGGCATCGTGCTGCTCGCGCTCTACGGCATCTCGCGGATGATCGCGCCGGAGGAGGCGATGACGTTCATCACCGCCGGCATCTTCGGGCTGGTCGCCTATATCGCGGTGCAGGCGATTGGCGCGTTGCTCGAACAGGGTGACGGCGATGAGGACGCAAGCCATGCCGGCGGGCAGAACGTCGCGGTCGCGGCGGCGAAATCGGGGTTGGCGGCGTTCCTGTACCTTGAAGTGCTCGATGCGTCCTTCTCGTTCGACGGGGTGATCGGGGCGTTCGCTTTGTCGAACAACCTGTTCATCATCGCGCTCGGCCTCGGCATCGGTGCGATGTTCGTGCGCTCGATGACGGTGATGCTGGTCGATCGCGGCACGCTCTCCGAATATCGCTATCTGGAGCATGGTGCGTTCTACGCGATCATCGCGCTGGCCACGATCATGCTGCTTTCGGTGCGCTTCGAAATCCCGGAGACGGTGACCGGGCTGATCGGCGCGGGCCTCATCGGCCTCGCCTTCGTCGCCTCGCTCCGCGCCAAGGGCGACGACGATGACAACGACGCGGTCGCGCCGACCGGCGAACGCCTCAACATCTCGTAAGCAGGAGAGACCATCATGTCGGTTAGCCTTACCAAAGGCGGCAATGTCAGTCTGTCGAAGGAGGAGCCCGATCTCAGCAAGATACTGATCGGGCTCGGCTGGGATACCCGCACCTCCGACGGCGCGGATTTCGATCTCGACGCGAGCGCGTTCCTGCTCACGGCGGGCGACAAGGTGCGCAGTGACGGGGACTTCATCTTCTACAACAACCTCCGCTCGAGCGACGGATCGGTCGAGCATACCGGCGACAACCGCACCGGCGAGGGCGACGGCGACGACGAGGCGCTCAAGGTCGAACTGACCCGCGTGCCCGCCGAAGTGCAGAAGATCGCGATCACCGTGACGATCCACGAGGCCGAGGCGCGCCGCCAGAGCTTCGGCATGGTCTCGAACGCGTTCATCCGCATCGTCAACGATGCGACCGGACGCGAGATCTCGCGTTATGACCTTGCCGAGGATGCATCGACCGAGACGGCGATGATCTTCGGTGAAGTCTATCGCAACAACGGCGAGTGGAAGTTCCGCGCCGTTGGGCAGGGCTTCAAGGGTGGGCTTGCCCCGCTGGCGCGCAATTACGGCGTCAACATCGGCTGATTTTTTCGACCACACAGGAGTTCGACATGGCAGTTTCACTTTCCAAGGGCGGTAACGTCAGCCTCAGCAAGGAAGCCCCCGGCCTCAAGGTCGTCCGGGTCGGCCTCGGCTGGGATACGCGCGTGACCGACGGCAGCGCCTTCGATCTCGACGCGAGCGTTTTCCTGCTCACCTCAGCCGGCAAGGTCCGTTCGGACGCCGATTTCGTGTTCTACAACAACAAGAACGGCGCCGACGGCTCGGTCGTCCACCAGGGTGACAACCAGACCGGCGAGGGCAGCGGCGACGACGAAGTCGTGGTGGTGACGCTCGATCAGGTTCCCGCCGAGATCGAGAAGCTGAGCTTCGCAGTGACGATCCACGATGCCGATGCGCGCAAGCAGAATTTCGGCATGGTCTCGAACGCGTATATCCGCGTCGTCAACGGCGACGGCGGCACCGAGATCGCGCGCTACGACCTGTCCGAAGACGCATCGACCGAGACCGCGATGATCTTCGGCGACCTCTACCGCAACAACGGCGAGTGGAAGTTCAAGGCGATCGGGCAGGGCTTCGCCGGTGGCCTGGGGCCGCTCGCGCAGTCGTTCGGCGTCAACGTCTGACATCCAGGACATCGCCCGCCGATGCGTGATCTGGTTGCGGGCGAACGGGCCGCCATCGCTGGCGTGGGCGTCTTCGCGCTCGCTGGCGATGGTGGCGACCAGCCGACGCTGGCGCTGATCGCGCTGGGGGCGGACCGGCGGGTGTCGCCGGCCTTCCCGCCGATCGATGCGCTCACCCGCGAAATGCGCCCGGCGGCGCAGTTCGAGGATGGCGCGCGGCTGCGTATTGCCCTCGACGACATGCCGGGCGCGGTCGAGCGGCTGCTGTTGATCGCGTTCGATCGCGGCAACCAGCCGATCAGGCGGATCGTCACCGTGGGAACCGAGGCGTTGCGCTTCGCGGTCGATCTCCGCGAGCGGCCCGACGCGGCGGTGATCCTGATCGAATGCTACCGGCACCAGGGCGGCTGGCGGATCGCCGCAAACGGGCAAGGCTTCGCGATGGGGCTTAGCGCGATCGCGGCGGCTTATGGGATCGATCATAGCTGGGTGATGCGGCTGATCCCCCGGTTGCAACCGCCCGAGGCCGACGAGCGCGCGCCACGAACCGGCGCATCGAGCGGCAGCGGCGTCGCGATCGAGCGGCACCACATCCTCACCAACGCGCATGTCGTCGAAGACGCGAGGACGGTGATGGTGCAGGCGGGCGGACGGCCGCTTGCAGCCGACACGGTGTTCGCCGATCGCCGCAACGATCTCGCGCTGCTGCGGGTCGAGACGCCGATGGAGGGAGTCGCGCAGTTCCGATCGGAAGTGGGGCTGCATCTCGGCGAGGATGTCGTCGCGTTGGGGTTTCCGTTGCAGGGGCTGCTCGGCACCGGGCCGCAGGCGAGCGCGGGCAACATTGCGGCTTTGTGCGGAATCGGCAATGACAGCAGTCTCTTCCAGTTCACCGCACCGATCGCCAGCGGCAACAGTGGCGGCCCGATCCTCGACATGGCCGGGCATCTGATCGGGCTGGTGTGTTCCTCCCTCAACCTCGACCGCATCCGCCAGTCCGGCGCGAGCGCGGAGAACATCAATTTCGGCATCAAGGGTGCGATGATCCTCAGTTTCCTCGATTCGTTCGGTATCGAACCACAGATGGCGCACGGCAACGCCGTGATCGGCCGCGCCGCCGTCGTGCGGCAGGCACGCGACACGATCGCACGGGTGACGTGCGAATGCTGAGCGTGGCCGAAGACACGCGCGTCATCGACCTGCCGACCGGGCGGCTCGACATCGCGATCGAGGAGGCGGTGTGGCCGCTCGACCGGCTGTGTGCGTTCGCCGCGCGCGAGAACCCGAGGCGTGGCTTTCTGGTCGTGTCGCGCGTGCTCGGGCGGCATTTGCCGACCCCGCCGCAGGTGATCCGCGCCAGCGCGCGCGATCTGGCGGCGCGCATCCCCGCCGGGCTGCCGGGGCCGGTGATGGTGATCGGCCTTGCGGAAACCGCGGTGTGCCTCGGCCAAACGGTGCATGAGGAACTTCGCGCGGCGAGCGCGCGCGACGACGTGTATTTCCTGCACTCGACTCGCCAGCAGCTCGACCATCCCTTGCTGTGCCGGTTCGAGGAACCGCACAGCCATGCCTCGGCGCATCTGATCTACCGCCCCAATCTGCCCGAGCCGCGTAGCTTGGTGATCGTCGATGACGAGATTTCGACCGGCACGACCTTGTGCAACCTCGCCGAGGCTTTGGTGGCGGCGTGGCCGGGCGTCGAGGCGATCGTGGTGGCGACGCTGACCGACTGGTCGCGCGGGCGCGGCTGGCAGGCGCGGATGCCGCGCCCGACGCAGGTGGCGTCGTTGCTCGGCGGGCGGCTGGAGTGGACTCAGGGCGCGGTAACGGTGGCGGATGCGGGGTTCGACCAGGCGGCGGCGTCGCTCGGGCGGATGGCGTCACATCGCAATTTCGGTCGGCTCGGCATCGCCGCGCCGGTCGCGCCGCCGCCGGATACGGCGCTGCCGGATATCACCGGGCCGGTGCGTGTGCTTGGCACCGGCGAGTTCACCTATCTGCCGTTCCGTCTCGCCGAGCGCCTTGCGGGCGAAGGGCATGACGTGGTCGTTCAGGCGACCAGCCGCAGCCCGGCGCGGATCGGTGCGGCGATGACCAGCAAGCTCTGCTTCTCCGACAATTATGGAACCGGTGTGCCCAATTATCTCTACAATGCCGATCCGTCGGACGGCCGCATGACCCTGATCGCGCACGAGACGGGGGCGGGTACGATCGATCCGGCGCTGATTGCCGCTCTGGACGCGACGCCGATCGGCTGGTCGGCATGATCCGCGCGATCGCGCTCGTCGATCTCGACGACACCTTGTTCCAGACGCTGCGCAAATGCCCGGAGGATGTGCCGGTCGAGCGGCTGACTCCGCTTGGGTTCGCGAAAGACGGATCGCCGTTGAGCTATGCGACGCCGCGCCAGATGAAATTCCTCGAATGGCTCGCGGAGACGACGCATCTCGTGCCCGTCACCGCGCGCAGCCTTGATGCGCTGCGGCGGGCGCACATCCCGTTCCGCGCGGCGGTGTGCGCGCATGGTGGGGTGGTGCTCGACGAGGCCGGCGAGGTCGATGCCGTCTGGGCGGAGACGATCGCCGCGCGCGCCGCGCCCCATGCAGGAACGTTGGCGGGGTTCGCCGAGGCGATTGCCGCCGAGGCGACCGCGCGCGGCGTGGCGATCAACGCGCGGGTGCTGAGCGAGGGTGCTCTGCCGCTCTACACGCTCGCCAAACATGCCGATGCGGATGCCGAGGCGCTGTTCGCGGTGGTCGATGCCGCCGTGCCGGATTTGCCGGAGGGCTGGACCGACCATCGCAACGGCAACAATGTCGCGCTGATGCCGCCGTATCTCGGCAAGCGCCATGCGGTCGCGCACATCCTGCCGGCGCTGCGCGCGCGCTTCCCCGATGCGCCGGTGATCGGCGTCGGCGACAGTTACACCGACGCGCCGTTCATGGCGCTGTGCGACTTCGCGATGATGCCGCCGCGCTCGCAACTCGCCGGGGGGCTGTTCGATGCCGGTTGAAGCACGCCTGCGCGCTGACGCGCCGTTTTCAGGGAGCTACGATCCCGCCGACGTGACCTTCCTGCTCAAGCCGGTGACGATGGAAGCGACCGGGGTTGCCGACAAGGAGGCCGCGATCCAGTCGGGCCGGCGGCATTATTCGGAGATGATCGCACCGGAGAGCGTGCCGGGGGCGGACTATCTCGCGCTCTACCACGCCGCGCTGGCGCGTAATGGCGCGCGGCTGGCGCAGGATGTCGCGAGCCTTGCCGCGCATCTCGCCGAACGTCGGCCGGGGCGCGAGGTCGTAATCGTGTCGCTGGCGCGGGCGGGTACGCCGATCGGGGTGTTGCTCGCGCGGACGTTGCGCGCGTGGGGGCACCCTGCCAGCCATTATTCGATCAGCATTATTCGCGATCGTGGTATCGACCTGAACGCGCTCGGCTATATCGCGGAGCGCCATGATGCGCGCGACGCGGTATTCGTCGATGGCTGGACCGGCAAAGGCGCCATCGCGGGCGAGTTGCGCGCGACGCTTGCCGAGCGTCCGTTCGGGTTCGCGCCGGAACTGGCAGTGATCGCCGATCCGGCGGGGCAGGCCGATCTTGCCGCGACCGACGACGATTATCTGATCGCGTCGGGGTTGCTCAACGGCATCGTCTCGGGGTTGCTGAGCCGGTCGATCCTCAACGCCGATGTGGTCGGGCCGGGGGATTTCCACGCCTGCGTCACCTATCCGCAATTCGCCGCAGCCGATCTGTCGCGTGCGTTCGTCGATGGCATCGCGCCGCTCGCCGCCGTCGCGACTCCGCTTTCGATCGCCGGCCATGCGGAGCGCCGCCCGGCGCTGCGCGAGGGGTGCGAGGCGATGATGGCGGCGTTACTGGCGCATGCCGGCACGCAGGACCGCAACCGGATCAAGCCCGGTATCGCCGAGGCGACGCGCGCGCTGCTGCGGCGGATGCCCGAGCGGCTGCTGGTGCGCGATCCCGGCGACGCCGATGTCGCGCATCTCCTCCATCTCGCCGCCGAACATGACATTCCGGTCGAGCCGCTCGGCGAACAGTCTCGCTACCGGGCGGTGGCGATCATCCGTACTCTGGGACACGACGCATGACCCTCGATCCGATTCCGGCGCTGGCGCTCGGCGCGACGCTCTACATGCCGTGTACGCGCGACGATCTCGCCGAAGCGCTGCTCGGTGCGCGTCGCATTCCGGGGCTGCGATCCGCCGTGCTGTGCCTTGAGGATGCGGTGCTCGATCGCGACCTGCCATTGGCGCTGACGCATCTCGCCGCCTTCCTGCGCACGCTGTCGATGCGCGCGCCGGGGCCGGCCGAGCCATTGCTGTTCGTGCGCCCGCGCGACGCGGCGATGCTCGAGCATGTGCTGTGCATGCCGGGGGTGGAGCGGCTGACCGGCTTCGTCATCCCGAAGGCGCATGCCGACAGCATGCCGGCCTATCTCGCGCTGCCGTTCCACGACCGCCACCGGCTGATGCCGACGCTGGAGACGCGCGAGGCGTGCGATACGTATGAAATGCGGCGGCTGCGCGACCAGTTGCTGGTGGTGCAGGACCGTATCCTCGCGCTCAGGATCGGCGGCAACGATCTGCTGCGCGCGATGGGCCTGCGCCGCCCGGCCGGGCGCACCGCGTATGACGGGCCGCTCGGCGGGATCATTGCCAGCCTCGTCGCGAATTTTGCGCCGTGGGGCTTCGCGCTCAGCGCGCCCGTGTTCGAGCGGTTCGCCGACATTTCGCTGCTGCGCGAGGAGGTCGCGCGCGACATCGAACATGGCTTGCAGGGCAAGACCGCGATCCACCCTGACCAGATCGCGGTGATCCACGCCGCGCTCGCGGTGCCGGCCGCGCAGGTCGAGGAAGCGCGGCTGATGCTCGCCGACGATGCGCCGGCCGTGTTCGCGCATGACGGCGCGATGTGCGAGCCGGCGACGCATCGCGCCTGGGCGGAGCGGCTGCTGGAACGTGCCGCTTTCTATGGAATCGCGGACCCGCAGCCTGGGCTGCGCCTTATCACAGGAGCCGACCAATGAGCGATTTTCGTACCCGCATCGACGAGCAGGCCAGTGCCGGCGTGCGCTTCGAGGTGTATCAGTTCGAGCGCAAGAGCCATGTGCTGACGATGCCGATGCCGTCCACCGCCTCCTCCGATGGCAGCGCACCGGTGATCCACCTCCATCCGCCGCACGCCGCGACGGCGCGGCAGGTCCGCATCGTGCTGGAAGGCGGTGCTGCGCTGCTGGAACCGGGCGCGCTGCAATATGCCCACGGCAAGTTGCAGGTCGAGATGCAGAAGAACGCCGGAGCGGGCGGCTTCTTCTCGCGCGCGATCACTTCGGCAGGATCGGGCGAGAGCGCGTTCGCGACTCGCTACGCCGGCTATGGCGAGGTGTGGACCGAGGTAACGACCAAACACTTCATCCTCGCCGCGATGGACGGCCCGCAGGATTCGCTGATCCTCGACGATGGCGCGTTCTACGCCTGCGACGCCAATGTCGCGCTGTCGACCCATATCCACCGCTCGGTGCAAGGCATTCTGTCGGGCAATGGGCTGATGCAGCCCAAGTTGACCGGCGCGGGCGCGTTCGTCGTCGAATCGCCGGTGCCGGCGGATGAGGTCGAGGTCGTGGAACTCGACGGGCAGAAGGAACTGATCGTCGATGGCGATCTGATGCTGATGTATTCGGCTGGCTTGCAGGTCGAGCTTCGCCCGCTGGTCCGGGGCTTGCGCAACGCGTGGCGCAGCGGCGAGGGGCTGGTGTATGTGTTCCGTGGGCACGGGACGGTATGGCTTACGCCGACGATGCGGTTGGGGTGATCCTTGCATCCGTTCGTCCCGAGCGCAGGTGTCTCGACTTCGCTCGACACGAACGGTTGAGATAGCGCACTACCGCAGCGGATCGTCGCCCTTGCCGTAGCGGTTCTCGATGAAGCGGAGGTTGTCGGCGAAGCTGTCGAGATCCTCCTGCGCGAGCGAGCGCGACAGCGCCTCTAGCCGGGCGATCATGCGTTCGAAGCCCTGATTAAGATTGTAGCTCGCCGAGCGGCCGGTCTGGCGGAAGATTTCGGCGCGGTGGCTCGGCGGGATCTCGGCATAGCTTTCGACCAGCCGCGGCAAGTGATCGTCGCGCATCTGGCGGACTTCGGTCGCTGCCGAGATCATCAGCGTGTCCTCGTGGGTGCGCGCCTCGATCTCCGCGATCAGCGCGAGCAGGCGCGCGACGAGCGGACGCGAGGTTTCTGGCAGGCGCGGATCGTCGGCGGAGATCGCGGGTATGCTCGGCGCGGTGGGCGTGCCCGCCGGCGCCGTCGGCAGCGGTTCGATCGGCCCGCTCAGCCACCCCGCCAATCTGTCGAGAAATCCTGTCAACTCATCCTACTCACGCCTGCGCCGCCGGCCCCACGGTAGAGCATCGACCCGATGCCGCGCTAGAGGGTGCCGCGCGATGCTTCGGCGGCGTCGATCGCGCGGCGGGCCTGCGTGATAGCGTCGTCGAGCGCGCGTTGCAGTGCGTTGCCGGTTGTGGGCATGTCGCGCGCGGCATCGGCGGTGCGTTCCAGCGCCGCCGCCTGCTGGGTGAGCGCCTGGCTGCCGGTGACGGCGCGGCGTGCGGCGAGCGCGGTGCGCAGCGCGGCGACGCTGGTCTCGCGCGCGCGGTCGAGCGCCTGCGCGAGCGCGTCCTGGCTGTTCGCGACGAGATCGAGCGTGAGGATGCCCTGATGCGTGACCGCGATCTGGGTGAGCATGTCCTGCTCGCGCGCCAGCAACCGCTCGGTGGCGGGGCCGCGCAGGAATTGGGCGCGCTCGGGCCGGTCGGCGGCGATTTCTCGCGCTGCCGATTCGACCGCCTTGGCACAGGCGCGGATCAGATCGAGCGCGTCGTCGAGCGCCGCCGCCGCAGCGCGCAGCTTGGTGCGGTCGGTGTCGATCATGATCTGCGCGCGGGCGACCGAATCGCGTTCGCGCGCCAGCGACTCGACCAGCGCCTCGATGCGGACGGCGGGGGACGTTTCGGGCGCGGCGCGGGTCGGGAACAGCGACCAGGCTGGTTTCGGCGCGGGTTCGGCGACGCTCAGCGCGAGTGTCTGCAACGTCTGGAGGCCCTGCTCGGCCGAGGCGGTCGCCACCACGCCGCGTTCAAGCCTTCCGCTCGCTTCGGCGGCGGTGGCGATCGCGTTCCGCCCGAGCGAATCGATGCCGGACAGTATCGCGCTATCGTCCGAGGCGAGCCATTGCCGAAGCACCAGCCGAGCCTGGGCGCGAGCATCTGGCGCGATAGGGGCAGGGGACACACGCCGATCCTTCAACAACCCGTCGGGCGATTGGCGCGCCCGGAGGGATTCGAACCCCCGACCGAGGAGGTAGAAGCTCCTTGCTCTATCCAACTGAGCTACGGGCGCGCGCTATGCCCCGGTTAGCGGGATTTGCGCGATCGCGAAACGGCGATATTACGAATGGTGCGCGAAGGGGGCGCGATCATGCTCGACAAGGTGGTGGCAACCGATCTGCGGGGGCGGCAGTTCCGCTATTATGATTTCGTGATGGTCGCCTTCGTGGTGATCCTCGTGCTGTCGAACGTGGTCGGTGCGGGCAAGCGCGCGGTGATCGATCTGCCGTGGATCGGGCTGTGGCCGTTCGGCGCGGGCATCTTGTTCTTCCCGATCTCCTACATTCTCGATGACGTGCTGACCGAAGTGTATGGCTATGCCCGTGCGCGGCGCGTGGTGTGGGTCGGGTTCGTCGCGCTCGCCTTTCTGGTCGCGATGGAGTGGACAACGGTGGCGCTCCCGCCCGCCGCCGATTGGGGCGGGCAGGCGCATTACGAATATGTGTTCGGCGCGCCGCCGCATTTGGTTTCGGTCTTCCCCTATGTCGATGTCGGTATCGGCGGGCGGATCGCGTTCGCGTCGCTGTGCGCCTTCTGGATCGGCGACCTGCTCAACTCCTATGTGCTCGCGCGGATGAAGATCCTGACCGAGGGCAAATGGCTGTGGACGCGCACGATCGGCTCGACGATCGTCGGGGAGGGGGCGGACAGCCTCGTCTTCTATCCGCTTGCCTTCTACGGGCTGCCCGACTGGCCGGTGCAGGCGATGCTGATGGTAATGCTCAGCCAGTTCGTGCTCAAGGTGGGCTGGGAAGTGGTGCTGACCCCCGTCACTTACGCGGTGGTCGGCTTCCTCAAGCGCCGGGAAGGCATCGACGTGTACGATCGCGGGACGGATTTCTCGCCGTTTCACGCTGGGGTTTGAACAGCATGTACGACAAGATCGGCTTTCTCGACTATTTCGCCAACACGGTGAAAGCGTCCGCGAACACGTGCGCGACGTATCGTTCCTTTCTGAACCGGATCGACGACGCCCTCGGCGGGCTGGATGAAGCGCTCTCCTCGCGCGGTCTGGAAGCGGTCATGGAATGGGCACGAACGACGGAGGTGGAGCCGTTCGGGACGTATCGGTCACACGCCAAATCGGTGTTGAAGCGCTATGCCCTATACAAGCTTGAGAAAGCAGCGGGCGATGAGGACGCCAGTGTCGAGGAACCGCCTGCGTCCGGTGACGAACTCGGATCGTTGATCGAGTCGGATGCCAATTTCATCCGCGAACGAGAGATGCAGATTCAGGTTCGGCGGCAACTGACGAACCTCGAACCCGGCCTCGAAGCGATCGACGACGGCGCGGAAATCACGGTCGCGACTGGCAGGATCGATATCCTCGCGCGCGATGCGAAAGGTCGGACGGTCGTCATCGAATTGAAAGCCGGCAAATGTCCTCCAGGAGCATTGGAGCAACTTCTCGCCTATGCGTACGATATCGAGCAGGAGAGCGGTAAGCCTGCGCGCGCGATGTTGGTGGCCGGTTCGTTCACCGATCGCATACGAGCGGCGGCGCGGCGAGCGAAAGACGTCGAGCTGAAATCCTATTCCTACTCGCTGAGCTTTCAGGACGACAAATAGGCGTTACGCCCCGACCGTCTCCAACAGCCCTTCGAACAGCCGGCGGCCATCGTCGCCGCCGTGCGCCGCCTCGATACGGCGTTCGGGATGCGGCATCATGCCGAGCACGTTGCCGCCGGCATTGAGCACGCCGGCGATGCCGCGCGCCGAGCCGTTGACGGCACCGGCATATCGGAACGCGACGCGGCCTTCGCCTTCGAGCCGGTCGAGCGTCTCGGCGTCAGAGAAGTAGTTGCCGTCGTGGTGCGCGACCGGAATGGTGATCGTCTCGCCTTGCGCATAGCGGCTGGTGAAGGCGGTCTGCGCGTTTTCGACGGTCAGCGCGACGTCGCGGCAGACGAAGTTGAGGCCCTCGTTGCGCATCAGCGCGCCGGGCAGCAGCCCGGCTTCGGTCAGCACCTGGAAGCCGTTGCAGATGCCGAGCACCGGCAGGCCCTTGTCGGCCGCCTCGACCACCGCGCGCATGATCGGCGAGCGTGCGCCGATCGCGCCGGAGCGCAGGTAATCGCCATAGGAGAAGCCGCCGGGCAGCGCGACGAGGCCGACGCCGTCAGGAAGCGCGCTGTCGCCGTGCCAGACCATCTCGGGCTTGCGACCCGTCACCGATTCGAGCGCGACGGCGATGTCGCGGTCGCAGTTCGATCCCGGGAAGACGATGACGGCGGTCTTCATACGCGTTCCACCCGGTAGTTTTCGATGACCGTGTTGGCGAGCAGCTTGCGGCACATATCGTCGATGCTGGCGTCGTCGGTATCGTCGGTGACGTCGAGTTCGATCAGCTTGCCCTGACGGACATCGTTGACGCCGGCGAAGCCGAGGCCGTCGAGCGCCTTGTGGATCGCCTTGCCCTGCGGATCGAGCACGCCCGGTTTCAGCGTGACGAAGATGCGGAGCTTCATGAGCAATGTCCTGCTTGAAAAGGTTGCGCGCGCTATGGCGATGGCGGGCGCGCGCCGCAAGTCTTGTCGGAACAGCGCGACCGCCCAGCCGAGCGCCAGCGCCGCGAACGGCGTGGCGGTCGCGAGGCGGCGAATCACGCCGCCTCCGTGTTTATTTGCCGCGGTTCAGCCGGTGCTGTTCGAGATCGAGCACGGCGTTCTCAGCGCCCTCGGGGAGCAGGCCGAGCCGGCGCGCGACCTCCTGATAAGCCTCGACCTCGCCACCGAGATCGCGGCGGAAACGATCCTTGTCGAGCTTCTCGTTGGTTGCGATGTCCCACAGCCGACAGCCATCGGGGCTGATCTCGTCGGCGAGGATGATCCGGCCGAAATCATTGTCCCAGATCCGACCGAATTCGAGCTTGAAGTCGACCAGACGGATGCCGATGCCGGCGAACAGCCCGCTCAGGAAATCGTTCACGCGGATCGCGAGGTCGGCGATGTCGTGCATCTCCTCCTGGCTGGCCCAGCCGAACGCCGAGATATGCTCGTCGGTGATCATCGGATCGCCGAGCGCATCGTCCTTGTAATAATATTCGATGATCGTGCGCGGGAGCGGCGTGCCCTCCTCGATGCCGAGCCGCTTCGCGAGCGACCCTGCGACGACATTGCGCACCACGACTTCGATCGGCACGATCTCGACCTGACGGATCAACTGCTCGCGCATGTTGAGGCGGCGGATGAAGTGCGTCGGTACGCCGATCTGGCCGAGCAGCGTGAAGATATGCTCGGAAATCCGGTTGTTGAGCACGCCCTTGCCGTTGATCGTGCCTTTTTTCTGCGCGTTGAACGCAGTCGCGTCATCCTTGAAATACTGGATCAGCGTGCCCGGCTCTGGACCCTCATAGAGAATCTTGGCCTTGCCCTCGTAAATCTGGCGGCGGCGAGCCATGCGGCAATACCCCTGAAATGAGCGGCCCCGGCATCGCGGGACGCGCGGCCGGGGCGGGAAAGCCCGATGCTATACTCAAAGCACAAGGGGGGTGCAATCAATCGCTTGGGGCGTTGGTACGCGAGCGGGTGAGAGTGAGGCGTTTGCGCAACGGCGCCAGCGCGCGCCAGAGCAGCCATAGCAGGCCGAGCACCACCAGCGGCGGCACCAGCGTGGCGAGGGCTTGCAGCACCACGATCAGCGTCGTCTGCGCGGACGCGGTGATGGTGGCGAGCGCATCGGCGAAGGGCGAGCGTGGATCGAAGCTGCGGATCACCCGGCCCGATTCGTAATCGAACACCATCGGCGTGGTGGCGAGGCTGTCGCGCAGGTCGGCGATCTGCGCGTTGGTCTGCGCGGGCGCCTGTGCGATCTCGGCGCGCTGCTGTTCCAGCGTGGCGCGGACATCCTTGCCGAGACCGGGACGGGCGAGTTGCTGGTCGATCCGCGCGAGTTGCGCTTTTACGTCGCCGAGTTGCTGCTGCGCGCGGCCGATTGCGGCGCCGGCATCGGTGCCGGTGATCTCGGCGTTGACGAGCATGCCGTCGGCCGCATCGATCGTCGCGATGCCCTGCTTGCCGAACGCGCGGGCGATGGTGGGGTCGAGCTTGAACGCCAGCGACGCCGCGATCTGATCGTCACCGAGCAGGGTGTAGCGCATGCCGGTGATCCGGCAGCGCAGGATGCCGAGCTTCTCGCAGGCCTGCGCATGCGCCTCCTGCGCGGCGGAAATGCGTGCCGGCGGCATGCGAAAGGCGTAATGATAGTTGAACGCGACGCCCGGCGCCGCCGTGACGGCAACGCCGGGGCCGGCGTTGGAGTCCGCCGCTTCGCCGGTCTGCGCTTCGTTGGGTGCCTTGCTGCACGCGGCAAGCGCCAGGACCGAAACCAACACGAGACTTGCACGCATACACCATCTCCTAAACGGGATGGCGCGATCATATCCGACTAAAATGATCGGTAAAGCGGTATTTTATCGCGACGAATTGCTGAGGTCGCGCACGATCACTTGCAGGGCTTCTTCACCTCGCGTCGCCACGGCGCGTCGAACTGGTCTTCGTTCAGGCGCTGGAAGGCGGCCATTGCCGCCGTGAAAAGCTTATGGATCATGTCGCTGACTCGCTGATGGTGATCGGCCCATTCGGGTCCGTGAAAATCGTCTTGCATGGCATTCCTCCTCGGTCTCGATTCGGTGCGCGCAAGACGGATATGCCACGCGTCGCGAGTCGGCGCCAACAAAGCGCTCGACAGGATCGACAAGCTGCGCTTATCAAATCGCCATGCGCCGCATTCCGCCCCTTGCCGCCGTCCGGGTGTTCGAGGCGGCGGCGCGGCATGAGAATTTCACCGCCGCTGCCGCCGAACTCGGCATGACGCAGGCGGCAGTCAGCTATCAGATCAAATTGATCGAGGAACGGCTCGGCGTGCCGCTGTTCCGGCGCGAAAAGAAGCGCGTGCTGCTCACCGAGGCGGGGCGGCGGCTGTCGCCGCAGGTGACAGGGGCATTCGACACGCTCGACACCGCCTTCGCCGCCGTGCGCGCCGACGATGGCGCGTTGCTGACGATCTCGACCTCGAACACGTTCGCGAATGCGTGGCTGGCGTGGCGGCTCGGCAGCTTCCAGGTCGGCCATCCCGATACGGCGGTGCGCGTACTGACCAGCGACGCGATGGCCGATTTCGTGACCGACGATGTCGATGTCGCGATCCGCGCCGGGCTGGGCGGCTGGCCCGAGCTTGCCGAGCACAAATTGATCGACGTGGATTTCACGCCGATGTGCAGCCCGGGTTTCCTGAAGCGCTACGGCCCGTTCACGCCGAAGGATCTGCTCAGGCTGCCGATCATCAGCCGGCATGATATCTGGTGGCCCTATTGGCTGCGCGAGGCGGGTGTGGACGTGCCCGAGGGCAAGCCGCCGCCGGGCGTGCGGCTCGATTCGCAGGCGCATGAGGGGCACGCCGCGATGGCCGGGCAGGGCATGGCGATGCTGACGCCGTTCTTCTGGCGCAACGATCTCGCCGACGGCAAGCTGGTGCGGCCATTCGAACAGGTCTCGACACGCGGCCACGCCTATTGGCTGGTGTATCCAGCCGCGCGACGAAATGTGCCCAAGGTCAAGCGCTTCCGCGAATGGCTGCTGGACGAACTCGCGCGCGGTGTGCCGCTTCCGGTGTGAGAGCTTCCCACGCGCGCTAAACCGGATTAACCGGAACATATGGCCACCCCGACCGACTTGCCGCCCGACAACCCGCCGATCGGCATTCTCGACGCGCCGTTCGATAGCGCGCTATCGGATCGGTATCTGGTCTATGCGCTCTCGACGATCACCGCGCGCTCGCTGCCCGATGTTCGCGACGGGCTGAAACCCGTGCATCGCCGGCTGCTGTGGGCGATGCGGCTGCTTCGGCTCGATCCCGCGCAGGGCTATAAAAAGAGTGCGCGCGTCGTCGGCGACGTGATCGGCAAATACCATCCGCACGGCGACCAGTCGGTCTATGACGCGATGGTGCGACTCGCGCAGCCGTACATGATGCGCTATCCGCTGGTCGACGGGCAGGGCAATTTCGGCAATATCGACGGCGATAACGCCGCCGCCTACCGCTACACCGAAGCCAAGCTGACTCAGGTCGCGATCGACCTGATGGACGGGCTCGACGAGGATGCGGTCGATTACCGGCCGACCTACAACGGCGAGGATCATGAGCCCGAGCTGTTTCCGGGCGCTTTCCCCAACCTGCTCGCCAACGGGGCTGCTGGCATCGCGGTCGGCATGGCGACGAGCATTCCGCCGCACAATGTCGCCGAACTGTATGAAGCGGCGATCCTGCTGGTCGATCAGCCCGAGGCGGACGACGCGGCAGTCGGCGCGCTGGTGCGCGGGCCGGATTTCCCCACTGGCGGCCTCGTCGTCGATTCGGCCGCCGCGATCGCCGAGACCTACCGCACCGGACGCGGCGGGTTTCGCGTGCGGGCGCGCTGGCATGTCGAGGATCTCGGGCGCGGTACGTGGAACGCGATCGTCACCGAAATCCCCTACGGCGTGCAAAAGGGCAAGCTGATCGAGCAGATCGCGACGATCATCAACGACAAGAAGCTGCCGATCCTCGCCGACATCCGCGACGAATCGGACAGCGAGATCCGCGTCGTGATCGAGCCGCGCAGCCGCAGCGTCGATCCGCACTTGCTGATGGAGAGCCTGTTCCGGCTCTCCGACCTCGAATCGCGTTTCAGCCTCAACCTCAACGTGCTCGACAAGACTCGCACGCCGCGCGTGATGAGCCTGCGCGAGACGTTGCTGGCGTGGGTCGAGCATCAGTTCGTCATCCTGCGCCGCAAGAGCGAGCATCGGCTCGCCAAGATCGCCGACCGGCTCGAACTGCTCGACGGCTATCTGATCGCCTATCTCAACCTCGACCGGGTGATCGAGATCATCCGTACCGAGGATGAGCCCAAGCCGGTGATGATCGCCGAGTTCGGGCTGACCGACCGGCAGGCCGAGGCGATCCTCGACATGCGGCTGCGGCGGCTGCGCAAGCTGGAAGAGATGGAGATCCGCAAGGAGCGCGACGGGCTGGAGAACGAACGCAACGGACTGGAGGCGCTGCTCGGCAGCGAGGCGCGCCAGCGCACGCGGCTGAAGCGCGACTTCGGCAAGCTGCGTGATCGCTACGGCCCCGAGACCAAGCTCGGCAAGCGCCGCACCACGATCGAGGAAGCCGCGCCAGCGCGCGACATTCCGCTGGAAGCGATGATCGAGCGCGAGCCGGTCACGATCCTGCTGTCGCAGCGCGGCTGGATTCGCGCGATCAAGGGGCATCTCGATGCGGCCGGGATCGCTGCGGCGAAGTTCAAGGAGGGTGACGCCCCGCTGTTCAGCCTGACCGCGCAGACCACCGACAAGATCCTGCTCGCCGCCGACAATGGCCGCTTCTTCACGCTCGGCGCCGATAAATTGCCCGGCGGGCGCGGCTTCGGCGAGCCGGTGCGGCTGATGATCGACCTCGATGGCGCGATCGAGATCGTCGGGCTGTTCCGCGCGAGCATGGCGGAGAAACTGCTGGTCGCGGCGAGCGACGGGCGCGGCTTCATCGTGCCGGTGGCGGAGACCTTGGCCGAAACGCGCAAGGGCAAGACCGTCGTCACCCCGCGCGCCGGCGCGAAGCTGAAGGTGGTTCGGCCGGTCGATCCGACCGCCGATCAGGTCGCGGTGATCGGCGACAATCGCCGGCTGCTCGTGTTCGCGCTGGCCGAACTGCCCGAGATGGCGCGCGGGCAGGGGGTGCAGTTCCAGCGCTACAACGACGGCGGCCTGTCCGACGCGATCACCTTCGTGCTGGCGCAAGGGCTTAGCTGGACGATGGGCGGGGAGAGCGGGCGGATTCGCACCGAATCGGACCTTACCTTCTGGCGATCGGCGCGGGGTGCCGCCGGGCGGATGCCGCCAAATGGGTTCCCGCGCGATAATCGCTTCTGAAACAACGATTTTTCTGATATCGTTTCGGCTGCGATGGGTGGAAACTTCATGCCGTCTTAACCAAATAGCCTTAGCGCGGAGGGGTAATGGGACTGGATAAGCCTCTCGCGTCGAACGCGCTCTCGCCGCTCGGCCTGGTCGAGCGGGTGTTCGGTATCGTGCCCAGCATCGAAACGTCCGGGCGGCTGATCGGCCTGTTGCCGATCCCGGCGATGGTGATCCGCGCCAAGTCCGGTCGAATCACGATAGACGCCACCAACATGCTGTTCGACCAGGCGGCGCTCGGATGTCCGATCGACAACGCGGCGCTGCTCGATCTGATCGGCGCCCGGATCACCGCCTTCGTGGAAAGTGATCGGCTGGAAGAGACGTTCCCGCTCCAGTTCGGCGACCGGGTCGAACGCCGCTACTTTCGGGTGGCGATGGCGCGCGTTACGCGCAATGCGGAAGGGCGCTGTCTCGTCACCTTCGTCGACCAGACCGCCGAGCTTCGCACTGAAGACAATCTGCGCCGCGCGATGTTGACCGACAGCCTGACCGGCCTTCCCAACCGCGCCGGCTTCAGCGACCTGGTCGAACATCTGCTCGACGAAGCGCCATCGGACTTTCGCTACGCGATCATCATGCTCGATCTCGACCGGTTCAGCCGGGTGAATGCCTGCCTCGGCTCGATGTCGGGCGACGAACTGCTCATCACCGTGGCGCGGCGTCTGAAAGGTGTCTTGCGCGCGCATGACGTGCTGGCGCGCAGCGGCGGCGACGAGTTCGCGATCTTCCTGGCCGTGGAAGACGGCAACAAGGATGTCTCGCACGTCACCAAACGGGTCGCGAGTTCGCTGTCCACGCCGTTTCGGTTGTCAGGCTATGAAATCCGCGTGGCCTGCTCGGTCGGTGTCGCATTCGGGACGGCGCGGCTCGACGATCCCGAGGAATTGATCCGCCACGCGCAGTTCGCGATGAAGCGTTCCAAGGGCAGCGGCCATGCCGAGGCATACCAGCCGCAGGCGTTCGACATCGCGCGTGAGCAGTTCGGGATGGAAACGGCGCTTCGCCGTGCGATCGACCGCGGCCATTTGCGGCTCAACTACCAGCCGATCTACGATCTTGCCTCGGGGCGGCTGGTGTCGTTCGAGGCGCTCGCGCGCTGGAGGGACGAAGCGGGAGCGGAGTTCCTCCCGTCCGATTTCATCCCGGTCGCCGAGGAATCGGGGCTGATCGTACCGCTCGGCCGCTGGGCGATCGAGGAGGCGGTGCGCAGGCTCGCGGAGTGGGACGCACGGTTCGGCGGCGATTGCGGGGTGAAGATCGCGGTCAACCTGTCGGCGATCCAGCTCCAGCGCGACAGCATCACGCCGCTGCTGCAAAGCGCGCTCACCACGCACGGCCTGCCGGGATCGCGCTTCACGCTCGAACTCACCGAAAGCGCGCTGGTCACCGATCCCGACCGGATCGCCGGCATCATGCACGGGCTGAAGGGGCTGGGCACGACGATCGCGATGGACGATTTCGGCACCGGTTATTCGAACCTCGCCTATCTCCAGAAGCTGCCGATCGACATCCTCAAGATCGACCGCAGCTTCGTGACCGGCATGCTCGCCGATCGCGACAAGGTCGCGATCGTGCGCGCGATCCTCAGCCTCGCGCAAGCGCTCGGCATGCAGACCACCGCCGAAGGGGTCGAGACCAACGATCTCGCGCAGACGCTCGCCGCGCTCGGCTGCACCTACGGACAGGGCTTCGTCTACGCGCGACCGCTCGAAGCGGAAGACGCTTATGCGTTGCTGGAAAACCGCCGCCACTGATCGAGCGCACTTTCGACGATCTCGTCGAGCCGGGGCTGTTCGGGAAAGCCCTCGCGCACCCATTCCGCCTCGATCGCGCGGAGCAGCCTGGCGACCTCCGGCCCCTTGCGCACGCCACGTTCGACCAGCGCGCCGCCGCTGACCGGCAACCGGGGCGGCTGCCAGCCGGCGATCGATTCGACGTCGGCGAGCGGGCGATCCGACAGCAGCAGCCGGTCAGTGGCGAGATCGGGTCCGAGCGTATAGCCGATCGCCCGCGCGGGTACGTCCCCGGCGGGCTGGGTCGCGCTGAAGAGGCGGCGGCGATCGAGCTTGGAGAGCCTCAGCCGCGCGCCGACATCTTCGGCGATCGTCGCGTCGGCCGGCAAGAGGGCGGCGAGGCGGCGGATCGGGTTGGGCGCGGTGCCGCTATCCGCTTCGCGCGTCGCCAGCCGGGCGAGCCGGTCCGCCTCCACGATTTCGGGCAGAACGGGCCGGAAGATACCCTGCTCGATCATCAGCGCGACCGTCGGCACGGCATTGTCCGCGAGCAGCAGCTTGAGCAATTCCGCCGCGATCCGTTCACGCGAGAGCGCCATCAGATCGTTGGCGCGCGCTCCGCACGCCGCCAGCCCTGCCGCATCGACTGTCTCGCCGAAGCGCGCATGGAAGCGGAAGAAGCGCAGGATGCGCAAATGATCCTCGGCGATGCGCTGGAGCGGATCGCCGATGAAGCGGACACGCCGCGCGGCGAGATCCTCGACGCCGCCGAAATAATCGAACACTTCGCCAGTGATCGGATCGGCGTAGAGTGCGTTGATCGTGAAGTCGCGGCGCGCGGCATCCTCTTCCCACGCCCGCGTGAAGGCGACGGTGGCGTGGCGGCCATCGGTCGCCACGTCGCGGCGGAGCGTCGTCACCTCGACCGGGCTTTCGGCCAATACGGCGGTGATCGTACCGTGGGCGAGGCCGGTCGGCACCGCCTTGATGCCGCTCGCGCGGAGAAGGTCGAGCACGTCCTCGGGCGGCAATACGGTGGCGATATCGATGTCCGCGACGTCGATCCCCAGCAACGTATCGCGAACCGCGCCGCCGACGAAGCGCGCCGCGCCCGGCCCCAGCACCGCGCACAACCGATCGAGACCCGACCGCGACCGCCATGCCGCGTCGGGCAGGATCAGCCCGCCCATCGCAACCGCCGCGACAGGTTGACGATCATCGCAGCGGTCGCGCCCCAGATGCGCTGGCCGCCCCACAGGATCTCGTAATAATGCCGGTTGTGGCCCTGCCATTCGACCGAGACTTCGAGGTGATTGCCCGAATCGAGCAGGAAATCGAGCGGCACCTCGAACACCTCGGCGACTTCGGCGGCGCTCGGCACCAGCACGAGATCGGGCGGGACCACCGCCACCACCGGCGTCACGCTGAAGCCGGTGATGGTGCGATACGGGTCGCTTTGCCCCACGACGATCACCCGCTCGCGTGGCAAGGCGATCTCTTCCTCCGCCTCACGCAAGGCGGCGGCGACGGCATCGGCATCCCCGGGATCGATCCGCCCGCCGGGGAAGGCAACCTGTCCGGCGTGGCGTTTCAACGTATCGGTACGGCGCGTGAGGATGATGCCGGGCTGGGCGCGATCGGTGACGGGCACCAGCACCGCCGCCCGAACATCGGCGGCGGTATCGATCAACTCGCCGTCGACATGGTCGCCGGTTAGCAAGGTGGCGTCTTCGGCATGCCCGGCGACGAGAGCGAGGCGCAGCCGTTCGACCAGAGTCATTCGGTCGGCTCCAGCGCGAAGAACGCGCCCTTGCTCCACAGGCCCGGCGGCTCGTCGCCGGCGGCGATCGCGAGGGTGGCCAACTCGTAATAGACCGGGCGCGCGACCAACGCCTCCATCCCGCCGCGCACGGCGAGATAGGGGCGGGGGCCATCCTCGCCGGTGGCGAATCGCAGCGGATGATCGGGGCCGGCGGTGACGAGATCGCCGGTGTTGAGCCGGAAGACGAGCGATTGTGCGTCGCCGCTCCCTTCGGCCTTCAGTTCGACCGCGACGAACGGAGCATCCTCGACCGCGATGTCGAGCTTCTCGACGGGGGTGACGAGCACATAGCTGCCATCGGCTTCGCGCCGCAGGATCGTCGAGAACAGCCGCACCATCGCCTCGCGTCCGATCGGCGAGCCCTGATGATACCAGGTGCCGTCGCGGGCGATTCGCATCTCGCTGTCGCCGCAGTGCGTCGGGTTCCACCGCTCGATCGGCGGGAGTTTCTGGTCTTCGGCGAGCCGCGCGATCTCGGCGAGCGAGAGCGCGGACAAATCGGGCATGGGGTCCATCGGCATGGTGCGGGCGGTAAGCCAGCCCGGCCGTCGCGTAAAGTCAGGTGAATATGCGTATACGCGGCGCGAGCATTCCCGCAGCCTCGGGCGCGGCGCCGCGCGCGAGCAGGCGGCGCTGCTCGATCGGGCCGGGCGCGCGCCACAACGCGGTCGCGCGGGCATCGAAACCGAAGAAGCGGCCATAATATTCCGGGTCGCCGATCAGCATCAGCGGTGGCGCGCCCGATTCCTCGGCGGCACGGATCGCGTGATGGGTGAGGCTTTGCCCGACGCCTTCGCCCTGCCGCGCCGGCTCGACCGCGATCGGCCCGACCATCACCAGCGGATCGCTGCCGCCGTCGTCGCGCATCAGCCGCACCGGCCAGCACTGGATCGTACCGATCAGCGCGCCGTCATCGACCGCCGCGAAGCTGAGCGCGGGAACGGCATGGGTGCCCTGGCGGATCAGATAGGCAGTGCGGCGGTGCCGGTCCGGCCCGAACGCACGGTCGAGCAACCGCTCGGTCGCGGTGGCATCAATCTCGGCGAGGGGAAGGATAACGATCACAGGCATCGTCCGCAGCGCAGCCGGCAACGGGCGGCCGGGGCCGCGCGCTTTAACGCCGCCGCGCGCCAACGCAAGCCGAATACGCGGCGGCAGTTCCCACCGCCGCCGCATCTGCTATGGCGCGCGCACTCCAGACCTTGAGGACGCGCGCATTGGACGACCGGCTTTGCCTTGAAGTACATGATCTCGAAGTACAGGTGCTGACCGGCATCTATTCCGAAGAAACCCACCTGCCGCAACCGCTGCGCATCTCGCTGTCGGTCGATCTCGACTGCCCCGCGCATTTCGCGCCCGGCGATCCGCTTGGTATGTCCAAGAATTATCTCGATCTCAAACACGCCGCGACCACCGCGCTTCCCGCCGGCGTTCACTTCACGCTGATCGAGGCGGTGGCGGACCATATCGCCGACACCTTGTTCCTGCAGGACCAAAGGGTGCGGCGTGTTCAGGTCAAGATCGTCAAGCTCGCCATCGCCGAGGCTGACGAATCGATCGGCATCACGTTGGTTCGTCACCGGCGCTGACGCACCGACGAATTGGTCTTACCGGTCGCACCCGCCGAGCGAATCCAGCACGACCTTATAGTCCTCGCGCGCGATCGCGGCTTCCGACGGGTCGATCCCGGCAGTGCTGCTGTCGGGTAGCGCGGGCGGCAGGCCGCAGGCGAGGCGATACCAGAGCAAGGTGTCGTGTGCCGGCGCGGCCGCGTTGGGATCAGCGAGATCACCCATCGACGGTGACCAGCGGGGCGGTTCGCCCTGCTTGCGCACGATGTTGAGCGACATCGGGCTACCGTCTGCGGCGGTCAGGAAGATCTGCGTTTCGCCTTCACCCGGCAGCGCGCCGGGCGTGTGGAACGCATTGCCGACGCCGGTGACGGCGGGCGGCGCGCCTGTCGCAACCACTTCGGTGGTGATTTTTCGCGTGAGTGCGTCCGCCTCGGGCGACCAGTCCCGCTGCCCATCGAGCGCGACGAGCTGGATCTGGCCGGGCTGGCGAGCAGGGCGGGCGAACAGCAGCACGCGGCGTTTGCGGAGCTTGGGCATCCGCCCACGCGCATCGAGCTGAATATCGGCGACATAGCCGATCGTCGGCGGTAGCGCACCCGGCGCGCGGATCAGCGCAGCGACATCCGCCTCTATATAGACTCGCGCGTAGCCAGGCTGAACGTCGGCCGCGCCCGGCCCCTTGACCTGCGCGACGCTGCGAATCGTCGCGTCGATGATGGTGGGAGCGGTAACAATCAGATCCGCGAATCGGGTATAGGATAAAGTCGCCATCGGCGCGTGTTCGGGCGGTGGGACCGGCTGCTGGGCATCGGCCGGGGGGCAGGATAATGCTGCGATCGCACAAAAGAGTGCGATTCTGGGAATCTTCGCCATTGTTGCTGGTTAGCCGATCGTTTCGTCTGGATACAGAAATAATTCTGCCACGGAAGCTCGCTAGAGGTTTTTCAGGGGACAAAGCGTTTGCTTCGTGGTTTTCACCGCGATACAGGTTTGGCCTGTCCAGGATACACTAGCCCACGCAAGGGCAGTTACGAGCGGGCATTACGGCACGGTACAAAGCGCCGCCGTCGTATACAGAGGAGTTTCGTTACTGAATGGCTTACGCTGATCGAGATACAAGTGGCAGCCGTATTGTCTCGATCGTGATCGTTTCGATCGTGGTCGCGGCATTCGGGTGGGCATTCGTGAACGGGCTTGCCTTCAAATATATCAAGAAGGCGCAAGAAAAGCTTAATACGTTCGACGTGGCGCCACCGCCACCGCCGCCGCCGGATAAACCGCCACCCCCGCCACCGCCAGATCAGCCGCAGGTGCAGCCGCCTCCCGTGGTATCTCCGCCGCCGATCGTGCAGGTGCAAAGTCCGCCACCGGTGATCCAGACGGTGCAAACCCCGCCACCGGCAATCCAGATCACCCCAAGGGCCGCTCCGCCGGCACCGCCAGCGCCTCCCGCGCCGGTCGTGTCGAAGGCCGCTGGTCTGAAGGGTAATCCCGGCCAGTTCTTCGGTCCTGACGCATATCCTGCTGCGGCGCTGCGCGCCGAAGCCCAGGGGCGTGTCGTGGCCAGGCTGACCGTCGGCACCGATGGTCGTGTGACCGACTGCGTCGTGACGACGTCGAGCGGAAACTCCGATCTCGATTCGACTACGTGCAGCATCGCCAAGCGCCGGGTGAAATATTCGCCCGCGATGGATGCATCAGGTAGTCCGATCGTCTCGACGACCACCTTGCCGGTCAAATGGGTTTTGCCTGAATAATCATCTTCCCCGGCGCGCCTGCGATTGGGCGCCGGGGGTTTATTGAGAGGGAAGTTACCGCATGCTCACCACCATTCTCGCTGCCGGGGCGACGCCGCCCGAGAACAATTTCGGCCTGATGAACTCGCTGAACGAAGGCGGCCCGGTCACCTGGACCGTCGCAGTCATCCTGACCATCTTCCTCTTCTTCACGCTCTACATCCTGTTCACCAAGCTGTTCGAGCAGCAGAAGGTCATCAACCAGGGCAAGCGCGTCGGCGCACAGTTCTGGTCCGCCAACAGCCTGCGCGAAGGCGCTGCCAAGCTCGAGAAGAACTCGGCCTATCGCCAGATCGTCGACGACGGCCTGCTCGCTCAGGAGCAGCACGGTCGCCTGACCGATCCGGTCGAAGCGCATGACTGGGTCCACGGTTCGCTCGCCCGCTCGGAAGCGGCGATCAACTCGCAGCTCGGTGGCGGTCTCGCCTTCCTCGCGACGGTCGGTTCGACCGCGCCGTTCATCGGTCTGTTCGGTACGGTGCTTGGTATCTACCGCGCACTCATCAAGATCGGTCAGGCCGGCCAGGCATCGATCGACAAGGTTGCTGGTCCGGTTGGTGAAGCGCTCATCATGACCGCCTTCGGTCTGGTCGTCGCGGTTCCCGCCGTGCTCGCGTTCAACTACCTGCAGCGCCGCAACAAGGCGATCGCCGAGAACCTCAGCGCGTTCTCGAACGACGTGCTCGGCTACATCGCATCGGACGGCGCCGTGAAGCCTTCGATCGCAGCGCGCAAGGCTCCGGTGGCTCCCGCCAAGCCCGCGACCACCGTTACCAAGTAAGCAGCATATGGGAGCCGTTCATGCGGCGGCTCCCACCCTCCGCTGCCGGAAGTTGTTCCGGCAGTACGACTGTTGAGAATAGGATAGCCGTCCATGGCGATGAGCACTGGCGCACCAACTGACAGCGATACGCCGATGTCGGACATCAACACGACGCCGCTCGTGGACGTCATGTTGGTTCTCCTCATCATCTTTCTGATCACCGTTCCGGTGGTGGTTCAGAACATCAAGCTGAAGTTGCCGGACGTGAAATACGATCCGACGACGACCAAGCCCGAGAACGTCAGCCTGTCCGTGGTTGAGGATACCAGCGGCAACTGCGCGATTTACTGGAACCTCACGCGCGTGACGCACGAGGAACTGCTGAAGCGTGCGGTCGACAAGCTCCAGGCCGAAGTGAAGCGGCTCGGCGGCGCTGCCAATCTGACCCCGGACGACCTGCCCGAGGCGCATATCCGCGGCGACGTGAACGTGCCCTGGAAGTGTGTCGGTGGTGCGATCTACACGATGCAGATGGCGGGCTTCGCAAAGGTCGGCTTCATTTCGCAGCCGCCACCCAACGTCGTCCCCGGCGAATGATCATTCAGGCATTTTGGGGCCGCGGTTTTAGGGAAATTTCGATATGGCAATGAGTTCTGGTCGCGGTGAAGGCGAACCGATGATGGACATCAACACGACGCCGTTGATCGACGTCATGTTGGTTCTGCTCATCATGTTCATCATCACCATCCCGCCGCAGACGCATGCGGTGAAGGTCGATCTGCCGATCAACAGCAAGACCAACACTCCGATCGTCGATTCCGTCAAGAACAAGGTGATCGTCGATTCGGCCGGTGTGGTTCAGTGGAACGGCAATCCGGTCGATCTCGTGACGCTCCAGCAGTATCTCGAGCAGACCAAGACGATGAACCCGGAGCCTGAGCTGCACTTCCAGCCCAACCCGGATGCAAAGTACGAGAAGGTCGATACCGTCCTTGCCGTCATCAAGCGGTCGGGCATTTCGAAGCTCGGCTTCATCGGCAACGAGCAATATCGCAACGATTTCTGATCGTTACGAGGTAACTTCCAGATTCCAAAGGCGGCTCTTCGGGGCCGCCTTTTTTGTATCCGCAATTCGTGGCGAAGGATGAGCGGTGGCGGAGCCGGACGGTTACAGGCGCGGCAAGGTCACGCCGCGCTGGCCCATATATTTGCCGGCGCGATCGGCATAGCTCGTCTCGCACGGCTCGTTGCCGTGCAGGAACAGGAACTGGCACGCACCTTCGTTGGCGTAGATCTTGGCGGGCAGGGGCGTTGTGTTGGAAAATTCCAGCGTGACATGCCCTTCCCAACCGGGTTCGAGCGGCGTCACGTTGACGATGATGCCGCAGCGCGCATAGGTCGACTTGCCGAGGCAGATCACCAGCACGTCACGCGGCACCCGGAAATATTCGACCGTCCGCGCCAGCGCGAAGCTGTTGGGCGGGATCACGCAGACGTCAGTCTTGCGATCGACGAAGCTGTTCGCCGCGAAATCCTTGGGATCGACGATCACGCTGTCGATGTTGGTGAAGATCTTGAACTCGTCCGAGACGCGCGCGTCATATCCGTAGGAGGAAAGGCCGTAGGAGATGCAGCCATCGCGCTTCTGCCCGTCGATGAACGGCTCGATCATGCCGGTCGAAAGCGCCTGCTCACGAATCCAGCGGTCTGACATGACGGACATTGGGCGCTCCTGTGTGGGCGCACGCTTTCGCCGGAAAGCCAGGGCAGGGCAATACCCGTCGGTGCGCTACGCCAGCCGGTCGAGCCACGCCTGAGCTTGCTTAGGCTCGCCCGGCGCCTGCGGCGAGACCCGGCCGCGCGACGCGAGGAACTCCTGTTGGAGCGCGAAGGGTGGCATCCCAAGCTGAGCGCGCGCCTTGTCGATGGTCTCGCCGATCTCGGCCAGTTCGTCGATGACGGGAGCGGTTGCCGCGCGCGCCGCGCGGTCGCCATTGTGATCGAACAGGCCCCATTTCCCCGCAGCCGTTACCCGTAGCGCGGCGATCAGCGCCTCGCGATATTCGGCTTCCAGTTCGATGCGGCGGTCATCGAGGCGGGCGAGGCGGTCGGCCTTGGCCATCAGGCGCCGATGCCGAGGTCGGCTGGACCGAACGCATGCGGCAGCAGGTCCGACACCATATGGCGTTGAACCGCATCGCCCTCCGCCGCCGCGCACCAGATCGTCAGGTCGCGAGCCGCCATCTGCGCAGCTTCGTTGATGACCTGCCGGCAGCGTCCGCACGGGCTGACCACCGCGAACCCGCGCGGTACGCCGAGTGAGTCCATCGCGCCGCCGATCACCGCGATCGCCACCACCTCGCGCAGTCGCCCGGCGCTGCTCGCGGTCGCCAGCGCGACCGTCTCGGCGCAGAGCGACAGGCCGTAGCTGGCATTCTCGAAATTCGCGCCGGTCACGACGCTGCCATCGGCGAGCAGCACCGCCGCGCCGACCCCGAACCGTGAGTATGGCGCGTGCGCGTTGAGCGCGGCCGTGCGGGCCGCACCGACCAGCCGGTCGCGCATCACATCGTCGAGAACCGGGGCTTCACTCATGGTCGCACTACATCCCAATTGACCGGGCCTTCGATGCCATCGACCCGGCGCATATCGTTCGCCTGCCACATCCGCCAAGGTCGCGTAGCATAATCGGGCGGAAAGAAGTTGCCGGTCGCCCACACCGGGCGATCGAACGCTGCGGTAACGCGATAGGCCGAATCGAACCGCCGGCTGATCTTGAGCAGCACCGGCTTGCCGGTATACGCCTCCACCATCGTCAGGAAACGGCGCAGTTCGGCGATCACCGCAGGCGCATCGGGCCGGGCGGTGCAATCCTCGGTGAAGTCGAGGTCTACCGCAGCGGGAAGGGCATCGGGCGTGCGCGGGACGGTGGTGTTGAAGTTGTTGGCCTGATCCACGGCGAGATGGCACAGCGAATACAAATGCATCGCGCCGCGCCGCATTCCGGTCTTGGGCACCGCTTCCCAATTGGCGGCGAAGCGCATGTCGCGCCCGGCGGCGCCGCTGGTCGCGCGGACATAGGCGAAATCGGCGCCGGCGCCGTGAACCGACCACCATTCGATCTCGCCCTGCACATCGGACACATCGACGCCCTGGATCGGGTATGTGTCGGTCGGGCGCCATTGCAGCGCCAAAGCCCACAAGGCGCACGCAAGGACGATCAGCAACAACGCGACCACCCCAGCGGCGGCGAGCCGCTTGCCCCATGTGTTGAGTCGCATCGTTCTCAGTTCCGAATGTGGAGCACGCAGATCAGCGTGAACAGCCGCCGCGCGGTGGCGAAATCGATCTCGATCTTGCCCGCCAGCCGCTCCTTGAGCAGCCCGGCGGCTTCATCGTGGAGGCCGCGCCGCGCCATGTCGATCGTCTCGATCTGCTGCGGCGTGGCGTTGCGGATCGCCTGGTAATAGCTGTCGCAGATCGCGAAATAGTCTTTGATCGGCCGCCGGAACCGCCCCATCGCCAGCACATAGGTTTCGAGATGTGATCCGTCCTCGCGGTGGATGGCGATGCCGAGTCGGCCTTCCTCGACCGCGAGCTCGATCCGGTATGGCCCGGCATAGCCGTCCGCATAGGCGCGCTGCGGGGCGAAATGATTCTCTTCGATCAGATCGAAGATCGCGATCCGCCGTTCCTGCTCGATATCGGCCGAACGCCACAGAATCGTGGCTTCGTCGAGCGAGACATGGATGATGCGCGGGTCCGCCATCCTAGCGGCCCTATCGGGGAAGTCGTCGCCCGACAATCACCCGCTTATCCACACTTTGCACGCGCGAACCGGCGCAAGCGGGTTTGAGAGTGAGGATGCGGCGCGTACAGAGCGGCGATGGCAACCGCATTCGCAACCCCCGTACCGCCCGCCGCCGAGGCGATCGCCCTTCCGCAAAACGTCGAGGCCGAAGCGGCGATGCTCGGCGCGATGATGATCGACAACCGGCTCGCCGACGATCTCATCGACAAGCTTGAGCCGGAGCATTTCTTCGAGCCACTGCACGGCCGCATCTTCGCGGCGATTCGCAAGCTGCGCGGCACCGACATGCTGGCGACGCCGGTAACGCTGCGGCCGCTGTTCGATGCCGATCCCGGCATGAAGGAATTGGGCGGCCCCGGCTATCTCGCGCAATTGACCGGCAGCGGCGCCGGGCTGATCGGCGCGCGCCAGTTCGCGACGCAGATCTACGACCTGGCCATGCTGCGCACGTTGGTGACGGTCGGGCGCAGTCTCGTCGATCGCGCGCTCGACACTTCGGAGGAGGTCAATCCGCGCGCGCAGATCGAACTGGCCGAGGAGGAATTGTTCAAGGTCGCGGCCGACGGCGGCAGCGAGAGCGCGGTCAAGAGCTTCGCGCAGGCGACGACGCTGGCGGTGAAGATGGCGCAGCGCGCGCTCAATTCGGGCGGCAATTTGTCGGGCATCACCACCGGCTTCGATTCGATCAACGGCAAGATCGGCGGCCTGCACCATTCGGATTTGATGATCCTCGCCGGGCGTCCGGGCATGGGCAAGACCGCGCTCGCCACCAACATCGCCTTCAACGCGGCGCAACGCTATATGCGCGACCGTGCCGACGGGATGCCGCACAGCGAATCGGTCGGCGCCAAGGTCGCGTTCTTCAGCCTCGAAATGTCGGCGGACCAGCTCGCCACGCGTATCCTCGCCGAGCAGGCGCGGATCAGCGGCGAGGCACTGCGCATGGGCAAGATCAGCAAGACGGAGTTCAACCAACTCGCCGCCGCCGCCGCCGAGCTGGAAAATCTGCCGCTCTACATCGACGATACCGCCGGCCTGTCGATCGCCGCGCTGCACACCCGGATGCGGCGGCTCCAGCGCCGTCACAAC
Source organism: Sphingomonas populi (assembly GCF_004208535.1). GTDB lineage: Bacteria > Pseudomonadota > Alphaproteobacteria > Sphingomonadales > Sphingomonadaceae > Sphingomonas > Sphingomonas populi. Next base: position 74,026 of record NZ_SGIS01000019.1, read on the forward strand.
AACGAGATCGGGCTGGTGGTGGTCGATTACCTCCAGTTGCTGACCGGCTCCGCCAAGGCCTCGGGCGACGGGCGTGTGCAGGAAATCTCGGAGATTTCGCGCGGGCTGAAGACGCTCGCCAAGGACATGAACGTGCCGGTGATCGCGCTGTCGCAGCTCAGCCGTCAGGTCGAGCAACGCGAGGACAAGCGCCCGCAGCTCTCGGATCTGCGCGAATCGGGATCGATCGAGCAGGACGCCGACATGGTGATGTTCGTGTTCCGCGAAGATTATTACGTCGCCGCCAAGGAGCCGAAGCGTCCGGTTGACGGTGATAGCGCGAAAATTCACGAGGACCATGCGCAATGGATGCTGGAGATGGAGAGGGTGTTCGGCCTTGCCGAGTTCATCGTCGCCAAGCAGCGCCACGGCGCGACCGGCAAGGTGATCCTCAAGTTCGAGCCGATGTTCACGCGGTTCAGCGATTATGTCGGGTATTGAGGGAAGGTGACCGTCATCCCAGCGTAAGCTGCGGTCTCGTGGTGGCGGCGGGTGCCCTTGCCGCGAGAGACCCCAGCTTGCGCTGGGGTGACGTGTGGGCCTGTCGCTAACGCGCGGTCAGAACACCGGTTCTTCGCCGGGCTTCTCCGCGACGTGGATCCCGCATTCGACCTTTTCCCAGCCGCGCCAGCGGCCGGCGCGGGGGTCTTCGCCGGGCATCACCTTGCTGGTGCAGGGCTGGCAGCCGACCGAAAGGTAGCCGTCGGCTTCGAGCGGGTGGCGGGGCAGATCGTGCGCGGTGAAATAGGCTTCGAGATCGGCCTTCACCCAGTCGCCCAGCGGGTTGATCTTGAGGCGACCGTCCTCGATTTCGAAGCGGGCGATGTTCTGGCGCGTGCTCGACTGGAACGCCTTGCGTCCTGAAATCCAGCTATCGAGACCCTGCTTGGCGCGCTTGAGCGGCTCGACCTTGCGGATTTCGCAGCAGCCATCGGGATCGTAGGACCAGCGCAGGCCCTTTTCGTCCTTGGCGGCGATCACGGCGGGTTCGGGTTCGACCGCCCATGAGCTTTGCAGGCCGAGTTGCCGCACCAACGTGTCGCGATAGGCGAGCGTTTCCGGGAACATCTTGAGCGTATCGACGAAGATCACCGGCACGCTCGGATCGGCCTTGGCGACAAGATCGAGCAGCACCGCGCTTTCGGTGCCGAACGACGACACCACCGCGATGCGCCCCAGCAGCCCTTCCGCAAACACTGTCGTCAACATCGTCTGCGCGTCGACGCCAGCGAAGCGCGCATTGAGCGCGTCGGCATCGGCCTGGGTGAAGGCGGGGCGTGTGTCGATGATGTCGAGCTTACGGGCGAGGCTGGCCATGACGTAATTTCCAAACAGGCACGGCTCCATCGGCCGCCCCCTGATATACGTGGTCGTAGCGCGACAACGAGGCTTTCAGCGTGGCAGAATCGATTTCAGTGCGGGGAGCAAAACTATCGAAGCCGCAGCGGCGCATTGGCAGGATCTGATCGACCAGCACGTCGCCCTCGGCGCGCAGCTCGCCGGTGTAGCCGGCTTCGCGCAGGATACGCGCCGCCGAATAGCCGCGTCCGTCGCGGAAGGCGGGGAAGGCGATCTCGATCAGCGCGAGCTGGCCGAGATGCGGCAGCAGCGCGCGGACGTCGTCGCCCGGCTCGATGCGAACGGCGGTGGCGTTGGTCTGGCCGAGGAAGGCGTCGAGCGTGACGGCGGGCTCCTCGTGCGGGGCGTCGTCGCGGAAGCGTAGGGGGGAGTCGGTCATTTTCAACGATCCGTCACCCCAGCGAAAGCTGGGGTCTTCTTGGGGAGGGCATGGCAGGAGCCGCAGGAGAACCCAGCTTTCGCTGGGGTGACGGTAAGATCACCCATAGAGCGCCACCTTGAACGGCTCCATGCCGACGCGGCGGTACGTATCGAGGAACCGCTCGCCGGCCTCGCGCCGCTCAAGATACACGTTGGTGACCGTCTCGACTGCATCGACGATGCCGTCCTCGTCGAAGCCGGGGCCGGTGATCTTGGCGATGCTGGCATCCTCCGCGCCCGACCCGCCGAGCGAGAGCTGGTAATTCTCGATGCCCTTCTTATCCACGCCGAGGATGCCGATGTGGCCGGCGTGGTGGTGTCCGCAGGCGTTGATGCAGCCGCTGATCTTGAGCTTCAATTCGCCGAGGTCGCGCTGGCGTTGGAGATCGGCGAAGCGGTTGGCGATCTTCTGCGCGACGGGGATCGAGCGCGCGTTGGCGAGTGCGCAATAATCGAGGCCGGGGCAGGCGATGATGTCACCGATCAGGTCGAGATTGGCGGTGGCGAGGCCGGCCGCGTCGAGTGTCTGCCAGACGGCGTACAGATCGGCCTTGCGGACATGCGGCAGGACGATGTTCTGCGCGTGGGTCACGCGCAGTTCGTCGAACGAATAGCGCGTGCCAAGATCGGCCATCACGTCGATCTGGGCGGCGGAGGCGTCGCCGGGGATGCCTTCGGTCGGCTTGAGGCTGATCGTGACGATCGCATAGCCGGGCTGCTTGTGCGGGCGCACGTTCTGATCGACCCACACCGCGAAATCGGGATCGCTGCGGTCGAGCGTGTCGGGCGCGTCGCCATCGAACGCGGGCGGCGCGAAGAAGGCGCTGATCCGCTCCAGCTCGGCGAGCGGCGGGTCGATGCCGAGCGTCTTCACATGCGCGAACTCTTCCTCGACCTGGCGGGCATATTCGGCCGCGCCGATCTCGTGGATCAGGATCTTGATGCGCGCCTTGTAGATGTTGTCGCGCCGGCCGTAGCGATTGTAGACGCGCAGGCACGCCTCCAGATAGCTCATCAGATCATCGGCGGTGATGAAGTCCTTGATCTCGGGGCCGATCATCGGCGTGCGGCCCATGCCGCCACCGACGAAAATCTTCGCGCCGAGTTGCCCGTCACGCTTGAGCAACTGGATGCCGATATCGTGCAGCCGCATCGCCGCGCGATCCTCGTCGGCGCCGATCACCGCGATCTTGAACTTGCGCGGCAAATAGGTGAACTCGGGGTGGAAGGTGCTCCACTGGCGGAGCAATTCGGCCCAGGGGCGCGGATCGGCGACTTCATCGGCGGCGGCACCGGCGAACTGGTCAGACGAGATGTTGCGGATGCAATTGCCGCTGGTCTGGATGGCGTGCATCTCGACCTTCGCGATTTCGGCGAGGATGTCGGGTGCTTCGTCGAGCTTGATCCAGTTGAACTGGATATTCTGCCGCGTGGTGAAATGGCCGTAGCCGCGATCATATTTGCGCGCGACATGCGCGAGCATATGCATCTGCGTGCCCGACAGCGTGCCATACGGCACCGCGACGCGCAGCATATAGGCGTGGAGCTGGAGATAGAGGCCGTTCATCAGCCTGAGCGGCTTGAACTGATCCTCGGTGATCTCGCCCGAAAGGCGGCGCTTCACCTGATCGCGGAATTCCTCGACGCGGGCATCGACGATCGACTGGTCGTAAGTGTCGTACTGGTACATCAGAAAGCCCTGATTTTTTGCACGCGGAGGCGCGGAGGCGCTGAGAAGAAAGAGAGTGGGTTCGCGCAGAGGCGCAGAGGTGTTGGCGCAACGATGCGAGCGGAAGACCTTGCAACAATCGAGGTGAAAACAAGCGCGCTGCCGCGCGCGACTCTCTCTCTGCGTCCTCTGCGCCTCTGCGCGAACAAACCTTCTCCGCGCCGCCGCGCCTCCGCGTGAACCATCACAGCACCACCTGCGGCGATGCCTCGGGGGCGAGCGTCAGGTCCATCCGCACGGTCGGGCCGAGCGCGCGGACGCGGTCCTTGATGTGGGCGGGGCGGGGGCCTTGCGGGGTTGCGGTCGCCTCGATCACATAGGGGCCGTTGACGCGGCGCGCGGCCTCTTCGAGCTTGGCGAGCGCTTCGCCCTCGGCGCCGACATCGGCGGCTTCGGCAATATGGCGCGACCAGCCCGAGCCGGTCCACCAGATCACGTCGCCGGTCGGCAAGTCATTCCCCGTCAGCAGCTTCACGCGAACGTCCCCTCAGCAACCGTTGCCCAACGCCCGAGCCTATCTTGCGCGTCGGACAGATCGACGACTTCGCCTACAACGATGATGGCCGGGCTTGCCACCTTTTCGCGCTCCATCATCGCACCGAGATCAGCGAGCAGCGTGCGCAGCGCGCGCGCGCCGGCGAGCGTGCCGCGTTCGAGCGTGGCGACCGGCATATCGGGGGCGACGCCGTCGCGCATCAATTTGTCGGCGATGTCGGTGGCGGTCGCGACGCCCATGTAGATGACGAGCGTGCGGCCCTTGCCGGCGAGGCCGGACCAGTCCTGATCGGCGAGGCCCTTGCACTGGCCCGCGACGAAGCTGACCGCGCTCGAATAGTCGCGGTGGGTGAGCGGCAGCATCGCTTCCGCTGCACAGCCGAGCGCGGCCGACACGCCGGGGATCACCTCGACCGGCAGGCCGGCGGCGCGCACTGCCTCGACCTCCTCGCCGCCACGCCCGAAGATGAAGGGGTCGCCGCCCTTCAAACGCACCACGATCGCGCCGGTCCTCACATGCGCGATGATCAGCGCGTTGATCGACTCTTGCGGCAGCGTGTGGCGCGCACGGCGCTTGGCGACCGAGATGCGCTGTGCCGATGCGGGGGCGATATCGAGCACGCGCGGGTCGATCAGCCCGTCATGGACGACGATGTCGGCGGATTTGAGCGCCTCGACCGCGCGAACGGTGAGCAGGCCGGGATCACCCGGTCCCGCGCCGACAAGGATGACGCGCCCGCGCGCGTTGGGGTCTAGCAGCGTAGCCATATTCGCCCGATGCGCGAATTGGCGGGGCGGCACAACCGAAGCCTGCTTTTGCGGCGGGTAGGGAAACTTGCTTGGGCGCACCCGGCGGCGGTGCGCTGCTTGGCTCTGGACCCCCGCTTTCGCGGGGGAACGGGGAGGGCGGCGGTCGCCGCGATTTTCACTCAGCGCTTGGGCGTATCCAGTTCGCGCGCGCGCCGGGCGAGGCGGATCGCTTCGTCGATCAGCTCGGCGGCGAAATCGGGAGCCTTTTCGCGGACGGCGATCGACAGGCAATTGCTGGCCTGCTGGCGGAGCTTGTCGGAGCGCGGAGAGCGGGTCGAGTCGGTGGTTTCAGTCGTCACGATCGCTCAATCGCTTATCCGACTGGGAGGTTCCGCGGCTCGTCGCACGCCGCCGGCATGATGCGACGAGCCGTGCTCAGGCGTCGCGCAGACCAACGCCGATGCTGGCGCGCGCCTGCTCGGCTTCGCTGGAAACCACCGGATACGCACAATAATCCGCCGCATAATAGGCGCTCGGGCGGTGGTTGCCCGACCAGCCGATGCCGCCGAACGGTGCGCCTGACGAGGCGCCGTTGGTCGGCTTGTTCCAGTTGACGATGCCGGCACGCGCATTCGCCCAGAATTGGTCGTACAGCGCCGGGTTCTGGCTGAGCAAGGTCGCCGACAGGCCGTAACGCGTGTTGTTCGCCTCGGTAATCGCATCCTCGAACGTCTTGGCGCGGATCACCTGAAGGATCGGCCCGAACAGCTCGATGTCGGGCCGCTCCGCCATGTCGGTGGTGTCGATCATCGCGGGCAGGAGGAACGGCAGCCCGGCTTTGGGCCGCTCGAGATGGCGAATCGGGCGGCCGCCACGGATCATCAGCTCAAGGAAGCTTTCGCTCAGTTGATCGGCCGATTCGTTGTCGATCACCGGACCCATGAACGGCGCCGGTTTGGCATGCGGTTCATCGACGATCATGCGGCCGACCAACGTATTGAGCGTATCGATCAGTTGATCGTGGACGCGCTCGTCTACGATCAGCCGGCGCGCGGCGGTGCAGCGCTGGCCCGCGCTCATGAACGCCGATTGCGCGATGATGACCGCCGCCGAGTGGATGTCGGGCGATTCCCACACGACGATCGGGTTGTTGCCGCCCATCTCCAGCGCGAGGATCTTCTCGGGCCGGTTGGCGAAGGCGCGGTTGAGCGCGATGCCGGTGCGGGCCGAGCCGGTGAACAGCAGCCCGTCGATCCCGTCATGCGCGGCGAGCGCCTTGCCCTCGTCCGGGCCGCCGAGCAGCAGCCGCACGCAGCCTTCGGGCACGCCGCTTTCGTGGAAGCACGAGACGAGGAACTGGCCGACCGCAGGGGTCTTCTCGGACGGCTTGAACACCACGGCGTTGCCGGCGAGCAAAGCGGGCACGATATGGCCGTTGGGCAGGTGGGCCGGGAAATTATACGGCCCGAGCACCGCGAGTACGCCATGCGGCTTGTGGCGCAGCGCGATTCGGCTGCCCATCGGCGCGTCGAGCCGGCGCTGGGCGGTACGCTCGGCATAGGCTTTGACCGAGATATCGACCTTGGCGATGACCGTTTCGACTTCGGTATGCGCTTCCCACAAAGGCTTGCCGGTTTCGCGCGCGATCAGATCGGCGAAGGCATCGGCGCGGCGGCGCACGACGTTGGCGAAGCGGCGCAACGCCTCGGTGCGATAGGCGAGCGGGCGGGAGGCCCAGCTTGCCCAGCTTTCGCGCGCGATGGCGACTTCGGCATCGACATCGCCGGACTGGCCACGCCAGAGTTCGGCGTTCGTTGCCGGTTCGAAGGAGAGGAGTTCAGACGCGGACATCGCGTGTGCCTTTGCCCGAGTTCGGTGCGGGAATCCACCGCCTCCGCATCATGCGAGCGCCGCGCCCATGTCGCGGATCGCGGCGATCTTGGTGGTGAACAGCGACCAGTCATCGCGATCGGCGATCGCCGACCAGATCGCCTCGACCTCGCCGATCACCATCGCGCAGGGGGTGTCGTCGCGCCAATATGCATGGTCGCGGGATTTGCGCGCGGCATAAGGCGCGGCGCGCGTGCGGGCCTCGGCGAAGGCGTCGCTGTCGGGGAAATGGCCGCCGAACGCGTCGAAGAAGAAGCGATCGACCGGCAGCATCTCGGTGCGCAAGCCGCGCTCGACCGCGCCTATCAACGCGGAATCCTCCTCCGGCCCGCGCGGGACGAGGCCGAGTCGCCACAGGATCGCTTCGCTCGCGGCGGATTGATACTGATCGCCGAAGGTTTCGAGTACCGCGATCAGCGGCGCCGACTCGCTGACCGTGCGGAGCGCCACGGCGAGTTGCATCGCATCCCAATGGATCGCCTCGGGCTGGCGGCCGAAGGCGTAGAGGCCGGAATGGTCGAAATAGGCGGCGGTGAAGGCGGGGTCCCAAGTTGGCAGGAAACGCCACGGGCCGTAGTCGAAACTTTCGCCGGTGACGTTGATGTTGTCGGTGTTGAGGACGCCGTGGACGAACCCTGCCGCCATGTAGCTGGCGGCCAGCTTCGCGGTGCGCCGCACCACCAGATCGAGCAGCCGAGTCGCCGGTTCGGTGCCGGGTTCCTCGCCATAGAGGTTGCGCAGGACGTAGCCGATCAGCCGCTCCATGTTCTCGGCATCGCGCAGATAGGCGAGCCGCTGGAACGTGCCGATACGGATATGGCCGTGGCTGAGCCGCACCAGCACCGCCGAGCGAGTCGGTGAGGGTTCGTCGTTGCGCTCCAGCGCCTCGCCGGTTTCGATCAGCGAGAAGCTGCGCGAGGTTTCGACGCCGAGCGCCTCCAGCATTTCGGTCGCGAGCACTTCGCGTACGCCGCCCTTGAGCGTGAGCCGGCCATCGCCGAAGCGGCTCCACGGCGTCTGGCCGCTGCCCTTGGTGCCGAGGTCCATCAGCCGGTCATTTCGATCACGCATCTGCGCGAACAGGAAGCCGCGCCCGTCGCCGATGTCTGGATTGTACGAGCGGAACTGGTGGCCGTGGTAGCGCAGCGCGAGCGGCTGCGGGAGATTGTCGGGCAGTGGTGTGAAGCGACCGAAATGCCCGGTCCATTCGGCATCGCTCAGCGCGTCCAGCCCGATCTCGCCGGCGGCGCGATCGTTGCGGAAGCGCAGCCGCGTTTCGGGGAAGTTCGCCGCCGCGACGGGATCGTAGAAGGCGTCGCCCAAATCCAGAATGCGCGGATCGGGGCGATAGGCTTGTAGCGTTTCGTTCATGCCGCGATATGGGTGCGCCACAGCCGAGGACGCAACCATGCCCGCCTATGAAAACCGATACTGGTGGTCGAACGACGGGCTGCGGCTGCATTATCGCGACTATCCGGGCCGCGAGGATCGCCCGCCGATCGTCTGCATCCCGGGCCTGACCCGCAATGCGCGCGATTTCGAGGATGTCGCCGCGCGCCTCGCCGGTGAGTGGCGCGTGATCGCGATCGATCTGCGCGGGCGCGGCGAGAGTGCCTATGCCAAAGACCCGATGACCTACGTGCCGATGACCTATGTTCAGGACATCGAGGCGCTGCTCGGCGAGCTGGGGGTATCGAGCTTCGTCGCGTTCGGCACTTCGCTTGGTGGCATTCTGACGATGCTGCTGGCGGGTGCGGCGCGTGAGCGGCTGGCGGGGGCGCTCATCAACGATGTCGGGCCGGAGATCGAGCCGGCGGGGCTGCTGCGGATTCGCGGCTATGTCGGCAAGTCGAACACCTGGCCGACGTGGATGCACGCCGCGCGCGCGGTGGCGGAAGCCAATGCCGATGCCTTCCCCGGCTATACGATCGAGGATTGGCTGGTGATGGCCAAGCGGCTGTACCGGGTGAACAGTGCAGGCCGCGTCGTGCTCGATTACGACATGAAGATCGCCGAGCCGTTCCGCGTGCCGGGCAACGAGGCCGGACCCGATATGTGGCGCGCGCTGGCGCGGCTGGAAGACGTGCCGACGCTGATCGTCCACGGTGCGCTGTCCGATCTGCTGTCGAGCCCGACCGCGATGCGGATGGCCGAGATGCTCGATCAGGCGGAACTCGTCACCGTGGCCGACGTGGGACACGCGCCGACCTTGTCCGAGCCGGTCGCGGTCGCCGCGATCGAGCGGTTGCTGGCGCGGATCGGGGAACCGGTGGCGGCCTGAACCGTCTCTCCCGTATCGTAAACGGGAGTTTCGCATGCTCAACCTCGCCGACGCGCATACCGCCGTGTCCGGTCTTTCCGGCAAACGTATCCTCGTCACCGGCGGCACCACGGGGATCGGCCGCGCCATCGCGGTGCTGCTGGCGAGCGAAGGCGCACGCTTGCACGTCTGCGGCCGCACGCCCGAGCATCTCGCCGACGCGGTCGGGCGGATCAGCGAAGTCGGGACCGGCGCCGGCACCAATGTCGATCTCGGCGAGCCGGGCGCGCCGGAACGCTACGTCAAGACGGCGAGCGACTGGCTTGGCGGGCTCGACGTCGCGGTCATCAACGCCGCGATCCCGGCCGAGGGGCTGACCGACATGAGCGATAGCGAGCTGCGGTACGCGATCGCGGTCGATTTCACCGCCTATCTCACCAGCGCGCACGCGGCGGTCGAGGCGATGGGCGAGGGTGGCGGCGACATCGTGCTGATCGGATCGATGTCGACTCATGTGCTCGGGCCGGGATCGACCGTCTACGCCGGCATCAAGGCGGGCATCGCCGGCTTCGCCGAGGCGTTGCGCAAGGAACTCGGGCCTAAGAATATCCGCGTGACCTTGGTCGAGCCGTCGCTGACCCAGGCCGACATGCATTATCCCGACATGGATGCGGAGAAGCAGAAGCAGATGGTGCGCGAGGAAAAGATGCTTCGCTCCGAAGATATCGCCGTCGCGGTGCATTACGCGCTGACCCAGCCGCGCCGCGCGGTGGTGCAGCAGATCGTCGTCGCGCCGCGCATGAGCGAGGGCGAGTGAGCATGGCGTTCGACCAGATCGTGTTCGATCCGCGCGACGTGGATCTCGCGCGCTCGCCGCTCGCGGGCAAGGTCGCTGCCGAGACCTATGTGCTGGGCGCGTTCAACCCCGGCATGACCCGGCTGCGCAACGGCAATCTGCTGCTGATGGTGCGCGTCGCCGAGGCGCTCAGGCATCCGATCGTCGATCAGCATATTCACGCGATCCGGTGGGAGGATGGCGGCTATGTGCTCGATCCCTGGCCGCTCGAACACGTCGATACCGCCGATCCGCGCAAGTTCATGATGCGCGGCGGCGGCTGGAAGGTGATGGCGCTGACGTCGCTGTCGTGGCTGCTGCCGGTCGAACTGTCGGCGGACGGCACCAAGGTGGTGGCGGTGCATTACGACCGCGCGATCGCGCCGCGTGCGCCGTACCAATGCTACGGCGTCGAGGATGCGCGGATCACGCGGGTCGGCGAGCGCTATCTGATGACGACCTGTTCGGTCAGTCCCGAGCGGCATGCGACCACGCTCTACACATCGGACGATGCGCTTGACTGGCGGCTCGAAGGCATCGTGCTTGATCATCAGAACAAGGACATGTTGATCTTCGAAGGGCAGATCGGCGACAAATATTTCGCGCAGACGCGGCCGCTCGGCGATCTCTATTTCGCTTATCCGCCCGGCAGCGAATGGCGCGCGGGGCCGTCGATCAATCTGGCGTCGTCGCCTGACGCGCTTCACTGGAAGCCGTATGACAAGCCCGGCATCCGCCCGCACGCGGCGACGCTCGCCACCGCGCGGATGGGCGGCGGGGCGCCGCCGGTGCTGACCGAGCGTGGCTGGCTGACCCTGTGGCACGGTGTCGAGCCGTCGGGGGTGGTCGGCATCTATCGCACCTATTGGTCGATCCTCGACCGCGATGACCCGTCGCTGGTGGTCGCGACCAGCGATGCGCCGCTGCTGGAGCCGGCGCCCGAACTGACCGAGCCGATGAAGGAGCTGATGTATCTCGATAATGTGGTGTTCACCACCGGCATCGCCGACGCGGGCGACCATTATGTCGTGGCGAGTGGCGAGGCTGATCTCGCCTGCCGCATCACGCATGTCGACAAAGCGAAATTTTCCGCCTGAGCCTTGAAAGCGGCCCACGAAAGCGGGCAGGGGCGGGGGATGCCTGCGGTGAACATCCTCCACCTCCATTCCAGCTTCAGCCTTGGCGGCAAGGAAGCGCGCGCGGTGCGGCTGATGAACGCGTTCGGCGACCGCGCGCGGCACACGATCGTCTCGGCGATGCCCGACCAGTACGGCGCGCGCGACGCCATCGCGCCCGGCATCGCCTATGAGATCGCGCAGAACCCGCCCCCGCTGAGCGGCCGCCCTTCGGTCGCGCGGTATGAGGCGATCACGCGCTACATGCGCCGCTTCGACCTGGTGCTGACCTACAATTGGGGGGGCATCGACGGGGTGATGGCGCGGCGCGTGGCTGGCATGAAGGGGCCGCCGGTCGTCCACCATGAGGACGGTTTCAACGAGGACGAGGCGCAGGGCCTCAAGCCACAGCGCAACATCTACCGCCGCATCGCGCTCAGCGCCGCGCACGCGCTGGCGGTGCCTTCGGTCACGCTGGAGACGATCGCGCTCAAGACGTGGAAACAGCCGGAAAGCCGTGTCCACCGCATCGGCAACGGCATCGCCACCGCGCGCTATGCGGTGAAGCCCAAGCCCGACGCGATCCCCGGCTTCCGCCGCAAGCCGGGTGAGATCGTGATCGGCACGCTCGCCGGGTTGCGTGCCGTCAAGAACCTGCCGCTGCTGGTGCGCGCGGTTGGCGGGATGGCGTCGCGCGCGCGGCTGGTGATCGTCGGCGAGGGGCCGGAGCGGCAGGCGATCCTCGACGCGGCCGAGGCGATGGGGCTGGCGGACCAGCTCGTTATGCCGGGCTTCCTGCCCGAGCCTCACAGATACGTCGGGCTGTTCGACATCATGGCGCTGTCGTCGCAGAGCGAACAATCGCCGATCTCGATCATCGAAGGGATGGCGGCGGGGTTGCCGATCGTCGCGCCGCCGGTTGGCGACATTCCCAACATGGTCGCGCCGGGCAACCTTCCCTATATCGAGAATGCCATCGACGAGGTCCGCATTCGCGACGCGTTGCAGGCGATCGCGGGTGCCGAACCCTCGGCGCGGGTCTGGCTCGGCGAGCAGAATCGGGCTAAAGCGGTTGCAGAATATGACGAGGCAACGATGATCGCGCGCTATGCGGCGCTCTATTCCGGGGCACTCGGCAGGCCCGGTTGTCTCGGCTGAGACCTATTTGTCTCGTCAAGCGTTGCCAAATCGCTATATCACGCGCCAGTTTTGTGTCGGCGCGTTTTCTATCGGGAGATATCGGTGTTCAAAGGTTTGAAGCCCATCATCTATAACGGCCGCGAAGTCTGGCCGTTGGTGGAGGGCGGAAAAGGCGTGGCCGCGACCAATCACGCGAGCGCGGGCGCCTGGGCGGCGGCTGGCGGAATCGGCACCGTTTCCGCAGTGAACGCCGATAGTTACGATCCTGATGGCAAGATCATCCCGCAGGTCTATCGATCGCTCACCCGCCGCGAGCGGCATGAGGAACTGATCGAATTCGCGATCGAAGGCGCCGTCCAGCAGGTTCGCCGCGCGTTCGACATCGCCGGCGGCAAGGGCGCGATCAACATCAACGTGCTGTGGGAGATGGGCGGCGCCCAGCGAATCCTGCATGGCGTGCTGGAGCGCACGCGCGGCCTCGTCGCCGGCGTGACCTGCGGCGCGGGCATGCCGTACAAATTGTCCGAGATCGCCTCGTCCTACGACGTCAGCTATCTGCCGATCGTCAGCTCGGGCCGTGCCTTCCGTGCGCTGTGGAAACGCGCCTATTCCAAGGCGTCCGAGTGGTTGTCGGCGGTGGTCTATGAAGATCCGTGGCTGGCCGGCGGCCACAACGGCCTGTCCAACGCCGAAGATCCACGCAAGCCCGAAGATCCGTACCCGCGCGTGAAGGCGCTGCGCGAGACGATGCGCGAGGGCGGCATTTCCGACGACGTGCCGATCGTGATGGCCGGCGGCGTCTGGTATCTGCGCGACTGGAGCGACTGGATCGACAATCCCGAACTCGGTACGATCGCGTTCCAGTTCGGCACGCGCCCGCTGCTGACCAAGGAAAGCCCGATTCCCGAAGCGTGGAAGGCACGGCTCACCAATATCGAGGAAGGCGAGGTGCTGCTCCACCGCTTCTCGCCGACCGGCTTCTATTCGAGCGCGGTGCGCAACCCGTTCCTCCGCCACCTCGAAGCGCGATCGGAGCGGCAGATCGCGTTTTCGACGCAGGAAGCGGGCGATCACATCTTCCAGCTCGATGTCGGGGTGAAGGGCAAGAACTTCTGGGTGACGCGCAACGATCTGCTGCGCGCGCGGCAGTGGTTTGGCGCTGGCTTCACCGATGCGCTGAAGACGCCCGACAATACTTTGGTGTTCGTGACGCCCGAAGAGAAGGGCGTGATCCGCAAGGATCAGTCCGATTGCATGGGCTGCCTCAGCCAGTGTTCGTTCTCGTCCTGGGCGGATAGCGAGACCAATTCGACCGGACGGCTGGCCGATCCGCGCAGTTTCTGCATCCAGAAGACCTTGCAGGACATCGCGCATGGCGGCGATGTCGAGCAGAATTTGATGTTCGCCGGGCACGGCGCGTATCAGTTCAAGCGCGATCCGTTCTACTCGAACGGCTTTGTGCCGACGGTGAAGGAACTGGTCGACCGTATTCTGACCGGCGACTGATACAGGAAGGGCGGCGGATCGCTCCGCCGCCCTTCAGAAGATTTTAGCGGTAGCACACCGTCACGCGGCGGTGATGGCGCCAGGTCGTCCGGCAATCGCGACCGCCGTGGCCCCAGCCGTTGCCATAGCCGCGGTTGCCGCCGTAATAGCCGCGGCGCTCGCCGTGCCAGTCACGACGATCACCACGGAAGCCGCGATGGTCGCCCCGATAGTCACGACGATCGTCGCGATGGTCGTAACCGCGATGATCGCGGCCGTAATCCTGCGCCGAGGCGCTGGTCGTGATGCCGAGGCCTGCCACCATCAGGCCGAGCGCGGCGGCGATCTTGAAGCTTTTCATCGTACCATCCTCTGTCCGTTGATCGGTATTGCGGTTTTAGGCCGCGCGATTCGTATCGATGCTGAATGTGTCTGTAGGCTTAGGTACAGGTTGCTTGCGCACCGATCGGGTGCGCGCCGCCCTTTTAATTTGCCCACGTCCGGCTAAACGCTGCCAGCATGAGCGAACTTCCCAAAACCTTCGACCCCGCCGATATCGAACAGCGCTGGTACGCGCATTGGGAGGAGAACGGCCTGTTCCGCCCCGATCGCCCCGGCGCCGAGCCGTGGACGATCGTCAACCCGCCGCCCAACGTCACCGGCTCGCTGCACATCGGCCACGCGCTCGACAATACGTTGCAGGACATCCTCGCGCGCCACGCTCGGCTGAAGGGCAAGGACGCGCTTTGGGTGGTCGGCACCGACCATGCCGGCATCGCCACGCAGATGGTGGTCGAGCGGCAGATGGGGCTCTCGCAGGACAAGCGCACCAATTACACACGCGAGCAGTTCGTCGAGAAGGTGTGGGCGTGGAAGGCCGAGAGCGGCGGCGAGATCACGCAGCAATTGCGGCGGCTCGGCTGCTCGATGGATTGGAAGAACGAACGCTTCACGATGGACGAGGGCTTTTCGAAGGCCGTCCTCAAGGTGTTCGTCGATCTCTACAACACCGTTAAGCCGGACGGCTCGCGCCTGCTGTATCGCGACAAACGGCTGGTCAACTGGGACCCCGGCCTCGGCACCGCCATCTCCGACCTCGAGGTCGAGACGCGCGAGATCAAGGGCGGTTTCTGGCACTTCCGCTACCCGCTCGCCGATGGGGTGACGCTGGCGGACGGGCGCGATCACATCGTCGTCGCGACCACGCGGCCCGAGACGATGCTTGCCGATATGAGGGTGGCGGTAAATGCCGCCGATCCGCGCTACCAATCTGTAATCGGCAAGTTCATCGACCAGCCAATCACCGGCCGGCGTATCGAGATCGTCGCGGACGACCATGCCGATCCCGAACTGGGGTCTGGCGCGGTGAAGATCACGCCGGGGCATGATTTCAACGATTTCGAGGTCGGCAAGCGCGCCGGCATCGAGGCGCGCGACATGCTCAACATGCTCGATGCCGCCGCCAATGTCGTGCAGACCGCCGATGGCAAGGTGCCGGCCGAGTTCATCGGGCTTCACCGGTTCCGCAAGGACAAGGTCGATGGCGCGCGTGAACTCGTCGTGCAGCGGATGAAGGAACTGGGCTTCCTCGTCACGCATCTCGACAAGGAGGACGCCGAGCACGATTTCGAACCGCGCACGATCCAGACGCCCTACGGCGACCGCTCGGGCGTGGTGATCGAGCCGTGGCTGACCGACCAATGGTATGTCGATGCGGCGACGCTGGCGAAGCCGGCGATCGAGGCGGTGCGCTCGGGCGCGATCAAGATCGTGCCGAAGACGTGGGAAAAGACGTTCTTCAACTGGATGGAGAATATCCAGCCGTGGTGCGTGTCGCGGCAATTGTGGTGGGGGCACCGGATTCCGGCTTGGTTTGGGCCATCGATTGACGACGGTCCATTGGGACCGAGGCCGATTTATTCTAAAAATCTTCGACTTGGCGGCAGCGATGGCCCGGTTTTTGTCGGTGAAACCGAGGAAGCTGTGCTTGCCCTTGCGCGGGAGCATTACAACTATAATCGAATAGAAATAGTGTCGAGTTGGGCTGAAGCGGTTTTTAAAGAAAAGACTGACGAAGAGTACATTCTGTACATATGGCAGGACAGCGACGTCCTCGACACCTGGTTCTCCTCCGCTTTATGGCCGTTCGCGACGCTCGGCTGGCCCGAGACCGAAAAGTCCTCTCCCCTCCGGGGAGAGGATTTAGGAGAGGGGCTGTCCAGCAGCGCAGCGCCCGGTACTGCCCCTCTCCCAACCCTCTCCCCGGAGGGGAGAGGGCTTAAAGGGCGCTACCCCAACGACGTCCTCATCTCCGGGTTCGACATCCTGTTCTTCTGGGATGCGCGCATGATGATGCAGGGGCTGCACTTCATGAAGGACGTGCCGTTCCGCACACTCTACCTGCACGGCCTCGTCCGCGCGGCGGACGGGCAGAAGATGTCGAAATCGAAGGGCAATGTCGTCAATCCGCTCGGGCTGATCGACAAATACGGCGCGGATGCGTTACGCTTCTTCATGGCGGCGATGGAAAGCCAGGGCCGCGACATCAAGATGGATGAGAAGCGCGTCGAGGGCTATCGCAACTTCGCGACCAAGCTGTGGAACGCGGCGCGCTTCTGCCAGGCGAACGGCATCACCGCATCGACCACTCTGGAGGCGCCGCGCGCGGACTTGGCCGTCAACAAGTGGATCATCGCCGAGACGATCCAGACGGTGCAGGCGGTCGATCTCGCGCTGGCCGACTATCGCTTCGATGGCGCCGCCAACGCGGTCTATCAGTTCGCGTGGAGCCGGTTCTGCGACTGGTATCTCGAACTCATTAAGCCGATCCTCTCTCCCCTCCCGCCTGCGGGAGGGGCCGGGGGAGGGGCTGTCGACGAGACTGCGGCGCTTGCGGACACGCCCTCCCCTAACCCAGTTTCAGGTCGGTCAGGCTCCCAGCCTGACCTGAACGATGCGGGGCATCGTTCACCTGAAACTCGCGAGCGGGAGGGGAACCCGGAGGCCGACGAGACGCGCGCGGTGGCGGGCTGGGTGCTCGACCAGATCCTCGTGCTGCTCCACCCGTTCATGCCGTTCATCACGGAGGAACTCTGGTCGAAGACTGGCGCGCGTGAGAGCGAGTTGATCGTCGCCAAATGGCCGATGGCCGATGCGCGCGCGATCGACCCGGAGGCGAGCAAGGAGATCGACTGGCTGATCCGGCTGGTGAGCGAGGTGCGCGCGGCGCGGACGGAACTCAACATCGCGCCCGGCGCGCGTATGCCGTTCCACGTCCGCGATGCGGGCACGAAGACGCAAGCCCGAATCGCGCGCCAGCAGGCGGTGATCGCCCGGCTCGCGCGGATCGACGTGGCCGAGGGCGAGGCACCCGCCGGCGGCGCGGCGCAGGTGGTGATCGACGAGGCGACCTTCGTGCTGCCGCTCGCCGGCGTGATCGATCTCGATGCCGAGCGGGCGCGTCTGACCAAAGGCATCGCGGCGGCGGAGAAGGAGCGCGATGCGCTGGCCGGGCGGCTTGGTAACGCGAGCTTCGTCGAGCGGGCCAAGCCCGAGGCGGTCGAGAAGGCGCGGGCGGATCATGCCGAAAAGGCAGCCGAGGCCGAGCGGCTGACGGCGGCGCTGGCGCGGTTGGGGTGAACGGTTGAGGTTGAGCGTGGGAAGTCCTCTCCCCGCTGGGGAGAGGATTTAGGAGAGGGGCAGTCGCGCGCGCTGCGCTGCTGGACAGCCCCTCTCCCAACCCTCTCCCCGGAGGCGAGAGGGCTTTTTCGCTTCCTCTCTTTGAGAATCGTAGCGTCTCGCTTATCGCCGCCTGCAGCAATGAGGGGATGCGTGTGGCACAGCCGCCGAAAGGTCACGGCAGGGATCTGACGACCGGGCCGATCGGGCGGACGCTGCTCGCGTTCGCGCTGCCGACGCTCGCTTCGAACATCCTTCAGACGCTCAACGGATCGATCAATTCGATCTGGGTCGGGCGCTTCCTCGGCGAGAGTGCGCTGGCGGCGACCTCGAACGCCACGATCGTGATGTTTCTCAGCTTCGGCGCGGTGTTCGGCTTCGGCATGGCCGCGTCGATCCTGATCGGCCAGTCGATCGGGCGGCGCGATATCGAGGGCGCGCGGCGCGCGTTCGGGTCGGCGGTGGGGCTGGTGGTGGCCGCTGCGGTGGTGATCGCGGTGCTGGGCTATGTCTTCGCGCCCGATATCCTTCGCCTGATGGCGACGCCCGGCGAAGCGCAGGCGCTGGCGCTGATCTATCTGCGCGTCATCTTCCTCGGACTGCCGCTGTCGATGCTGAGCCTGCTGATCCAGATGGGATTGCGCGGCACCGGCGACGCGCTGACGCCGATGTGGTTCATGGTGCTGAGCGCGTGCATCGACGCCGGGCTGAACCCGCTGTTGATCCGGGGCATCGGGCCGTTCCCGGAAATGGGCATCGCCGGCTCGGCGACCGCGACCCTGATCGCGTCGGCGGTGTCGGCGATTGGTCTCCTCATCTACATTTATGCGCGCGATCTGCCGATCCGGCTGCGCGGCGCGGAACTCAAATGGCTGATCCCCGATCCCGCGCTGGTGCGGATCATCGTCGCCAAGGGCGTGCCGATGGCGGCGCAGATGCTGGTGATGTCGGTATCGGGGCTGACGATGATCGGACTCGTCAACCGGCTCGGGGTCGAGACGGCGGCCGCCTATGCGGTGTCGCAGCAGCTCTGGAACTACATCCAGATGCCGGCGATGGCGATCGGCGCGGCGGTGAGCAGCATGGCCGCGCAGAACATCGGCGCCGGGCTGTGGAACCGGGTCGGCAAGATCACGCGCTCGGGCATCCTCTACAACACGATCATCACGCTCGTCGTCATCACCGCGATCATCCTGTTCGACCGGCCGCTGATGGGCCTGTTCATCGACAGCCATAGCCCCGCGATCCCGATCGCACGGCATATCCAGCTCATCTCGAGCTGGACCTTCCTGATGTTCGGCGCGACGATGGTGATCTTCGGCACGGTGCGCGCGAATGGCGCGACGCTCGCGCCGCTGCTGATCCTCATCGCCTCACTGATCCCGTTCCGCGTCGGCATCGCGATTCTCGGCAAGCCGCTGCTCGGCGCGGATGCCCTGTGGTGGGCGTTCCCGTCCAGTTCGGTCGTGTCGCTGGTGCTGGCCAGCCTGTACTTCCGCTACGGAAAGTGGCGCGATGCGGTGCTCGCCGTGCCTTCGCATGAAGAGGAAGCGAAGGAGGGCGCGCACGCCACCTCGGAACCCGCCGGACGGTTGCACCCGAGCGGCTGAGCGCGCATCTGGGCGGGCATGAGTCACTATCCCGCGCTTCGCCTCCGCCGTACCCGCTCGACCCCGTGGAGCCGCCGCCTCCATGCCGAGACGGTGCTGACCCCCGCCGACCTGATCTGGCCGCTGTTCATCGCCGAGGGGCAGGGCATCGAGGAGCCGATTGCGACGCTGCCGGGCGTCTCGCGCTGGTCGATCGACGGCATCGTCGCGCGCGCGAAGGAGGCGCGTGACGCCGGCATTCCGTGCATCGCCTTGTTCCCCAACACGCCGCCGCATCTGCGCAGCGACGACGGTCGCGAGGCGCTCAACCCCGACAATCTGATGTGCCGCGCCACCCGCGCGCTGAAGGATGCGGTGCCCGAAATCGGCGTGCTGACCGACGTCGCGCTCGACCCCTATACCGCGCACGGCCATGACGGGCTGGTCGACGCGGCCGGCTATGTGGTGAACGACACCACCGCCGAAATGCTGGTCGGGCAGGCGCTCAATCAGGCGGCGGCGGGGGCGGACATCATCGCGCCGAGCGACATGATGGACGGGCGCATCGGCCAGATTCGCGACGCGCTGGAGGGTGAGGGCCGGGTCAACGTCCAGATCATGTCCTATGCCGCCAAATATGCCAGCGGCTTCTACGGCCCGTTCCGCGACGCGGTGGGTTCGCGCGGGCTGCTCAAAGGCGACAAGAAGACCTACCAGATGGACTCGGCCAATGCCGAGGAGGCGCTGCGCGAGGTCGCGCTCGATCTCGCCGAGGGCGCCGACAGCGTGATGGTCAAGCCGGGCTTGCCCTATCTCGACATCATCCTGCGCGTGAAGACCGAGTTCCAGGTGCCGGTGTTCGCGTATCAGGTGTCGGGCGAATATGCGATGATCGAGGCGGCGGTTGCGGCTGGCGTGGCCGAGCGCGATCCGGTGGTGCTGGAGACGCTGATCGCGTTCAAGCGCGCCGGCTGCTCGGGCGTGCTGACCTATCACGCGCTCCACGCGGCGCGCCTGCTCGGCGCATGATCGAGACGGCCCGGCTCGTGCTCAGGCTGCCCGTAGCGGGCGATCACGCGCCGCTGCATGCGATGTGGAGCGATCCGCGCGTGATGGCCGATCTCGGCCCGCTCAAGACGCCTGAGGACAGCGCGGCGACAATCGCGCGGCATGAGGGCTATCGGCAGTCGCATGGCTTCGGTTTCTGGACGGTAGTGCTGCGCGACAGCGGTACGGTGATTGGCTTCTGCGGGCTCAAGCCGGGGGCGGAGAATACGCCGATCGCGGGCGAGGTCGAAGTCGGCTGGATGCTGGCGGCGGCGCACTGGCGGCAAGGCTATGCGCGCGAGGCGGCGCAGGCGAGCCTCGCTTGGGGCTGGGCGAATAGCGACGCTGCGCGCATCGTCGCGATCACCGCCGCGCAGAACCATGCGAGCCGCGCGCT
This sequence comes from Sphingomonas populi, assembly GCF_004208535.1. Classification (GTDB taxonomy): domain Bacteria; phylum Pseudomonadota; class Alphaproteobacteria; order Sphingomonadales; family Sphingomonadaceae; genus Sphingomonas; species Sphingomonas populi. The sequence goes on from NZ_SGIS01000019.1 coordinate 94,254, forward strand.
GATGGAGCGGCTCGGCATGGTGCGGCTGGGCGGATTCGATCATCCGAACTTCGCGATCGATGATCCGCGCCGCGAGACCGTCAGCTACGCGATCGACCGGCCCGCGTAAGCGAACCCGGATCAGGCGGCTGGCAGCAGCGCCTGGATCTCCGCGATGCGGTTGATCTCGGCGGTGAGCTGCGCGTCGCCGCGGCCTTTCAACGAATCGAGGGCTGGGTAGGGCGGCTTGGCGTCGCGCGCCCGGCCGATCGCGAGTTCGTCGAGATCGGTGACGAGCGCCGACGTGGTCGCGCGAAACGCATCGAGCTTGGCGAGCGCGGTCTGCGCCGCGATCCAGCGATCACTGCCGACGGCGCCGCCGCGTGCAGCTTTGGCGGCGCGTTCCGCACTGTCGGCGGCCGGGGCGAACGCCGAATCGGTATCTGCCAAGGTTTTCGCCTTGGCGGCGAGCAGGGTTTCGAGCGCGACATCGGGCGTGGCGGCAGCGGCGGCCGCCTCGGTCGGTTCGGTATCGCTGCGCCGCTCGATCGCGCGTGGCTGGAGCGAGGGATAGGGGGAGACGGTCTGGGCGCAACCGCTCGACAGCAGCGCTGTCAGCAGCAGGGCGGAAACGGCGGTGGCGCGGCGGTTTTTCATGGAAATCGCTCTATGCCGCGCAAAAGAATCGCGCAACGCACTTGCGTCCCTGAAAAAGCGCATCTAAAGGCGACCTCCCACGCACCCGTAGCTCAGCTGGATAGAGCATCAGACTACGAATCTGAGGGTCGGGCGTTCGAATCGCTCCGGGTGCACCAAACCTTTTCAAAGGGTTAGGCGGGATGGGAGTGGAGAAATCCACTCCCCCATTTTCCTCATGTAACCACGCAGCACCCACGGGGCTTGAAGTGGGTTCATGGATGGGCAAAGCGCCGAACTCGTCCGGCTTCGGCTTGCTGCCATTCACCGGCACCCAAACATCTTCACGCCACGGCCGGCGGCTTTGACGCACGGGCATGAAGGCGAGGGCAGGGTCGTTCGCGTCCATCTCGGGGAAGCCGCCGAATCTGACGCCGGCATGTCTGCCCGGCGATTTGCGGAAGCCCTTCGAAGCATACAATTTGCGCAGGTAGCCCCGTCGAAGCTGGATCAACTCCGCTTCGCCATACTCGCGCATCCACCGCTTCACCGTGCCGATGCCGCAGGCGTAATGGTCCTCAATCGTCTTGTGACCCAGTAGGACGAACATTTCGGGGAAGTCGGTCGGCATGGGCCGCCGGTTGGTGTAGCCGCGCTGTAGTGCCATGCGGCGGCATGTTCGGTATCGGCATGGGAGGGTTTACGGCGGCAGCAACGCCGCCAAGGGTGTCGTAATCTCCGACACCCTTGGGTGTGTCCAGTTTTGGGTATACCCCCGATCGAGGGGGGGGCGCTTTTTACCGAAGATCTCTGAAAGGGTGTGCGTTCGATACACACCCTAGGTGGTCGGCAGGAAGTCGCTTGGCTGCCGAGAAGCGATGACGCCCGGCGCGCCAATCAAGCGAGCCGGGCGTGTATCAGTTGTTCGGCAGTAAGGCGCCAATATCAGACCCGATCCGCTTGGCGATTGCCGCACAGACATCGAGGCTATCTTCCAGCAGATGCGTTTCGGCCGTCACCTCCGAGCCGGCACCGAGCAACTTAAGCATGTTGCCGAACTGGTGTGCCTCGATCATGATGCGCCGCAAGGCAGTCGTTTGTTCAGTGGTCATCACACGTTCTCCCTGCATGCCTCGCGGAACTCGCCGCACCAGTCCACGTTTTCCGTCACCGGCTGGCGAGTGGCGAGGTGGACCTGCATCGACGACAGGCTTTCGCTTTCCATGTCGGTATCGCGTCCCCAAGGGGTTCGGGGCACGCCGAGAGCGGCGAGCGCGCCGATCACGACGGGAGCGTTGCGCCGGCAGCGACCGAAGGCGATGTCCTCGCCGCAGGGATCGCCTGCCGCGAGAGTAGCCTTGTCCACTTGCCAGAACCGGCAGCGATTGCATTGCTCGGTCATGAGCGCACCGCCTTGGCGCGTGGCTTACGCGCCTGCTTCTCGAACGGGACTATCTCGGCCTGAGGCTCGTCAAACATTCGCGGCACCTCGCGGTTGACCGTCTGAAACAGATGCAGCGTCGCATTACGCGTCAGCGCGAAGCTCATGGTTTCCTTGCCGGAACGGAGATCGAGCCATAGCACGTCGCCTTCGAAGCGCGCTTTCGGCGGATCGGTCACGTAGGCGGCGCTCATGCGACACCGCCGATCGTGGCGCCGATCGCCGCCAGCTTCCGAATGTCAGCCGCGAAGGCATTGAGCCATTCTTCGGGCATTGGGAAGTCTGTCCACCGCTCCTTCGCCAGCTCGATCTTGTAGGTGAGGGCGGCGAAGGTCGGGGCGCGGACATTCTCGACCAGATGGTCCATAGCCATGCAGTACGCATCGACAGCGGCGTCAACGCCGTCTTCGTCGGTGGCGCCCATCCGCTCGGCGGTGGCTTTCTTCTGGTGGTAGTCGCTCAAGGCGGCGTCCCATTCGCTCGCATGGGAGTGATTCGCCAGTGCGGCGCCGGCGAGGGCTACAACGGACACCCCCGCGATAGCGCCGAGCATCGCGCGGCGTGTGGTCGCGCCGATCATGCTGCACCGCCCAGCCGGGAGGCGATAGCAGCCGAGGCGGCGGCCATGTTGGTGTGATTCTGCACAACGCGCGGCAAAGATTGCGCCGGGCGGTGCCCGACGTGTACGGGCCTAAAAGCCATGTCGATCTCCTAATGATCTCTTTGGTTAGGGCCGATGGGAAGTTGCTGCTTCCCTTCGGCCTGATTTCTTGATATCAAAGCATCATGAATGCGTCAAACGAAGATATCAAGAAATCAGAACGTGGCCGGCCAAAGGTTGATTCTACGCCGATCATGGTCCGCATGGGTGGCGACGAATTGGGTAAGGTCGATGCCTGGATCGCTGCGAATGGGCCGCCCTATGTCAGTCGCCCCGAGGCGATCCGCCGCCTAGTTGAGAAGGCGTTGGGCTGATGAGCCGCGCCCAGAAGCTTCTGGAGGCGATGCGTGCCAACCCGAAGAACGATTGGCAGATGGCCGATGTCGAGCGGCTGGCAAACGCATATGGCGTATCCCTCCGGCGGCCCAAGGGCGGCAGCAGCCACGCGACCCTCTCTCACCCATCGCAGGACGAGATTTTAACGGTGCCTGCTGCAAAACCGATCAAGGTCATCTATATCGTCAAATTGGTGTTGTTCATCGACTCTGTGGTAGGGAGCGAATCATGAGCGCTTACGATTACGAGATTGATGTGCGCCCGCTGCCGGAGAGCCTTGGCGGCGGATATCTGGCGACCGCTCCCGATCTACCGGGCTGCATGGCCGATGGCGAGACGCCCGAGGAAGCCCTTGCCGCTGGATATGACGCCGCCGCCGCATGGCTGGAAACGGCTGCTGAGCTTGGTCGCGACATCCCCGCGCCAAAGATGGACGAGCGCCTTTACGCCTAGCTGTGGGCACAGATCCGGCGACCTTTTTGCAGCGGGTCTATACGCTCCGCTGATTCCTGCTGGGAGGCCAGAATGAAAGTCCGCGTGTTCATTCCGAAAGAGCATGATCCGGTTGACGGTTCTGATTTCGGCGGGGAGGACTTCAATTTCGACGCACTTCCGCAGGTCGGGCAGTCGATCCAAGTCAGCGGTGCGCAGTCTTCGGTTTTCGAAGTGGAGCGTGTCGGCTTCATCCAAGAAGGCAGTGCGTTCGTGTCGTGCGTTTGGCTGCGGGCCGGAGAAAAATTCGAACGGTCCGAGTACAATCCGGCCGCTTGGGAAAAGCTTAACTATACGCCGGATTACAAAATCCTATAACTTTAGATCGTGCTACTGAGAGCGGGCATCTGTATACCGTGACGTTGCCGTGACCCGCGCCGCCGCCTTCCGACAAGCCGATCTAACCCGCGCGTTGAGGGCGATGCAGACCGCCGGCTTGAGCGTCACAAGGGTCGAAATCGCGCCCGATGGTACGATCAGCATATTTTCAGCGGGGCGCGAGGCTGGAGGAACGGTCGCTGCCGGGAAGCTAAGACCTTTAGACCGATATTTGACCCGCCCGACTGGCCCAGGCGAACTGTCGGAGGCGAGCAAGGCGGCGTTGCGGACGGCGGACATGCTGAAGAAGATGAAGCGGAAGTGATGGGCGTAAGTTGCCTTATGCCAATGGGATTGCTTTCGCGCGTTCCGGTTATGCGGAACACGTACTGGAGCCGATGAAACCCCGATCGGAATTTGTCCCCACAGCTATCTAGGGGTATCGCATCGTTCGATCCGCCGTCAGCGATCTCTCTCGGAATGAGCCGCGCCACGTGGCAAATTTGCGCGGGTTGTTGCGTTACTGAGCTGCTGCCGGTCCCATGGACACCAAGTTAGGCTACATGCGCTTGCCGCTCGAAGTCCATGGGGCTGAGATAGCCCAGCGTCGAGTGCCGGCGCGTCGGGTTGTAGAAGCGCTCGATATAATCG
>NZ_SGIS01000002.1 GCF_004208535.1 Sphingomonas populi
ATCTGGCACAACTTCGAACAACTCTCGAAAACCACGCACCTGCATCTCCCGGTCTTTCCAGAAGACGCTTCAGAATCCTTTTTCCTGCCCGGCGCTACTCCCTCCAGCTCAAATGCGATTCCCCTGCTTGTCAGGGAGGGGAGAAGAAGGATGAGATCATGGCTGAGAAATTCGCGATCATCACCGGCGCCTCGACCGGCATCGGCTTCGAACTTGCAACGCTCGCGGCGAAGCACGGCTATGACATCCTCGTCGTCGCCGACGAGCCGCTGATCGAAGCGGCAGCGACCGACTTCGAGCAGTTCGGCACCGACGTGCAATGGGTCGAGGCCGATCTTTCGACGATCGAAGGCGTAGATGAGTTGCTGGCGGCGGCGGGCGGCCGCCAGATCGACCTGCTGTGCGCCAATGCCGGGCGCGGGCTTGGGCACGCGTTTCTCGATCAGGATCTCGCCGAGTGGCGGCGCGTGGTCGATACCAACATCACCGGCACCGCCTATCTGCTTCAGAAGGTGCTCACGCCGATGGTAGCGCGCGACGAGGGCAAGGTGCTCGTCACCGGCTCGATCGCCGGCTTTATCCCCGGCGCGTTTCAGGCGGTCTACAACGGCACCAAGGCGTTCGTCGACAGCTTCACCGATGCGCTACGCAACGAGATCGAAGAGTCGAAGGGCGTCACGTTGACCACGTTGATGCCGGGGCCGGTCGAGACCGAATTCTTCGAACGTGGCGACATGCTCGACACGTCGGTCGGCGCAAGCGACAGCAAGAGCGATCCCGCCGATGTGGCGAAGGATGGCTGGGACGCGGTGATGGCGGGCAAGGCCAGCATCGTCTCGGGCTGGAAAAACAAGGTGCAGGCCGCAGTCGCGCACATCACGCCCGCGTCGGTGCTTGCCGAACAGCACCGCAAGATGGCGGAGCCGGGAACGGCCGACAAGGCGTGATGGCGAGAGGCCGCGCCCGCCGTCGCGTGACGGCAGGCGAGGCCTCCTCTCACATCGTCAGAACGTCTCGCCGACCAGTTCCTCGCTCTTCGCCCACAGCGCCCGGGCGTTGTCAGGGTCGATCGCATAGGGGCGCACGCCTTCGCTCATTACGCTGAGCGCGCCTTCGGTAACGTTGGTGGTGACGTGGCAATTTTCACAATACTTCCCGCCGATGTCGTCGGCGTCGCCGACCACGCCAGCCCAGACCGAGGTCGCGGCGCCCTGCGGTATCGTCTTCCAAGCAAAGGCCGGCTTGCCCTCGGCGGCGAGATCCGCGTTGATCTGCGCGGCCATCGCTTCGACCGTGCTATGGTCGAGGTGACGGCCGAGCTCGGTCTGGATGCCGCCGGGATGCACTGCCGCTGCGCGCACGCCACGGTCGCGGTGGCGCCGGTCGAACTCGACCGCGAACAGGATGTTGGCGGTCTTCGCACGGCCATAGGCCACCCACGGATCATAGTCGCCGCGCGTGAAATTGGGGTCCTCGAGATCGACGTTGGCGAAGCGATGCCCTGACGAAGCAAGCGCGACCACACGACCGCCCGGCCGCAGCAGCGAGGCGAGCCGGTTCACCAACACGAAATGGCCGAGATGGTTGGTGCCGAACTGAGTCTCGAACCCATCGGCGGTGCGGCCGAACGGCGCCGCCATCACGCCGGCGTTGTTGATGATGACATCGAAGGGTTTGCCCTCTGCCACCAGCGCATCGGCGGCGGCGCGCACGCTGGCGAGGCTGGCGAGATCGAGTTCGATCAACGCAAGGCTGCCGCCGTTGGCGGCTGCGGCGCGCACCACCTCTGTCGCGCGTTCGGCCTTGGCGAGATCGCGCGCGGCACCCACCACTTGCGCGCCGTGTGAGACGAGCGCCCGCGCGGTTTCGACGCCCAGGCCTGCGGAGACGCCGGTGACGAGGATGCGCTTGCCGGAAAGGTCGACCCCGGCGAGCACGTCGTCGGTGGTGGAGGTCGCGCCAAATTGCTGAGCCATATGCTGTTCCTTTGAAGGCGGGCGACGTTGCCTCTTGCGCTACGCTACGGTATCAGGAGGGCGTCTCCGTTTAAATGCGGAGGGTTCCTCCGTTTTCAAGGGTTCGGCGTAGAAAAGTGGTGATGTCGGCGCAACCGCCTGTGCGAAAACCGCGCGTCGATGCCGAACGCAACCGGCTCAAACTGCTCGCCACCGCGAAAGCTGTGTTCGCGAGCAAGGGCATGGACGTTGGGCTGGAAGAGATCGCACGCGAGGCCGGTTTCGGGATCGGCACGCTCTATCGCCATTTCTCGACGCGCGAGGCGCTGATCGTGCAGGTCTATCGCAACGAGGCCGACCAGCTTGCCGCCGCCGCAGAGCGGCTGGCGATCGAACAGCCACCCGTCGCGGCGTTGCGCGCGTGGATGCTGCTGTTCGTCGAGTATTTTGCGACCAAGCAGATCATCGCCGGCGCGCTCGCGACGATGGTGAGCGGGCGCGAACTCTATGCGACGTCGGGTGGACAGATCACCAAGTCGATGACCCTGCTCACCGACCGCGCCGTCGCCAGGGGCGAGATCCGGCTGACGGTCGAGCCGCTCGATCTGTTGCGCGCTGTGGCCGGCGTCGCCAATGGCGGCGCCGGGTCGGACTGGGAGGCGCATGCGCGCGCGATGGTCGATATCCTGATCGCGGGGCTGCGGGTTCCGGGCGGGGACGTGCCTACGTCCGGTTGAGTGCCGCTGCGGCTTGTATCAGTGCCTTGAACGCCTCGGCATCAAGCGTCTGCCCTTGCGCGATGTCGATCGCGCGGCGGACATTGCCGTCGAGGCTGGCGTTGAACAGCCCGGCGGGATCGTCGAGCTTCGCGCCCTTGGCGAAGGTCAGCTTGACGACGCTCTTGTAGGTTTCCCCCGTGCAGAGCATGCCGCCGTGATACCAGACCGGCACGCCGCGCCACTTCCAGTCTTCGGTCACGTCGGGCAGCGCTTCGTGGATCAGCGCGCGGACATGCGCGAGCATTGCGCCGCGCCAGTCGGCCAGTTCGGCGATGCGCGCATCGATGCGTTCGGAGGGATTGGCGCCTGCGATATCGGTCATGCCTCGTCTTCCGCTATTTCCGCAAAGGATACCGGCCGGGGATCGGGTTCGGCAAGCGCATCGAACAGCGGCAGCGCCTCCGCTTCGGCGCCATCGAAGTTCGAAACCGTCACGCCGACCAGCCGGATTCCCTTCGGCGTCGGCAGCACCGATCGCACCAAGGCGAGGCTGGCTTCGTGGAGGTCGGCGCGGGTGCGGATCGGGCGGGTGGCGCTGCGGCTGCGGGTGATCTGCTGGAAGTCCTGATATTTGATCTTCACCGTCACGGTGCGCCCGAACGCCTGTGCGCTTTCGCACCAGCGCCACACGTCTTCGGCCATTTCGAGTACGCCCGCTTCGATCTCGGCCGGGTCGGTAAGGTCGGTCCTGAAGGTCGTCTCGGAGCCGGAGGATTTGCGCACGCGATCCGGGTTGACCGGGCGATCATCGACGCCGCGCGCGATCGCGTAATACCAGTCCGCCGCGCTGCCGAAATGCTCGGCGAGGAACGCGCGCGATTTGGCGCGCAGATCGGCGCCGGTCTCGATGCCGAGCGCCGCCATTTTCCGCGCGGTGACCGGGCCGACGCCGTGGAAGCGCGACACCGGCAGCGTCTCGACCCAGGCGGCGCCCATGTCGGGCGTGACGGCGAACTGGCCGTTGGGTTTGCGATGGTCCGAGGCGAGCTTGGCGAGGAACTTGTTGTACGAGATGCCGGCGGAGGCGGTCAGCCCGGTTTCCTCGAGGATGCGCGCGCGGATCGCCTTGGCGGTCGCCCAGGCGGTCGGCAGGTTGCGCAGGTTGGCGGTGACATCGAGATACGCCTCGTCGAGCGACAGCGGCTGGATGATGGGGGTGAATTCGGCGAAGATCGCATGGATCTGGCGCGAGACCGATTTGTACACGTCGAAGCGCGGCCGCACGAACACCAGATCGGGGCAGCGCCGCAGCGCCGTGACCGAGGGCAGCGCCGATTTCACCCCGAACGTACGCGCCTCATAGCTCGCCGCCGCCACCACGCCGCGCGCCGAGGCCGAGCCGACCGCGACGGGCTTACCCCTAAGCGCCGGATCGTCGCGCTGCTCGACCGACGCGTAGAAGGCGTCCATGTCGATGTGGAGGATTTTCCGCACGTCCATGTGGCGAGGATAGCGGATAACGAACGGAAGGGGAACGTGGGTGTTGTCCAGCCGCTGCCGTCATCTCCGAGTCGCCCCCAAACGTCGTCCCGGCACCAACCCCAAACGTCATCCCAGCGGAAGCTGGGATCTTTCCGTGCAGGCCGCAGCGCCCGCCCCGGGGAGACCCCAGCTTTCGCTGGGGTGACGATCTTGGGCTAAGCCTTCCGCCCCGCGATCGTCTTCAACGCCACCACCAGCGCGTCCAGTTCCGCTGGCGCGGTATAGATTTGCGGGGTCACCCGCACGCCCTTCACCTCGCCGCGATCGATCGCGACGGTGTAGATGTTGTGGTCCTTGAGCAGCGTCTCCGCCAGCGCGGCCGGTGCAACGCCGCGCACGCCGACGTTGGCGATGGCGCAGGTCCGCTCGGGCGCGCGGGGGGTGTTCAGATATACGCCGGGGATCGCGCGTGCGCGGCTCGTCCAACTGTGCTGGAGGAAGCGCAGCCGTGCCATCTTGCGTTCCGAGCCGATCGCCTGATGGAAGGCGATCGCGCGCGGCAGCGTCAGGTCGCTGTGGATCGGGTGGGTGCCGCGATGGTTGAGCTTGCGGATATCGTCGTCGGCCATACTGGCATCGCCGAACATCGGCCACAGCCCGGCGATACGATCACGCCTGACCCACAGCACGCCGAGGCCGAGCGGCGCCGACAGCCATTTGTGCAGCGAAGCGCCGAAATAATCGCAGCGCAGATCGGCGATCTTGTAATCGAGATGGGCGAAGCTGTGTGCGCCATCGACCATCACCGGCACGCCGAGGCCATGCGCCATGTCGCAGATCGCCGCGACCGGCAGCACCTGTCCGGTGCCGCCGACGATGTGCGAGACCATCAGCAATTTGGTCTTGGGCGTGATCGCCTTGCGGTAGATTGCGATGATCTCGGCGTCGCTCGCCGGATCGAGCGGCAGTTGCACGATGCGGTTGACGATGCCGTGGCGCCGCGCCTGGAGCGCGAACATGTCCATCATCGAGCCATAGTCCTGCGTCGCCATCACCGCTTCGTCGCCGGGCTGCCACGCGATGCCGTTGATGATCGTATCGAGCGATTCGGTGGTGTTGCGCGTGACGACCAGTTCCTCGACCGGCACGCCCGCGAACGCGGCGAGGGCGGTACGCATCTTCACCACGTCGGTATCGAGCTTCGTACGCATGTAATGCGAGGCCTCGCCGTTGATCGCCCCGGCGTTGGCCACGAAGGCGTCGAACACGTCCTTCGGCTGGAAGCAGTAGAAGCCGTTTTCGAGATTGATGAAGCGGTTGTCGGTCGGGAAGTGGGTGCGGATTTCGGCCCAGAACGCTTCGTCCTGCGCAAGCTCAGCGGGCGCGCGCGCGGCGAAACCGGGCGAATCGAGCAAGGCGGCGAGCGACACCGCGCCGGCGGTCTTCAGGAAATCACGCTTGTTCATCGATTATGCCCCCCGGCTGCTTGCTGACCCCGTGATCGCCCCCGGCACCGCCGAGGGCGTGCCTTCAGAACTCCACTTCCAGTTCGATCATCTCGTCCGGCTCGGCGAGCGCGGCGGCGATCCATTCCTGCACCGGCTCCCATGCCAGCACCGTGTCGCGATATTGCGCGGCGAGCGCTGGCAGCGCCACGTTGTAGGTGACGAAGCGCGTCGCCACCGGCGCGAACATCGCGTCGGCGACGGTCGGCGTCGCGCCGAACAGGAACGGGCCGCCGTAGCGCGTCAGGCACTCCTCCCAGATTTCTATGATGCGCTCGATATCGGGTTTCGCGCCCGAGAAGACCTTGAAGCTCTCATGCCGCACGCGCAGATTCATCGGCAGCGCCGAGCGCAGATTGTAGAAGCCGGAGTGGATTTCGCCCGAGATCGCCCGGCAATGCGCGCGCATCGCGAGGTCAGCCGGGTACATGCCCGCATCGGGGAAACGCTCGTTGAGATAGCCGCCGATCGCCAGCGTATCCCACACGCTCACCTCGCCGTCGGTGAGGCGCGGCACGCGGACGGAGGGGGAGAGCAGCAGCAGTTCGGCGCGGGTATCGGCATCGACCGGCACCATCTGCTCCTCGACCTCCAGCCCGGCGAGCTTGCACAGCAGCCAGCCGCGCATCGACCAGGATGAGTAGTTCTTGCTCGAAAGCGTCAGAATCGCGGTCATGCATACCCTCCGCGCAGACAGTGCGCGTAATCACGCTATGGTGCAATGCGGCAAAGCATGGTCAGATGCGCCGCGACTCACAGGGCGGGGACGAAAACGTTGCCAGATCTCTACGGCACCTATCAGGCCTTCACCGACATGATGACCCCCGCGCGGCTGGGCGCGCGGATGCTGCTCGACCAGCGCTGGGCGTGGGAGAGTGAGCCGCTCGGCAGTCGCATCGCCGCGCTCGCGCATCTCGTCGCCGAGACGCAGGTGACGCACAGCGAGCCGCCGTATCGCATCACCGAAGTGATGTCCGGGAATCAGTTGCTTGATGTGGAAGACGCGGTGGTGCTGTCACTGCCGTTCTGCGAGCTGCGCCATTTCGCCAAGGACGACCGCATGAATGGGGGCGGCGCCAAGCCCAAGGTGCTGCTGGTCGCGCCGATGTCGGGCCATTTCGCCACGTTGCTGCGCAGCACGGTGGCGACGCTGCTGCGCGATCATGACGTGTACATCACCGGCTGGCGCAACGCGCGCGACGTGCCGTTGTCGGCCGGAGCGTTCGGCTTCGACGATTATGTCGAATATGTGATCCGCTTTCTCGAACATCTGGGACCGGGGGCCAATATCGTCGCGGTGTGCCAGCCGTGCGTGCAGGCGATCGCCGCCGTCGCGGTGATGGCGGAGGACGATCACCCGTGCCAGCCGCGCACGATGACGCTGATGGGCGGACCCGTCGATCCGCGCGTGTCGCCGACCGCGGTCAACGATCTCGCCATGTCGCAACCCTTGGCGTGGTTTCGCGATACGCTGATCTCGACGGTGCCGTGGCGCTATGTCGGGCGCGGGCGCAAGGTCTATCCCGGTTTCCTCCAGCTTTCCGCCTTCATGGCGATGAACCGGGACAGGCACGTCGCCCAGCATCTCAAGCTCTACCAGCATCTCGCCGAGGGCCGCGATGCCGAGGCGCAGACGATCCGCGATTTCTATGACGAATATTTCGCGGTGCTCGACATGACTGCCGACTTCTATCTCGAAACCATCGACAAGGTGTTCCAGCGCGCGCTGCTGGCCAAGGGCGAACTGACCTATCGCGGCAGCCCGGTCCGCCCCGAACTGATCCGCAAGACCGCTTTGCTCACGGTCGAGGGCGAGCGCGACGATATCTGCGCGGTCGGCCAGACGGCGGCGGCGCATGATCTGTGTGCGTCGCTGCGCCCGCATCTCAAGCGCCATCACCTCCAGCCCGGTGTCGGCCATTACGGCGTGTTCAGCGGCGGTAAGTGGGAACGGCAGATCTACCCGCAGGTCCGCAGCCTCGTGCTGGCGATGCAATAGGCGCGGGGACGAACTCAGCCGTCGTTCAGGTCGAAATCCTCAGGGGTGCCAGTGTTTTACAAATCGGAGTTGTGCGTGCGTTCTCTGTGTCTTGCGGGTGTTGCTGTGATGCTGGGCGCGGCGGCGCCCGCCGAACCGCCGGTGGTGCGGGTGCGGCTCGATACCACCGCCGGGCCGATCACGCTGGCGATCGATTATCGCCACGCGCCCAAGACGGCGGTCAATTTCCTGCAATATGTCGATGACGGCCGGCTCGACGGCACCAGCTTCTACCGCGCCTCGCGCAAGGCCGGGCATCCCGAGTTGGGCTTCGTGCAGGGCGGGATCGGCACCGACGCGCGGCGCAAGCTCGACATGCTGCCGCTGGAGCCGACCAGCCAGACCGGGCTGCGCCATGTCAGCGGCGCGATCTCGATGGCGCGCTATGCCAATCCGGCGTCGGGTTCGGCCAATTTCTCGCTGCTGGTCGGTCCGAGTCCCAATCTCGACGCCAAGCCGGGATCGCCGGGCTATGCGGTGTTCGGCCATGTCCTGAGCGGCATGGACGTGGTGAAACGCATGCTCGTGATGCCAACCGCGCCGGGTGGTGACGAGGACATGAAGGGGCAGATGCTGGTTCGCCCGATCACCATCGTCCATGCGGTGCGGCTGGATGGGACGCCGAAGCCGACCGGGCGGCCGAAGGTGTGGCTGATGTTCAAGGGGCTTTGAGCCGGCGCGCCATCGTCACCCCAGCGTAAGCTGGGGTCTTTGGCGATTAGCGCGGGACAGGAGCCGCGAGAGGCCCCAGCTTTCGCTGGGGTGACGTTCGGGGCCAGGCTATCCCCGCGCCGCGAACCACGGTGTCATCCGCCGCAGCGCCTCTTCGATGCGGTCGGTCGAGACCGCGAAGCTGAAGCGCATGAAGCGGTGCCCGTCGATGGGATCGAAGTCGATTCCCGGCGCGGTGGTGACGCCGGTTTCCATCAGCAGCTTCATGCAGAACGCCATGCTGTCGTCGGTCAGATGGCCGATGTCGGCGTAGATGTAGAACGCCCCGTCGGGCGGCGCGATGCGGCGCAGGCCGAGCGCGGGCAGGGCATCGAGCAGCAGCGCGCGGTTGGTCGCATAGGTGCGGATATGCCCCTCCAGCTCGTCGCGGCAGTCGAACGCGATCAGCCCGGCGTGCTGGGCGAGCGAGGGCGGCGTCAGGAACAGATTGCCCATTCGCGCGCGCGCCGCGTCGATCAGCGCGGGCGGCACCACCAGCCAGCCGAGCCGCCAGCCCGCCATGCTGAAATATTTGGAGAAACTGTTGACGATCAGCGCGTCCGGCTCGTCCTGCAACACCGATCGCGCCGCCGCGCCGTAGCTGAGGCCGTGATAGATTTCGTCCGAGATGATGCGGATGCCGCGCCGACGGCACACCGCCACGATCGCGGCGAGTTCGTCGGGCGCGATGATCGTGCCGGTCGGGTTGGCGGGGCTGGCGAGGATCAGCCCCTGCGGCGCGGGATCGAGCGCTTCGATCGCGGCGGCGGTGATCTGAAAGCGTTCGGCCTCGCCGCAGCCGATCTCGACGGGGTCGAGGAACAGCGCCTTGACCGTATTGCGGTACGAGACATACCCCGGACGGGCGAATGCCACCCGGTCGCCCGGCGCGAACAGGCAGGAGAGCGCGAGCACGAAAGCGGGCGAGGCGCCGCAGGTGAGGATCACCTGTTCGGGATCGACCGGCACGCCGTAGCTGTCGGCATAATGCCGCGCGATTCGGGCTTTGAGCGGGCTGCTCTCCCAATAGCCCATGCCATCGCTATCGAGGATGCGGTGTGCCTCGGCGATCGCCGCCGCCGGCGCGCCGGTCGAGGGCTGGCCGAACTCCATGTGGATCACCGAGCGGCCCTCGGCGGCGAGCTGGTGCGCGGCGCGGCTGATGGCGATGGCGTGGAACGGGTCGATCGTTGCGGTCATGCCGCCTGCTTAACGCGCGCCGTCGCCGACACAAACCCTAGTCGGACAGGTCTTCCAGCATCTTGATAGCGTGGATCGGGCATTGGTTGACGCGCGCGCGGAAGTCGGCCGAATAGTCATACACCTCGCGGCGCACGCGGTTTATCGCGCCGAGCGGCTGGTGCGCGGCGAGGCCGTGCCACGGGCTGTAGGAGAGCAGATCTTCTTCGGACTGGCTGACGCCGTTGCGCCACGATGTCTGCGGCGCGGCGGCGAAGGTGGCGACGGTGACGAATGGGCTTGCGGCTTCGTCCCAGCGCACGGTCGGGTCTTCGACCGGCATCGTCTCCAGATCGGCGCACAATTGCACGCGCACTTCCCAGGTGCCGCACTGCTCGATCATCACGTCGGCGATGTCCTCGCGCAGCGCGTCGGGGCGGTTGTGGACGTTGACGATCTCGCCGGTCCGCTCGGTGAGACTGGGCGAGACCGGCGCGAGCGAAAATTTCGCGATATAGGCGCCGTAGCGATAGGCAGTCTGCGAATAATAGGTCTCGCCAAGCGGATGCACCTCGGGCGCGCCACCGAGTTGTGTGATGAGGGCCGACTTGCCGCCAAGCGCCTCCAGCGCGCCCTCGACGACACGCAACGTTGCCGACAGCGCGACCTTGGCGCCTTCGGCACGGTCGGTCGTCGCGGCGAGCAGTTTGAGGTTCTTGGCGAAGGCGGCGGGGCTGCGCGCGCCGAACACGGGGCCGTTGACCATCAGGAAATCCTGCTCGCCGCCATGTTCGCCCTGGAGCCGCTCGCCTGGAACGCCGAGCACCTTGAGCGCCGCGCCGCGCGGCGAACTCACCGCATCGTCGAGGATGTCGCCGGGCGACGTCGACAGGCGGAGCACCGCTTCGTAGCTACCCGGTTGCGCGAACAACCCTTGCGCGAGTTCGGGCGGGAGGCCGGGCAGGACCGAGACCTCGCCCTTGATGATGCCGTGCCCCTTGGCATGCACGCCGCGCACGGCATGGCCGTAATCCTGCGAGGTCGTCTCAAGGATGTGCCTGAAGCTCGCCTTGAGCGAGGCGACCGCGTCGGCTTCGTCCGGGGAGAGTGTCTCGACCGACGGATCGAAGGGGACGAATGTGGTCACGGCGCGCTCCTGCAAGGCATCACCGTCAACTGCCGCAACGCCTGCCAGTTCCGGGGCATGGGACAAAGGTTGATGCGGATCAGATATTTCGCCGCGCCAGCACCTCCTGCGCCGCGCGGATGCCGCTTTCCCATGCGCCATGCGCAGTCGAGAAATCGGTGGCGTGCGTCGCTTCGCCAGCGAAGACAATGCGATCGCCGATCGGCCGTGCCAGTGTCGCGCGGGCGTGCGCCTGGCCGGGCAGGGCATGGCTGTACGACCCGTTGACCCATGCCGTTCGGCACCATGCGGAAGCGGCGATCGGCCGGAGGTGGCGGCGCACATCGCTTCCCAACAAGGCCGCGAGTTCGTCAGACGCGATTCGGAACGCCTCGGCGATGCCGCCGCGTTCGAGCAGGTCTGCGCCGGGGCCGCCGAAGAAGGCTTCGATCACCGGCTGGCCGAGCGGGCGGATATAATAGCTGCCGGTGTTGGGATCGCGCGGGTTGCCGATCAGGTGGGTCTCGGCTTCGAAATCGTGATCGCCGACCAGTTCGAAGAACAGCTTGTCGGCCAGCCCGAGGGGCAATTGCGTCGCGGCATGGAGATGATCGGTCGCGGCGGCATCGAACGCGATCGTACCGCTGGCGAGCACGTTGGTGGAGGCGGTGACGATCGCCGCGCCCGCCGTCACCGTGCCGCGATCGGTGTCGATCCGCACGCCACGCGGCCCGAGCGCGACGCGCCGCACCGGCGTCGCCAGCCGCAGATCGACCTGCGGCAAGCGCGCGGCGAGCAGCGCGCCATAGCCCTCGCGTACCCGCCAGTTGGCTTCGCTCGCGGCATCGTCATAGGCGAGAAAGTCGGTGATCGAGAGCCGGTCGAGATCGGCGCCGTTCATGTATCCGCTCAGCGCGCGGCAGAAGGGGTTCCATTCCGCGCCCGGCTCCAGCGCATCCGAAGCGCGGTCGCTCGCTGGCGGGGCGTGGTGGAACCGTTCGTCCAGCGCGGCCCAGGCATCGCCTGCGGCGGCTTGCTCCTCGGCGTTGAAGCCGAGACTGCGCCATTGCTGTTGCCATGCCGACGGGCCGCGATCGATCGTGAAGTTCGCGGCTTCGCCCTCGGCGACGAGCGGGTTGCGTTCCGCCGAATGCAGCCAGCCGCAGCCGAGATCGAGCGACATCCCCGCTACGCCGACAGTCCAGCCGCGCCCGCCGACGCGGTCGCTCGCTTCGAGGACCAGCACCGACTGACCCGCCGCGACCAGCGCACGCGCCGCCGCGATGCCAGCCGCGCCGGCGCCGATGATCGCGACGTCATGATCCATGCTGATGCTCCGCTTCGCAGGGCCGGGTATGGGGCCGGCTATATCGATCGCGCGGGAACGCTTGGCAATCGCCGGACGTACCGCGAAAAAATTCTGGATATGTCGGCGAAACGCGCATCTTTATGCGCCGCCGCGCATTGCAGTGAGCGAACCGTCAACACCATCAGGGGGACATTCATGGAACAGGATCGGATCTCGCAAGTCCGCCAGCGCGCGCATGCGATCTGGATCGAGCAAGGCCAGCCCGAGGGCGCCGCCGACCAGCATTGGGCACAGGCCGAAGCCGAGTTCGACACCGCTGAGGCCTCCGCGACGATCACGCCCGCGAGCGCGGACGTTGCCGCGCCTGAAGCCCCTGCCGAACCCGCGCCGGAAACGGTGGCGACGCCGGAACCCCCCGTCGCGGCAGCGCCGGCGGCCAAGAAGCCGGTGAAGCGCAGGGTGAAGCCGCTAACGCCGATCCGCTGAGGTCCGCCCGCGTGTGCGGGCATCCAGCCGTCCCACGCCATCCCGTTGACTGAGGGAGACTATCTTGCGTCCAACTGCCGACCGCCTCGATGGCGGTTCTCCGTATCCGCTTGGCGCGACCTTCGATGGTCTGGGCGTTAATTTCGCGATCTTCTCCGCCCACGCCGAAAAGATCGAACTGTGCCTGTTCGAACCGAGCGGCAAACGCGAGATCGCGCGCTACACGCTCCCCGAATGGACCGACGAGGTTTGGCACGGCTATTTGCCCGATGCGCGGCCGGGCTTGCTGTACGGCTACCGCGCCTATGGCCGCTATGCCCCCGAGGAGGGGCATCGCTTCAACCCCAACAAGCTGCTGCTCGATCCCTATGCGCGCCGGCTGTCGGGCGCGATCAAGTGGAGCGACGTGCTGCATGGCTATCCGGTGCGCGGCCGGCGCGCCGATCTCGGCTTCGACAAGCGCGATAGCGCGCCGGCGATGCCTAAGGCGATCGTCACCAACGACGCGTTCGACTGGTCGCGCGATGTGCGGCCCAATACGCCCTGGTCCGAGACGGTGATCTACGAAGCGCACGCCAAGGGGCTGACCAAGCTGCTCGATCTCGTGCCGCCGCGCGAGCGTGGCACCTTCGCCGCGCTGTCGCATCCGCATGTGATCGACCACCTCAAGCGGCTCGGCGTCACCGCGCTCGAACTGATGCCGATCCACGCCTTCACGCAGGATCGCTTCCTGCAGGAGCGGGGTTTGCGCAATTACTGGGGCTATAACAGCCTGAGCTTCTTCGCGCCCGAACCCGGCTATTTCTCCAGCGATTCGCATGACGAGCTTCGGCTGGCGGTGCGGCGGCTGCACGCGGCCGGGATCGAGGTGATCCTCGACGTCGTCTACAACCATAGTTGCGAGGGCAGCGAACTCGGCCCGACCCTGTCGTGGCGCGGCCTCGACAATGCGACCTATTACCGGCTGGTGCCCGATCAGCCGCGCTATTGCATCAACGACACCGGCACCGGCAACACCTTCAAGCTCGATCATGCGCGCGTCATTCAGATGGTCGCGGATTCGCTGCGCTATTGGGCGACCTCGTTCGGGATCGACGGCTTCCGCTTCGATCTCGGGCTGACGCTCGGGCGGACGGACACCGGCTTCGATCCCAACGCCGGCTTCTTCGATGTGCTGCGGCAAGACCCGATCCTCGGCCAGTTGAAGCTCATCACCGAGCCGTGGGACGTCGGCATGGGCGGCTATCAGCTCGGCAATTTCGGGCCGGGCTTCGCCGAGTGGAACGACAAATATCGCGATACGGTGCGCGGCTATTGGCGCGGCGATCCCGGCAAGCGGGGCGATCTCGCCGCGCGGCTGTCCGGGTCGGGCGATCTGTTCGATCGGCGCGCGCGGCGGCCGTGGGCGAGCGTCAACTTCGTCACCAGCCATGACGGCTTCACGCTCGCCGATCTCGTCTCCTATGAGGAGCGCCACAACGAGGCCAATGGCGAGAACAACAACGACGGCCATGACAACAACATCTCGCGCAACTGGGGCGCCGAGGGGCCGACCGACGACGACGCCATTCTCAAGACGCGCGGCACGGTGCAGCGTTCGATGCTGGTGACGCTGTTCGCCGCGCTCGGCACGCCGATGCTGGTGGCGGGCGACGAGTTCGGACGCACGCAGGGCGGCAACAACAACGCCTATTGCCAGGACAATGAGATAAGCTGGCTCGACTGGAATCAGGCCGACAGCCCCGAAGCCCAATCACTCTATGCCTTCACGTCGCGGCTGATCGCGCTGCGCAAGAAGCATCAGGTGCTGCGCTCGGCCAACTTCCTGTATGGCGAGAACTCGCCCGGTTACGGCATCAACGACATCGAATGGTGGGACGAGCGCGGCAATACGCTCTCGCCCGAGGATTGGGACAATCCCGAAGGCCGCGCGCTGGCGATGCGGCGTGCGGTCGCGCTCGACGATGGGCGGATCGAGGCGATCACGATGTTGATGAATGCGAGCGACGACGCGATCACTTTCCAGTTGCCCGCGCCCTTTTCGGATCGCGAGGTGCTGATCGATAGCGCGCAGCCCGATCTCGAACCGATCGCGATCGGCGATACCTATGCGGTGCAGCCGCATGCCGCCGTGCTGATCCGCTGGCTGGCGGACAAGGAAGACGCATGAGCCTGTGGGGACCGCGCGTTTCGGCGGATGGCGCCACGCTGTTCCGGCTATGGGCGCCCGACCGGGACGCGGTGACGCTGGAGATCGACGGCGCCGCGCCGGTGGCGATGCGCGCGCGCGACGGCGGCTGGTTCGAGGCCGATGCGACCGCGCCGGCGGGCACGCGCTATCGCTTCCGGCTCGACGCCGATCTGGCGGTGCCCGATCCCGCGTCGCGATTGCAGTCGGGCGGCGTGCATGGCTGGAGCGTCGTCGTGCCAACCCCGTTCGTGCCGAGTGCAGTCGAGGCACAGAGCGATGCGTCATCTATCAGTCCCTCGACTTCGCTCGGGACGAACGGTGTGGGGGCGGGGCCGTGGCAGGGTCGTCCGTGGGAAGAGGCGGTCATCCAGGAAGTCCATGTCGGTGTGCTTGGCGGCTATGCCGGTGTCGCCGAAGCGCTGCCGGCGCTGGCCGAGCTTGGCATCACCGCGATCGAACTGATGCCGGTCGCCGCGTTCGCCGGCTCGCGCAACTGGGGCTATGATGGCGTGCTGCCGTTCGCGCCCGCCGAAGCGTATGGCTCGCCGCACGATTTGCGCGCGCTGGTCGATCGCGCGCACGAACATGGGCTGATGATCCTGCTCGACGTGGTCTACAACCATTTCGGGCCGGACGGGAATTACCTCGGCGCGTATGCCGGCGATTTCTTCCATGCCGATCGCGATACGCCCTGGGGTGGCGCGGTGGCGGTCGACCGGCCCGAGGTCGCGGCTTATTTTGTCGAAAACGCGCTGATGTGGATCGCGGACTACGGCTTCGACGGGCTGCGTTTCGATGCCGTCCACGCGATCGGCAACACGGCGTTTCTCGACCGGATGGCGGCGGAGATCCGCGCGCACGTCGCCCCCGAGCGGCATGTCCATCTAGTCCTTGAAAATGAGTCCAACGATGCGGCGCGGCTTGGCGACGATGGCTTCGACGCGCAGTGGAACGATGATTTTCACAACGTCCTTCACGTCCTGCTGACTGGCGAGCGCGAGGGCTATTATGCCGATTTTGCGGAAGGCACGACGGAGAAGCTCGCGCGCTGTCTCGGCGAAGGCTTCATCTATCAGGGCGAGGGGATGCCGCATCAGGATGGTCGCCCGCGTGGCACGCCGAGCGCGCATCTGCCACCGACCGCGTTCGTCGCGTTCCTGCAGAACCACGACCAGATCGGCAACCGTGCGCTCGGCGAGCGGCTGACCACGCTCGTCGCGCCCGAGCGGCTGGCGGCGGCGACAGCGCTGCTGCTGCTCTGCCCGCAAATCCCGTTGCTGTTCATGGGCGACGAGGCGGGATCGCAGACGCCATTCTACTTTTTCACCGATTTCGACGACGCGCTTGCCGATATCGTGCGCGACGGCCGGCGCAGGGAGTTCGCGCATTTCGAGGCGTTCTCCTCCGAATCGGCGCGGGAGACGATTCCCGATCCCAACGCCCACGAGACCTTCGCAGCCTCGCGCCCGATCCCGCACGATGAGGCGGTCCGTTGGCGCGAGCTCTACCGTGAGCTGCTCGCGCTGCGGCATACAGCGATCGTACCCCGTTTGCGTGGCGCCACCGCTGACGGCGCCGAGGTACTGGGCGAGGGCGCGGTTCAGGCGGTGTGGACACTCGGCGACGGTGCGGTGCTGACGCTTGCGATCAACCTCGGCACCGAGCCGGTCTCTGTGCGGAGCGATACACCGCTCTATGCGATCGGCACGCCCGGCGCGCCGGCGAGCTTCGCCGCCTGGATCAAGGACGCCGCATGACCGACTTTCCGCCGCGCGCGACCTATCGCCTCCAGTTCAATCGCGACTTCCCCTTCGCGGCGGCCGAGGCGATCCTGCCGTATCTCGACCGGCTCGGCATCAGCCATGTCTATGCCTCGCCGATCACCGCCGCCGTCTCCGGGTCGCCGCACGGCTATGACGTGATCGATCCGACCCGGATCAACCCAGAACTCGGCGGCGAGGCGGGATTTCGCAGTCTCGTCGGCGCGCTCCGTGCGCGGGGCATGGGCATGGTCATCGATATCGTGCCCAATCACATGGGCGTGGCGGGTGGCGAGAACGCTTATTGGAACGACGTGCTGCGCCACGGGCAGGGCAGCCGCTACGCGCGCTGGTTCGACATCGACTGGAGCGAGCCGCTGCTGCTACCGATCCTCGGTGCGCCGCTTGGCGAGGTGATCGCGGCGGGCGACCTCAAACTGGTCGATGGCGCGCTCCGGTTGTACGGCGCGGACGGGCCGCCGCTTCGGCCTGACGTGGCGGTGGACGGCGATCTGCGCACGTTGGTCGAGGCGCAGCATTACCGGCCCGCCTCATGGCGGACAGCGAACGACCAGCTCAACTGGCGGCGCTTCTTCACCATCAACGATCTCGCTGGGCTGCGTGTCGAAGACCCTGAGGTGTTCGAGGCGACTCACGCGCTGTATTTCCGCCTGTTCGAACAGGGCATGATCGACGGCGTCCGCGTCGATCATATCGATGGCCTCACCGATCCTGCCGGCTATAGTCGCACGCTACGCGCACGCTTCGATGCGATCGGCGGCGGGCGGCGCGCCTATATCGTCGTCGAGAAGATCCT
Source organism: Sphingomonas populi (assembly GCF_004208535.1). GTDB lineage: Bacteria > Pseudomonadota > Alphaproteobacteria > Sphingomonadales > Sphingomonadaceae > Sphingomonas > Sphingomonas populi. The sequence goes on from NZ_SGIS01000002.1 coordinate 17,279, forward strand.
CGCCGAAGACGAGGCGCTTGCGCGCGACTGGGGGCTCGATGGCACCAGCGGCTATGACTTCATGCGCGACGTGACGGGCGTGCTGCACGCGCCGGAAGGCGAAGCGCCGCTCGGCGACCTGTGGGAGAGCATCAGCGACCGCCCCGCCGATTTCGCGGAGGAGGCGCTTGCCGCCCGTCAGCAATTGCTCGCCTGGCAGTTCGCGAGTCAGACCGACCGCTGCGTCGCCGCGTTCGTCGCACTCGCGCGTTCGGCGAGCGCCAGCCACCCTGCGTTCGAGGCGGTGACTCCGGCGATGCTGCGCCGCGCGATCGAGCGGTTGCTGTGGGTGTTCCCGGTCTATCGCAGCTACGGCCTCGGCAATCATGGCCCGGCGAGCGATGGGGCGCTGCTCGACCGCGCGCTGGCCGACAGCGCCGCCTTTTGCCCGCCCGGCGAGGCGGAGATCGCGCGCTATATCGTCGAATGGCTCGCCGGGCGCGGGCCGGGCGATGCCGCGCTTGCGGCGGAGGCGGTGCGCCGTTTCCAGCAACTCTCCGCGCCGATCGCGGCCAAGGCGGTCGAGGATACCGCATTCTACCGCCACGGCGTTTTGCTCTCGACCAACGATGTCGGTTTCGCGCCCGAACACTTCGCGCTCGACATCGCGCAGTTCCACGCCGCGACGGCGGCACGCGGGCGCGACTTTCCGCATGCGATGCTCGCCACCGCCACGCACGATCACAAGCGCGGCGAAGATGTCCGTGCGCGGCTTGCGGTGCTGAGTGGCGTGCCCGATCTGTGGGCGGAACGCGTCGCCGACTGGGTGGCGAGGAGCGGGTCGCACGGGGTCGATCCCGCCGATCGCTACATGCTGTTCCAGACGGTGTTCGGCGCCTGGCCGATCGATGCCGACCGCATCAAGGCGTGGCAGACCAAGGCGCTCCGCGAAGCGAAGCTGCGCTCGTCGTGGGAAGCGCCCGACGCGGATTACGAATCACGCTGCGCCGCATTGGTCGATACCTTGCTGGCTGACGCCGCGTTCATTGCCGATATGGAGGCGTTCGTGGAGCGGCTCGCGCCGGCGGCGACCGCCAATAGCCTCGTCGTCGCGGTGCTGCGCAACACTGTTCCCGGCGTGCCCGATTGCTATCAGGGGTCCGAGCTGGACGACTGGAGCCTGGTCGATCCCGACAATCGCCGCCCGGTCGATTATGCGGCGCGGTCCGCGCTGCTGGAGCGTGACGGCGATCCGCTATCGAAGCTGCATTTGATCGCGCGGCTGCTCGCGGCGCGGCGCGGCTCGCCGGCGCTGTTCGCGGAGGGCGCGTATCGGCCGGTCGAAGTCTCGGGCACGCGCGCCGGGCATGTGCTCGCCTTCACCCGTACCCACGGCGCCGAGCGGTTGGAGTGCGCGGTGGTGCTCAAGGCGGCGTCCGCGCAGATCGCGGCGGGGCGGGCTACACCCGACGCGGATTGGTGGGGGGACACGACCATCGACTTTGCCGACCCCGTGCCGGCTGCGAACCTGTTCGTCACCGCGCCATATCATATCCACATAGCCTCTTAGCGGCGGGGGCATATCGCTCTATGCACGGGCTTCGCAGCCGGAGCCTGTCGTGCGTTTCCAGAATTTCGACCTTAACCTGCTGGTCGCGTTACGCGCGCTGATCGAGGAACGCAGCGTCACCCGCGCCGCTGAACGTGTCGGTCTCAGCCAGCCGGCGATGAGCGCCGCACTCAAACGGCTGCGCGAGGCGCTCGGCGACGATATCCTCGTCGCCAACGGTCGCGCGATGATCCCGACCGCGCATGCGCAGATGCTCGCGCCGATGCTCGACGATCTGCTCGGTGGAATGCAGTCGCTGATCGCCGCCGCGAACGTGTTCGATCCGGCGACCTCGAAGCGGGTGTTCCGCATCGTCGCCTCGGATTACATCACGATGGTGCTGGTCGCGCCGCTGCTCGCCGAACTGGAACGCGACGCGCCGCAGATCGGTATCGAGATCACCCCCGCGCGGGTCGGCGCGGAACTCAAGCTGGCGCGTGGCGAGATCGACCTGATGCTCGGCCCCGAACCGTTCCTTTCGCCCGAACACCCGACCCGGCTGGTGTTCGAGGAACGCTTCGTCGCGGTCGGGTGGCGCGGCAATCCGCGGTTCGAGCACGGCCTGAGCGAGCGCGACTATCTCGATAGCGGGCATATCGCCGTCGAGCTGGGCGGCCATTCGACCAATTTTGCCGAATTCGAGGCGCATCGGCTTGGCTATGAACGGCGTGTCGAGGTGGTCGCGCCGTCCTTCCTCGTCGTGCCGTGGATGCTGCTCGGCACGCAGCGTATCGCGACGATGCATGAGCGGCTGGCGCGCAAGCTGGTCGCCGACCTTCAACTCGTCATCGCGCCGCTGCCAGTGGCTATGCCGCCAATGCTGGAAATGGCGCAATATCATGCCGCACGCGAACGCGATGGCGGGTTGCAATGGCTGATCGATCGCCTGGTAGCGCAAGCCGCTACGCTCGATTGATCCATCCGGCGGATGTTTAAACATCCATACAATCATTTGTTCAAATGGCCGCGACCCCGCTAAACCGACGCGACAACATTGGAGAGGCGCAGTTGCCGCGCCGTACCACTTGATTCGAGAGGGTTCCCGAGATGAGCCGTGTCACAGAAATTCGTTATGTCGGCTATGGCGTCGTCGATTTCGACGCCGAGCGCCGCTTCTATGCCGACGATTGGGGTCTCGCCGAAGTCGCCGCGACCGACGAGGCCGCCTGGTTCAAGACCCACGGCCATGACGAGCATCATGTCGTCCGGCTCCGCAAGGCGGACGTCAACCATGTCGACGTGATCGCGTTCGCAGCCGATACGCGCGGCGATGTCGATGCGCTCCACGACACGGTGGTGGCGGCCGGATGCAAGATCGTCCATGCGCCGCGCGATCTCGACGCGCCGGGCGGCGGCTATGGCTTCCGCTTCTTCTCGCCCGACGGCCTGCCGTTCGAGGTGTCGAGCGACGTCGCGCGCGGCGACGCCCGCGATATCGCGCGTTGGGACGCGCTGCCGGTCAACATCAGCCATATCGTGCTGCACTCGCCCGATCATAAGGCGATGGTGCGCTTCTTCGTCGAGGTGCTCGGCTTCCGCGTGTCGGACTGGCTCGGTGATTTCATGTGCTTCCTGCGCTGCAATTCGGCGCATCACCGCGTCGCGATCCTGCCGGGGCCGCCGTGCCTCAACCATGTCGCGTATGACATGCTCACGGTCGATGACATGATGCGTGGCATCAGCCGGTTGAAGAAGGCGGGCACCGATATCCGCTGGGGGCCGGGGCGACACACCGCCGGCAACAACACGTTCAGCTATTTCACCACGCCGGGCGGCTTCGCGGTCGAATACAGCTCCGAACTGGAGCATGTCGATTTCGAGACGCACGAGGACAAGGTCCACGCGCCCAGCCCGACCGTGATGGACCAGTGGGGCACCGGCGTCGGCGGTCCGCAGACGATGCCGCATCCCGCGCCCGATCCGTGCCTGTTCCAGCCGGCGGCGATGTAATGCGGCTGCGCGCCGGCATGGCCGCGATGCTGTGCATGGCGGCGGTTCCCTGCGATGCGCGCCCCGCCGCGCACGCGGGCGACCGCAACCGCGCGATCATGGCCGATTTCGCCCACCGCTTCTACGACTTGCATGATGTGCGCGGTGCGTTCGAACGCTACGTTGCGCCGGATTATGTGCAGCACAACCCGGGCATCGCCGACGGTCGCGCCGCCGCGGTCGCGGCACTGGCGCCGATGTTCGCCAAGCCGGGCGGTCGCTTCGAAGTGAAGCGCATCCTCGTCGATGGCGACATGGCGGCAGTTCACCTGCGCGGCAGCGCCGACCCGACCAAGCCGGGCGCGGCGGTGGCGGATTTCTACCGGCTCAGGAACGGCAAGATCGTCGAGCATTGGGACGTGATCCAGCCGATCGCCGCCAGCACGGCCAATCCTCACCCCTATTTCTAAGAACGGCAGGCAATGGCGCTTCTCGAACTCTTCCCCAATTACATCTGGAATCTGTCGGTCGCGATTGCGCTCGAAAGCGGCGGGCGCGTCGGCGAGATCGTCGATATGTGCCAGCCGATCCGCGATGCGGCGGCGAACGGCGCCGATGCCGGCACGCCTGCGTTCATGGCGCAGTGGGTGGCGATGGCGGACAAGCTGATCGGTCTCGCCGCCGAGGACGAGGCGCGCGGGCGTGGCTTCTCCGCCGCCGCCAAGCTCGATCGTGCGGCTTTGTACCTCATCACCGCCGAGCGGATGCAGGGCCACGGCCATCCCGGTCGCAAGGAAACCTACGCCAAGGCGCTCGCGACGTTCGACAAGGCGACGTTGCTGGGCAAGGCCAACCGGGAGCGGGTTGAGATCCCGCTCGAAACCGGCACGATGCCGGCGCTGTGGACGCGCGCGCCGGGCGAGGGGCCGCATCCCGCCGTCGTGTATTGCAACGGCCTCGATAGCTGCAAGGAACTGCTGTTCTGGTCGTGGCTGCCCGATGCGCTGGCGCGGCGCGGCATTTCGACGTTGTGCGTCGATCAACCCGGCAGCGGCGAGGCATTGCGCCTCCAGAATCTGTCGGTCGATCCGCACAGTGAGCATTGGGCGTCTAAGGCGGTCGATTGGCTTGAGATCCAGCCCGATGTCGATGCCAAACGGATCGGCATGACCGGCATTTCGCTCGGCGGCCATTTCGCGCCGCGCGCGGTCGCGTTCGAACCGCGCTTCGCCAGCGGTGCGGTATGGGGCGCGAACCACAATTGGGCCGAGGTCCAGCAGAAGCGCTTGCGGCGTGAGGGCGAGAACCCGGTGCCGCATTATTGGGCGCATGTGATGTGGGCGTTCGGCGCGACGGACATGGAGGATTTCCACGCCAAATCCGCCGCGATGACGCTCGACGGGGTGATGCAGCGGATCACCGTGCCGTTCCTCGTCACCCACGGCGAGAAGGACCGTCAGATCGCGCTCGATTACGCGCATCAGGCCTATGACCAGCTCACCAGCAGCCCGCAGCGCGAATTGAAGATCTTCACCCCGCGCGAGGGCGGCGTCGAGCATGTCGGCGCCGACAACATGGCCTATGGCCGCGACTATATCGCCGACTGGTTCGCCGATACGCTGGGAGGGCACACCGCATGAGCCGCCGTTTCGTCGATCTGTCGATCACGCTCGAAAACGACGTCATCACTGATCCGCCGTTCATGCGGCCCAAGATCACCTATCAGACGCACGGTGAGACCGTCACCGAACTCCAGCATTTCTTTCCCGGCGTGACGGCGGACCAGACGCCGGACGGCGCCGGTTTCGCGGCGGCGGAGATGGTGACGATGTCGACGCACAACGGCACGCACCTCGACGCGCCCTATCACTTCCACCCGACGATGGACGGCGGCGAACGCGCGATCACGATCGACGAAGTGCCGCTCGACTGGTGCTTCCGCCCCGGCGTAAAGCTCGATTTCCGCCATTTCGACGACGGCCATGTCGTGACGGCGGAAGAGGTGGAAGCGGAACTGGCGCGGATCGACTATGATCTTCAGCCGCTCGACATCGTTTTGGTCAACACCCGCGCGGGCGGCGCGCTCGGCGATCCCAATTTCGTCAACATCGGCTGCGGCATGGGGTACGAAGCGACGATGTACCTTACCGAGCGCGGCGTGCGCGTGACCGGCACCGATGCGTGGAGCTGGGACGCGCCGTTCAGCTACACCGCGAAGAAGGTCGCCGAGACCGGCGACACGTCGCTGATCTGGGAGGGGCATAAGGCTGGCCGCGACATCGGCTATTGTCACCTCGAAAAGCTGCACAATCTCGAGGCGCTGCCGGCGCACGGCTTCACCGTCTCGTGCTTCCCGCACAAGGTTAAGGGCGGCTCGGCCGGCTGGACCCGCGCCGTCGCGATCTTCGAGGAATAAGCGCATGCGCCTTGCCACCCGCCGCGACGGTTCGCCCGACGGCGAACTGATCGTCGTCTCCACAGACGGCGCGCGTTGCCGCTCCGCCGGACCGGATTTGCCCAATCTGGTTGCCGCGATCGAACGCTGGGACACGGCCGAGCCGGCGTTGCGTGCGCTCGCCGATGTGCTGGAGGCAGGCGAGGGCGATCCGCTCGATGCCGCGACCCTCGCCGCGCCGCTACCGCGCTCGTGGCAATGGCTCGACGGCTCGGCCTTCGCGACGCATGGCGAACTGATGCAGGTCGCGTTCGGCCTGGACCCGGTGCCGACCGATCGCCCGTTGATGTATCAAGGCATCTCCGATCGCTTCTACGGCCCGCGCGACGACGTACCGTTTCCCGATCCGGCGCTCGGCATCGATTTCGAAGGCGAGTTCGGCGTGATCGTCGATGCGGTGCCGATGGGCGTCTCGCCCGAACAGGCGGCGGCGCACATCCGGCTGATCGTCCAGATCAACGACTGGTCGCTCCGCGCGGTCGCGCCGATCGAGATGAAGACCGGGTTCGGCTGGGTGCAGGCCAAGCCACCGTGCAGCGTCGCGCCGTTCGCGGTGACGCCCGATGCGCTCGGCGCCGACTGGCGCGACGGGCGGGTGGCGATGGATTTGCTGGTCGATTGGAACGGCGAGCGCTTCGGCGCAGCCAACGGCGTGGAGATGCAGTGGAGCTTTCCTGAACTGGTCGCCCACGCCGCACGCACGCGCGATCTGGTCGCCGGGACGATCATCGGTTCGGGCACCGTCTCGAACGCGAATTATGCCGAGGTCGGCTCGTCTTGCATCTCGGAACGCCGCGCGATCGAGATCATCGCGAGCGGTGCGCCCGCCACGCGCTTCATGGCCGACGGCGACACGATCCGCATGGAAGCGCGCGCGGGCAATGGCGGCGCGCCGTTCGGGGTGATCGAACAGCGCGTCGCGGTGCGCGGACAAACAATCTAACCGTTATCCGACCCGGTTCGCCACCAGATCATCGACCACCGCCGGATCGGCCAGCGTCGATGTATCGCCGAGCGCGGAGACATCGCCTTCTGCGATCTTGCGCAGAATGCGGCGCATGATCTTGCCGCTGCGCGTCTTGGGCAGGCCGGGGGCGAATTGCAGCTTGTCGGGGGTGGCGATCGGGCCGATCTCGGTGCGGACCCATTTGACCAGATCGCGGCGCAGATCGTCGGACGGCGTCTCGCCGGCGTTGAGCGTCACATAGGCATAGATGCCCTGACCCTTGATCTCGTGCGGCATGCCGACCACCGCCGCCTCGGCGACCTGCGGGTGTAGCACCAGCGCGCTTTCGACCTCGGCGGTGCCCATGCGATGTCCGGACACGTTGATGACATCATCGACGCGCCCGGTGATCCAATAATAGCCGTCTTCATCGCGTCGGCAGCCATCGCCGGTGAAATATTTGCCGCGATAGGTGGTGAAATAGGTCTGGAAGAAGCGGTCGTGATCGCCCCAGACGGTCCGCATCTGGCCGGGCCAGCTCCGCGCGATGACGAGATTGCCCTCGGTCGCGCCGGTCAGCACCTGGCCCTCGGTGTCGACGATCTGGAGATCGACGCCGGGCATCGGCTTGGTCGCCGAGCCGGGCTTGAGCGCGGTCGCGCCGGGCAGGGGGGCGATCATCGCGCCGCCGGTCTCGGTCTGCCACCAGGTATCGATGACCGGGCAGCGGCCCTCGCCGACGATATCGTGATACCAGCGCCAAGCCTCGGGGTTGATCGGCTCGCCGACCGTGCCGAGCAGCTTGAGCGACTTTCGGCTGGTCTTGGTGACGAATTCGTCGCCGTCTTTCATCAGCGCGCGCAAGGCAGTGGGGGCGGTGTAGACGGTGTGGACCTGATGGCGGTCGCAGACCTCCCAGATGCGGCTCGCGTCGGGCCAATTGGGCAGGCCCTCGTACATCAAGGTCGTCGCGCCATTGGCGAGCGGGCCATAGATAACGTAGCTGTGCCCGGTCACCCAGCCGATATCGGCGGCGCACCACCAGACATCGCCCGCGCGATAATCGAACGCCAGTTCGTGGGTCAGGCTCGCCCACAGCAGATAGCCGCCCGAGGTGTGCAGCACGCCCTTGGGCTGGCCGGTGGAGCCCGAGGTGTAGAGCAGGAACAACGGGTCTTCGGCGCCCATCGGTTCGGGCGGGCAGACGGTCGATACGCTCGCCGCCGCCTCGTGATACCACACGTCGCGGCCCGGCTGCATCGTCACCGCGCCGCCGGTCGCGCGCACCACGATCACCTGCTTGAGGGCAGGCGCGTGCGCGGCGCAGGCATCGACATTGGCCTTGAGCGGCACGGCCTTGCCGCCGCGCCGGCCTTCGTCGGCGGTGATGACGATGCGGCTGTCGCAATCGGTGATCCGGCCGGCCAGCGCCTCGGGCGAGAAGCCGCCGAACACCACCGAATGAATCGCGCCGACTCGCGCGCAGGCGAGCAGGGCGAACGCCGCCTCGGGAATCATCGGCAGATACACGGTGACGCGGTCGCCCTTGGCGACGCCCTGCGCCTTCAGCACGTTGGCAAAGCGGCAGACTTCGGTGTGCAACTCGGCGTAGGTGAAGCGGCGCGGCTCGGCCTTGGGATCGTCCGGTTCCCAGATCAGCGCGATCTGGTCGGCGCGCTTGGCGAGATGGCGGTCGATGCAATTGGCCGCGACGTTGAGCTTGCCGTCGGCGAACCATTGGATGTGGAAATCGGCCTCGTCGAACGACCAGTCGCCGGCGATCTCGGGCCGCTTGATCCAGTCGAGCCGGCGCGCCTGTTCGAGCCAGAAACTGCCCGGATCAGCGAGCGAGCGGCCATAGAGCTTGTCATACCCCTCGGCATCCACGCGCGCGCGCTTCGCCCACTCTGCGGGCACGGGGTAAAGGCTCTGTTCTGACATACCGATCTCCTGAGCAGCCCTTTGCCGATGAGGGGGCCGCGTTGCAAGCAGCCGCGCGTGCGGCGGTCTTGTTTTGGCGCCGCGCATTTGCCAAGCGTGCGCCACCGCTATCGCGGGGGACGAAAGGGCGAACCATGATCCTGATGTTGTTGCTCCAGGCCGCCGTGCCGGAACCGGCCGGCTGGACGACCGTGGCGAAGATCGATCCGACGACGCATCTCGGCTCGACCTCGGTCTCGACGCACAGCGCGGATGGCAACGCGCGGCTGGTGGTGCGGTGCGACCGTAGCGCGCCCGGCACCAACGCGGTTTCGGTCCAGTTCATTCCCAAGCCGCCGTTCGCCAAGGCATCGCCGCGCCCGGTGACGATCACTGCCGACAATGGCCCGGCGCTCGGCATCAACTGGGAGTTTCCCGGCGGCGGCGCGTACACCGCGCAGGATGGGGTGGTGACGACGCTGACGGTGGCGATCGCGCATGCCAAGTCGATCAAGGTCCGCGCGATCGATCCCGCCAACCTGCCGGTCGATGCGGTGTTCGCCGGGCCGGGCAGCGAAGCGCCGATCCGCCAGACGGTCGAGGCGTGCGGCTATGTGTTTGGCCAAATGCCCGCGCCGCCGCCGCCACCGCCCGCCGCGAAGTCGGACGACGCTGACAATTGATTCATAAAACGGGGAGAGAGACATGAAGCTCGGACGGCTCAATCATATCGGCGTGGCGACGCCATCGATCGACGCGTCGATCGCGCTCTACCGCGACGTGCTCGGCGCGACGACGATCGGCGAACCGTTCGATCTGCCCGCGCAGGGCGTGAAAGTGTGCTTCGTCGATACCCCCAACGCGCAGATCGAGCTGATCGAGCCGCTCGGCGAAGCGTCGCCGATCCACGGTTTCATCGCCAAGAACCCGGCGGGCGGGCAGCATCATGTCTGCTACGAGGTGCCCGACATCCACGCCGCGAAGACCTGGTTCGAGGGCAAGGGCGCGCGCGTGCTCGGCGAACCGCGCATCGGCGCGCATGGCACCTTGGTGTTCTTCGTCCACCCCAAGGACATGGGTGGCGTGCTGACCGAAATCATGGAGACGCCCGCAGGCACGCATTGATCGGCGTGCCCGTTCCACGGTGATCCTGCGGGGTCACATGGAACGGGTTCGCCCCAGCGTTAGCCGATTCCCATGATCCGCGCGTTGAGCGCGCGGTCGCTGCCGCCGGCGGCGAAATCGTCGAAGGCGTGGTCGGTCACGCGGATGATGTGCTTGGCGATGAACGGCGCGCCCTCGGCCGCGCCTTGCTCGGGATGCTTGAGCGCGCATTCCCATTCGAGCACCGCCCAGCCGGCGAAATCATATTGCGCCATCTTCGAAAAGATCTGCGCGAAATCGACCTGCCCGTCGCCGAGCGAGCGGAAGCGACCGGGCCGATCGACCCAGCGCTGATAGCCGCCGTACACGCCCGAGCGCCCGTTCGGGCGGAATTCGGCGTCCTTGACGTGGAAGCACTTCACGCGCTCGTGATAGATGTCGAGGAAGGCGAGATAATCGAGCTGTTGCAGCACGAAATGCGACGGATCGTAGAGGATGTTGGCGCGGGGATGGTTGCCGACTCGCTCCAGGAACATCTCGAACGTGACACCGTCGTGCAGATCCTCGCCGGGGTGGATTTCATAGCCGATATCGACACCGTTCTCATCGAACACGTCGAGGATCGGCTTCCAGCGCCGCGCGAGTTCGTCGAACGCATCCTCGACCAGACCGGCGGGGCGTTGCGGCCACGGATAGATATAGGGCCAGGCCAGCGCGCCCGAGAAACTCGCGTGGGTGGTGAGGCCAAGCCGGCGGCTGGCGCGCGCGGCGAGATGCATCTGCTCGACCGCCCATTGCTGCCGCGCCACCGGATTGCCGCGAACATGCTCGGCGGCGAAACCGTCGAACTGCGCGTCATAGGCCGGATGCACCGCGACGAGCTGGCCTTGCAGATGGGTCGATAGCTCGGTCAGCGTCAGGCCCTTGCCGGCGAGCAGACCGAGCACTTCGTCGCAATAGTCCTGACTGTCGGCCGCCTTGGCGAGATCGAACAGACGCGCGTCCCAGCTCGGGATCTGCACGCCCTTGTAGCCGAGGCCAGCCGCCCAGGTGGTGATGCTGTCCAGCGTGTTGAACGGCGCGGCATCGCCCGCGAACTGGGCGAGGAAGATCGCCGGTCCCTTGATGGTCTTCATGCTGTGGTCCTCGTGTCAGAAAAGGGAAGCTTGTGGGGCGCCAAGCTGATAGGCGGCGCAGCATGGTCAGCAGCACCTTCGACCTGTTCAAGATCGGCGTGGGTCCGTCGAGTTCGCATACGATGGGGCCGATGCGCGCCGCCGCCGATTTCGCGCGCCTTGCGGGCGAGGGCACGGCGCGCGTCGAAGTGCTGCTGTTCGGCTCGCTCGCGCTGACGGGCAAGGGCCATGCCACCGATCGCGCGATCCTGCTCGGCCTTGCCGGGCATGTCCCTGCGACGATCGACCCCGATGTCGCCGATACCGAGGTCGCCGCGATCCGCGCCAACCGGCGGCTGATGCTCGGCGGCACCCGCGAGGTCGCATTCGACGAAGCCACCGACCTGCTGTTTCGCCCGCGCGAACGGCTCGATTTTCACAGCAATGCGATGACCTTCGCCGCGTTCGACGCGAGCGGCGCGGAGACGCTGCGCCGCACCTATTATTCGATCGGCGGCGGTGCGGTGCTCGATCAGGACGAGATCGGCCGCAATGCCGCGCCCGAAGGCGGCTGGGACGTGCCCAACCGCTTCCGCTCGGGTGACGAGCTGCTCGCGCTCGCCTTGCGCACCGGCAAGACGATCGCGGCGCTGATGCGCGAGAATGAGGAAGCCACGCTTGCGCCCGAGGAAGTCTCGGCGCGGCTGGCGGAAATCCGCGACGCGATGGCGGCGTGTATCGATCGCGGTATCCGCTCCGACATGGCCGAACTGCCCGGCGGCTTGCGCGTCAAGCGGCGCGCGCCCGGCATCCACCGCACGTTGGTCGCGCGGCAGGAACGCGCGCTCGCCGATCCGCTGACGGTGATCGACTGGATCAACCTGTGGGCGCTCGCGGTGAACGAGGAGAATGCCGCGGGCGGCAAGGTCGTCACCGCGCCGACCAACGGCGCGGCGGGAATCGTGCCGGCGGTGCTGCGCTATTACGAACGCTTCGCGCCGAGCGCGACGCCGCGCGGGGTGGAGGATTTCCTGCTGACGGCAGCGGCGATTGGCTTTCTGTTCAAGGAGAACGCCTCGATCTCGGGCGCCGAGGTCGGCTGTCAGGGTGAGGTCGGCGTCGCCTGCTCGATGGCGGCGGCTGGGCTGGCTGCCGCGCTGGGCGCGACCCCGGAGCAGATCGAGAATGCCGCCGAGATCGGCATGGAGCACAACCTTGGCCTCACCTGTGATCCGGTCGCCGGGCTGGTGCAGGTGCCGTGTATCGAGCGCAATGCGGTCGGCTCGATCAAGGCGATTGAGGCGACCCGGCTGGCGATGCTTGGCGATGGCACCCACCGCGTCAGTCTCGATCAGGTGATCGAGACGATGCGCCGCACCGGGCTCGACATGTCCGAACGCTACAAGGAAACCTCGCTCGGGGGCCTTGCCGTCAACGTCGTCGAGTGTTGAGCCGGGCATTGCTCAGACGCCGAATGGCACCCAGCCGGCGCGATCGCGGCTGGCGGCGACTGCGATCGCGATGAACGCCATGCCGCGCAGGCCATCTTCGATGCCGGGCAGCAGCGGTGCCGGCTCGCCGCGCAGCAGCGCCGCGAAATCCCGGTAGAGATTGGCGAACGCCTCCAGATAGCCCTCGGGATGCCCGCCCGGCGTGCGCGTGCGCGCCGCCGCGTCGGCGCCGAGCAACCCGGTGCCGGCGCGCACCACCGAGCAGCCGCCATCGAGATCGTAGAGCGTCAGGCTGTTCGGCTCTTCCTGCTTCCAGACGAGGCCGCCCCGGTCGCCATAGGCGCGGATGCGCAGGCCGTTGAGTTCGCCAACCTCGATCTGTGAGGCGAGCAGCACGCCGCGCGCGCCATTCTCGAAGCGCAGCAGCACGGTGCAATCGTCGTCGAGCGCGCGGCCCGGGACCACCGCCGCCAGATCGGCGAGCAGTTCGGTGACGCGCAAGCCGGTCACGAACTCGGCGAGCTGGAGCGCATGCACGCCGATGTCGCCGATGCAGCCGCCTTCGCCCGCGCGCGCCGGATCGACTCGCCACTCGGCCTGCTTGCCGCTCGCTTCGCCGGCCAGCCAGCCTTGCGGATATTCGACCACGACCTTGCGGATCGTGCCGAGCGCGCCCGCCGCGATCCGCGCGCGCGCCTCGCGCACCAGGGGATAACCCGAATAGGTGTAGGTAAGCGCGTAAGGGAGGCCGGCTGCGCGCACCACATCGGCCAGTTCGTGCGCTTCCGCCAGCGTTGCAGTCGCCGGCTTGTCGCTCAGCACCGGGATGCCGGCGGCGAGCGCGGCGCGCGCAGCGGGAAGGTGATGGTGATTCGGGCTGACGATCGTGACGAAATCGACCCCGTCCGCGCGTGCCGCCTCGCCCGCGATCAGCGTTGCAACGTCGGCATAGGCGCGACTCGGATCGATCCGGTATTGTTCGCCCGCCGCGCGCGAACGGCCGGCGTCGCTGGAGAAGGCGCCGGCGACCAGCTCGATCTCGCGGTCGAGCTCGGCGGCGATGCGATGGACCGGGCCGATGAACGATCCTGGGCCGCCGCCGATCATCCCCATTCGTAACCGTCGCATCCTTACTCTCCAAAGTTATATTTGTAATTCGTATTCTATTTTGTTAGCGCCAGGTTCGTCAAGCAGCGAGGCGGCATCAGTCCGTCCGATCGGAGGGATATAGATGCGCGCGATACGCTCCTTCTTCACAGGTCTCACGCTCCGTCCGCAAGGGGTTACGGTGGTGGCGGCGGGATTTCTGCCGATCTTCGCGATCGTCTCGATGTTCCCGATCGTCGCGGCGATGATCCAGCATTTCGCCGACGATCCCGACGCCAAGACCAAGGTGCCGCTGATGGTGACGGCGCCCGGCCTCACCATCGCGATCCTCGCACCGTTCATGGGCTTCTTCGTCGATCGCTTCGGCAGGCGGCCGCTGCTGCTCGGCTGCACCTTGCTCTACGGCGTGTTCGGCACCTTGCCGTTCTTCCTCCAGAGCCTCGATGCGATCCTCGCGACGCGGCTGATGCTGGGCGTGTGCGAGGCGGGCATCCTGACGATCGTCAACACGCTGATCGGCGATTACTGGGATGATCGCGGGCGGCGCAACTGGCTGTTTCTGCAAGGCATGGCTGGGCCGTTCCTGGCGTCGGGCGTGATCTTGCTGTCGGGCACGGTCGCCTCGATGCGGTGGAATGGCGGGTTCCTCGTCTATCTCGTCGCCTTCCCGATCTTCTTCGCGATGGTGCGCTATTTGTTCGAGCCGAAGCCGCCCGAAGCGACGGTCGACACGGCCGAAGCCCCGCCGGCGAGCGCGTTTCCGGTCGCATCGGCGGCGGTGGTCGCGGTGGCGACGCTGTTCTGCGCGGCGCTCTATTACGTGTTCATCGTCAACGGCAGCATCGTATTCCAGGAAATCGGTATCAACGATCCCGGCGCGGTCGGGCGGATGACCGCGATCCCCAGCCTGTTCATCATGCTCGGCGCGGTGATCTTCCGCTTGCTCTCCGGGCGCGGCAACGCCGTGCAGATCGCGACCTTCCTCGGGCTGATGGGGCTGGGCCTCGCCGGGCTAGGATTGGCGCGGACGGTTCCGGTGCTGTTCGCGTCGCTGTGCCTCCAGCAGACCGCCGCCGGTATGGCGGTGCCGACGCTGATCGCCTGGGCGCAGACCAAATTCCCGTTCGCGCATCGCGGGCGCGGCATGGGCATCTGGAGCAGCGCCTTCTTCCTCGGGCAGTTCGTGTCGCCGCTGATCGTCCACCGGCTCGATCTCGTCGCCGGATCGATGCAGGGCGCGTTCCTGATCACGGGCATCGCGTCGCTGGTGATTACGCTGGTCGCGCTCGCGGCATCGCTGCGCGGCCGTACGCCCGCGCTGGCGGCGCGCTGAGCGATGCGAGTCACGCTCGCGGCGCTCGCGCTGTTCGCCGCAGCGCCCGCGATCGCCGCCGATGCGGCCCCGGCGTTCACGATCGCGCTGGCACATCGTCCCGAGGTGCCGGCTGAAATCGCGCTTGGCACGCCAAAGAAACCCGCGATGCCGCCGGAACAATGGCAGTGGATCAACGGCGATCTCGGCGTCCGCAACGTTTCCGAGGCGACGCTGACCCCGGTGCTGCCAGCCGCCGGGGCCGAGACCGGCGCGGCGGTGATCGTCGCGCCGGGCGGCGGTTTCCTCGGCCTGGCGATCGATACCGAGGGCTACCGAATTGCGCATTGGCTCGCCGATCATGGCATCGCCGCGTTCGTGCTCAAATATCGCACGCTCGCGACGCCGGCCGATTTCGCCACCTATCGTCGCGAGATGATCGCGGTCCGTACCGGCACCGGCCCGGCGAGCTTTCGCCCACCGGCGGGCACGCCCCCGGAGGCGCTTGCCGACGGCATCGCCGCGCTGAAACTGGTTCGCGCCCGCGCCGCCGAATGGCGTGTCGATCCGGCCCGGATCGGTATGATGGGCTTTTCGGCCGGCGCCTTCACGACGCTGAGTGTCGCGCTCGCCGGCGATCCCGCCGCGCGGCCGGCGTTCATCGCGCCGATCTACGGACCGCTCGATGCCGTGCAGGTACCCGCTGGCGCGCCGCCCATGTTCGTCGCGTTGGCGAGCGACGATCCCTTGTTCTGGAAGGGTGGCACCGGCCTGATCAAAAGCTGGTCGAAGGCGCACGCGCCGGTCGAGTTCCACCTCTATCAGCGTGGCGGCCACGGCTTCGGGCTTGGCGCGGCGGGAACCACCACGACCGATTGGATCGAGGGTTTCCGGCGCTGGCTGGAAGCAAACGGGATGTTGCGGACACGGTGAAATCCTCCGCTCACGCGGAGGATTTGCTTACCGCGAGAGCGTAACTACCAGCCCAGCATCCTCGGCATCGCGGGCGACGCGCAGCGCGATCGCGCCGGTCATCTCCGTCCAGCCGTCATCACCCCACAGCCGCAGCAAGCGGGGTTCGATAGCGATCTCGACGGGCCGTTCCTCGCCCGGCGCGAGCGTTACCTTGGCGAAGCCGAGCAGCGCGCATTCGGGCGTGTCACGGTACACCTGCACGACGTCCGCGCCGGGGCGGTCGGACAGGTTGCGCACCAGCACCGAGGCCACATCGCCATCGACGCGCGCGTCCGACCAGTCGAACCGCGCATAGCCGAAGCCGCTGCCGAGCGCGTGGCGCGCCGGCGTGCCGTTGGCGATCAGCCCGCGATAGCCGAAGCGTGTGCCCTCATCATAGGCGAGCCGCCCGTCGGCATCGGGGGTGAGCGCATAGCCGCAATATTCCGACTCGGCGCGGGCGATGCTCACCGGCATGCGTCCGCCCGGCTCGCGGTCGCCCGCCAGCACGCTTGCGAGCGCGGGGGCGAAGCCCTGGCCCGGATACCAGGCCACCATCAGCGCGGCGACCTGATCGCCCCATTCAGCATCGAAGGCATGGCCGACGTTGACGATCGCGGCGGTGCGCGGGTTTGCAGCCGCCACTGCCGCGATCAGCGCGAGCTGCTCGGGCGCGAGTTTGGTGTCGGGGCGGTCCTTGCTTTCGACACTCGAATCGGAGGTTTCGCCGACGATCAGGAACACCGCGTCGGCGTCGCGCGCCGCTGCGACCGCACGGGCGAGCATCGCCGCCGGGCTGTCGGGGGTGCGGAGGCCGTACCACAGGCCATGCACGCGCGCCGGCGTATAGCCGAACTCGACGGTGACGATCACCTCCTGTCCGGCCGAAAGCATGACCTCGACGCTGTCGGCGTCGCCGCTTTTCAGCGCGCCCATCACGTCCTTGGCGGGCAGTTCGCGGCCGCCGCGCAGCACTTCGCGCCCATCGACGAGCAGCCGGGCGAGGCCGGTCGCGCCGAGGTAGAAACGATGCGCGCCATCGGCCTCGGCGCGGAACCGGCCGCTTGCGCGCACCGATCCGGGCTGATCGAACCGGCCCTGATCGTGGACGCCGACGAACCATACCAGCGAGTTGGTCGCGCGCGTCTCGCTGAAGCGGGGTTCACCCGAGCAATCTTTGCTGTCGAAATAGTCGAGCGTCATGCCGCTCGCGCAGCCGTCGCCGATGTCGCGCCCCGGTGTTACCGGCATGGCGGGCAAGCGCGGTTGCGGATCGACGCCGGGTTCGAACACGATCTCGCACTCAGCGCCGTAGCGCGCGCGGATCGCGGCGATCGGCGTGGGCGTGTCGGGCGAGACCGAGATCTTGGCGAAGGTGCCGCCCTGATAGCAAGGCGCGGCGGCGTTGGGGCCGATCACCGCGATTCGCTTCACCGCGTTGGGCGCGAGCGGCAGCAGATCGCCTTCGTTGCGCAGCAATACGAAGCCTTCGGCGGCGGCCCGTTCCAGAACCTCGGCGGCCTCTTCGGGCGCGGGCGGAGTCTTCGGCCCGGTCACGCGCCGCGCGGTCGCGGCGACGCGCGCGGCGGCATCCTGCACGCGCGCGGGATCGACGCGACCGGCGGTGACCGCCTCGGCGATCTTCGGCCCCATGAAGCGCGCCGGGCCGGGCATTTCCAGATCGAGTCCGCTGGTGATCGTGCCCTCGGTCGAATGCGTGCCGAACCAGTCGCTCATCACCAGATAGGGGAAGCGCCACTCGTCTTTTACGATGCGCGTGATGACGTGCGCCTGTTCCGAGCACCAGTCGCCGTTGACGCGATTGTACGCGGCGAGCATCCCGACGCAGCCGGCGGCGGCGGCGAGTTCGAACGGCAGCAGATACACTTCGCGCAGCGTGCGTTCATCGACGCGCACATCGACGAAATCGCGCCCGGTTTCGCTGTCGTTGCAGACGAGATGCTTGGCGACCGATCCGGTGCCGGTCGATTGCAGCCCGGTGATCCACGCCGCGCCGAGCACGCCCGCCAGCAGCGGATCTTCCGAGAAATATTCGAACGCGCGACCGGCAAGCGGGCTGCGCGCGAGGTTGATGTTGGGCGCGAGCACCGCATCGACCTTGCGCGCGACCGCGTCGCCGCCGATCATCCGACCGACTTCCGCGACCAGCGCGACGTTCCAACTCGCGCCGAGCGCGGTGGGGCAGGGGCTGAGCAGCGAGACTTCGCGCTCGTCGATCCGCCCGCTGGCGATTCCCATCGGTCCGTCGGCCATGCTGAACGACGGGATGTCCGCATCGGCAACCGCAACGCTCGTCCACATCGTCGCGCCCGCCGTCAGCGTGGCGGCTTCGGTCAGGGTCAATTCGCGGGTCATGCCGTTTCCGTTCGTCCGAATGTCATGATCTGGCGCGCCTGCAATGCCACCTGCGCGGCGATGCCGGCATCGACGAGCGTGCCATCCGCGCCGAATGGCTTCTGCTCGATCGAGTTGATCGCGATCCCGACCGGCGTTGGCCAGCCGCGCATCGCGTGGACAATGCCACGCAGCGCGGCGAGCGTGACACCGCCGGCCTGCCATCCCGCCGCCGAGACGATCAGCCCGATCGGCATTCCGTCGAAATAGACGCGCGCGTCGCCGCGCGTGTCTTCGAGCAGGTCGATCGCGTTCTTGACGAGGCCGGAGACGCCGCCGTGATAGCCGGGGCTGGCGATCACCAGCGCGTCAGCCGCGCGCACCGCCGCGACCAACGCTTGCTCGGCGGCGTTGCGGGTCGGCGCCTCGGGGTTGAAGTGCGGCAGTTCGCTCAGCGCGATACCGTCGAACATCACCGTCTCCGCGCCCAGCGCCGCACACTCCGCCAACACCGCGCGCGCGAGCATTTCGCTCGATGAGCGCGGCCTGAGCGTGCCGCCGATGCCGACGACCCGGCGCGCCATCAGGCGAACGCGGGCATGACCTTGCTCGAAAGCAGGTCAAGCGTCTGGTTGGCGAAAGCGAGCCGCTGCTCGGTGAGCGGGCCGGTGGTGGTGCCGCACAGCACGTTGCCGATGCCGAGTTCCTGATACGGCTTGAGGTGCTCGATCACCGTTTCGGGCGAACCGTACAGGCACCATGTGCCGATCCAGCCCTCGTCGAGCGCGTTGACGTTGACGTCCTTCTTCTTGTTGGCGTCGTCGGTTTCCGCGCGGCGGTTGAATGCGTTCTCGCGGTCGACCGCGTCCTGATAGCCTTTCAGGATGATCTCCAGTTCTTCGCGCGCCTGCTCGTCGGTCTCGGCGATGTGGACACACTGATAGGTGTGCGTCGTCCAGTCGAGCGCCGCCGTGATCTTGGCTTCGTCATGCCCGGCCTCATCGAGCAGGCGCCGATAGTTGCCGAAATGCTTGGTAACGTGCGCGAGCGGCTCGGTGCCGTAGATCTGCGGCGGGGTGAACGCAGGGATGAACGCCGGCCAGGCGTTCTCGGCGGCACGGCGCGCGCTCGATTCGCGGAACGCGACCGGCATCAGCCGGGCGTGGTGTTCGCCGTACGGCGTCGGGGTGATGCGCTGGAGCACGCGGCCCTGATACGGCCCGTTGTCGATCACCACGGCGGGATCGTCCATCCGCTTCGCCCAAAGCTGCTCGGCGGTCGCAAGGTTCTGCTCGGCGAGCGCGCTGGCTTCCTTGTAGTTGACCGCGAAGCCGATCATCTCCTCGGGCGTGGTGCCCGATCCGATGCCGACCAGCAGCTTGCCCTTGGTGAGATGGTCGAGCACGTTGACCCGCTCGGTGAAGCGCACCGGATGATGCAGCGGCACGGACACCACCGAGAAGCCGAAATACATCTCGGGCATCCGCGCCGCGAGATAGGCGGCGAGCAGGAAGCTGTCGCTCGCGATCGGCATGTAGCCGTTGAAATGGTGGTCTGGCATGAAGATCGCCGAGAAGCCGAGATCGCCAGCGCGTTCGGCGTGGCTGATCAGATCGGTGATGAGGCGACCGTCTTCTTCGGGCTTTGTCGAACGAGCGTTGAGGAACACCGAAAAGCGCATTTTTCCCCTCCTTCATTTTAGAATTAGCGTTCTTATTTTGATAGGGTCGGAGAGGCGCTTCTGTCAAGCGTTTGAAAGCAGGATGTTGGCGCTCAAATGCCGTTTTTCCTCAGCGTGATGAGAAGGTAATTCTAATATTCGAGAGGACGCGGATGCCCGGCCTGAAACGTGGAGAAGTTGCATCGTCAGGCCGGTTCGAAGATCGCGCGCGGCAGGCTCGCCGCGCACAGCGCGCACGCCAGCAACAGCACTTCGATGACGATGATCGCGCCGCCGAGGGTGCGTTCGCCGCCGATCGCGAAGAAGGCGCCGCCGACCAATGCCACGCCGAACGCGCCGCCGATCTGCTGCACGGTCTTGAGGATGCCGCTTGCCGCCCCGGCATGGTTGCGTTCGACCCGTGAGACCGCGATCGGCGCGATCGGTGCCGACACCATGCCCATGCCGACGCCCGCGACGAGCACCAGCGGCAACAACGTCCAGAGATCGTGCGTACCGCTCGCGATCCAGCCGAGCGTGCCGCCGTAGAACAGCGCGAGCAGCCCCGCGCCGCCGACGATCAGCCACTTGCCCGCGCGCCGTGCGTAGGTGCGCCCCAGCACCGCCATGCCGAACATCACGCCCGCGCTGAACGGTACGTGGATCAGCCCGGCCTGAAGTGGCGTGAACCCCGACAGTTTCTGGAGCGTGTAGGCGAACAGAAACAGAAAGCCGGTGTTGGCGGCGGAAAAGGCCAGTGCGATGCCGAGGCCGTTGCGGAACACCGCGTTCGACAGCAGCGCCGGATCGAACACCACCGGCAATCGGCGCGCCGCGCGCCGCTTGAGCAGCCGCCACATGAAAACGAGCAGCGCCACACCGCCGAGCAGCAACAGCGCGCTGCTCGCTCCGAAGGCGGCATGTTCGCTTTGGACGAGCGGAAAGAACAAAGCCGCCAGCGCCACGCCGAACAGCGCCGTGCCGATCAGGTCGATCCGCACGCGATCCTCAGCACGGTGACGCGGCAGCAGCCACCAGCCCGCGACGATCGCGAGCACGCCGACCGGCCCGTTGATGAGGAACACGGTGCGCCAGCCCAAGCCACCGATGTTCGCGGCGATCAGCACCCCGCCGAGGATCGGCCCCGAGATCGCCGCGAGGCCGCCGATCACCCCGAACCAGGCGAGGCGCGAGATGCGTTCGACTGGCGTGTACAGCAACTGTATCATCGTCAGCACTTGCGGCGCCATGATTGCACCGGCGGCGCCTTGCGCCACCCGCGCCGCGATCAGCGCGTCCGCGCTACCCGCCGCGCCGCATGCGAGCGAGGCGAGCGTAAAACCGGCGACGCCGAGCAGGAACATCGCGCGCCCGCCGAACAGATCACCCAATCGTCCGCCGAGGATCAGCAGAACCGAGAAGGCGAGCGCATAGCCCGCCACGATCCACTGCGCCGCCGCGCCATCGCCGCCGAAATCGCGCTGGATCGCGGGGAGGGCGGTGTTGACGATCGTCAGATCGACAATCTCCAGCACCAGCCCGATAACGAGCGTGAAGAACGCGAGGCTCTTCTGCCGCGGCGTCATCGCCGCGGGGTCGATCGCGCTCAAATCTTTCCTTCTTTCAGCATCGTCACCGCCGCATCGGCCGCGCGTGCGGTTAGCGCCATATAGGTGAGCGACGGGTTCTGGCACGCCGAGCTGCTCATCTGCGCGCCATCGGTGACGAACAGATTGGCGATCTGATGCGCCTGGCTCCAGCGGTTGAGCACCGAGGTCGCCGGGTCCCAGCCCATGCGCGCGCCGCCCATCTCGTGAATCGCGGTGCCGCCGGGGCCGGGGCGGTCGAAGCCGAACATCACCTGCCCACCGGCCGCGGTCAGCATCTCCGACGCCTCGGCCTTGGCCTGCGCGAGCGCGGCCATTTCTTCCTTGCCGAACGCGAAGGCGACGTTGAGCTGGGGGATGCCGTGGGCGTCGGTCTTGACGGGATCGAGCGTCAGCCGATTGGTGACGCGCGGCACACAATCGGCGAAGCCGACCAGCACCATCCGCCACGGCCCGACCTCGCGCATGCGGGCCTTGTAATCCTCGCCGATGCCGGCCTCGCGCTTGGCGCGTGTCCAGGTGCTTTGCAGCGCGCCGCCCTGAAACGAGAAGCCGCGCGTGTGGCCGATGCCGTCCATCACATCCATGTTGCGGTAGCGCGGGATGATCGCGCCGGTCGGACGGTTGCCGAAGCTGGTATGGCCCTCGAAGCCCGGCATCATCGCCGCCGCCGACAGCGTGTTGGCATGGTCCATGATATGCGTGCCGAGCACGCCGCTGCCGTTGGCGAGGCCGTGCGGCATCGCCTCACTGGTCGAGTTGAGCAGCAGATGGTTCGAGTTGAACGATCCGGCGTTGAGGAACACGATCCGCGCGGTCGCCTGCTTGCGCGTGTTGTCGGTGGTGTCGAACCAGCGCACCCCGGTCACGCGCTTGGTCGCCGGATCGTAGTCGATCTTCTCGACGATCGCGTCGGTGATGAGCGTGAGCCGCCCGGTTTTCTTCGCGGCGGGCAGGGTGCTCGACTGGGTCGAGAAATACGCGCCGTAGGAGCAGCCGCGCGCGCAGATGCTGCGGGAGTGGCAGGCGCCGCGCCCTTGGTCGGGCTTGGGCTCGGTCAGATTGGCGGTGCGGCCGATCGTCAGCACGCGGCCCGGATAGCGCTCTGCCAGCACGCCGCGCACATGCTGCTCGACGACATTGAGCGCCATCGGCGGCTGGAACTTGCCGTCGGGAAGCTGCTTCAGCCCCTCGGCCGCGCCCGACACGCCGATGAACTCCTCGACCTTGTCGTACCACGGCGCGAGATCGGCATAGCGGATCGGCCAATCGGTGCCGTGGCCGTCGCGCTTGTTCGCGCCAAAATCATAGTCGGACCAGCGGTACGATTGCCGCCCCCATGTCAGCGATCGACCGCCGAGCTGATAGCTGCGGAACCAGGTGAAATCGCTGCCCGGCGCGGTGGCATAGGGGTTTTCGGCGTCGTTGACGAAATGCCCTTGCGTGAATTCGGTGAAATGCCGGTTGAGCGCCTGAACCGGATATTCCTCGCGGTAGAGTTCCGCGTCGCCGAGGCCCCGGAACGGCATGTCCCACGGCGCCTTGGTCTCGGTCTCGTAATCGACCTGATGCTCGATCTTGCGCCCGCGCTCGATCATCAGCACGCGCAGGCCCGCTTCGGTCAGTTCCTTGGCCGCCCAGCCGCCGGTGATGCCGGAGCCGACCACGATCACGTCGAATTCAGGAGTGTTCATTTGGGTCATCCGAAATCGACCGCGCTCCAGTCGCTGGAAAAAGCGGGGGTGTGCGGGGCGAGCGGCACGTCCCCGTCGTAGCGACCGGGATCGAGCACATAGCGCAGTTCGCGCGACCCGCCCGCCTGCGAGGTGTAATAGCCGGTCAGGATCAGCGCCTTGATCGCGCGCCACGGGTGTTTGTCGGCGCCTTGCGCGAACGCTTCGGCATCGAGCCGGGCGAGCGCGGCGCTTTGTTCGGCGGGTGTGCGCGCCAGCCAGTCGCTGCGCCCGCGCGCATCGAGCGCATCCTCGAGCCAGTCGAGGAAACGAAGCGACCCGTCCGGTCGCTGGAAGCGCGCGACTTGCGGCATCCCGGCGGCGCCGCTCGGCGCGCGCGTGCCGTCGAGCCCGTGCGCCAGCGCGAGGATGACGAAATCGCCAACCCCCACGTCGGCCGCGCCCGGTGTCGCCGTGCGCGGGATGACGTGCTGGCTGGCGGCGGTGATGATCGCGCGCTGCCGGTCGGTCGGTGCGTCGTCTGGCGACAGTGCCGACAGCGACACCACCGCCGCCGGCACGCCGATCGCCGCAGCGAGCAAGGCAATGCCGCCGATCAGCTCACGCCGGTTCCACTGCTTCGCCTCACTCACGGTCATTTCTCCTGATCGATCAGAAGTCGATCGACAGCCGTGCGCCGTAGGTGCGCGGCGCGCCGAACTGCCAGACATAGATATCGTCCGTGCCGGCTGCGACATAAGACGAATAGACGAGCGGTCGGATGTTCTCCAGATTGCGCGCGAACACTTGCAGGCCGTATTTGCCATTGGCGGGCTTGTATTCGATGCTCAGGTCGGTCTGCGTGAAAGCAGTCTGTCGCGAGTCCCGGTAATTGTAGAAGTCGAGATAATAGTCGCTCTTGAAGCGCGAGTACGCCCGCGCGGTCAGACGGCCGGCCGGGCCGAGATCGAACACATGATCATAGCCGACGCCGATCACGACCTGCGGCGCTTGGGGCAGACGATTGCCCTTGAGATTGGCGTTCTCCGCCGTGCTTAATGCCGCATTGCCCGGATTGGTGGTATCGAGCACCGAATAGGACGCGATGAAAGTGTCGTAGCGCGCATGCAGATAGTTGAACGAGGCAGTGAAGGTGTCCCTCGGCGAGAGGCGGATCGTCGATTCAGCCTCAACGCCCCAAACGGTGGCGTTGCCGGCATTGAACGTCTGCGCACCGGTCACGTTGTTGAGCAGAACGTCGTTCTGAAGATCCTTATAGTCATAATAGAAGCCTGCCAGATTGAACGTGTTATGGCTGCTCGGGCCATAATTCAGCTTCAGGCCGCCTTCGTAGGCGGTGTTGCTTTCAGGCCGGAACGTCGCGCCGCTGCCGTCGAAGCCACCCCCCTTGTAGCCGGTCGAAACCTTGCCATAGATCAGCGTGTCGGCGTTGGGTTTGTAGTTCAGTCCGCCCAGCCAAGTGATCTTGTCGCCGGAATAGTGCAGCGGCACCGCAACCGACGGTGTGCCCGTCAGCTCGACGTAGCCCGAGTTGAACACGAAGCCGTAGTTGAAGAAGGTCGCGCTGCGCGTATCCTTGGTATAGCGCACGCCACCGACGGCGGTGAGCTGGTCGGTAAAGCCGTATTCCGCTTGACCGAACGCCGAGTAGTTCTGGCTGTTGGTCGGATGGACTGGATAGGTGATGTACGAGCCCTTGGTGTTGCCGGGCGGTCCGATGAACGGACTGTACAGGCCGCCGTTGGTGTTCTGCAGTTCCTTGAAATAGAAGCCGCCGAACTGCCACTTGAAGCGGCCTTCCTCGCCGTTCAGGCGCAGTTCGTGGCTCTGCGTCTTCACAGATGCGCCATAGTTGGAGAAGGCATAGGCTGGCGCGAGCGAGTTGAAGCCCGTGTTCGAGGTCTCGCGGTAGCCGCCGGTGTAGGTCAGCGTCGCCGGGCCGAAATTATAGGCGACGCGACCGCGGAAGGCGGTCGATTCCTGGTCGAACTTGCCGACGCCGGTCAGCGGCATGTCGTAATTGCCGCGGTTGATCTTGCTGAGGAAGTTGGTGTTCTGCGGAACGCACTGCACGCCCGGCGTGATCGGCCCAACCTCGACGAAGCCGCTCGCCGAGCAGCCGCCGGCGGCGTTGAGATCCTGATATGCCTGTACCGCCGGGATGATGTGCATCTCGTCGTGCTCGACCGAGGCGTTGATCTCGAGACCCGCAAGCGGCTCCAGCCGCAGCGAGCCACGCACGCCCCAGGTATTGTCGTTGCCACTGCGATGCCCGCCGTCGTTCGACTGGAATTGCGGCAGCGAGATCGGCGTGTTGGGGCTGTAGATATAGCCGTCGTGATAGGAATAGGTGCCCGACACGCGGAACGCACCGACATCGCCGAGCGGCACATCGACGCCGCCCTCGGCGATCACCGCATTGTAATTGCCGTAACTGACCGAGCCGTTGACGCGGAACGCGTCGCCGGGCTTGCGCGTGATGAAATTGACCGCGCCGGCGGTCGAGTTGCGGCCATACAGCGTGCCCTGCGGGCCGCGCAGCACCTCGACGCGTTCAAGATCGAAGATCGCCGCGTTCAGAATGGTCGGGCGGTTGATGTACTCGCCATCGACGTTGACCGCGACTGACTGGTCCTGCGCCTCGTTGTTGCTGAGCGTACCGATGCCGCGAACGCTGACGCGGGTGTTGGTGGTGTCGCTCGTCACCTGAAGCGCGGGCGAGACTTTGGCGACCGAGGTGAAATCGGTCACGCCCTGCGACTTCAGTGTATCGCCGCTGATCACCGAGATCGCGATCGGCACGTTCTGCACGCTCTCGGCGCGGTTCTGTGCGGTGACGATGATGTCCGGGACCGTTTCGTTGTCCGGCGAAGCGGTGGGCGCCTGTTGCGCCATCGCGGCGCTGCTCGCCAGCAGGCTTGCTCCAGCCATCAGAACCCGAATTGAGTTGTAGCGCATGTGAACCATCCTCCCCAAAAGCGATGACTGTCGTCATTCGAAATAAAATAATGGTTCCAATAATCCGCGATTCGCGAGGGTGTCAAGCCGGGGCGCAATGACATGGATCAAAAAGACGCAAAAGCGCGCCTTATGCTGCATTGCAGCAATTTTTGTGCGGGCGCGAAGTCGCTTTTCCGCTCGACATACAGAATTGAGGTTCTAATTATAAATGAGAGCGCGGCGCGGGCGGATCGGGCAAAATCGACCGGGCGCTGACACACATGTGTTGAGTGCCAAGCGCCAGGGGAGAGGTCGAATGACCATGCACGTTTCGCCGAAAGTATCGCCGTGTGTCGAGGGAATTTTCGCGGAAGACCATCCGGCCATTCCCGATCGTATCCGCGTGACGCTGGAGGGCTGAGCCGATGCGCGCGGTCGTGACGGGAGCGCCCAAGCTGGGGTTCGTCGAGAAGCTCAGCTACGGGTTCGGCGATTTCGGCTACAGCCTGGCCTATAATATGGTCAGCGCATTCCTGCTGTATTATTACACTGTCGTGCTCAAGCTGCCGGCGGCGGCGGTGGGAACGTTGTTCCTCACCGCGCGGCTGCTCGATGCGGTGATCGACATCGGTGTCGGCATCCTCGTCGATCGCACCCGCACGCGCTGGGGGCGGACACGCCCGTACTTCCTGTTCACGGCGCTGCCCTATTGCGGGATCTTCCTCGCCATCTTCCTGGTGCCGGACTGGGGCATGGATGCGCAGCTCGTCTGGGCGTTCGTCACCTTCAACCTGCTCGGCGTGCTGATGTCGTTCGGCTCGATTCCCTATACCGCGTTGATGCCGATGATGACCGAGGCGACCGACGAGCGCCTCAAGCTTGGCAGCATGCGTTCGATTGGCACGTCGGTGGCGGTGATCCTCGGCACGGCGGCGACGATGCCGCTGGTGGGCCTGTTCGGCGGCGGCAACGAACGGCGCGGGTTCCTGCTGGTCGCGGTGCTGTTCGCGGGCCTGTCGCTGGTCGCGCTGACCGCTTTGTTCCGCAATTGCCGCGAGCGCGTTCACGATGCCGCGCCGGTCGGCATGCCGGTGTTCACCGGCATCGGCGAGATGCTGCGCAACCGCGCCTGGTGGGTCTGCTTCCTGTTCGCCTTGCTGTATTTCGTTCGGTTCGGCGCGATGATCTCGGTAACGGCCTTCTTCGCGATCCATGTGCTCGGGCGGCCCTGGATGATCTCGGTGATGCTGCCGGCGATCTCGGGGCTGCTGCTGCTTTCGGCGTTCCTCGCGCCGCCGATCCTGTCGCGGGCCGGCATTCGTAAGGGCTGTTTCGGCGCGCTGGTGCTGTCGATCGCGCTGTTCGCGGCGCTGCCTTTCACCGAAGCGAACCCGGCGGCGTTCCTGTCACTCTATTTCGCCGCGTCGATCGCGACGTCGATGACGATCACCGGCATCTTCGCGATGGCGGCGGAGGCGGTCGATTACCACGAAGCGCGGTTCGGCGTGCGCAATGAAGGGTTGCTGTCCTCCGGGATCAGCCTCGCCACCAAGATCGGCATGGCGATGGGCACCGCCGCGATCGCCTATGCGCTCGCCTTCGCCGCCTTCACGCCCGACCATGTCAGCGATGCGGCGCGGGCGACAATCCGCTGGTCCTATTACGGCTGGCCGATTGTGCTGCTGGTGCTTCAGGCGGTGGTGATCCTGTTCTGGCCGATGAACACGGCCAGCGCGAAAGACCGCCAGCGCAAACCGCTTACCGCCTGAGTGTTGAACCACAAATAAACGGGAGAGACGGCATGAAGTACCGAATGATGACGGCTGCGTTACTGGCTTTTGGTGTCGTGCCTGCCGGCGCGCAGGTAATTGTCCACCCCAACTACCGCCCGCCGGAGACCGTGCAGCGCGTCGCCATCCCGGCCGACCCGACCGAAAAGCGCATCCGTGTGCTCATCATCAGCGGCCAGAACAGCTACGAGCATGACTGGACCGGCATCGACAACATGCTGCGCACGATGATGCAGGACACGGGCCGCTTCGACGTCCGCGTCAGCGAGGATTTCGACCAGGGCAATCTCGCGATGCTGAAAGGCTATGACGTGGTGCTGCTCAACTATTCGAGCCGCTGGGTGTATGACGATCAGAAGGAACACCGCTGGTCGCCCGAGGCCGAAAAGGCGCTGTTCGATTACGTCAAGCAGGGCGGCGGGCTGGTCGCCTACCATTCGTCCTTCACCTGGGGCTACAACTGGCCCGAGTATAAGGCGCTGGTCGGCGGCGTCATGGACCCGATCCACGGCAGCCGTCGTGCGCCGCCGGGCGCGTTTCCGATCCACATCGTCGACCGCGACAATCCGATCACGGCGGGGATGCGCGAGTATATCTGGACGTACAATGACGACATGTACACCAACATGAGCTTCGCCCCGGATGCCAAGATCCATGTCCTCGCCACCGCGCATGATTCGTCGGCGGCTTACGACCCCAAGCTGACCGGCCCCAAATATCCCGCCGCCGCCTACACGCCCGAAAAGCTCAAGGCGATGAAGGGCATGGACGCCGATCATCCGCAGGTGTGGACGCAGGATTACGGCAAGGGCCGCGTCTTCTCGATCACGCTTGGCCATGACGAGGTCTCGCTGCACTTCCAGCCGCTCCAGACGTTGCTGCTGCGCGGCACCGAATGGGCGGCGACCGGCAAGGTGACGCTGCCGGTGCTCGAAGAGGCGAAGGACTACCCGACCAAATGAGGTAACGCGGGGGCCACCAAAGCTTCGACAACGCACACGGCCGTGCCTACATAGCCGCCATGTCCGACTCCTTCGATCTTGGTGAACCCCCGCAGCCCAAAGCCGAGGCGTACCGCGTCCTCGCGCGGAAATACCGGCCGCAGACCTTTGCCGAGCTGATCGGCCAGGATGCGATGGTGCAGACGCTCGGCAACGCGATCAAGCGCGATCGGCTCGCGCACGCGTTCCTGATGACCGGCGTGCGCGGGGTCGGCAAGACATCGACCGCGCGGTTGATCGCCAAGGCGCTCAACTGCATCGGGCCGGACGGGCAGGGCGGACCGACGATCGACCCGTGCGGCGTGTGCGAGCCATGCCGCGCGATCGCGGAAGGGCGCCACATCGACGTGATCGAGATGGACGCGGCCAGCCATACCGGCGTCGACGACGTCCGCGAGATCATCGATGCAGCGCGCTACGCTGCGGTGTCGGCGCGGTTCAAGATCTACATCGTCGACGAAGTCCACATGCTCTCCAAGAACGCCTTCAACGCGCTGTTGAAGACGCTTGAGGAGCCGCCCGCGCATGTGAAGTTTCTGTTCGCCACCACCGAGGTCAACAAGGTGCCGGTGACGGTGCTCTCGCGCTGCCAGCGATTCGACCTGCGGCGCATCCCGGCCGAGAAGCTCGCCGAGCATTTCGCCTATGTGTCGCAGGCCGAGGGGGTTGAGGCCGAACCCGAAGCGCTGGGGCTGATCGCGCGCGCGGCGGAAGGGTCGGCGCGTGATGGGCTTTCGATACTCGATCAAGCGATTGCGCATGCCGGCCAGGAAGGCGGCGGCGTGCGCGCGGATGCGGTGCGCGACATGCTCGGCCTGTCCGATCGTGGCGCCACGCGCGACCTGTTCGCCTTGCTGCTCGCCGGCGATGGGGCGGGGGCGCTGGCGTCGCTGCGGCGGCAATATGATCTCGGCGTCGATCCGCTGAGCGTGTTGCGCGGGCTGCTCGAAACCGTCCACGGCGCGACGCTGGTCAAGCTCGGTGCCGGTATCGACGCGGGCCAGTCGGTTGAGGAGCGCGACGCGCTCGCGGGCTGGGCGAGCGGGCTGTCGTTCGCGGCGCTGCACCGGCTTTGGCAATTGCTGCTCAAGGCGCATGAGGAGGTCGGCCGCGCCGCGCTGCCGATCGAGGCATGCGAGATGGCGTTGCTGCGGCTGGTCCACGCCTCGACGCTGCCCGATCCGGGCGAACTCGCGAAGATGCTGGCGGAAGGCCGCGTCTCGATGGCGGCACCGGTCGCGCCCGCCGCCGCGCCAACGCTTGCCCCGGCCGCCGAGGCGGCGTTGCCGGACACGATCGCGGCGCTTAGGACGTATCTCGACGACAATGGCGAGCAGGCGCTCGCCTCGAAAGTCTATTTCAGCGCGAGTGTCGTCCATTTCGCCGCGCCCGAGGTTGTGCTCAGCTCGGCGCGTCCGATTTCGGCCGATCTGGTCCGCGATCTCAACATCGAGTTGAAGCGGTTGACCGGCAAGGTCTGGAAGGTGACCACCGCCGACGTGCCGGGCACGCCGACGCTGCGCGAGCAGGACGACGCCGACAAGGAGAAGCGGCGTCTCGAAATTCTGGCGATGCCAGTGGTAAAAGCCGCGTTCGAAGCGTTTCCCGGTGCGGAACTCCTGCCCGACGAACTCGATCGCATCATAGCCCTGCAACGGAGTGAAGCATGAACAATCTCGAAGACATCATGGCCATGGCGCAGAACGTCCAGGCCGAGCTTGAAAAGGCGCAGGCCGGCCTCGACACGATCGAAGTTCAGGGCGCGGCTGGTGGCGGTCTCGTCACGGTCACCGCCTCGGCCAAGGGACGGATCATCGGGCTGAATATCGATGAGTCGCTGCTCGCGGTGAGTGAGAA
Organism: Sphingomonas populi; assembly: GCF_004208535.1. GTDB lineage: Bacteria > Pseudomonadota > Alphaproteobacteria > Sphingomonadales > Sphingomonadaceae > Sphingomonas > Sphingomonas populi. The sequence continues at coordinate 48,064 of NZ_SGIS01000002.1, forward strand.
GCAGATGCTGGAGGATCTCGTCATCGCCGCGTTCAACGACGCGCGCGCCAAGGCCGACGCGGCATCGGGCGCGGCGATGGCGAAGATGACGAGTGGCATCCCGCTGCCGCCGGGCTTCAAGCTGCCGTTCTGATTGGCCTTTTCCGACCGGCCGGTCCGATTCGGGAACAATCGCGCGCGCCTCCTCGTTTTGTAAACACATAGGACGAGGAGCCGAGCGATGAGCGATGACCGTGTGACCGACACCCCGCATACCACCATCATCGAGCGACGCGGCAGCGGCGCGACGTGGCTGATCGCGATCGTTCTGGCGTTCGCGCTGGTGATCGGTTCGATGTTCCTGATGAACAAGAGCCGCAACGACACGATCCGCACCGATGCCGTCTCCGGCGCTGCCAAGGATATCGGCGATAGCGCCAAGAAGGTCGGCGATTCGGCCGCGAAGACCGCTGACGGCGCCACCCAGCCGTAAACAGTCCACAGCCGTTCGCGATTGAGCGCTTGCTCTTCGCGAACCGCTTCGCCTAAAGGGGCGCCTCCCGCGTCGGGGAGTGGCGCAGTCTGGTAGCGCGCCTGCTTTGGGAGCAGGATGTCGCAGGTTCGAATCCTGTCTCCCCGACCATTTTCTTAGTCCGTAGGGGCCTCTGTGCGCGGACCGGCTTGCCAAGCTTACGGGCGGGCGGCAGGGTCGATCGCGATGAGCCGCCCGCATCCTCTCCCGCCCGCGATCGTTCTGGGGGTGGATACTGCGATCGGGCTGACCGTTGTGCGTGAATTGGGGCGGTTCGGCGTGCCGGTCATTGCGATCGGGCGATCGGCCTATTCGGTCGGTGGCGCGTCGCGATACAGCTCGCGGTTCGTGCTGCGGCCCAAGGATCGCGCGCTGGCGGAATGGCTGCCCGATCTGATCGCCGAAACCGGCGCCGCTGCGCTGTTCTCGATCAGCGAGGGCGATCTGCTCGAACTGTCGAGCCTGCCGGAAACGATCGGCGCATGCCGGGTGCTGACGCCGCGCAAGGCCAAGCTCGACATCGTCCTCGACAAACTGAAAACGCTCGATGCGGCGCGTGCGGTCGGCATTCTCACGCCCGAAAGCTGGCAACCGCGTGTTGGCGAGCCGCTCGCCGAGCGGGCGGCGACGCTTGCCTATCCGGTGGTGCTGAAATGGAGCGATCCGCCGGCGATGTTCGCACGGCTCGACGCGGCGGGTATCGCGTTCGAGAAAGCGGACTATGCGCGCACGCCGGACGAGCTGTTGCGACGGCTCGCGCGCTACGAAGCGCTCGGTGACTATCCGATCGTACAGACTTGGGTCGGTGGCTATGGCTTCGGCCAGATGCTGATGATGGCGGACGGCGCGGCGCGGCTGCGCTTCCAGCATCGGCGTTTGCGGGAGTTTCCGGCGAGCGGCGGCGTCTCGACCCTGTGCGCGACCGTGCCGGCCGATCTGCACCGCGAGCAGATGGCGAAGTCCGAGGCGTTGCTCGCCGCGATCGGCTGGGACGGGCCGGCGATGGTCGAATATCGCCACGATCCCGCGACCGGGCGCTATTGGCTAATGGAGATCAACGGCCGCTTCTGGGGGAGCCTGCCGCTCGCCAGCCAGGCGGGCGCGTGCTTCGCGTGGGAGCAATATCGCCATGCCGTGCTGCGCGAACCCGCCGGTGGGACGATCACATATCGCCCGCGCCGCGCGCGCTATGCCATCCCCGACACCAAGCGGCTGGTCCAGATTCTGCGCGACCCCGACATCGCTGGTGCGGGGCGACCGCCGTTCAGCCGGTGGCGGGAGGCGGCGTCCTACCTTGCCGAGTTCCTCAACCCGCGAACCGGCTATTACATATGGTCATGGTCCGATCCCAAGCCGCTGCTGCGCGACGTGACCGGCATCCTCGCTAAGCTGAAGCGTTAGGGAAGGCGGCGGCAAGCACGGGGATCGCGGTGGCGATCCGCTCCAGGCAGACGCGCGTATAGGCGTCGCTGAGCTGATAGGGATCGTGCAGATGCGGCGTCGCGGGCCGCGTGTAGCGGCCGAGCAATGTGCGCGGCACTGCCGCCAGCGCCGGATCGACGGCGAGCTTGCGGAGATGTCGGGTTTCCATCGCGAGCAGCAGATCGCCCTCTTCGGGCGTGTAATCCTGCACCCGCAGCGAGCGGTGCGCGCCGAGATCATGTCCCATCGTCGCCGCCGCTTCCGCGACCGGAGGATGCGCGGGCTTGTCGTTCGCGGTCGACAGGCCGAACGAAGCGGTGGTGAGGCCGTGTTTGCGCGCCAGCACGTCGGCGAAGGCGCTTCGGCAGATGTTGCCGTGGCAGACGAACACCAGCCGGCGGATCGCGGCGGGATCGGGCAAGAACACGCCGCCGTCGCCGATCGCCAATTCGGCCCGCGTCAGCGCGAGCCGGACCAGCCCGCGAAACGTGCCGTAGCGAGTGTCGATCATCTCCATACAAGCGTGGCGGATAGCGCCGAGGCGTTAAGGAGCGGATAAGCGCACACGCGATGTTAACGCCGCGCTGGCATCGCTGGCGCACATATGGCCGAAGTCCTTGTCACGATCGACACCGAACTGTCCTCGCGCCTGCACCGGCACGGGGCGAGCCTTGCCGACAATCTCGATCGGTCGATCGCGGGGCGGGTCGGCGATGCGGCGTATGGCGTCGGTTGGCAAATGGACGAACTGGAGCGCGCCGGGTTGAAGGGCGTGTTCTTCGTCGATCCGATGCCAGCGCTCGCGCACGGCCCGGAGTTTCTCGCGCCGATGATCGCACCGATGCTCGCGCGCGGGCATGAGGTGCAATTGCACATCCATACCGAGTGGCTCGAATGGGCGTCGCACGCCCCGGTCGGCGGACGTGGGCGGAACATCGGCGATTTCGAACTGGCCGAGCAAATCACCTTGCTGACGCTTGCCCGCGACCTGCTCACCGCCGCCGGCGCGCCACGCCCGACGGCGTTTCGCGCGGGCAATTACGGCGCGGACGATCGCACCATCGCCGCGCTGGCGACGCTCGGCATGACGTGGGACAGCAGCGTCAACATCGGCTGCCCCGACGATAGCTGCCGGGTCAGCCGCAAGACGCACGCGCCGGTCGGTCTCGGCGGCGTGGTCGAACTGCCGGTGTCGGGTCTGTTCGACCGGCCTGGGCATTTCCGCCCGGCACAGATCTGCGCGCTGTCGGGCTGGGAGATGCGCGCGGCGCTGCGTCATGCCGCAGCGGGGGAGAACCCGTTCGTCATCGTGACTCACAGTTTCGAGATGCTCTCGCGCGACCGCAAGCGGCCCAACCGGATGGTGATGCGCCGCTTCCGCGCGATGTGCGAGGCGATCGCGCGCGATGCGGGCTTACGCAGCGCGGGGTTCCGCGATCTCGATCCGGCTGCGGTACTGGCGAACGCGAAGACGGCGCGACCATTGCTCGCGGCCAACCGGGTTCGCACTGCGGAGCGGATGGTGGAACAGGCGGTCGCCACCGCGCTCTACGAGCGCGCGGCCTGACCTTAATCGCGCTTGAGCGCCTCCGGCTTGTGCGCGGCTTGCTTGCCCGCTTCGGTTTCGACGATGAACTGTGGGTCGTCCTTGCTGGCGGCGACGTTATGACCCTTGATTTTGGTCTCGGTGGTCTGTTTCTTTACCACCGTGCCGTGCGCGGTGCCGCCGTGGCTCTTCCACGAGACTTTGTCGCCTTTCTTCAGATGAATCGCCATCGCGCCGCTCCTTGCTGTCGGTAAGACGGGGCAGGCGCCGCTTGGGTTCCACGCGATCGATTCCGGTTGGCGGCATTGGCTATCTGTCCTAAGCGCCGGGCCGAGCGGGTTGGTGACGATCCGCTCATGATCGCGTCGGTGCCCCGAGAGGGGCTGAAAACGGGAATATGGTGCGGGCCGCCCGGTCCAAATCCATAGCTGTCCCTGCAACTGTAAGCGGCGAGCGCGATGCACTGGCCCGGACACGTCCGGGCGGCCACTGGCGGATGCCAAACATCCGCTGGGAAGGTGTGCATCAAGCCCTGACCCGTGAGCCAGGAGACCTGCCGGCGTCGTGGTCGCTCTTGCCAAGGTCCAGGAACAGGCCGTGGCACGGTCCTCCGTCTGAGCGACGAACGGGTTCCGGCGAAGCATGGCTTTGCCGAACCCGGACCCTGCGGCCGGGGCCGCAAGGGTCGCGTGGTGTCAGGCGCCGATCGGCGTCCGCCTGACGCACATGCGATCGGTCGTTCGCGCCAGCGGACGGCTCGCCCCAGCCGCGCTTCGCTCGACGCCCGGGGGTAAGACGATGAAGAACACCATGATGTCGCTGATCGCTGTGACGGTCGCCACACCAGCACTCGCGCAAACCGCGCCCGACGATGCCACCGATAGCGTGACGGACACCGTCGTCGTCACCGCCGCCCGCGCCGCCGGCGGCATTTCGACCGCGACGCTCGGGTCTTCGGCGACATTGCTGTCGGCGCAGGATCTCGCCGACCGCCAGACGGTGATCGTCTCGGACGTGCTGCGCGACGTGCCCGGCGTGTCGGTCAACCGCACCGGCGCGGTCGGCGGGATGACGCAGGTGCGGATTCGCGGCGCCGAGAGCAACCACACGCTCGTGCTGATCGACGGCATCGAGGCGGCTGATCCCTATTATGGAGAATATGATTTCGCCTCGCTGGTTGCCGATCCGGGCGCGCGTGTTGAAGTGCTGCGCGGCGAGCAGAGCGCGCTCTATGGATCGGACGCGATCGGCGGCGTCATCAACTACATCACCGCGAGCGGACGCGAGATGCCGGGCTTCGCCGGCAATATCGAGGCGGGATCGTTCAACACCGTCAACGGCGCGGCGCGCGGGGCGGGCACGGTCGGCGATTTCGACTATGCGGTCGGCGGCTCGTATTCGGGGATCGGCGGCTATGTCGTCGCGCCGGACGGATCGCGCCCGATCGGCTCGAAGATCGGCACGGTCAACGGCAAGTTCGGCTACAGGTCCGGCGGCTTCGCGCTGCGCGGCGTGGTGCGCTATACCCATATCGATGCGGACGTGAACGATCAGGATTATGTCGTCACCGGCAATGCGATCGATTCCGGCGGCAATTATCTCAACGATGCGGTCTACGCGCTGGTCGGCGCGCATTACGATACCGCCGACGGGCGGTGGAGCAACGACCTGAGCGCGCAAGTGCAGGATTCGCAGCGCCACTATTTCGACGACACTGGTGCCGAGACCACCGGCGACACCGGCCGGCGCAAGAAGGTGTCGTTCGTCTCCGCACTCAAGTTGGGCGACGATGCGGTCAGCCATGTCATCACCGGCGCGGTCGATTACGAGCATGAGGAATATCGCGGCACTTCGGCGTTCATCACCGGCAGCAATCCGTTCAACAGTACCGAGAATTGGGGGCTGGTCGGCCAGTATCAGCTTACCATCGGCGGGCGGCTCGGCCTCGGCGGGGCAGTGCGCCACGACATCAACCAGCGGTTCCGCGATACGACCACATGGCATTTGCAAGCGAGCTACCGCTTCGACAGCGGCACGCGAATCCATGCGGCGGGGGGCACGGGCGTGAAGGCGCCGGTCTTTTCCGAACTGTTCGGCTATGCGCCGACCAGCGGTTTCGTCGGCAATCCCAACCTCAAGCCCGAGCAATCGACCGGCTGGGAGGCGGGCGTCGAGCAATCGTTCCTCGCCGGGCATGGCCGCATCGACGTGACCTATTTCAACGCGGTGCTGCGCCACAAGATCGTCAGCACCTTCGATCCGGTCTATACCGTCATCAACGCGACTGGATCGTCGCCGCATCAGGGCGTCGAGGTGTCAGCCAATGTCGATTTGCCGGCGGGGTTCCGGTTCGACGGCAGCTACACCTATCTCGACGCGCATGACGAAGCCGATGTCGTGCTGACCCGCCGCCCGTCGCACATTGGCAGCGCCAACCTCGCGTGGCGCGCGAAGACCGATCGCTTCGGCGCGAACCTGACGGTGCGCTACAATGGCGACTCGCGCGACACCAATTTCGCGACCTTCGCGACCGAGACGTTGAAGGCGTATACGCTGGTGAACTTCGGTGCGGACGTGACGCTCGCGCGCGGGGTGTCGCTGTTCGGGCGGGTCGAGAATCTGCTCGATACCGATTACCGCGAGAATGTCGGGTTCCGCAGCCCGGGCCGTGCCGGCTACGGCGGCATCAAGGCGCGGATCTGATGCGCGAGCGGACCGAGGCAGAGCACGCCGCCAAGATGCGCAAGCGCCAGGCCGCGCACGACAAGATCGTTGCGGCCAAAACGGTCGAGAAGGGGCTCGTCATCGTCCATACCGGCACCGGCAAGGGCAAGACCACCGCTGCGCTCGGCATGGTGGTGCGTGCGATCGGGCACGGGCAGAAGGTCGGCGTCGTCCAGTTCGTCAAGGGCGCGATGGCGACAGGCGAGAAAGCGGTGTTCGATCGCTTTCCCGAGCTTGTCGAGTTCAAGCCGATGGGCGAAGGCTTCACCTGGGACACGCAGGACCGTGCCCGCGACATCGACGTCGCGCGCACCGCCTGGGAAGAGGTCAAGCGGATGATCGCCGATCCGAGCTATGCGATGGTGGTGGCGGACGAACTCAACATCGTCCTGCGCTACGATTATTTGCCGCTGGACGAGGTGCTGGCGACGCTCGCCGCCAAGCCGGCGATGACGCATGTCGTCATCACCGGGCGCAACGCGCCGCAACCGCTGATCGACGTGGCCGATCTCGTCACCGAGATGACCTTGGTGAAACATCCGTTCCGCGAGCAGGGCGTGAAGGCGCAGGCGGGCGTGGAGTTTTGACTCTCCCCAAGGGTTTAGCGCGCGCGGGTTGCCGCGATTTGCCGCGCGAGACTCTGTGCCGCCAGCACATAGGCGGGGCCGCCGCATACCGTCCACGCTTGCGGCAGGCGCAGGCGCGGGATGCGGGCGAGGATCGGATGGTGGAGCATTTCGGTGCCCTGATCGACGATGCGTTCGGAACCGGTCTCGACGATCAGATAGTCTGGTTTCGCGGCGACCAGTTCTTCGAGCGACACTTGGGACAGCACGGGCTTGCCGAGCTTGGCGGCGAGGTTGGTCAGGCCGACGCGCGTCATCATCTCATCGACCAGCGTGCCGGTGCCGGTCATGTACCCGCGCCGCTGGTAATAGGCGGCAACCGGGTGGCCGGGCGCACGCGGCAGCGCGGCGAGATCGCGGTTCATGCGCGCGATCAGCGCTTCGCCGCGTGCGGGATGGCCGATGGCGCGCGCGACCTGACGGATTTGCGCGACGATATCGGCGTAGCTGTTCGCCCATGCGAGATCGACCACGGGATAGTGGTGCGGCGCGAGCACCGCCATCATGCCGCCCTGGAAGGACGGCGCGCCGACGATCAGATCGGGGTCGATCGCGAGGATTTCCTCGGCGGACTGGCCGAGGATATGCAACCCGCGCGTGCGGGCGGCCACGGCGGACATCTCGGCATCGGGCGCGTTGCGCGTCAGCCCGGCGATCTGGCCGCGATCGGCGAGATCGACCAGCAACTGATCGGCGCACAGGTTGAGCGAGACGATCCGGCGCGGCGTGTGTGCGGGCGGCGGCGCGGCTGCCGTCGCACCGAGCGCGAGCAGTATCGACAAAAGGCGACGGCGCATCATCGCGACGCCCATAAGCGAACGCATCGGCGACACAAGTCAGGCGATCCCCTGCCACGGGGGTTGGCGTGATGGCCGCCACGCCGCGCGGCAGGCGATCGGCGCTGATCGGCGGCCTGATCGCGCTGATGATCGTCGCCGCGATCGGCTCGCTGGCGCTGGGATCGGTGCCGCTCGCCCCGGCGCGCGTGCTGGCGGCGCTCGCCGGGCGGGGCGATCCGGTCGCGACCGCGATCGTGATCGAATTGCGCCTTCCCCGCACGATCCTCGGTCTCGCCGTCGGGGCGATGCTCGGGCTGGCCGGGGCGGCGTTGCAGGGCTATCTGCGCAACCCGCTCGCCGAACCGTCGGTGCTCGGCGCCTCCAACGCCGCAGCGCTCGGCGCGGTTGGCGCGATCTATTTCGGACTCGCCGAACTGAACCCGCTGGTGCTGCCGGTACTGGCGATCGCTGCGGGCCTCGTGTCGCTGGTTATGCTGTTCGCGCTGGCGGGCCGGTCGGAAAGCCCGCTCACGCTGATCCTCGCCGGGATCGCCGTCTCGACTTTGGCGGGGGCGGCGATCAGTCTCGCGCTCAACCTGTCGCCCAATCCGTTCGCGGCGATGGAGATCATGACGTGGCTGCTCGGCAGTCTCGAAAACCGATCGTTCCAGCACGTCTGGATCGCACTGCCGTGCATCGCTGTGGGCGCGGCTTTGCTGCTGTTCGACGGCCGCGCGCTCGATGCGCTGACGCTCGGCGAGGATGGAGCGCGTGCGCTCGGCGCCGATCTGCGTGCGACGCGGTTGCGACTGCTGCTCGGCGTCGCGATCGGCGTGGGCGGGGCGGTGGCGGTGTCGGGGTCGATCGGCTTCGTCGGGCTGATCGTGCCGCATCTGGTGCGCCCGCTCACCGACCGCAGCCCCTCGGCGATCCTGCTGCCCTCGGCGCTCGCTGGGGCGGTGCTGCTGACGCTGGCCGACATCGGCGTGCGGCTGATCCCCTCGACCAACGAACTCAAGCTCGGTGTGGTGACGGCGTTCCTCGGCGTGCCGGTGTTCCTCGCCTATCTGATGCGGGAGCGGCGGCTGTGGTGACGATCGCGCTCGACGGTGTTGGCGTGTCGCTCGGGCGGCGACCGGTGGTGCGCGACGTCAGCGCGGTGCTGACGCCCGGGGCGCTGGTCGGCATCATTGGACCCAATGGCGCGGGCAAATCGACGCTGCTGCGGGCGATGCTCGGGCTGATCGCGTCGACGGGCAGCATCCGTATCGACGATGTCCCGCTCTCGCACATGGCGCGCGGGGCGGTCGCGCGGAAGGTGGCTTATCTGCCGCAGGGGCAGACGTTGCACTGGCCACTCACGGTCGAACGGCTCGTGGCGCTTGGCCGGTTGCCGCACCTCGCGCCGATGTCGCGCCTCGGCGATGCGGATGCGGTGGCGGTCGAGCGCGCGCTGAAACGTGCCGGCGTGGCGGATCTGCGGGAGCGGATCGCCACAGACCTTTCGGGCGGCGAACGGGCGCGCGTATTGCTCGCCCGCGCGCTCGCGGTCGAGGCGCCGGGGCTGCTCGCTGACGAGCCGCTCGCCGCGCTCGATCCGGGGCATCAGATCGACGTGATGGAGTTGCTCCGCGCCGAGGCGCGGGGCGGGTCGCTCGTCGTGACGGTGCTGCACGACCTGACGATGGCGGCGCGCTATTGCGATCGGCTGGTGCTGATCGACGCAGGCACGATCGTCGCCGACGGCACCCCGCGCGAGGTGCTCACGCCCGAGCGCCTGCGCGCGGTCTATGGGATTACCGCGACGATCGAACGGCATGGCGAAACCACCATGATCGTGCCCACCGCGCGGGCATATTGACGCGCCCTACCACCGCAGCTACCGCCGGACCCGCGACAGGTTCCCCGGCGACGGGGATGAAAAGGGAACGGGAGAACCCCGGCTGCCCCTGCAACTGTAAGCGGCGAGCCATCGCGCCACAGGCCATTGGGATCGTAAGATTTCGAGAAGGCGGCGCGAACCGGCACTGACCCGCGAGCCAGGAGACCTGCCCGTCGCGGTCGTCATTCGTGCGGACAGGGTGTGCCGGGCGAACGGGGGTGAACCCGAGAGGCGACATGGTTGGACTGCGTTTGGCGGTGCGCCCTGTCATGGACATGGCGCACCGTGCGCGGCCCGTGTCGTGGGTGCCGGTTCGATGTCGCAGTTTCTCTATGCCTTTTCGCGCCCGGGCGCGCTGATCACCTGATGCTCAAACGAGTCGAGGATGGTCCGGCGATCGTCGCGTGCAACACTTGCCGCCATACAACCGACGCGCGCGAGGATGCGGCGGGTCTTCGCGGCGGCGCGAAACTGGTGGCGGCGTTGCGCGCGGTGAAGGCGTCGGACGCTCGGTACGCGGGCGTCGCGGTGCAGGAGATGCCGTGCCTGTTCGCCTGCGCGGATTTCTGCACCGTCCACCTGCGCGCAACCGACAAGGTCGGCTATGTGCTCGGCCGGTTCGCACCGGATGCGGAGGCGGCGCGCGCGATCCTCGATTATGCGGTCGAATATGCCGAGAGCGAGCATGGCCGCGTGCCCTTCGCGCGGTGGCCGCAGGGGGTGAAGGGGCATTTCATTACCCGGACGCCCCCGCCGGGCTTCGTCGCCGAATGAGCTTCGCGACGCTCGCTGACTTCGAGGCCGCGCTCGCGGCGCCGATCGCGCCCGATGCGGAGGTCATCGCGCAGGCGCGCGCGCGGCAGGCGGACCTCACCAAACCGCCCGGCTCGCTTGGTCGGCTGGAGGAGATCGCGATCTTCTTCGCCGGCTGGCAAGGCCGCGCACGGCCACGCCTCGAACGTGGACGCGCCGTGGTGTTCGCCGGCAACCACGGCGTCGTCGCGCATAATGTGAGCGCGTTCCCGGCGGCGGTGACGGCGCAGATGGTCGCCAATTTCGAGCATGGCGGCGCGGCGATCAACGCGCTTTCCCGTGCGGCTGGGCTGGAGCTGAAGGTGGTGGCGCTCGATCTCGACCGGCCAACCGCCGACTTCACCGTCGCGCCGGCGATGACCGAGGACGAGTGCCTCGCCGCACTGTCCGCCGGCGCGTCGACCGTCGAGGCAGGGCTGGACCTACTGGTGCTGGGCGAGATGGGGATCGGCAACACCACCGCCGCCGCAGCGCTGTGCGCGCGCAGTCTGGGCGGCGACGCCGCGGTCTGGGTCGGGCCGGGCACGGGCATCGACGACGCGGGCATCGCTCGGAAGGTAGCGGTGGTGGATCGGGCCATCGCCTGTCACGCCGATGCACCGATGACCGCGTTCGAAACGCTGCGCCGGGTCGGCGGGCGCGAGATCGCCGCCATCGCCGGCGCGGTGCTGCGCGCGCGGCAGGTGCGCGTGCCGGTGCTGCTCGACGGGTTCATTTGCTGTTCGGCGGTCGCGCCGCTGGCGGTGGCGGCGCCCGCGTCGATCGCGCATTGCCTCGCCGGCCATTGTTCGGCCGAACCGGGGCACCGGCGTTTGCTGGCCGCGCTCGGGCTGGAGCCGATCCTCCACCTCGACATGCGGCTCGGCGAGGCGAGCGGCGCAGCGGTCGCGGCCAACATCGTCCGCGCGGCGTTGGCGGCGCATGACGGCATGGCGACCTTCGCCGAAGCGGGCGTGTCGGGCGCGGGATGACACCGTTCGTCCTGCACCTGCTGCGCCACGGCGCGCCCAAGATCACAGGGCGGTTGCTCGGGCGGACCGACCTCGCGCCGACGGCTGAGGGCATCCGCGCCTGCCGCGATCAGGCCAGCGATCTGGATATCGAGGCGGTAATAGCCTCTGACCTCGCCCGTGCCGGGCTCGCCGCGCAGGCGATCGGCGGCGATCTCGGCCTGCCGGTGGCGATCGACGCGCGCTGGCGCGAACTCGATTTCGGCGCGTGGGACGGGCTTGCCACCAGCGAAATCGATCCGGTCGCGCTCGGCTGCTTCTGGGACGATCCCGATGCCGCGCCGCCGCCCGGTGGCGAGCGCTGGTCGGCGCTGGTGGCGCGTGTGGGTGAGGCCGTCGCAGCCTTGCCGCCGCGTACCACATTGGTCGTCACGCACGGCGGGGCGATGCGCGCGGCGCTTGCCGGGTTGTGCGGGTTCGAGCAGCGTCAGCTTTGGGCGTTCGATCTGCCCTATGCGGCGATGCTCAGCCTCAAGGTGTGGCCGGGAAGCCCGCGCACTGCGCAGATCATGGCATTGTGGCCGTGAAGGGCTTGCTGCTCGCCATCCAGTTTCTGACGCGCCTACCGACGCCGCGCGTTACCGCGAGCGAGACGGATTTCGCCGCGTCGATCCGCTGGTTTCCGATGGTCGGGCTGCTGATCGGCGCATTGGTCGCAGGTGCTGGCTGGCTGGCACGGAGCGATGCGTGGCTCGGCGCGCTGGCGGCGCTCGCGGTGTGGACCGGCGTGACCGGCGCGCTGCATCTCGATGGTCTCGCCGATCTCGCCGATGCGCGCGGGGCGGCGCATGGCGATCGCGCGCGGCTGCTCGCGGTGCTCGCCGATCCGCATGTCGGCAGCTTCGGCGTGGTCGCGCTCGCCTTGCAGATCGTCGCCAAGCTGGTGCTGTTGCATGCGCTGGTGGCGGCTGGGATGTGGGGGCCGCTCGTGCTGATCCCGTTCGCGGCGCGGATCGGGCCGCTGGCGTGGACCCGGTGGTTGCCCCCGCTCCACGCGGGCCTCGCATCGCGCTTTCGCGCAGCGGTGCGGGGGGTGGATATCCTGGTTTGGGCGGCGGTGTTGGCGGGGGCGGGGTTTGTCTGGCCTGCGATTCTCGTTACGCCGGTGCTGCTGGCGGGTTGGGCAGTGTACCTGCGCCGCGCGGTCGGTGGGGTCTCGGGCGATGGCCACGGCGCCGGGATAGAACTGGTCGAGACCGCCTTGTTGGTGGCGGCGCTGCTGTGAGCTGGACCCATCATGGCGGCCGGCTTGCCGACGCGCGCGCCGCGTTCGGCGATACCGGCGCGGAGTGGCTCGATTTGTCGACCGGCATCAATCCGCATCCGTGGCCTGGTGTCAGCGGGCTGGCGATCGACTGGGCGCGGCTGCCCGACGAGGGCGAACTGCGCACGTTGGAGACGACGGCGGCGGCGTATTTCGGGGTCGATCGGGACTATGTCGCCGCGCTACCGGGCACCGAGATCGGCCTGAGGCTGCTCGGGACGGTGCTGCCGGGGCCGGCGCGGCACCTCGCGCCGACCTACCGCACCCACGCCGAGATGTTCGCGGGCAGCGTGGCGATCGACACGCTTTCGGTCGCTTCCGAAGGCATGGTCATCGTCGCCAATCCCAACAATCCCGATGGGCGCTTCCGGTCCGCACACAATCTGCTGGCAGCGCATGATCGCCTGAGCGCGCGCGACGGCTGGCTGGTGGTCGATGAAGCCTTTGCGGACGCCGGTACGGACGCGCCGACAAGCATCGCTGCGCACGTCGCGGACGACGCCCGGCTGATCGTGTTCCGCTCGTTCGGCAAGTTTTTTGGGCTGGCCGGGGTGCGGCTCGGCTTCATGATCGCGCCGCGCGGGGTGATCGCGCGGGTTCGCGCGCTGCTCGGCGCGTGGCCGGTGTCTGCCGCCGCGATCGCGATCGGCACCGCTGCGTACCGCGATGCCGACTGGATCATGACGATGCGCGCGCAACTCGCGCGGGACGCGGCTGACCTCGACGCCATGCTGCTGAGGCGCGGGCTCGTGCCGGTCGGGGCGTGCCCGTTGTTTCGTCTCATAGACGTGCCGGATGCCGGTGCGACCTTCGCGCAGCTTGCGCGGCACGCGATCCTGACGCGGCCGTTCGACTATGATCCACGCTGGCTCCGCCTCGGCCTGCCGGGGAGCGCGGCTGCGCTGGAGCGGCTCGAACGGGCGCTGGCGGATGGCTGAGCCGGTCGCGCTGGTCGCGCTTGCGGTGGAGGCGGCGGTCGGGTGGCCGGCGGGGTTGTACGCGCGCATCGGCCATCCGGTGGGGGCGTTCGCGGCGATCATCTCGGCGGGTGAGGCGCGGGGGAACCGACCGGTATGGCCGTTCGCGGCGCGGCGGACGGCTGGCGTCATCGTCGTGCTGTTGCTGATCGCGCTCGTCGGCGGCACAGCGTTCGCGCTGCAACGCGCGTCCGCGATGTTGGGCACATGGGGCTGGCTCGTCTGCGCGCTGCTGGCGGTGCCGGGACTTGCCCAGCGCAGCCTGTTCGATCACGTCCGCGCCGTGGAAGTCGCGCTCGCGAACGGCGATGTCGTGGCGGGGCGGGCTGCGGTGGCGATGATCGTCGGCCGCGATACGCAAAAGCTCGACACCGCCGGGGTGGCACGCGCCGCGATCGAGAGTCTCGCCGAGAGCTTTTGCGATGGCGTCGCCGCGCCGCTGTTCTGGCTGCTGATCGGGGGATTGCCGGGCTTGTGGGTCTATAAGGCGATCAACACCGCCGACAGCTTGATCGGCCACCGCGAGCCACGCTGGCGTGCGTTCGGCTGGGCGGCGGCGCGCACCGACGATGCGCTCAACTTGATCCCGGCGCGGCTGGCCGGCGCGCTGCTGTGCCTCGTCGGCGCGGGCGGCTGGCGGATCATGTGGCGCGACGCGGGTAAACACGCTTCGCCCAATGCCGGCTGGACCGAGGCGGCGATGGCGGGTGCGCTCGGCCTCAGCCTGGCCGGACCGATCGCCTATGACACTGTCGTCGCAATGAAGCCGTGGATCGGCGAGGGTCGCCGCGACGCCGATGCGCGCGATATCGGCCGTGCGCTCACGCTGTATGTCCGTGCTTGCCTCGCGCTGTGGCTGGTCGCAGGATTCGCCGCATGGGCGCTGTGATGTTTCAGGGCACCGGCTCGGATGTCGGCAAGTCGGTGCTGGTCGCGGGTGTCTGCCGCGCGCTCGCCAATCGAGGCCTCACCGTCCGGCCGTTCAAGCCGCAGAACATGTCAAACAACGCCGCCGTCACCGTCGATGGCGGCGAGATCGGTCGCGCGCAGGCGCTTCAGGCGCTCGCCTGCCGCATCGCGCCGCACACTGACATGAACCCGGTGCTGCTCAAGCCGCAGGCCGATCGCACCTCACAACTGATCGTCCACGGTCGGGTGCGCGGCACGATTGGCGGCGGGACTTTTCGCGAGGCGCGCGGGCGTCTGCTCGGCGAGGTGATGGCGAGCTACCATCGCCTGCGCAGCACCTGCGACGTCGTGGTGGTCGAGGGTGCCGGCTCGCCGGCCGAGATCAACCTGCGCGCCGGCGACATCGCCAACATGGGCTTCGCGCGCGAGGCCGCCGTGCCGGTCGTGCTGATCGGTGATATCGACCGGGGCGGGGTGATCGCCGCGATCGTCGGCACGCGCGCGGTGATCGACCCCGCCGATGCGGCGATGATCCGGGGGTTCATCATCAACAAGTTCCGTGGCGATCCGGCGCTGTTCCAGGATGGCTATCGCCAGATCGAGGCGTTGGCGGGCTGGCGCGGCTTCGGCGTGGTGCCGTGGCTCGCTGCCACCGCGCGATTGCCGAGCGAGGATGCGGTGGTGCTCGAACGGTCCAGCGGAACCGCCTCGGGCAAGCTGGTGGTCGCGTGTCCGATCCTGCCGCGCATCTCGAACTTCGACGATCTCGATCCGTTGAAGCTGGAGCCTGCGGTGGAGCTGCGGATGGTGCCGCCCGGAGCGCCGATCCCGGCGGATGCGGCGCTCGTCATCCTGCCGGGATCGAAAGCGACGATCGCCGATCTCGCCGCGATGCGCCGCGAGGGCTGGGACATCGACATCCTCGCGCATCACCGGCGCGGTGGCGCGGTGCTGGGGCTGTGCGGCGGCTATCAGATGCTCGGCCGCCGCGTGGTCGATCCGTACGGGATCGAAGGTCCGGCGGGTGAGGCGGCGGGGCTGGGGTTGCTCGACGTGGAGACGGTGTTGACCTCAGACAAGGCGCTGCGCCCGGTTACGGGGCGTGCGCTCGATGCGCCGTTCCGCGGCTATGAAATGCATATGGGCGAGACGCGTGGCCCCGATGCCGAGCGCGCGTTTGCGACGTTCGACGATGGCCGCATGGACGGCGCGATCAGCGCGAACGGTCAGGTGATGGGCAGCTATGTCCACGGCCTGCTCGCCGATCCGCAGCAGCGCGCGGCGCTGCTCGCGCGGCTCGGCGCGGAGGCGAGCGGGCGCGATTACCATGCCAGCGTCGATGCCGCGCTCGACGAGATCGCCGCAGAGTTGGAACGCCACCTCGATATCGATGCGATCCTCGCGCTCGCCGTGGAAGCGGCATGACGTCGCTGTTCGTGCTCGGTGGCGCGCGATCGGGCAAGAGCCGCTATGCGCAGGCGCGCGCCGAGGCGATAGCGGGCGAGCTGGTCTTCATCGCCACCGCGCAGGCGTTCGACGCCGAGATGACCGACCGCATCGCCCGGCACCGCGCAGACCGCGACTCGCGCTGGCTGACGGTCGAGGCGCCGATCGCGCTGACCGAGGCGATCGTCGAACATGGTGCGCCCGGCCGCGTACTGCTGGTCGACTGCCTGACCTTATGGACCTCGAACCTGCTGCTCGGCGAGCACGACATCGACGCAGCGACGCAAGCGCTGGAACATGCCATCACCACCGCGCCCGGCCCGGTGATCCTCGTCGCCAACGAGGTCGGGCTGGGGATCGTCCCCGACAATGCGCTCGCGCGCCGGTTCCGCGATCATGCCGGGCTGCTCAACCAGCGGATCGCCGCCGCTGCCGATACGGTCATTCTCGTCACCGCAGGGTTGCCATTATCGCTCAAATAGCGGGGTTGCGCTAACGCGGGCGAGGGGCGACCTGAGGCGCGACACGCAAGGACATTCGCCATGAAGAGCATCGGATTTCTCTCGTTCGGCCATTGGACGCCCTCCGCGCAATCGGCGACGCGCTCGGCCTCGGACGTGCTGCTGCAATCGATCGACCTCGCGGTCGCCGCCGAGGAACTTGGTGCCGACGGTGCGTATTTCCGCGTCCACCATTTCGCGCAACAACTCGCCTCGCCGTTCCCGCTGCTCGCGGCGGTCGGTGCGAAGACCAGCCGGATCGAGATCGGCACCGGCGTGATCGACATGCGCTACGAGAATCCGTTGTACATGGTCGAGGATGCCGGCTCGGCCGATCTGATCTCGCGCGGGCGGCTCCAGCTCGGTATCAGCCGGGGTTCGCCCGAGCAGGTGATCGAAGGCTGGCGGCACTTCGGCTATGCGCCTGCCGAG
This sequence comes from Sphingomonas populi, assembly GCF_004208535.1. GTDB lineage: Bacteria > Pseudomonadota > Alphaproteobacteria > Sphingomonadales > Sphingomonadaceae > Sphingomonas > Sphingomonas populi. Next base: position 64,905 of record NZ_SGIS01000002.1, read on the forward strand.
GGTGAGAGCGACGCCGACATGGGCCGCCGCCATGCCGAGGTGTTCCTCGATCTGCTCGACGGCAAGGGCTTCGCGCAACCCGCGCCGCGCCCGATGTTCCCCAATCCGCCCGGGCTGCTCAGGCTCGAACCGCATTCGGCCGGGCTGCGGCGGCGGATCTGGTGGGGGTCTGGCGCCAACGCCACCGCGCTGTGGGCGGCGCAACAGGGCATGAACCTGCAAAGCTCGACGCTCAAGGCCGACGAAAGCGGCGAGCCGTTCCACGTCCAGCAGGCCAAGCAAATCCGCCTCTACCGAGAGGCGTGGAAGGCCGCCGGGCACGATTGGGAGCCGCGCGTCTCGGTGTCGCGCTCGATCTTCGCGCTGATGAACGACCGTGACCGCGCCTATTTCGGGCGTGGCGATAGCAGCGACCAGATCGGCATCATCGGCGATATGCGCGCGGTGTTCGGCCGTTCCTATGCCGCCGAGCCGGATGCGCTCGTCAAGCAGCTCCGCGAGGACGAGGCGATCGCCGAGGCTGATACGCTGCTTTTGACGGTGCCCAACCAGCTCGGCGTCGATTACAACGCGCACGTCCTCGACGCCATCCTGACGCACATCGCGCCGGCACTCGGCTGGCGCTGAGCTTGGGGGCAAGGCGGCCTAGAAGACCGCCTTGCCGTCGCCGCCGAGCATCGCCTTGCGCACCAGCGGGATCGGTGGCCCGCCGAAGCTGAGGAAAGTGTCGTGGAACGCCTTCCAGCCGGCGCGGCCGCCGTGCTTGGCGGTCCAGTCGTCGCGCAGGCGGCGGATCATCAGCTTGCCCATCGTGTAGTTGAGATAGGCCGGATCATAGGTGCCGCGCGCCGATTGCTGGCGGGCGTTGCCCTCGTCCTGATAGCATTGCTCGACGAACATCTTGCGGGACTGTTCCTGAGTCATGCCGCGCGCGTGCATCCCGATCGCCGACAGATAGCGGCAATCGCGCAGCAAAGCATTGGAAAGCTGGCCGATGTGCGTCTCGGCGTCGCCTTTGTGGAGGCCCGCTTCCCACATCATCTCCTCGGCATAATGCGCCCAGCCCTCGGCGAAGGCATAGCCAACGAACAGCCGCCCGAACAAAGACGGTGAATGGTTGGCGTGGCGGAACTGGAGGAAGTGGCCGGGCATCACCTCATGCACGGTGGTGAACAGCAGGTCGTTCTTGCCGGGGATGAAATCGAGCTGGACCTGCTTGCTCCACGCCGGATCGGGCGGGGAGATGTAATAGACCGAGGGGATGCCTTTCTCGAACGGCCCTGGCGGATCGATATAGGCGGAGTTCTGCCGGTTATAGGGTGGGCTTTCCTCGACCAGCGCTTGCTCATTATCCGGGATCGAGACGATGTCGTTCGCCAGCACGAACGCGCGCAGTTCGGGGATTTGCTTGCGCGCTTCGGCGACCGGATCGTTGTTGGCGGGCTTGTCGGCATTGGCCTTGGTCATGCAGGCCGGCACGGTCGCGCCCGGCGCATAGTCCGCGCACGCCGCGACCAGCGCTTTGCGGTTGCGTTCGAGATCGGCCTTGCCAGCCGCTTCGAGCGTGTCGAGCGGGACATCGACGCCCTCGGTCATGCTCAGCATCCGCGAGAAGCGATCGGCGCCGAGCGCGAAGCCTTGCGTCGCGGTTGGGCGCTGGCTCTCGAGCCATGCAGCGAGATCGTTCATTGCCTTGGTGGCGGCTGCCGAGGTCTTGGCGTATTCGTCCTGCAACGCCGGGCTTTTCACACCAGCGAACGCCTTCTTCGCGTCGTTGCTGTAGTAATCCGCGAAGCCCTTGAACGCCGCCGTGCCGAAGTCGATGTAGCTCGCGGGCATCGGCGTCTTGAGGTTGGCGCGGATGTTGGCGGCGGCCTGCGGGATCTTGTGCAGCATCGTGATCATCGCGCGCATCCGCGTCGCGGGATCGGCGTAGTTGCGGGCGATATAGACGTTGGGGTCGAGACCGCTGTTCACATACCATGATGGATTGTGGTGCGGCTGGTCGGCATCCTCCAGCCAGAACAACTTGCCCTGCGCGACGGTGATCAGATAGTCGCGTTCGAACGCGGCCTGTTTGTCTAGCTTCGCGGGATCGAACGCCTTCGCCTTGGCGACCGCATCGCGCAGGAAATCGCCCTGCCGCTTGAGGCCGGCGTCGCTCCAGTCGCCGAGGCCACCGTCGAAATCGTGGCGGCCCTGATAGACCGCGTCGGCTGGCGAGACCTTGAACCAATCCTCGATGAAGGCGTCACGGAACGCGGTCCAGTTCCCGGTCGGCAGCGGCGCGAGCGTTACGGCGGTGGCGGACGGGGCAGGGGCCTTGGCGGTGCAGCCCGCGAGGGCAAGGGCGGCGGCGCTGGCCAGCCAGATGGTACGCATGGACACTCCGATTCGGGTTGCGTGCCGATGCTGGCAGCTTGCGGTGGCGCGCGCCAGCCCCGGGAACGGGGTTCTGGCCGGATCGTTCTGGCTTCAATCCGATGGAGATGACCGATGCCGTATATCAAGACTCGCGACGGAACCGACCTGTATGTGAAGGACTGGGGCGAGGGCCGTCCGGTCGTGCTGATCCACGGCTGGCCGCTGTCGTCGGACAGTTGGGACGCGCAGGCGCTCGCGCTCGCCGACGCGGGCTTCCGTGCCATCGCGTATGACCGGCGCGGATTCGGGCGGTCGGGCCAGCCGTTTTCGGGCTATGATTACGACACGCTGACCGACGATCTCGCCGACGTGCTCGATGCGACGGGCGCGCAGGATGCCACGTTGGTCGGCTTCTCGATGGGTGGCGGCGAGGTCGCGCGGTACATGAGCCGGCATGGCGGCAAGGGCGTGATCGGCGCCGGGCTGATCTCGTCGGTGGTGCCGTACATGCCGGAGGCCGAGGACAATCCGCACGGCGCGCCGGTCGAGCAATTGACCGAGATCGTCGAGAGCATCAAGCGCGACCGCTACGGGTTCTTCGCGACGTTCTTCAAGCAGTTCTTCGGGATGGGCTTCATCTCCTCGCCGGTCAGCAACGAGGTGCTCGCCTGGGCGCAGCAGACCGCCAATCTCGCCGGGCTGAAGCCCGTCCTGGCGTGTGCGGAATCGTTCAGCTTCACCGATTTCCGGCCCGATCTGTCGGCGTTCAGTGTGCCGACGCTGATCGTCCACGGCACCGCCGACAAGACCGTGCCAATCGATGCGACCGCACGGGTTGCCGCCAAGGCGATCGGCCAGTCGCAACTCGTCGAATATGACGGCGCGCCGCATGCGCTGACGATCACCGAAAGCGATCGCTTCACGCGCGACCTGCTGACCTTCCTCGGCCACAAGCCGACGATCGAAGATGCAGCGACGTTCGAAGAGGAACTCAAGCGCGAGCAGTTGCTCAACCCGCAGCTTGCGCCGATCATGCCGTGATGTGATGAGTGCGCCTGCGGGTAGCCGTAGGTGCATTTTATGATCATCGCCCCGGCGAAGGCCGGGGCCGTTGCGTGTGGATCGGGCGGCTCGCCCCGTTACGCAGCGGCCCCGGCCTTCGCCGGGGCGACGCGATTTCGCGACGGTTATTTCAGCGGGACGATCACTTCGTCCGGGTGCGCGACGTTCAGATCCTTGCGGACCAGTTCGTCGACCATGTCGGGATCGGCGTTCTTCGGGTCGAGCAGCGCGACGCGGTTCTTGAGCACTTCGCGCTGCTTGGTGAGCGAAGCCAACTCCATGCGCTTGCGTTCGAGATGTTTCTCGATGTCGCCATAGGCCAAAGCGCCGTTCGGGCCGATGATCGCGTAGGCGCCGAAGAAGGCGCCCACGGTCAGCAAGGCCGCCGGCGGCCCCGCTTTTCGCAGGACCGTACGGAACGACGTCCGTTTCGGGGTTGTACGCTTTACCATGTCGCGATTCTCGCGCATCGCGACTCGCGGATCAACCCCGAATCAATAGTATTCTTACGATTTGCGTAACTATTTACGCAGCACGCCGCGGCCAGCATACACCGCCGCGTCGCCAAGCTCTTCCTCGATGCGGATAAGCTGGTTGTATTTGGCGAGCCGGTCCGAGCGGGCGAGGCTGCCGGTTTTGATCTGGCCGCAGTTGGTGGCGACGGCGAGATCGGCGATCGTCGAATCCTCGGTCTCGCCCGAACGGTGCGACATGACCGCCGTGTAACGCGCGCGCTGCGCCATCGACACGGCTTCGAGCGTCTCGGTGAGCGTGCCGATCTGGTTGACCTTGACGAGCAGCGAGTTGGCGTAGCCGCCGTCGATGCCGCGCTTGAGGCGCTTGGGGTTGGTGACGAACAGATCGTCGCCGACCAACTGGCATTTGTCGCCGATCAGATCGGTGAGCGCCTTCCAGCCCTCCCAATCGTCCTCGCTCATGCCGTCCTCGATCGAGAAGATCGGATAGCGTGCGACGAGATCGGCGAGGTAGCCGGCCATCTCGTGGCTATCGAGGATCTTGCCCTCGCCCGAAATGTCGTACTTGCCGTTCTTGTAGAATTCGGTCGCGGCGCAATCGAGCGCGATCATCACGTCGTCGCCGGGGGTGTAGCCGGCCTTTTCGATCGACGACATGATGAAGTCGAGCGCGTCGGTGGTGCTGGCGATGTTGGGGGCGAAACCGCCTTCGTCGCCGACCGAGGTGGCGAGGCCCTTGTCGTGCAGGCCCTTCTTGAGCGTGTGGAAAATCTCCGACCCGCAGCGCACCGCCTCGAAGATCGACGACGCGCCGACCGGCACGATCATGAATTCCTGGAAGTCGATCGGGTTGTCGGCATGTTCGCCGCCGTTGATGATGTTCATCATCGGCACCGGCAGGACATGCGCCGAGACACCGCCGACGTACTTGTAGAGCGGCAGCCCGCGCGCATCCGCCGCCGCCTTCGCCACGGCGAGGCTGACGCCGAGGATGGCGTTGGCGCCGAGCCGGCCCTTGTTCTCGGTGCCGTCGAGCGCGATCATCGCGGCATCGACATCGGCCTGGTCTTCGGCGTCAAGGCCGACCACCTCGTCGGCGATGTCGTCGTTGACCGCATCGACCGCGCCCTGCACGCCCTTGCCGGACCAGCGGCTCTTGTCGCCGTCGCGGCGCTCGACCGCTTCATGCGCGCCGGTCGACGCGCCTGAGGGAACGGCGGCGCGGCCGAAGCTGCCGTCTTCGAGCATGACATCGACTTCGACGGTAGGATTGCCGCGGCTGTCGATGATTTGGCGGGCGTGGATGTCGATGATTGCGGTCACGAAACGATCCTTCTATCGTTGGCGTCTGGCGTGCTTGGCGCAGCCTGTATCGGCAATATTCGCAGGCGGCAATTCGTTGCCGTAATGGAACCGCGCCTTGCCCCGCCGGTTGAGGCCGTAATGGATTTAGAAAGGGCATGTCATGGCCGATGAGACCGTAACTGAACCGACCCCCGGCGTGCTGAACGACGCACCGATCGATGGTGAGCCGTCCGCGAAGACCACCGCTGAGGCGGAAACGCCGAACGTGACGCAGACACTGAAGGATGGCGCGGCCAAGCTCGCCAAGGAAGCGACCGACCGGGCGCGGACCTTCGCCGAGGATGGCAAGGCGCGTGCGGGCGGTGCGCTCGACGAGCTGACCAAGATGATTTCGGACGCGGCGGATACCGTCGATGAGAAGGTCGGCCCGCAATATGGCCAATATGCGCGGACCGCGGCCGAGACGATCGGCAGCTTCTCCGAACAGCTCAAGGCCAAGCAGCTCGAGGATCTGATCGAGGATGCCCGTGGCTTCGTCCAGAAAAGCCCGGCGATCGCGATTGGCACGGCGGCGGCGATCGGCTTCGTGCTGGCGCGGCTGGTCGCGTCGGGGCTGAACCCGGACACGGTCGATCAGGCCTGATTGACCAAGCGCGTTTGGGGGAAGCATGGCCGAAGACTCCACCGATGACGGCATCGGCACGCTGATCTCGCGGCTGGTCGAGGACGCCAAGGCGTTCGTGCTCGCCGAGATCGGCGTTCTGCGCGCCCGTGCGCTCAAGGCGGTGGCCGACTATCGCGCCGCCGCCATCCTGGGTGTGGCCGCACTGGTGATCGCGCACGCCGCGATCATCGCGTTGCTGGTCGGCATCATCCTGAGCATCGCGCAGGCGCTTGGGCCGATCTGGGCGACGGTGATCACGGTGGGCGGAGCGCTGCTCGTGGCGGGCGTGCTCGTGTGGATCGCCGTGTCGATCATCAGCAATAAGGGTGCGAAACCATGAGTGATCCCGTCGATAGCGTCGCGGCCGCGCAGGAGCGCGCGCGGCTCGCGAAGATGCGGCTGGAAGGCTCGGTCGCGGCGCTGCGCGAGCGGGTCGATCCGCGCTCCATCGCCAGGAAGGCTGCCGATGGCCTGCGCGAGCAGGGCGAGGCGGCGGCCGGGGCGGCGCTGCGTAACCCCGGCATCGTCGCGGGCGCGCTCGCGGCGGCCGGGCTGCTGATCGCGCGCCGGCCGGTGCTGGCGCTGTTCCGGCGTCGGCACAAGGATACCAAGGCCGCGTCGAAGCATTCTATCACGCATACCGCCCGTGAGGGTACGAAAGGAAAGCCGCAATGACCCAGACCGATGACGCCCTGACGATCGAAGAGTCGGACGCCGCGCCGGCGAAAGCGACCATCCTCGACACGATCGAGACCACGCTGGATTCCGCCAAGGAATCGGCAAACAAGGCGCTGGCGACGGCTGGCGAAGCCGCGCGCGAGACGGCGCGGAAAACCGCCGAGGGAATCGAGGCGAACCCGCTTTCCGTGCTGGTCGGCGGTGTCGCGCTCGGCGTGCTTGCCGGTGCGCTGATCCCGCGCGGCGACCGTGAGACCAAGCTGCTCAAACCCGTCGGCCGCAAGTTGACCGATACTGCGCGCGGCGCGGTGGAAGCGGCCAAGGAGGCCGGCAAGGCCGAACTCGCCGGCATCGGCCTCAGCCGCGCGGCGGCGAGCGATACCGCCGGCAAGCTTCTGATCACCGTACTTACGGCACTCGCCACCGCCGGGGTCTCGGCCGCGAAGGGCGCCAAAGACAAAGAATAAGGCTTTGAAACGGCGCGACAAAAAGGGGATTGCGTCGCGCCGTATTCAGCAACGTTTAGCATGAAACCAATTCCCGCGCGGCGCGTTGGCAGGTAACTGGGGTGGAACCATGAAGGTCTGCTTCGACCATGGGGGCAGAACCGTTTGATCGCGCCGAGTTTATCGACAAGTTGGTTGGCGATCGCGGTAATGGGTGCCGCGCCGCAACAGGCTCAGCCCATGCCGCAAGTCCCGGCTCCGAGCGTCGCGACGCAGTCCGCTGATTCCGCGGCAGAGCAGCCGATCGTGCCCGACTCCGAGTTCGACAAGGCGCTTCCGCCGCTGAGCAGCGACATCAACGCGCCGCTGGAGCCGATGACACTCGAGCCGGTCGGCACGCCGCCTCCCGTGGCTGCGACTCCGCCGGCTGCGACCGCCACCGCCACCGCCACGGCCCCGCCTGCGACGAACCCTGCGACCGCTGTTCCGGCCCCGGCTGACCTCGACCAGCCATTGCCGCCGCTGGCGAGCTTCGACGCGACGCCGCTCGTCACCGTGGCGGACAAGGCCGAGAAGAACCCCGAGATTCGCTACGAAACCGTCGTCACCGGCCTCGACAAGGTCGGCCTAGAAGATGAATTCAAGGCGCATTGGGTGCTCAAGGGCAAGGGCAAAGCCGCCAACGCCGCAGTCGTCTCGGCGCGCGCGCATGAGGATGGGGAGCTTGCCGGGCGGGTGATGCGCGCGGCCGGGTATTACGACGGCACCGCCGTCGGCACGATCGAGACCATTCCCAACGACCCAGGCCGCGTGCGCGCGCTCATCAATGCGACGCCGGGCAAGCTCTATCATCTCGGCACGGTCAAGGTCGATGCGCAGCCGACCGTGCCGCCTGACCTCATCGCCAACGCGCTCGCGCTCAAGACGGGCGATCCGATCGAGGCCGGGCGCGTGCAGGGTGCCGAGGCCAATATCGCGACGGTCTTGCCGCAGAACGGCTATCCGTTCGCCAAGGTCGGCCAGCGGGATATCCTGCTCGACGAACTGACCACCACCGGCGATTACACCCTGCCGATCGACACCGGCGCGCGTGCCTCGTTCGGCGGTTATACGACGACGGGCAAGCTGGCGTTCGACGCGCATCATGTCGGCGTGCTGGCGCGGTTCAAGCCGGGGCAGATCTATGACAGCCGCAAGGTCGATGATCTGCGCCAGGCGCTGATCGCGACGGGACTGTTCTCGACCGCATCGGTCGAGCCGGTCAAGACCGGCAAGCCGGGGCCGGACGGCACCGAGCAGGTCGATCTGCTCGTGCGGCAGGTCGCCGGCCCGAAGCGGTCGCTGTCGGTGAGCGGCGGCTATTCGACCGGGGAGGGGTTCAAGCTCGAAGGCAGCTTCACCAACCGCAACCTGTTCCCGCCCGAGGGCGCGCTGATTCTCAACGTGGTCGGCGGCTCGCAGGAACAGGGTGCCGGCGCGACCTTCAAGCGATCGAACGCTGGCAAACGCGACCGCACGTTCAGCGCGGGCGTGACCGCCGACCATTCGAATTACGATGCGTATAACGCCTTCACCGGCACGGTGTTCGCGCGGATGTCGTATGATTCCACGCCGATCTGGCAGAAGAAATTCACCTGGGCGCTTGGCGTCGAACTGACCGGCACCAACGAAAGCGTGTACGATTTCGGCCGCGCGCGCGACGTGCGGCGCACCTATTTCATCGCCGCATTGCCCGGCCAGGCGCAGTGGGACACCACCGACAGCCTGCTCAATCCCACCAAGGGATACCGCGTCAAGTTGAGCCTCAGCCCCGAGACATCGGTGCAGGGCAAGATCAGCCCCTATGTCCGTTCGCTGGCCGAGGTGAGCGGCTATTATCCGATCAGCGACAGCATCGTGCTGGCCGGGCGGGTTCGCGCCGGCTCGATCGCCGGCATCTCGCGCGACGATCTCGCACCGTCGCGGCGCTATTACGGCGGCGGTGGCGGGTCGGTGCGTGGCTATGGCTATCAGCGGCTCGGGCCGTTCGATCCGACCGGCAACCCGGTCGGCGGGCGCAGCCTCAACGAATTCTCGCTGGAGGCACGATACCGCTTCGGCAATTTCGGCATCGTGCCGTTCTTCGATGGCGGTAACAGCTATGAAGGCGTGTTGCCCAAGGGGCAGGATCTGCGCTTCGGCGCGGGCATCGGCGGGCGGTTCTACACCAATTTCGGCCCGCTGCGCCTCGACGTCGCGACGCCGCTCAACAAGCGCAAGGGCGACGGTTTGATAGCCCTCTACATCTCGATCGGGCAGGCGTTCTGATGGCCAGCGAAGCCCCCTCCGAGCAGATCATCATCGTGCGCGCGCCGCTGTGGCAGCGTATCCTCAAATGGATAGGTGTTGCGCTCGCGGTGCTGGCGCTGCTCGTCGTCGCTTTGGTGTTCGGCATCAACACCCAGCCGGGGCGGCGCTTTCTCGCCGATACGATCGGCGGCTATACGCTCGCGTCGGGCCTGAATGTGACGGTCGGGCGGATCGACGGATCGATCTATGGTGCGATGGTGCTGCGCGACGTGCGCGTGCGCGACCAGCAGGGCGTGTTCCTGACCTCGCCAGCGATCGCGGTCGATTGGCGTCCGTTCGCGTTCGTCAACAACCATGCCGACGTAAAGAGCGCGACCGCGCAGCTCATCACCATGACGCGGATGCCGGCGATGAAGCCGACGCCGACCGATCCCAATGCGCCGACACTGCCGAGCATCGACATCGATGTCGGCCGGCTCAAGATCGATCGGTTCGTGATGCAGAAGCCGGTTACGGGGCAGGCGCATATCCTCGCCATCGACGGGCTTGCGCATATCGCCGACCGGCGTGCGCAGGTGACGGCGAATGTCCTGGCGCTCGCCGGGCAGGGTATCGCGGGGGGCGACCGGCTGGCGGTGAAGCTCGATGCTGTGCCCGACGACAACAAACTCGACATCGATGCCAAGCTCGCTGCGCCGGCGGGCGGCGTCGTCGCGACGATCGGCAAGTTGACCGCGCCGCTCGACCTGACGATCGGCGGCAAGGGAAGCTGGAAAGCGTGGAACGGCAAGATCGCCGGTACGCTCGGCGGCGCCTCGCTCGCCGATCTCACGCTGACCGCCAATGACGGTACGTTCAAGCTGCGCGGTAACGCTCACCCGGGCCTGTATCCGAGCGGCGCGCCCAAGGACACGGCCACCCCGGCCAACCCGGTCGCGCGGCTGACCGCGCCTCAGCTCGACATCGCGCTCGACGCGGTGATGAACAAGCGCGTCGTCGATACCAAGTTGACGCTCCGTTCCGCCGCGCTCGCGCTGGCGGGGCAGGGGCGGCTCGATCTCGCCGCGAGCAAGTTCGGCCAGCTCAAGGTCGATGCCAAATTGCTGACGCCGGGGGCGATCGCGCCCAATCTCAACGGTCGCGACGTGGCGGCGAGCGTGGTGTTCGACGGGCCGTTCGCGACGCCGACCGTCAATTACGTCGTGCAGGGCGCGTCGATCGGTTTTGGCGCGATCCGGGTCGATAACGTCTATGCCTCGGGGCTGTCGACGGTCGATGCCAAGCACATCCTGATCCCGGTTAACGCGCGCGCGTCGCGTGTGGTCGGGCTGAACGCGGCGGCGGGCGGCCTGCTCCAGAACGTCGCGATCAACGGCAGCTTCGCGATTTCGGGCGACAAGGTACTCTCGGACAATCTGCGCATCCGCTCGTCGAAGATCGACGCGACCGCGCTGGTGGTCGCCGATCTTTCGACCGGCACGTATCGCGGTGCGCTCAACGGCAAGGTCAACAATTACCGGGTCGAGGGCTTCGGCATCGTCAGCCTCGCCACCGACGCCAAGCTGGTGACCGCGCCCAAGGGCGGGTTCGGCATCACCGGCCATGTCGTCGCGCGGACCTCGCAGATCTTCAACGAAGGCGCGCGCAACTTCCTCGGCGGCAATGCGATCGTGAAGGCGGATGTCGGCTATGATCCGAGCGGCATCATCACGTTCCGCAACCTCAAGCTCGCCGCGCCCGATTTCTCAGTGACGCGCGGCGAGGGGCGTTACGATCCGGCCGGGCCGTTGCTCGTCAACGCCGATGCCTTTTCGAAGCAATATGGCCCGCTGACGGCGCGGGTGACGGGTACGGCTGCCAAGCCGGTGGTGCTGCTGCGCGCGCCGCGCCCCGGCGTCGGCGTGGGGCTCGTCAATCTCGAAGCGCAGGTGCGCGGGACCGGCTCGGCCTATGCGATCGTGGCGAAGGGCGGCACCGATTACGGGCCGTTCACCGCCGACGTGGTCGCCGCGACCGCGCCGACGCTGACCGTCGATATCCGCCGCGTCCAGTTCGCCGGCGTTGTTGCACAGGGCAAGGTTCAGCAGCTCAAGGCAGGTCCGTTCGCCGGGCGTGTGCAGTTTGCCGGATCGGGCATCGCCGGTGCAGCCGTGCTCGGCGCGCAAGGATCGGTGCAGCGGGCCGACATCGCCGCGACCGCGACCAACGCCAAGATTCCGGGTGCGACCGCGTTCACGATTGGCCGCGCGATCATCAAGGCGCAGGCGATCCTGTATCCAAAGGCGCCGCAGATCATCGCGGATGCGCAGATCGGCAACCTTCGCTACGGCGCGGCGGTCATCACTGCGGCGCGCGCCAAGGTGAATTACGCGGGTGGTGCCGGCACCGCGCAACTGCTCGCCAACGGGTCGAGCGGGGTGCCGTTCCGGCTGGCGGCGAATGCGAAGCTCAGCCCCAAGCTGTGGCTGGCGGCGCTGCAGGGCCAGGCCAACGGTATCGACTTCAAGACCGTCAATCCGGCGCGGATCGCCATCAACGGCGGCAGCTACACGCTCCAGCCGACCCGGATCGACTTCGGCGGCGCGGGCGGTGGGTCGGCGCGGATCGCTGGCAGCTACGGCAAGGGCATGACCGTGCAGGCGCGGCTGGACCGGATGGACCTGTCGATGGTCAACGCGCTGGTGCCCAACCTCGGACTCGGCGGCACGGCGACCGGCGGGGTGGACTTCCGCCAGCCCACCGGCGCGAGCTTCCCGCAGGCGACCGCACGCCTGAACATCGCCAATTTCACCCGGTCGAGCCTTGCCACTGTATCGGAGCCGGTCGGCATCGTGTTCGTCGGCAAGCTGCTGACGGACGGCGGCGACGCACGCGCGATCATCACGCGCGGCGGGACGACCGTGGGCCGGATGGTCGCAACGCTGCGGCCGCTCGGCTCCAGTTCGGGAAGCTGGACGACACGGCTGATGTCGGCGCCGCTGGCGGGTGGTATCCGCTACAACGGCCCGTCGGCGGTGCTGTTCTCGCTCGCCGGTCTCGCCGACCAGCAATTGAGCGGGCCGATTGCGGTGGCGGCGGATTTCTCCGGGCGCGTCTCGGCACCGCAGCTCAACGGGCTGATCCGCGCCGACAATCTCACCTATGACAATGACACTTACGGTACGCGGCTGACCAACATGAAGATCGCCGGCCGCTTCACCAACGACCGGCTCGAAATCACGCAGATGAGCGCGAAGGCAGGCGACGGTACGGTGCAGGCGCAGGGGTCGGTCGGCTTCGCGGCGGATGCGGGCTTCCCGATCAACATTCAGGCGACACTCGACAAGGCACAGCTCGCCAAGAGCGATGCGCTCGGCGCGACCGCGAGCGGCACGATCAAGATCACCAACAGCAAGGCGGCGGGCGGCCAGATCACCGGCGACATCCGCATTCCCAACGCGCGCTACGAGATCGTCACGCAGGGGCAGGCCGAGGTGCTCGAACTGACCGGCGTGCGCCGCAAGAGCGATCTGGTGAAGGCCGCCGCCGGGCAGGCGTCGCCCGCCGCCGCGCCGGTCGGGCTGTTCCAGCTCGACATTCGCGTGCGCGCGGCGGACCAGTTGTTCGTCAGCGGTATGGGGCTGGAATCCGAATGGTCGACGAACATGCGTATCACCGGCAGTTCGGCGAACCCGAAGATCGTCGGTAACGCGACGATCGTGCGCGGCACCTACACCTTCTCGGGCAAGCGCTTCGATATCGATCGCGGCATCGTGCGCTTCAACGGCGGTGCGCTATCCGATCCGCAGCTCGACATCAGCGCGTCCACCACGGTCGATACCGTATCGGCGATCATCGCGATCGGCGGCACCGGCCAGCATCCGCAGATCACCTTCACCTCGACGCCGACGCTGCCGCAGGACGAAGTGTTGAGCCGGCTGCTGTTCGGCACCTCCGTCACCGATCTCTCGGCGACCGAGGCGATCCAGTTGGCCGCAGCGCTCAATTCGCTGCGCGGCGGCGGCGGTGGTCTCAACCCGCTCGGCAAGTTGCGTTCGGCGACCGGGTTCGACCGGCTGCGCATCGTCGGCGGCGACAAGGCGACCGGCCAGGGCACGTCGCTGGCGGCGGGCAAGTACATCACCAAGAACATCTATGTGGAGATCATCACCGACGCGCGCGGCTTCACCGCCACGCAGTTGGAGATCGCGCTGACCAAGGGGCTGAGCGCGCTGTCGCAGGCGGGCACCTTCGGCGGATCGAACGTGAGCGTTCGCTATAAGAGGGATTTCTGATCGGCGCGCGATGACCTATCGCCGCGCCGGTGGAGGCGGGTTTGGCGATAGAACATTTCGACGTGGTGGTGATGGGTGCCGGATTATCCGGGATCGGCGCGGGCTATCATGTGCAGACCGAATGCGCGGATCGCTCTTACGTGATCCTCGAAGCGCGGAGTGCGATCGGGGGCACTTGGGATCTGTTCCGCTATCCCGGCATCCGGTCGGATTCGGACATGTTCACGCTCGGCTATGGCTTCCGGCCTTGGACCGGCGCGAAGGCAATCGCCGATGGCGCATCAATCCGCGACTATATCCGCGAGACGGCGCGCACGTTCGGGATCGATCGCCATATCCGCTACGGCCATCGCATCCGCAGCGCCGCGTGGTCGAGCGCGGATGCGGTCTGGACGGTCGAGGTCGATACGCCGGAGGGCGCGCGCACGTTCACCTGCGCGTTCTTCCTCGCGTGCAGCGGCTATTATGATTATGCGCGCGGGCACACGCCCATTTTCGCGGGTGTGGACTCGTTCGCGGGGCGGATCGTCCATCCGCAATTCTGGCCCGCCGATCTCGACGTGAGCGGCAAGCGCGTCGTCGTGATCGGCAGCGGTGCCACGGCGGTGACCTTGGTGCCCGCGCTGGCGGAGAAAGGCGCGCATGTGACGATGCTCCAGCGTTCGCCGAGCTATGTGGTGGCGATGCCTGCCGAGGATATCTTCGCGCAGCGGATGCGGGCGTGGCTGCCGGCTCGGCTCGCGCACCGGGTCATCCGCGCACGGAGCATATTGGTGCAGATGGCGTTCTACCGGCTGGCGCGCTGGCGCCCCGCCGCCACCCGAACGAAGATCGCGGCGATGGCGCAAGCGCGGCTTGGACCTGACTATGATGTCGCCACGCATTTCACGCCGCGCTACGATCCGTGGGACCAGCGCATGTGCCTCGTTCCCGATGGCGATCTGTTCAAGGCGATCAAAGCAGACAAGGCGGCAGTGGCGACCGACCGGGTGGCGCGGTTCACGCGCGATGGTGTGGCGCTCGAATCGGGGGTGGAGCTACCCGCTGACATCATCGTCACCGCGACCGGACTTGAAATCCTGCTGCTTGGCGGCATCACGCTGTCGGTGGATGGCGAGGCTGTCGATCTCGCCACATGCTACAGTTACAAAGGGGTGATGTTCAGCGACGTGCCGAACCTCGCGCTCGTGTTCGGCTATACCAACGCGTCGTGGACGCTGCGTGCCGATCTCGCCAGCGGCTATGTTTGCCGGTTGCTCAACACGATGCGCCGGCGTGGGATGCGGCAGGTCACGCCGCGGCTCGGCGCTACGCCAGTGTCACCGCTGCCGTTCGTGGATTTCACGTCTGGCTACATCGCGCGGGCGGCGGGCAAGCTGCCCACGCAGGCCGACCGGCGGCCCTGGCGGATGCGCCACAATTACGTGGCGGATATGCTCGGGTTGCGGTTCGGCCAGATCGATCGCGAGCTTGAATTCTCCAATCCGAATTGAGTCGGATCATGATTCGCGCGCGGGAACCGACACGGGCGCGAGGCGTTCCCAAAAAATTACCGCACTGCACAAATGCGTTGCCGCGTTTGTTTGAACGATTAGGGCGGGGGGTGATGGTTCAGGGGTGGCTTTCCGGCATGGCGATTCGTGCGTTTGTCGAGCAGCGTCTCGCCGGCGTGCATGCGCGTGGCATATCGGGCGCGACCGGCTTAACGGTGCCAGCGCCAGGACATCATGATGGCTGCGAGGACGGTTTGTATCCCGCAGCCGCCTTCACCGCATTTCACGCACACCACGTCGTCCTCAGCACAGACGCGACGCTCGACCGGCCGCGTGCCGAATGTCAGGAGACCGCATGACCGAAGATCAGGCCCAGCACTCCGACACCGGACCCGATGACCGCGACGAGGATCGCCGCGCAGATCAGACGCCGGAGCAAAAGACTGCCGGCGAGGATGTGCCGCAGAAGCCGTCGTTGCTCACGCGCCCCTTGTTCTGGTTTGGCGTCATCGGCGTGGTCGCGGTGTTCGCGATCATCGGCACCTTCTACTTCCTCGATGCGCGACAATATGAATCGACCGACGATGCTTTCGTCGACGCGCATATCGTGCGGATCGCGCCCAACGTCGCCGGCACGCTGATTCAGGTCGCCGATCTCGACAATCGTCACGTCACGCCGGGCCGGCTGCTCGCGGTGATCCAGCCCAATGGCCCCGAAGCATCGCTGGCGGAAGCGCAGGCCAACGTCAGTCAGGCGCAGGCGCAGGTCGAGCAATCGCGCGCGCAGGTCGTCGCCGCGCAGGCCGCTGCGGCCAAGGCGGAGGATCAGGCGCGCGGGCCACTCGCCGATGCGCAGAAGGCGGCGCAGGATCTCGCCCGTTACGAAGCGTTGCAGCGGATCGACGCGCAGGCGGTCGCCGGGCAGCAGCTCGATGCGGCGCGCGCCGCCGCACGCTCCGCAGCCGCCGCCGCTGACGCCGCACGCCGCGAGATCACCAGCGCACAAGCGCAGGTCGAGGTCGCAAGACGGCAGGTTGCCGCGTCGGAGGCGGTGATCGGTGCGCGTCAGGCGCAGGTGAAACAGGCGAACGTCACGCTCGGCTATCTGCGGCTCACCGCGCCGGTGGCGGGTCAGGTGGTCAACCGTCAGGTCAATGTCGGTTCCTATGTCGGGCCGGGCACGCAGTTGATGGCGATCGTGCCCGATCACGTCTGGATCACCGCGAACTTCAAGGAAACGCAGCTCCGCGACATGAAGATCGGCCAGCCGGTCGAGATCAAGGTCGATGCGTATCCCGACATCAAGTTCCACGGCCATATCGACTCGGTTCAGCGCGGCGCCGGGCAGGCGTTCGCGCTGTTGCCGGCGCAGAACGCGACCGGCAATTACGTCAAGGTGGTACAGCGCGTGCCGGTGCGGATCGAGTTCGACCGCGGCGACAAGGATTCGCCCGATCCGCGCAAATACCCGATCGGGCCGGGCATGTCGGTCATCCCCACCGTCAAGGTGCGCTGAGCGTGGCGAGCGCGGCCCCGCGCAAGGACGGATGGGATGCGACACGGTCTGCGGCGGGGCCGTACAGCCCGTGGCTGATCGTCGCGCTCATCAGCATCCCGACCTTCATGGAGGTGCTCGACACCTCGATCGCCAACGTCTCGCTCGATCATATCGCCGGTGGGCTGTCGATTTCGAGCGATCAGGCGACGTGGGTGCTGACCAGCTATCTCGTCGCCAACGCGATCGTGATTCCGATCAGCGGCTGGTTGTCCGACGTGATTGGGCGGAAGCGCTATTTCATGATCTCGATCGGCCTGTTTACGATTTCCTCGTTCTTGTGCGGGATCTCGCCGAACCTGACCACGTTGGTGATCGCGCGTGTCTTGCAAGGCATCGGTGGCGGCGGGCTGGCGCCGGTCGAGCAGTCGATGCTCGCCGATACCTTCCCGCCCGCGCAGCGCGGCATGGCGTTCGCCGCCTTCGCGATTGTTGTGGTGGTGGGGCCGGTGTTCGGGCCGACGATCGGCGGCTACATCACCGAATCGGTGAGCTGGCACTGGATTTTCCTCATCAACGTGCCGATCGGCCTGCTGTCGATGATCGCGGTGTACATCTTCGTCGATGAGCCGGAGGCTATCAAGAAGGACCGCGCCGCCCTTATAAAACACGGCATTCGCATCGATTATATCGGCGTACTGCTCGTCGCGCTGGGGCTCGGCTTCCTCGAACTCACGCTCGATCGCGGCGAGCGCGAGGACTGGTTTTCGAGCGGGCTGATCGTCACCACCGCCGCGATCGCGGCGGTGTCGCTGATCGGGTTGGTTCTGTGGGAAAGCCAGCACGACGATCCGGTGGTCGATATCAAATTGCTGCGGAACCGCAATTTCGCGGCGACGCTGCTGGTGATGGGGCTGATCGGTATGATCATGTTTAGCACCACGCAGCTCATTCCACAGATGCTCCAGCAGGTGCTCGGCTACAGTTCGTTCGATGCCGGCCTCGCGCTCACCGCAGGCGGCTTCGCGACATTGGTGATGGTGCCGGTCGCAGGGCGGATGAGCGGGGTGGTGGACGTGCGGGCGCTGCTGTTTCCGGCGCTTCTGCTCCAAGCGTTTGCATTGTGGCACATGTCGCATCTGTCGGCTGACATCAGTTTTCGCGATGCGGCCTTTGCGCGTATGATCCAGGCGATCGGGCTGCCTTTCTTGTTCATCCCGATCAACGCGGTCGCGTATGCGGGGCTGCCGCGCAACAAGACCGCGCAAGCATCGAGCCTGCTCAACGTGGCGCGCAATCTGGGCGGCACGATCGGCATCTCCGCATCGCAATCCATGCTGGCGGGTTCGTTGCAGCGGCACCAATCCGA
This sequence comes from Sphingomonas populi, assembly GCF_004208535.1. Lineage (GTDB taxonomy): Bacteria > Pseudomonadota > Alphaproteobacteria > Sphingomonadales > Sphingomonadaceae > Sphingomonas > Sphingomonas populi. The sequence goes on from NZ_SGIS01000002.1 coordinate 82,820, forward strand.
ACTGGTCCAGCCGCTCAATCCGCTCAACGCGAACTACACCGACTGGCTTGGCAAAGCGCAAAGCACGCTCGGGAGCGTCGGCGATACGACGACCCCGCTCGCGGTGCTGTACAGTCAGGTGCAGCGGCAGGCGGCGATGCTCGGGTTCCTCGACGTGTTCCGCTCGCTGATGCTGATTGTGCTGGTGGTCGCGCCGGTGGTGTTTCTGATGCGGCCCAGCAAAACGGGCGGCGGCGGTGGCGAAGGGATGGCGCATTGATCCGAAAATCCACGCTGGCCACTTTGGCGGCGGCGCTGCTGGCGAGCGCCTGTACCGTCGGCCCGAACTATCACGCACCCGATATGCCGGTGCCGGCGAGCTTCTCCGAAGCGCAGGGCAAGATCCCCGGCGTGGGCGTGGACCCGGCGCGCTGGTGGAGCGCGTTTGGTGACCCACAGCTCGACGGCCTCGTCGAGCGCGCGCTGAAGGGCAGTCCGAATATCGCGATAGCCGCGTCGCGCGTGCAGCAGGCGCGACTGTCCGAAGTGGCGGCGCGGGGCGTTGGGCGTCCCACGGTCGATGCTACCGGGAACGCCACACATATCGAGCTGAGCAAGAACAGCGGGATCTCGCAGATCGCGCAGTTGTTTTCGGGTGGTTCTTCGGGCGGCAGCGGGTCTGGTGGCGGGATCGCGCTGCCCGGCACGGGCATCACCACCTATGCGGCGGGGTTCGACGCGAGTTGGGAGATCGATCTGTTCGGTGGCGGTCGTCGTCAGGTCGAGGGCGCGGTCGCGCGGACCGAGCAGGCGGTGTGGAACCAGCGCGACGCGGCGGTGACGCTCGCCGCCGAAGTCGCGCAGGCCTATTTCTCACTGCGGCTCGACCAGACCCAGATCGCGATCGTCACCGATGAAATCGCACGCGAGAAGCGGGCGCTGGCGATTGCCGGCCATGTCGCGCGCGCGGGCCTGGTGCCGCAGAGCGACGTGACACGGCAGCGCGGTTCGCTGACCACGCTGCAAGCGCGGCTGGAGCCGCTCAAAGCGGATGTCCGCACGCGCATCCACGCGCTCGGCATCCTGCTTGGCGAGGCGCCCGAGACGCTCGATGCCGAATTGAGTGCTGCGCCCGGTGCGACGCTGGGTCTGCCGGATGTACCGGCCGGATTGCCGTCGGACCTATTGCGGCGACGCCCCGATATTCGCGCCGCCGAGCGCAACCTCGCCGCCGCGACCGCCGATATCGGCGTCGCGGTCGCCGATCTGTATCCCAAGTTCCAGTTGACCGGCCTGGGCGAGCTGCTCTCCACCTCGCTCGGGAACCTGTTCAGTTCTGACAGCTTGCAGGCGAGCGCGGCTGGCGGCGTGAACTTCCCGCTGCTCGACTGGGGCCGCCGCAAGGCGACCGTCGCGATCCGCAAGGCTCAGGCCGAGGAAGCCTATGCGCAGTATAAGGCGACCGTGCTCGGCGCGCTGCGTGACGTCGAAGACCCGCTCGCCCGGATCGACGCCGAACGCCGGCGCAACGCGGCACTGAAGCGCGCGGTCAAGGACGAGGAGCGCAGCGCCCGGTCGGTCGAGGCGCGCTATCGCACCGGCTTCGTCGCGCAGGACGAACTGCTCAATGCGCAAATCCGGGTCGCCTCGGCGCGCGAACAGGTCGCCGCCAGCGACATGCAATTGCGCGAAGACACCGCATCGCTGTTCAAGGCGATCGGTGGCGGCTGGGAGGAGACCGCGCCGGCAGCGCCGTAGCGCCCGCACGGTGTTTTGACCTGCCTCGAACACCCGGTAAGGTGCCCCAATGGACACCTCGCACATCGCCGCCGCCGCGCTGACGCACCTCGAACGGCTGATCGCGTTCGATACCACCTCGCGGGATTCGAACCTCGCGTTGATCGGTTATGTCGAGGATTTCCTGCGCGAACACGGTATCGCTTCGCACCGCGTTGCCAATGATGACGGGTGCAAGGCCAATCTCTACGCGACGATCGGCCCGGCGGTGGCGGGCGGAGTCGTGCTGTCGGGGCATACTGATGTCGTGCCGGTCGATGGGCAGGACTGGGCGAGCGATCCTTTCACGCTGACCCGGCGCGGCGACCGGCTGTACGGGCGCGGGACGTGCGACATGAAGGGCTTCATCGCGCTTGCGCTCGCGATCGTGCCGGAGGTGGCGCGCGGAAGCGTGGCACGGCCGCTGCACCTTGCGTTTTCCTATGACGAGGAGGTCGGCTGCCTCGGCGCGCCGTCGATGATCCGCGAACTGGTGCGCGATCTGCCGCCGCCGCTCGCGGTGATCGTCGGCGAGCCGACCAACATGGAGGTGGTGAGCGGGCACAAGGGCATCGCAAGCTGGGTCGTCACGGTGCGCGGGCACGAGGCGCATTCGAGCCTGACGCATCTCGGCGTGTCGGCCAACATGGTCGCGGTGAAGCTGATGCACGCGCTCACCGAGATCGCCGCCCAACTGGAGTGCAGCGCTGAGCCGCACTCGCCTTATCATCCGCCGCACGCCACGCTGACGATCGGGACGATCCACGGCGGCACTGCGGTCAACATCCTCGCGCGCGAGTGCGTGTTCGTGTTCGACCTGCGCACGCCGGCCGGCATCGATCCCAAGGCGATCATCGCGCCGTTTGAGGCGCTGTGCGCGGCCGAGGATGCGGCGATGCGCGCGCGCTTCGCAGATGCCGGCGTGGAGATCGTGCGGCGTTCGTTGACGCCGTCGTTCGCGCTTCAGCCGGATAGTCCTGCCGAGGCGCTCGCGCGGCGGCTGGCGGGCGACAATGGCGCGCCGCGGGTGGTCTCCTATGCGGCGGAGGCCGGGCAGTTTCAGGAGGCTGGCTTCTCGACGATCATTTGCGGCCCCGGCTCGATCGAGCAGGCGCATCAGCCAAACGAATATCTGGAGGTCGCGCAGTTTGAGCGGGGGGCAGCGTTTATGGCGCGGCTCGATGAAGCGTTACGATAAGGCCGGAGACGCGCGGTTCGGTTGGCGATCTAATTAGCTGACGGCGTAACGCTATCGTAACGAATCCCAGAATGGGACGCAATCCTCAAGCGCAGCCAACCTAGCTTGAGTACCTGCGCAGATATGCCGACGCGGCGGCTTGAACGCTTCGAAACACCGATATGCCGGCGATTCTGTAACGAGGACGGAGGCGGTGCGGAACAGAAAGTCCGTCCCGGCACAATGCTAAAATCCTGTAAATACAAGATTATTTCGCAGAGCGCCGGGCCGGGTCAGAAATTTACCAAGGACGGATGTTGTTGCCGTAGATCAGCGCGAGAATGAAACGCAGCATTGCTTTCTCCCTTATGTGCCCAGTTGGGCGACTTGATCCTTAACAAAAAATTAAGCATTTTACAATTTGGTTTGGCCGCCTTCCCACATGTTGGGAGCCGCGCTTAACGGTTCCTTCAAGGCTCGCCGGTATGTCTACGCACATGGCGCGAGCTCTTCAGATCCAGCATGTCTTCGGCGCTTCGACCGCTCCGCATGGCGGCTTGCTCTCCGAGCGCGGCGAGGCACGCGCAGTCGGCTTACCGATTCGGGACACCACCAACGGCGGCTATAGGCGCCCGCTCGCCGCTGGGTCCGACGCTCCGGTCGCGATACTGGCGTGGCAGGGGATCGTGCTCGCCGAGGTCGCCAACTTCGCGGGCTTGCGCCGCCACCTCGGCCGGCCCCGCGCGGATCGACTGGTGCTCGATCTCATCGATCGCGCATCTGATTGGGTGCCCGGCATTCGGTCTCTTGGAGCCGGTCGGACTGTCGCGGAGTTCGAACTCGGCGGTATCGACCTCGCCGCCATCGAAGCCACCGTCGAGGTACTACGCACCGCCTTCGACTCACCTTTCGACCTTGATGGCGAACTTCACCGCGTCGAGATCCTACTCGCCGCCGCCGCCGCGCCGGTCGGCAGCACCGAGGATGTCCGCCTCGTTGAGGAGGCCGAGGGCGCACTCGAACAGGCGCGTATCGAGCTTTGCACGGTCGTTCGCGATCTGTCGGACGGCACCCCCGCGTTTGACCGGCTCTCGTTGATCCGTGAATTGCCAGCGGCGATCGCCAATGGCGAGATGTTCCTGCAATATCAGCCCAAGGTCCACGTCCGCCGGCAGGCGATATCGAGTGCGGAAGCGTTGATCCGCTGGCAGCATCCGCGGCGAGGATTGATCCTGCCGGGCGACTTCATCACCATTGCGGAAGAAGCCCGTCAGATCAGCGCGCTGACGCTCTGGACGCTCGATCAGGTGATCGCCGATCAGAAGACACTGCGTGGCGATGGTCGAGACCTCACCATTTTCATCAACATTTCCGGGCAGTTGCTCGGCGATGCTGAGTTCGTTGCTGAAGCATGCCACAAAGTCGGCGCGGGCGGTGTGCGGATCGGCTTCGAGATCACCGAAACCGCGGTGATCCGCGATCCGCAGAGCGCCATCGCCAATCTGTGCAGGTTCGACGATGTCGGCATCACCATCGCGATCGACGATTACGGAGCGGGACTGTCCTCGCTCGCCTATCTCAAGCAACTGCCGGCGCGCGAACTGAAGATCGACAAGATGTTCATCCTGCAACTCACCAGCAGCAATCGTGATCCGCTGATAGTGCGGTCCACGATCGATCTCGCGCATGCGCTTGAGATGGAAGTTACCGCCGAAGGAGTCGAGACACAGGCCGCGCTTGCCTTGCTGTCGGTGATGGGCTGCGACATGGTGCAGGGGTATCTCATCAGCCGTCCCGTTTCGATCGAGGCGTTTCGCCAGTTCCTGCGCGACGACAATCTCCAGCTTGGCGGCGATCTCCGCCAGTCGATGTTCAAGCGCCCGGCGAGCTTCTGGCGGACCGGCTGAGCGCGTGATTTCGACACGCTGACGAATGCGCGTTTAGCGGCCTATTAACGGTGATCGGCTAAGATGGCATGATGGGCATCGCCAATCTCAACAGTCGTGCGACGCGCTTAATGTGCATGGTCATGCTGTGCTGTGGGTTGTTCCTGCACCCGCTTGTCGCGCAAGCAGCGAGCGTTGGAGATCAGTTTGATGCGCTGGTCGCGGATGCCAAGGCGGCGATGCTGGTCAATCCGGCGCAGGCGATCGACAAGGCCAAGGCCGCGCAACAGGTCGCCGACGTGCTGCCTGCGAGCCGCCGCGCGACGGGCGTCGCCACCGCGCAGTGGCTGCAAGGCGAGGCCTATTTGCGGCTCGGCGATGTCGTGCATGCGCGACCGCTGATCGATCAGGCGTTCGCCACCGCTGCGGCGGCCGGACCAGCGACCAAGTTGACGGGTGACATCCTGCTTTCGCGCGGTGGTCTGCACACCGCAACCGCGCAGGTCGCTGCGGCGCTTACCGATTACCAGCAAGCACACAATCTGTTTCGTGATCTCGGCGAAACGCGAAGTCGTGCGATTGCGCTGCTAAGCATCGCTTTACTTTATCAGGAAGCGGGAGACTATCAAACTGCTTTACGGTATTACGATCAGGCACGGGACATCTATAGTGCGGATCCGCAATTATTGCTGTCGATCTTCAACAATCGCGGCAATGCGCTCAAAGAACTCGGCCGCTACGATGCGGCGGAACAGCAGTTCCGGGAGGCATTCACGCTCGCCAAAACAATGCATAGTCCGGCATTCGAGGCGCGCGTACTCAGCAACGTCGCGCGCAGCCAGTTGCGCGCAGGACAACTCGACGCTGCCGATCGGACGATCTCGCAAGGTTTTGCCTATCGCAACGCGCCCGATGCCGCCGGCGAAATCGGCCAATTCTGGGCGCTTGCAGCGCGATCTGCGCTTCAGCGCGGCGATGCCGGCAAGGCGGCGGAATTGATCGTGCGCGGTTTCACGGGGGTCGATCTTTTGGACCGCGAAGCGCACGAGACCGCCTACCAAGCGTTCAAACGCATCGGCGACGAGAAGCAAGCGCTCGTCCATCTCGAAGCGTTGAAGAACCTCGACGACCAGACCTCCAAGCTTGCCGCGTCAACCAACACCGCACTTGCCGCGGCGCGGTTCGATTTCGCGAACCAGGAATTGCGCATCGCCAAGCTGCGCAACGAAGACCTGGCGCGCAAGAACGCGTTCGAGCGCAGCCGCGCCGAGACGCAGCGGATGACCTTCGTTGGCGCGGGGATTGTCACGGTCATCATCGTCGTGCTGCTGGCGACCAGCCTGATCGTGATCCGTCGCAGTCGTAACGAGGTACGCGCCGCCAACGTCGATCTCGCCGGGAGCAACGTCGCGCTCGCCAAGGCGCTCGCCGCGAAGACGGAATTCCTCGCGACCACCAGCCATGAAATCCGCACCCCGCTCAACGGCATCCTTGGCATGACTCAGGTGATGCTGGCCGATGCGACGCTCGATGGCGCGTTGCGCGACCGGATCGGCATCGTCCACTCAGCGGGCGTCACGATGCGCGCGCTCGTCGATGATATTCTCGACGTGGCGAAGATGGAGACCGGGAATCTCTCGGTCGAACAGATACCGTTCGATCTCAAGGAGATGCTGCGCGATGTGTGTCGGTTGTGGCAGGAGCAGGCGCGCGACAAGGGGTTGCGGTTTGCGCTGGACCTCGACGACGCGCCGCGTGGCATAGAGGGCGACGCGGCGCGGCTGCGTCAGATCGCTTTCAACCTGCTGTCCAATGCGATCAAGTTCACGGATGCGGGCACGATCCGGCTCGCGGTCACGACCACCGCCGAAGGTTCGGGCGAGCGGATGCGGATTGCGGTGAGCGACCACGGTATCGGCATCCCGGGCGACAAATTGGGTCTGATCTTCGAGTCCTTCCGCCAGGTCGATGCCGGCACGACGCGCCGGTTCGGTGGCACCGGACTCGGCCTCTCGATCTGCCGAAATCTGGCACGCGCGATGGGCGGGGACGTCTTTGTCGAGAGCGTGGAGGGGCAGGGTTCGACCTTCACGATCGACCTGCCGCTGATCCGTGTCGCGGCGGCCGACCATGTCGTTGAGACAGGATCGAACGGCTTGCTGATCGTCGATCGCAACCCGATCACGCGCGCAATGCTACGCGCCGTGCTGGCCCCGCATGCGGGTAGCGTGTCGTTCGCGGCCAGTGCGCCGGAAGCGGTCGCGCGTCTTGCCGAAGGGGGCGTCGCCCAAGTGTTGATTGACGACGCGACGATCAAGGCGGCCGACGATATCGCCGGCGCGTTGGATGCAATTGGACAGGCCGCTGTCCTGGCAGGAGCGTATACGACTTTGCTATGGTCCGCGCCCGATCCACAGGCCTATGTACGAGGCGATACGGCGAGGATCGATCAGTTGGTGGCCAAACCGATCGCGGGCGCACGATTGACCGAACTGATATACAGCCAAAACGAGCGTATTGAGCCCGAAAGCGGGCTTGTAACGCACGCGGTATGATCGGTAGTGAGGCCGCTATGAAGTGTGCACGGTCCTTTTCGTATCCTATTGCCGGCCCCCGACCATGAGGATTCTGTTCATCGAAGACGATCCGATGAATCGGCGGGTCGTCAACGACATGCTCGACGTCGCCGGCGCCACGATGGTTGGCGCGGAATCGGCCGAGATCGGCCTGGCGCTGATCGACGAGACCGACTTCAACATCGTCCTGCTCGATCTGCGCATGCCCGGCATGGATGGGCTGACCGCGCTCAAGCATATCCGTGCCCGAAAGGACGCGAAGGCCGACGTACCTGTCATCGTGCTGACCGCCGACACCGCGATCGACTTGCGCGAACGCTGCCTCGCCGCTGGCGCCGACGAGGTGCTGTTCAAGCCGGTCGCGATGGACTCGCTGTTCGATGCGGTCGGTCGAATGCTCGCCAAGGGTACGGGCGACGGCATGATCGGCTGAGTGCCAGGGTTGCGCCCCGGCAGATGGCGAGCCGAGCTCAACCATCCGCCAGCGCTACCCATAGACTTATGCTTCGTCGGTTTTAGTCTCGCCCAGACCGACCGCTTCCTCGACCTTGGCTATGGCGTCCTCGATCACCTTGGGCTTGCGCAGCGCGAACACTGCCGCGCCGGCTGCAGCCACGGCAGCGACTGCGCCGCCGGCGATCGCGGCGGTGGACCAGCCGGATTTCGCATCGGCTTTCTTGGGCGTCGTCGTTTTCGGCTTGGTGAGTGCCTTGGCGCGGGCAGGCTTGGATGCGGTTTTCTTCGTCGGCGCGGATTTGGTCGACGCGGACTTGGCAGACGGGGCCTTGGGCGCTGCCGTCTTGGCCGTTGCCGGCTTGCGCGCGGTCGTCTTGGTCGTGCTGGCTGGCTTGGTGGTCTCGTCGGCCATCGTTTTGTCCTGTAATCGTTGAGCGACCGTAACGCACGGATGGCCGCGAGTTTCCCTCGTCTTAGCGGAACGGCGGCTCGTTGAAAGCGCGCAGCTTGCGCGAGTGCAGTTTCGCCCCTTCGCGGCGCAGTTCCTCGCACGCTTCGATGCCGATCTTGAGATGCTCGGCGATCGCACGCTCGTAGAAGCGGTTGGCCTGGCCGGGCAATTTCAACTCGCCGTGGAGCGGCTTGTCGGACACGCATAGCAGCGTCCCGTACGGCACGCGGAAGCGATAGCCCTGCGCCGCTATCGTCGCGCTTTCCATGTCGATGCCAACCGCGCGGCTGAGCGAGAAGCGCAGTGCCGACTTCGAATAGCGCAATTCCCAGTTGCGGTCGTCAGTCGTAACGATCGTGCCCGTGCGAAGCCGGCGCTTGAGTTCCTCACCCGATTGGCCCGAGATCGTCTCGGCGGCGCGCGCCATCGCGAGTTGCACTTCGGCGATCGCAGGCACCGGAATTTCGGGCGGCAGCACATCGTCGAGGACATGGTCGTCGCGCAGATAGGCGTGGGCGAGCACATAGTCGCCGATCCGCTGGCTCGGCCGCAAACCGCCGCAATGGCCGATCATCAGCCACGCCTCCGGGCGCAGCACGGCGAGATGGTCGCAGATCGTCTTGGCGTTGGCAGGGCCGACGCCGATGTTGACCAAAGTTATGCCGGTGCCGTCCGCCGCCATCAGGTGATAGGCGGGCATCTGGTGCCGCCGCCACGCGCTGGTATCGGCCATGAACGCTTCGACATCGTCGCCGGCGCGCAGCGTCACCCCGCCGGCGCCGGAAACCGCGATGAAGCGTGAGCCCTCGCCAAGCTGTCCGAACGCCCAGCGAATGAATTCATCGACATAGCGGTGGTAGTTGGTGAACAACACGAAGCGCTGGACATGCTCGGGCGGCGTGCCCGTATAGTGCCGCAACCGTGCCAGCGAAAAATCGGTGCGCAGGCCGTCGAACAGCGCGAGCGGGCGGATGCCATCGGGGATGGCGTAGAGTCCGTCAGCGATCTCATCACCAATATGCGCGAGTTCGGTCGCCGGGAAGTAGCGGGCCAGCTCGACTGCGGAGACGGTATCGAGCCGCAACGCGTAGCCCGCGTCGAGCACATAGGGGAAGGGAATCTCCTGCCGCCCCGGCACCGCCTCGACCGAGACGTCGTAATCCTCGATCAACAACGTAAGCTGTTCGGTCAGATAGTCCGCGAACATCGCCGGCTTGGTGACGCTGATCCGGTATTCGCCGGCCGAAACCAGCCGCCCGAACGAACGTGGCGGCACCGTGGTTGCGCCGCCGTCATAGCGGACGTGGATTTCGGGATAGGCGAAGCTGCCGTCGCGGCGGCTCGCCGGATCGGGCAATGCGCCGGTATCGAGGTATGCGTTCAGGGCCGCCTGGAGCCGCGCGACCGAAGCGGCATAAAGCCGCTCCAGTTCGGCGACGATTTTCACGGCTGGGGTGGATGCTGTCGTCATCCACCGGGGCTAGAACAGCGCCGTTACGCTGGCAAGACAGCGCAAGCGACGCCGCTCTCGCGGGAGTTCAGGCTTTCGCCTTTCCCTTGGTGCCCTTGGCCGGTGTCTCGTCTTCTTCGAGCAGCTTCGACACGCCATAGGCCGCGCCTGCGACGGTAGCGGCAACGCCGGCACCGATCGCGGCGGCAGCGACCGGATGCTCCTTAACGGCCTCGATCGTCGTCTCGACCGCCTGGCCGATCGCGTCCTTGGCCTGGCCGAGCAGCGACGCCGTTGTGTCGGCGACGGTCTTGGCGGCTTCCTGCGCGGTGGCGCTCGCCTGGTCGATGATCGATTCGGTCGTGGGCGTATCGGTGTTACCCGTAGCTTCGGTCTTGGTGGTGTCGGTCATGGAACAACCCTCCTTGAGTCGCGCGATCAACGGATCGGGCGCGCGGGCGTTCCATGACCGCAATGACCGATCAGATTTCGTCGAGCAGATATTCTGCGGCGGACACCTTGAACTCGCCCGGTGCCTCGACGTTGAGTTGCTCGACCACGCCGTCGTTGACGAGCATCGAGAAACGCTGGCCACGCGTGCCCATGCCGAACTTCGACGCGTCCATCGTCAAGCCGAGTGCGGTGACGAAGTCGGCGCTGCCGTCGGCGAGCATGGTGATGGCGTCGGCGCTGGCATCCTTGCTCCACGCCTTCATCACGAAGGCGTCGTTGACGGCGGTGCAGGCGATTTCATCGACGCCCTTCGCCTTCAATGCACCGGCCTTGTCGACATAGCCGGGCAGATGGCGCGCCGAGCAGGTCGGCGTGAACGCACCGGGCACCGAGAACAGCGCGACCTTGCGGCCGGCGAAATAGTCGTCGGAACTGATCTGGTCCGGCCCATCGGCGGTAACCTTGGTGAGCGTGATGCTGGGGATGCGGTCGCCGATGGTGATCGTCATGGGAATCTCCTTGGAAGGGTCGTCGCGCCCTAAGTCGCCGCTCCCCGGTGCCATTTCAAGCGTGACGCCCGCGTCGGCGCGACTATGATCGCAAGGATGCAGACGGAAGTTTACCTGACCGGACAGATGCTGCTCGCGCTGCCGGGTATTGGCGACCCGCGCTTCGAGCGCGCGGCCATCGCGATGTGCGCGCATGACGAGCATGGCGCGCTCGGTGTCGGCACTGGCGCGGTGATCGCCGATCTCGGGCTGCACGCGCTGCTGGCGCAGTTCGAGATTACGCCGGGCGATGTGCCCGACGCGCCGGTGCATTTCGGCGGTCCGGTCGAGCCGCAACGTGGCTTCGTGCTGCACACGTCCGATTGGAGCGGGCAGGATACGATCGACGTCGCCGGCCGCTGGTCGCTGTCGGGCACGATCGACGTGTTGCGTGCGATCGCCGAGGGTAAGGGGCCAAGCCGCTGGCTGGTCGCGCTCGGCTATGCTGGCTGGGGCGCTGGGCAGTTGGAAGGCGAACTCACCCGCCACGGCTGGTTGAACGCGCCCGCCGATGCCGACCTGCTGTTCGACAATCCGGCCCAAGCGCGGTGGGAGAGTGGTTTCAAGCGGATCGGCATCGATCCGCGCTTGCTCGGCAGCGAGACCGGGCGGGCTTGAGGGCGGGTGATCAGACGCGCACCAATGCGTCGATCGCGCCTTGCAGGATGTAGCTGGCGGCGAGCTTGTCGACTCGCTCGGCGCGTTTGGCGCGGCTGATATCCTCCGCGATCATCTGCCGCTCGACCGCCTGGGTCGACCACCGTTCGTCCCACAGCAGGATCGGCAGTTCGAGATCGGCGAGGTTGCGCGCGAAGGCGCGGGTGCTCTGCGAGCGCGGGCTTTCGCTGCCGTCGAGGTTGATCGGCAGGCCGATGACGAGGCCGGTGACGCGCTGTTCGGCGATCATGGCGACCAGCGCCACCTTGTCGGCGGTGAACTTGGTGCGCCGGATCAGCAACGCGGGCGAGGCGAACGACCACTCCGAGTCGCACAAAGCGGTGCCGATCGTCTTGGTGCCGACATCGAGACCGAGCAAGCGACCGCCGGTGGAGAGCGCCTCGCGGAAGGTGGCGGGGTCGGTGGTGATCATCTGCGCTTCTCGTTCGTGCCGAGCGACGTCGAGGCACCGTGCGCCACTGTCCCTCGACGTCGCTCGGGACGAACCGGGTAGAATACGGAAATCATGGTTTTACCTCAAACGCTGCCAGCCGCCGCGCGGCATCGGCGCGGACGTTCGCCCAGAACAGGCTGTAATCGTAGACGTGGTAGTTGTTGCCCGGCAACACGAACCCACCCATCGCGGGCGGCGCGCCGATCATCAGCAGACCGCGACCGGCACAGCGCGCGCCGACCAGACCCGTGGCGATGTCGGCGGTGCTGAGATCGCTCGACGGCAGGAGTGTGCCGAGATTGGCGGTGGCCGGCGCGGTCGCATCGGGGGTGCCGGTCAGTGGATTGGTGCAGATCATCGCGCTGCCCTTGCGGGGTGCGCCGGTGAAGCCGGTGGAGGCATCGAACGTGTCGAGGATCAGCGACGGATCGGCCGGTTCGGCGAAGCTCTGCCACGACAGGATGCAGCCGGCCTGATCGGCACGGGTGCATTCGGGCAGTCCCATCTTCGGCAGATCGGCGATCCGCGACACCGGCCAGCCGACGACATAGGCCGCGACGATCCGCTTCGCGAGCGGCGTGCCGGCGATCTTCTCGCGCAGCAGCCGCGTCAGATGCAGCGCCCCCTGGCTGTGGCCGGCGAGGATGATCGGTCGGTCGCCGGCTTGCCGCACGAAAGCGTCGAACGCGGCGGCGACATCGCGATAGGCGAAATCGAGCGCTTTCTGCGCGTCGGCCTGAGATGTCAGGAATGCCCCGAACGCCGCCTGCCGGTAGCGTGGCGCCCAGACCGCGCCGATGGCGTTGAACGCGCTTGCCTGGCCCCTGAGGAAGATCGCCGCGCGCGTGTTCGCCTCGGCATCGTCGAGTGGCGCGTTCCAATGGGTACGGACCAGATACGAGGTCGGGTGGATGAAGAACACCGCCGCTTGCGGCCGCGCGCCGGGTTTGTAGCCGGCGGGCGTCCACAGCGCCGGGTTTCCCGGCTTGTCGGGCCGCGCGAGCCACATCTTCGCATCGTCGTAGGATGCCGGCGGCGGCAGCGCATCGACGCCGCCGCCCGGCACCATCGTCATACGCATGAACAGCGTCGGGAAGGCGTTGAGGGCGAAACCGCCGGCGACCGTCAGCATGATGAGGACGGCGAACGCATACAGAAACTTTCGTGCCATAGCGTGCTGTTCCATCACGGCGGGCGGGAGTCGAGGGGTTGGCGCAAGGATGCGCGTTGCGCAATCGCCCGCGTAGAGGTTGATGGGTTCCGCTGGCGATGCTAGCCGCACGGCCATGTCAGTCGATATCGCCACCGTGAAGAAGATCGCGAGCCTTGCCCGCATTGCGATCACCGAAGAAGACGCCGCCCGGCTCGCGCCGGAGCTGGACAATATCATGGGCTGGATCGAGCAACTCGGCGAGGTCGACACCGCCGATGTCGCGCCGATGACCGCCGTGATCCCCAACCATCTGCGCCTGCGCGATGACGTCGTCACCGACGGCGACGTGCGTGACGCGGTGCTGGCGAACGCGCCGCAGGCGGAGCATGGGTTCTTCACCGTGCCCAAGGTGATCGAGTGATGGCTTACGTCGCCCCGGCGCAGGCCGGGGCCGCTGCGTATATCGCGAGCGGCTCGCCAAATTACACAACGGCCCCGGCCTGCGCCGGGGCGACGGGATTTTTCGCATGACCGACCTCACCGATCTCGGCGTAGCCGCCATCCGCGACGGCGTGCGCGCGGGCAGTTTCTCCGCGCGCGACGTGGCCGAGGCGTTTGTCGCCAAGGTCAGCGCCGCCAAGGCACTCAACGCCTTCCTCGTCGAGACGCCAGACCACGCCTTCGCCGCTGCCAACGCGGCCGATGCCGCGAAAGCGGCGGGCGAGACGCTCAAGCCGCTCGCCGGTGTGCCGATCGGCATGAAGGATCTGTTCTGCACCAAGGGCGTGCCCGCCACCGCCGCCAGCCTGATTCTCGAAGGCTTCACGCCGACCTATGAATCGACCGTCTCCGGCAAGCTGTTCGCGGCGGGCGCGGGGATGCTCGGCAAGCTCAACATGGACCAGTTCGCAATGGGCTCGTCGAACGAGACGAGCGCGTTCGGCAACGTGATCTCGCCGTGGAAGCGCAACGATGGCGGAAATGCCGCGCTGACGCCGGGCGGCTCGTCTGGTGGCTCGGCTGCGGCGATCGCGGCGCGGCTGTGCCCGGGCGCGACCGGCACCGATACCGGCGGTTCGATCCGCCAACCCGCCGCCTTCACCGGCATCGCCGGCATCAAGCCGACCTATGGCCGCTGCTCGCGCTGGGGCGTGGTGGCGTTCGCCTCGTCGCTCGATCAGGCCGGGCCGATGGCGCGTGACGTGCGCGACTGCGCGATCCTGCTCGAAGCGATGACCGGGTTCGACGCCAAGGACGCGACTTCGCTCGATCTGGCCGTGCCGGCGTGGGAAGCGGGTTTATCGGCCGATCTTCGCGGCAAGACGATCGGCATTCCGAAGGAATACCGCGTCGAGGGCATGCCGCCCGAGATCGATGCGCTGTGGCAGCAGGGCATCGCCTGGATGAAGGATGCCGGCGCCGAGGTGATCGAGGTATCGCTACCGCATACCAAATACGCGCTGCCGGCCTATTACATCATCGCGCCCGCCGAAGCGTCGTCCAACCTCGCCCGCTACGACGGCGTGCGCTACGGCCTGCGCGACCTGCCCGAAGGCGCGAACCTGCAGGACATGTATGCGGCGACCCGCGCTGCGGGCTTCGGCGACGAGGTCAAGCGCCGCATCATGATCGGCACCTATGTGCTGTCGGCCGGCTTTTACGACGCCTATTTCACCCAGGCGTCGAAGGTCCGCACGCTCATCGCGCGCGATTTCGAACATGCCTTCGAAAAGTGCGATTACCTGCTGACCCCGACCGCGCCGTCGGCCGCGTTCGCGCTCGGCGAGAAACAGGCCGATCCGATCGCGATGTACCTCAACGACGTGTTCACCGTGCCGGCTTCGCTGGCCGGCCTGCCAGCAATGAGCGTGCCGGGCGGGCTCGACGCGCAGGGCCTGCCGCTCGGCCTGCAGATCATCGGCCGCCCGCTCGACGAACAGGGCGTGCTGAACGCGGGACTCGCGATCGAACAGCGCGCTGGCTTCGTGGCGCGGCCGGAGGCGTGGTGGTAATCGTGCGATGAAAGTGTTACTTTGAGTAACACTGGAGGCAAATGATGAACGCGCACGCTCCGGTTGATCCGGTCGAGACCAACATGACGAGCAAGGGGCAAGTGTTGATCCCCAAGGCGTTGCGCGAACGGGCTGGACTGGTGCCCAACGGCCCGGTGCGCGTCGGACTCAACGATCGCGGTGAGGTCATAATAGTGCCGCCTGAACGCGCCGAAACGCCGGAAGAACGAGTCGCAAGGGTGGCGGCGGCGATCGAGGCGATTGCGGGAAAATTCAAGACCGGCTTCGCATCGACCGATGACTATATGGATGAAATTCGTCCCTGGCGTCACGATCCGCTGTGACGTTTGTCGATACCAACGTCATCATTGATGTGTTCGACAAGGACCCGGTCTGGTTTCGCTGGTCTGCCAATGCCCTGTCTGCGGCCGCCGGACTTGGTGCTGTTATCGATGCCATCGTTGTTGCGGAATTAGGCCGCAATTTCGATACCCTCGAATCTCTCCAGAGCGCGCTTGGCGTAATGAGTATGGCTGTCGTGCCCCTCGATGAAGCGAGTGCGTTTCTCGCCGGGACGCGCTTTCAAGGATATCGGCGTAATCGCGGGGATGATGCGATTCGTCGGGTGTTGCCCGATTTCTTCATCGGTGCACATGCGCTAACGCTGGGCATGTCCTTGCTTACCCGTGACCCGCGCCTGTATCGCCGCTATTTCCCTGAACTGACCCTCATTACCCCCGAGACCGAGCATGACTGAAGCCTCTACCTACACGATCACAGGCGAAACCGGCGACTGGGAGGTTGTGGTCGGCCTCGAAGTGCATGCGCAGGTCACGTCCAACGCCAAATTGTTCTCTGGCGCCGCCACCGCCTTCGGGGCTGAGCCGAACACGCAGGTCAGCCTCGTCGATGCGGCGATGCCGGGGATGCTGCCGGTGCCGAACCGCGAGTGCATCCGTCAGGCGGTGCGGACCGGCATGGCGATCGACGCGCAGATCAACCGCTGGTCGCGGTTCGATCGCAAGAATTACTTCTACGCCGATCTGCCGCAGGGCTATCAGATCAGCCAGCTTTATCACCCGATCGTCGGCGAGGGCGCGATCGACATCAGCCTCGACGACAAGAATCCCGACGCTTCGGGCAAGACGATCGGCGTCGAGCGTATCCATGTCGAGCAGGATGCCGGCAAGCTGATGCACGACCAGCATCCGACGCGCAGCTACGTCGATCTCAACCGATCGGGCGTCGCACTGATGGAGATCGTCTCCAAGCCGGACATGCGCTCGCCGCAGGAAGCGGGGGCGTATCTCGCCAAGCTGCGCTCGATCCTGCGGTATGTCGGGTCGTGCGACGGCAATATGGATCAGGGATCGATGCGCGCCGACGTCAACGTGTCGGTGCGCAAGCCGGGCGAGCCGTTCGGCACGCGGACCGAGACCAAGAACGTCAACTCGGTGCGCTTCGTGATGGCGGTGGTCGAGCAGGAGGCCAAGCGTCAGGTCGAAGTGCTCGAAAGCGGTGGCCGGATCGTTCAGGAAACGCGGCTGTACGACCCCGATCGCAACGAGACGCGATCGATGCGGTCGAAGGAAGACGCGCACGATTATCGCTACTTCCCCGATCCCGATCTGCTGCCGGTCGAACTCGACGACGCGTTCCTGGCGGAATGCCGCGCAAGCCTGCCCGAACTGCCCGACGCCAAGCGCAAGCGCTACGAGGCCGGCGGCATCACGCCGTATCAGGCGGCGGTGCTGACGGCGGAAGTCGAGGCGGCGCGCTGGTTCGATGCGCTGCTCGAGGCGGGCGCCAAGCCGGTTGCGGCGGCGAATTGGACGACATCGGAACTGTTCGGCGCGCTCAACCGCACGGGCAAGAGCATCGAGACCTCGCCGGTCAGCCCGTCGCAGGCGGCGGAGCTGTTGGGCCTGGTCGCTGACGGCACGCTGTCGGGCACGCTCGCCAAGCAGGTGTTCGAGATCATGCTTGAAACCGGGCAGGGCGCGAACGCGATCGTCGAGGAGCGTGGCCTCAAGCAGACCAGCGATACCGGCGCGATCGAGGCGGTGATCGCCGACGTGCTCGCCAAGAACGCCGACAAGGTCGCGCAGTTCAAGGGTGGCAAGGAGGCGCTGTTCGGCTTCTTCGTCGGCCAGACGATGAAGGCGATGGGCGGCAAGGCCAACCCGCAGGTCGTCAACGAACTGCTCAAGACGGCGCTGGCATGATGCGGCGGCTGGTGATGGCTGGACTGCTGGCGGCGCTCGCGCTGCCGGCGGCTGCGCAAACCAGCCCCGCGCCGCTCGCGACGCCCGCCTCCGCGCTGCCGCGGGTCGCGCTGGAGACGAGCGCTGGGTGGATCGTGATCGAAGTGGAGACGGTCAAGGCGCCGGTCACCGCCGCGAACTTCCTGCGCTACGTCGATCAGAAGAAGCTCGACGGCATCGTTTTCTATCGCACCGTGAAAGTCGCCGATCGCTTCGGGTTCGTCCAGTTCGGCACCGATGGCGACGCCAAGCGCACGCTGCCGCCGATCAAGCATGAACCGACCAGCGAAACCGGCCTGCACC
This sequence comes from Sphingomonas populi, assembly GCF_004208535.1. Taxonomy (GTDB): domain Bacteria; phylum Pseudomonadota; class Alphaproteobacteria; order Sphingomonadales; family Sphingomonadaceae; genus Sphingomonas; species Sphingomonas populi. Next base: position 100,415 of record NZ_SGIS01000002.1, read on the forward strand.
ATACCGAAGGGACGATTTCGGTCGCCCGGCTCGGGCTCGGCACCGCACGCGGCGATTTCACGATCAGCGTCGGCGATCAGACGCCGTCGCTCGACGCCGGACATGGCCAGCCGGCGGATGGCCAAGGCTATGCCGCGTTCGGCCATGTCGTCGAGGGGATGGACGTGGTGGTGAAGATCCTCGACGCGCCGGTCTCGCCGACCGCGACGCGGCGCGGCGCGTTCCAGGGGCAAGTGCCCGAAGCACCCATCACGGTGGTGAGCGCGCGGCGGGTGAAGGACTGACGGCACCAGTTGCCCTGACCGGCGCCGCCGCCTAGACCCACCCAAGGCATATCTGTGGGGATGAAGGTTGGCGATTGAGCGACCAAAGGGCTGGCGGCTGTTCGTCGCGGCGCTCAAGACACGAAAATCGGCATCGATGCTGGCGCTGGGCTTCTCCTCGGGGTTGCCGTTCGCGCTGCTGATCGGAACGCTCAACGCATGGCTGGGCGAAGTCGGCATCACGCTCGCCACGATCGGCGTGCTGTCGTGGATCGGCCTCGCCACCGCGTTCAGTTTCCTGTGGTCGCCGCTGGTCGATCGGCTGCGTTTGCCGCTGCTCGGGCGGCTGGGGCGGCGCAAGAGCTGGATCGTGCTGTGCCAGGCGATCATCATCATCGCCTTTCTCGGGCTGGTGACGACCAACCCCGCTATCGATATAGGCCATTTCGCGGCGTTCGCCTTCCTCGGCGCGGTCGCGTTTGCGACTCAGGACATCGCGATTAACGGCTGGCGGATCGACGTCGCCGACGAGACGACACCGGTCGAAGTGCTTTCGGCGATCAACCAGCTCGGTTTCCGGCTGGCGAGCATCGTCGGCGGCGCCATCGCGCTGTATATGGCGTCGCGCATGTCATGGCCGACCGTGTATCTGGTCATGGCGGGGGTGATGACGCTGATGCTCCTGCTCGCGCTCGCCGCGCCCGATACGTTGCGCCCTTCGAACGCGGCGGTCGATGCCCTGTCCGATGCGGGCGAGGTCAAGCCGAGGCTGCGGGCGGTGGCGCTGCTGATCGTCGGCGCGAGCTGGACATGGGCGATCGTGACATTGGTCAGCTTCATGGTCTCGATGCTGGCCGAGCCGGTGCCGGGTGTGCCAAGGCCGTCGCCGGCGGATTTCCTCAAATTCTACGGCCCGGCGATCGTCGTCGCAACGGTGCTGGTGCCGCTTGGCGTTGCGGGCTGGGTCAACTGGCTCAAGGCGCGCGGGCATGGCGTACAGACTGAGGCCGACACCACGCACTTCCCGTTTCGGACGGTGGCGAACCATATTTACGGCGCGCTGATCGCGCCGCTCGCCGACCTTGCCGAGCGGCTCGGCTGGGGCGTGCTGATCGTGATCGGGCTGATCCTCACCTATGCGCTCTGTTACAACGTGTGGGCCTCGTTCGCGTACCCGTTCTACCTCGATTTCCTGCACTACACCAAGGACGAGGTGGCGTTCGCCTCCAAGGTGTTCGGCATCATCATGACGATCTTCGGCACCGCGCTCGGTGGCTTCCTGTTCGTCAAGGTCGGGCGTTTCCCGACCGTGCTGGTCGGCGCGATCCTGCCGATCTTCGGCAATTTCCTCTACGCCGATCTCGCCGACGGGGCGCCCTATATCGATATGGTGCTGGGCGCGCTCCAGCTCGACCATCTCGCGGTCGCGCTCGGCAGTGACGAGCGGATGGCGCGGCTGCTGCTGACGATCTGCTACGAAAACGTCTCGACCGGACTCGCGCTGGCGGCGTTCGTCGCGTACCTTTCGAGCATCGTCAGCAAGAAGTTCGCCGCCGTGCAATATGCGGTGCTTTCGTCGCTGACCTTCCTGATCGGATCGCTCGGGCGCGGGCTGGCCGGCGAGATGTTCGACAAGCTCGGCTATGCGACGGTGTTCCGCTATGTCGCGGCGGTCGGGCTGCTGGCGATTGTGTTCGTGCTGCTTGAATGGTGGCGCGCGTCGCGGGTCGCACGCGCCGCCGAAGCCGGGGGCACGGGCGAGGCGGCCTGAGCGATGCACGTTCTGCCCTTCATGGTCGTGTTCTGGGTTATCCGCGCGATCTACCGCTGGACGCAGCGCAGTTACGTCGAGGGTCGAGCGCCTGCTCCCGACGTTGAATGCGATTCACCGTCCGCCGCCGTGGGACTGCCGCCGCGTCCGCCGCTTGGCGATTATCGGGGAGATTTGGCGTGATCGTATATTTGCTCGTCCTCGCCATCCAGATCGCGTGCGTGGTCGATGTCATCCGCAACGGTCGCAATCAGCTCTGGATCATGGCGTTGGTATTCCTGCCGGTCGCCAGCACGGTCGCTTATGTCATCGTCGAGGTGCTGCCGCGATTGCAGAACAACCGCCACGTCCGCACCGCGCGCGCCAACGTTTCGGCCGCGCTCGACCCGGAGCGCGAGATCCGCGCCGCGCGTGCCGCGCTCGACATGACCGACACCGCAGCGAATCGCTTGCGGATGGCCGATGCGCTCACCGCACTCGGCCGGCACGACGAGGCGCTGCCTTATTATCGCGAGGCGATCGCTCGCGGCCCTAGCGACATGCGTACCGGGGAGAAACTGGCGCGCGCGCAGTTCGAGACCGGGGATGCGAAGGGCGCGCTGGAGACGCTCGACGCCAATCCGCCCGCCAGCGCGCAGAGCGACCGCGACCGGCAGGGGCTGCTGCGCGCACGCATCTTCGAGGCGCTCGGACGCACGGACGAGGCGATTGCGTTGTTCGACGATCTCATCACGCGCTTGCCGGGCGAGGAGGGGCGGTGCCGGTATGCCGCGTTGCTGATCGAACAGGGGCAGGTCCGCCGCGCCCGCGAGGTGCTGGAGGAGGTCGAAAGCCGGATGCGGCTGCTCACCCGCCAGCAGCGCGCCGCCGAGGCAGACATGTACCGCTGGGCGACGGAGCGGCTGCGCGAATTGCGGGGCTGATCGACGCGCCCGGGCGGTCACCCCCGCCCGATCGGGTGCCCCGCATCCGCGAACGCCGCCGCAACCGCCGTCGTGCTGGCCAGTACGCCATCGACGCGCCGCATGCCGAGCAGGTCGGCGAGCAGCAAAGCCGCCGCCGCCGGTTCGCGCTCGACGCGCGCGAGGATGGTCAGCATCGCCGCCTCAGCGTGGGTGATCCGGTTGAAGCAGCACGGCGCGATCGCGATCGTGACGCTGGTCTGGGTCGCGACATCGGCCATCAGCGCGCGCATCACCATCAGCGGGCGGCGATACGCCGTGCCGAACGCGCGCAGCATCGCGTGGGCGGCGTTCGCGTCGTTGAGGCCGTGCGCGCCCATCCGGCGGAAGGCGAACAGGAACAGGCGGGCATGGTCGCATGCCGGCATGTCTTGAAGCGTCAGTGCGGTGGTCGGGGCGATCGTCATCAACTGCTCTCCTGCGATAGAAGAGAGACTGACAAGTCCGCTATTGCAAGTCAATCGCAATTAGTCGGGGCTTTGCCCATTCGCCGCGAGAACGCCTCCGGCGAGATATAGCGAGCCGAGAATCAGTACGATCGGCGGCTCGGCTGGGTCGGAGATCTGCGCGATATCGGCGAGCGCGGCGAGCACGTCATCAGCAGTATGCGCGGCGATGCCGAGCGAGCGCGCCACGCCGGCGAGCGTCGCGGGGGCGTGATGGTCGTGATCGGGCACCGGCACCGCGTACAGCGTGGTGGCGAGCGCCGCGAAGGGCGCGAGCAGTCCGGCGACATCCTTATTAGACAGCATCCCCAGCACGAGATGCACCTCGCCGCGCCCGATGCCGGGATGCGCCAGTGACTCGAGCGTCGCCGCGATCGCGCCGGCCGCCGCAGGATTATGCCCGCCGTCGAGCCAGAGCTGGCTGCCCGGCGGGAGCAGATCGACGAGCGGACCCGGCGCGAGCCGCTGCATCCGCGCCGGCCAGGTCGTGTCGCGCGCGGCGATGCGACAGGCTTCGCCCGGGATGTCGAGCGCGCGCTGGTGGCGCAGCATCGCCGTCGCGAGCGCGAGATTGCCGGGCTGGTGTGGCCCGGCCATGCGCGGCAGCGGCAAGGCGAGGGGGCCGGCGGCGTCCTCGTAATGGAGGTGATCGCTGACGCTGTAGCGCCAGTCGCGGGCGAGCGCGATCACGGGGGCTTGGGCGTGTTCGGCGGCGCGCGCGATGCGCCCGGTCACGCCGGGGGCATAAGCCATCGTCACCAGCGGCACGCCGGGCTTGGCGATTCCGGCCTTCTCGGCGGCGATGTCCTCGGCCGTGTCGCCGAGGAATGCCTGATGATCGATGCCGAGTTGCGCGATGCCCGTAACAGCGGGCGCGGGGATGACGTTGGTGGCATCGAGCCGCCCGCCCAGTCCGACCTCGATGATGCACGCGTCCGCCGGCGCGCGCGCGAAGGCGAGGAAGGCGGCGGCCGTCGTCACCTCGAAGAAACTCGCGCCGATGCCGTCGGCGTGGTCGAGCACTTCGGAGAGTAGTGTCGCGAGTGCGTCGTCCTCGATCAGCTTGCCCGCGATGCGGATGCGTTCGTTGAAGCGGACGAGGTGCGGACTGGTATAGACGTGGACAGTAAGCCCCGCCGCCTCGATCGCGGAGCGCAGGAACGCGCAGGTCGACCCCTTGCCGTTGGTGCCGGCGACATGGAACACCGGCGGCAGCCGCAGATGCGGATCGCCGAGCCGCGTGAGTAGCGCGGTGATTCGCTCCAGCCCGAGGATGTCGGCACCCGGCGAGAGCGCCCACAGCCGGTCGAGCTGGGCTTGTACGGCAGGTGCGGAGGAGGTGGCGTGATCGGGCATATAAATACCTAAAGCCCTCTCCCCGTTGGGGAGAGGGCTTTGTTTTGGTTAAGCCGCCGCCTTCGCGCCGAGGAAATCGACCACGCTCGCCAGCGTCGCGCGCAGCTCTTTGCGGTGTTTGACCATGTCGAGCATGCCGTGTTCGAGCAGATATTCCGCGCGCTGGAAGCCTTCGGGCAGCTTCTCGCGGATCGTCTGTTCGATCACGCGCTGGCCAGCGAAGCCGATCAGCGCGCCCGGCTCGGCGATCTGGACGTCGCCGAGCATCGCGTAGCTCGCGGTCACGCCGCCGGTGGTGGGGTCGGTCAGCACTGCGATATAGGGCAGGCCGGCATCGTGGAGCATCTGGATCGCCACGGTCGAGCGCGGCATCTGCATCAGGCTGAGGATACCCTCCTGCATGCGCGCGCCGCCGGCAGCGGTGAAGATGATGTACGGGCAGTTCTCCGCGATCGCCGCCTCGACGCCGCGCACGAACGCCTCGCCGACGGCAAGCCCCATCGATCCGCCCATGAAGGCGAAATCCTGCACGCCGACGACGACCTTGAGACCTTCGATCTTGCCCTTGGCGGTGGCGAGCGCGTCGATCTCATCGGTCGCGGCGCGCGCGGCCTTGAGCCGATCGGAGTAACGCTTGGTGTCGCGGAACTTGAGCGGGTCTTCGGGCACCTTGGGGATCGGCAGCACAGTATAGCCCGGATCAAGCGTATATTCGAAGCGCAGCGCCGGCCCGATCCGCTCATGGAAATCACAATGCGGGCAGACGTGGAGATTGTCCTCCAGTTCCTTGACGAACACCATCTGGCCGCACCCCTTGCACTTGTGCCAGAGGTTGTCGGTGCTCGTGTCGATCTTCTTGGGGACGACGAGCGACAGGGCGTTGCGAACGTTGCTGAGCCAACTCATGCGGCGATGTCCTGACGGGCCGACGCGATGGCGGCGGCGAGGGAGGCGATATAGGCGCGCACCGGCTCGGGCGCATCGGCGCCGTGCTGTCCGACCAGCTCGACGATCGCCGAGCCGACCACGACACCATCGGCGACGCGCGCGACGGCGGCGGCCTGTTGGGGGGTGCGGATGCCGAAGCCGACTGCGACGGGCAGATCAGTCGCGGCCTTGAGCCGGGCGACCGCCTCCTCGATCGAGGCTTGCGCGGCCTGTTGCTTGCCGGTGATGCCCGCGACCGAGACGTAATAGAGGAAGCCGGACGCGCCATCGAGCACCTGCGGCAAGCGCGCCGCATCGGTGGTGGGGGTGGCGAGGCGGATCAGGTCGATCCCCGCCGCGCGGAGTGCCGGGCCGAGGTCGGCGTCCTCCTCAGGCGGGATATCGACGCAGATCACGCCGCTCACGCCGGCATCGGCGGCGGTCGCCGCGAACCAGTCCGGTCCACGTACCGTCATCGGATTGGCATAGCCCATCAGCACCAGCGGCACGCTCGGATGGCGGTGGCGGAAGCTCTTGGCGATGGCGAACACGTCTGCGGTCTTGGTGCCGGCCGCGAAGCTGCGCAAATTGGCCGACTGGATCGCCGCGCCGTCCGCCATCGGATCGGTAAAGGGCATGCCGAGTTCGATCACGTCAGCGCCGCCCGCGACCAGCGCGTCGAGGATCGCAGGCGTGGCGTCGGGCGACGGATCGCCGGCGGTGACGAACGCGACGAGCGCGGGGCGGCCTTTGGCAAAGGCGTCCGAAAGGATGGTCATCGACGCCCCCGCGATTGCGCGACGATCTGTGAGACAGCACCGACGATGGCGCCCGTCGCGAGCGCTTCACCGAGGCGCGGCGCGCGCAAGCCCCAGTTGGCGAAGCCCAGCCCGTATTGAGTGATTTCGCGGACGAGCGCCGCAGTTATCGCGCCGACGACGATCCCGGTGAGAAGATTTCGCACGCTGATCATATCGCCACCCCCAGAGCTTCCGCGACGGTGAAGATATCCTTGTCACCGCGCCCGCACAGATTGGCGAGGATGATCTGGTCCTGCCGCATCTCGCGCGCGCGCTTCGCCACCGCCGCGATGGCGTGGCTCGGTTCGAGCGCGGGGATGATGCCTTCGGTGCGGCACAGCAACTGGAACGCATCAAGCGCGTCGGTGTCGGTCGCCGAGGCATATTCGACCCGGCCGATCGAGTGGAGCCAGCTATGCTCAGGCCCGATGCCGGGATAGTCGAGCCCCGCCGAAATCGAATGCGCCTCGGTGATCTGGCCGTCCTCGTCCTGCAACAGATAGGTCTTGTTGCCGTGGAGGATGCCCGGCGCGCCACCCGCGAGCGAGGCGGCATGCTCCTTGTCGAGTCCACGCCCAGCCGCCTCGACGCCGAGCATCATCACGTCGCCGTCATCGAGGAACGGGTGGAACAGCCCGATCGCATTCGATCCGCCACCGATCGCGGCGACGAGCAGATCGGGCAGGCGGTTGATCCGCGACAGCATCTGCGCGCGCGCTTCCTTGCCGATCACGCTCTGGAAATCGCGGACCAGCTCGGGATAGGGGTGCGGGCCGGCGGCGGTGCCGATGATGTAGAAGGTGTCGTGGACGTTGGCGACCCAGTCGCGCAGCCCCTCGTTCATCGCATCCTTGAGCGAGGCCGAGCCGCTCGTGACCGGGCGGACTTCCGCGCCGAGCAGCTTCATGCGGAACACGTTGGGCGCCTGCCGCGCGATGTCCTTAGCGCCCATGTAGATCACGCACGGCAGGCCGAAGCGCGCGCAGACGGTCGCGGTGGCGACGCCGTGCTGGCCGGCGCCGGTCTCGGCGATGATGCGCGTCTTGCCCATCCGCATCGCCAGCAGGATCTGGCCGATGCAATTGTTGATCTTGTGCGCGCCGGTGTGGTTGAGTTCGTCGCGCTTGAACCAGACTTGCGCGCCGTAACCCTCCGGCGCGGACTCGCGCAGCGCCTCGGTCAGCCGTTCGGCATAGTAGAGCGGGCTGGGGCGGCCGACATAATGTTCGAGCAGGTCGTCGAACTGCGCATGGAACGCCGGATCGGCCTTGGCGGCGCGATAGGCGGTGTCGAGTTCGAGGATCAGCGGCATCAGCGTCTCGGCGACGTAGCGGCCGCCGAAATCACCGAAATGCCCGCGATCGTCGGGCTGGGTGCGGAAGGAGTTGGGGGCGTTCATAGACGCGAGGCCTTAAAGCGGGGCGAGCGCGCTGTCACGCCCCCGCCGTCGCGCGTTCAGGCGGTTCGGATCGCTTCCAGAAACGCCCTAACCTTGGCCACGTCCTTCACGCCGGCTGCGCTTTCGACGCCGGAGGACACATCGACCAGAGTCGCGCCGGTGCGGGTGGTCGCGTCGCGCACATTGGCCGGATCGAGTCCGCCCGACAGCGCCCACGGCAGCGGATGGCGGAAGCCGTCGAGCAGGCTCCAGTCGAACCGCACCCCCATGCCGCCGGGCAGCGCCGCGCCGGGTGGGGTCTTGGCGTCGTAGAGGATGCGGTCGGCCGCGCCCATGAAGCTGGCGGCGGCGGCGAGGTCCAGCCGGGTGCGGACGGCGACGGCGGCCCAGATTTCGCGGCCCGTCTTCGCGCGGATCGCGGCGGCGCGGGCGGGGCTGGTGTTGTGGAGTTGCAGCGCGTCGAGCTGCCCCGCGTCGACCACCGATTCGATCAGCGCGTCGTCGGGATCGACCAGCACGCCGACCCGGGCGACATGCGCCGGCACACGCGCGGCGAGCTGCGCCGCCAGATCGCGCGAAAGGTTGCGCGGCGAGGGCGCGAAGAACACGAACCCGACATGGCTCGCCCCGCCAGCGATGGCGGCGTCGAGCGTGGCCGGCGTTGACAGGCCGCAAATCTTGGCGGTGGTGGGCATGGCCGGCTCTTTCCCGACTTTGCGAGCGGTGTCCATCCTCGGCTCTGCGCGGTGGAGAATTTTGTTCCCCTATCGTTCCGGTTTGGCTAATATGCCCACATGGCAAAACCCCAGAAGCGCTATGTCTGCCAATCCTGCGGCTCGGTGTCGCATCGCTGGGCCGGGCAGTGTGGCGATTGCAGCGAATGGAATACGCTCGTCGAGGAGGTGAGCGGCGTGGTGACGCCGTTTCAGGCCAAGCATAACCTTCAGGGTGGCGGGCGGTTCATCATGCTGTCGGGTCTCGACGCCGATGTCGAGTTGCCCGAACGGATGGCGAGCGGCATCGCCGAGTTCGACCGCGCGCTCGGCGGCGGTTTCGTCGAGGGATCGGCGACGCTGATCGGCGGCGATCCCGGCATCGGCAAGTCGACGCTGTTGCTTCAGGCGGCGGCGAAGATGGCGCTCGCCGGCAAGAGCGTTGCCTATGTCTCGGGCGAGGAAGCGGCCGATCAGGTGCGGCTGCGCGCGCGGCGGCTCGGACTCGGCACCGCGCCGGTGCAACTCGCCTCGGCCACCTCGACGCGCGATATCCTGACGACATTGTCGCAAGGCACGCCGCCCGATCTGCTGGTGATCGATTCGATCCAGACGATGCATTCGGATCTGATCGAAGGCGCGCCCGGCACGGTCAGTCAGGTGCGTGCATCGGCGCAGGAATTGATCCGTTTCGCCAAGGAACGCGGCACCGCCGTCGTGCTGGTCGGCCATGTCACCAAGGACGGCAGCATCGCCGGCCCGCGCGTGCTCGAACATATGGTCGATACCGTGCTGAGCTTCGAGGGCGAGCGCAGCCATCAATATCGCATCCTGCGCGCGATCAAGAACCGCTTCGGCGGCACCGACGAGATCGGCGTGTTCGCGATGGTGGCGGAGGGGCTGACCGAGATTTCCAACCCCTCCGCTCTGTTCCTCACCCAGCGCGACGAGGGCGTGACCGGCACCACTGTCTTCCCCGCGCTGGAGGGCACGCGCCCGGTGCTGGTCGAAATTCAGGCGCTGGTCGTCCGCCTCGCCAGCGGTGCGACGCCCCGGCGTGCCGTGGTCGGGTGGGACAGCGGCCGGCTGGCGATGATCCTCGCCGTGCTGGAGGCGCGGTGTGGGCTGAGCTTCTCGGCCTGCGAAGTGTATCTCAACATCGCCGGCGGCTACCGCGTGCAGGACCCCGCCGCCGATCTGGCGGTCGCGGCGGCGCTGGTGTCGGCGCTGTCCGAACGGCCCGTGCCGGTCGATGCCGTCGCGTTCGGCGAGATCGCGCTGTCGGGGGAAGTGCGGCCCGTCGCGCACGGCCCGCTGCGCATGAAGGAAGCTGCGAAGCTGGGCTTCGAACGCGCGCTGGTGCCGGCCGCGAGCACGGGCGAAAAGACCACATTATCGCTCACCGGCTTCCGCACGCTCGGCCAGTTGGTCGAGCATATGCTCGGACGATAGCTTGTGCGAGTTGCTTACCTGACACACTCGACACGCACCGCCCCGGCAGCGTAAGCGCGGCGCTATGGGACTGACTGCGCTCGACATCATCGTTCTTATCGCGATCGGCGCCGCCGCTCTGCTCGGGCTGGTGCGCGGCTTCGTTACCGAAGTGCTGGCGCTGTTCGCCTGGGTGGCGATCGTGTTCGCGGTGAAGCTGTTCCATGTGCCGGTCGCGCACGCGCTCACCGGCATCGTTGGCACGGTGACGGGCGCGGCGGTGCTGGCGTTCGCGATCCTCGCCGGCGTCACCTATTTTGGCGGGCGGCTGGTCGCCCGGGCGATCGGCGGACGCGTCCGCGATTCGGTGGTCGGCCCGCTCGACCGCGCGCTCGGCTTCGGCTTCGGCGCGCTCAAGGGCCTGATCCTGACCAGCCTCGGCTTCCTGCTCGTCGTGCTGATGACCGACACCGTGCATGGCGGTCCGGCGCACCGGCCCGAATGGCTGACGGCCTCGAAGACCTATCCTCTGCTCAATGCGACCAGCGCGGGGATCGCCGATTTCGTCGATCGCCGTCGCAAGGGGCTGCCGGTGTTCGGCAAGATCGCACCGCTGACGAGTGAGACGACGGAGAACCGCACCGACTGATGCCGTTCGCGCGGGAGGAGGCCGTGGGGGGTGAGGAACACCACGAAAATGGTTGCGCTATCGGCAGGCGGGGTGACGGGCGGCCGATCCGGCCCTACATCGGGCGCATGACCGCACCGCTCTACAATACCGAGATTCTTCGCCTCGCCGCGACCATTCCCTATCAGGAGCGGCTCGCCGAACCCACGGCATCGTCGGAGAAACGCTCGCCGGTTTGCGGCAGCCGCGTGACGGTCGATGTCGTCACCGATGCCGAGGGTCGCGTCAGCGAAGTCGGCATGCTGGTGCGGGCTTGCGCGCTGGGGCAAGCGTCCTCGTCGCTATTGGCTTCGCACGTCATCGGCCGCTCGCCGGCCGAACTGGCGACGGCACGCGACGCGCTTACCGCCTGGTTGGCGGGCGCGGGGCCGGTGCCCGACTGGCCCGGTCTCGACATCTTCACCCCCGCCTTGCCGCACAGCGCGCGCCATGCTTCGATCCGGCTCGCCTTCGAGGCGGCGGCGGAAGCGGCTGCGGCGGCGTCGCTGCAGCGCGCGGCATGACGGAGAGCCTGCTCAGCGCCGGCGCCGTGCTCGGCGGCTTCGCGCTGCTGTTCGTGCTGATCTTCCGCCGGTTCGGGCTGGGTGCGACCCTTGGCTATCTCGTTGCCGGCGCGGTCGTCGGCCCGCAGGTGCTCGGGCTGGTCGGCGATGCCGAGCAGAAGATCGGTGTCGCCGAACTCGGCATCACCCTGCTGCTGTTCATCGTCGGTCTTGAACTCAATCCGTCGCGATTGTGGAGCTTGCGCAAGGAAATCTTCGGGCTGGGTCTGCTTCAGGTCGTGCTCTGCGGCGTCGCGGTGACGGGCGTGGTGTGGCTGTTCGCTGGCTTCTCGATCGCGTCGGCGCTCGCGCTCGGCCTGCCGCTCGCGCTGTCCTCGACCGCTCAGGTGCTGCCGATGCTGCAATCCGCCGGCCGGCTGCGCACCCCGTTCGGCGAGCGCGCCTTCTCGATCCTGCTGTTCCAGGACCTGTCGATCGTTCCGCTCATCACCATCGTCACGGTGCTGTCGCGCAACCCCGCCGACGCGCATGGCCCGCCCGGCTGGCAATTGTTCCTTTATACCATCCTCGCGATCGTCGGGTTGGTGCTGGCCGGACGCTTCCTGATGCGGCCGATGTTCCGCGCGATCGGCAATCTCGGCGAGCGCGAGATGTTCGTGTTCGCCGCGCTGTTCACCGTCGTCGCGGCGGCGGCGATCATGGAGTCGCTCGGGCTGTCGACTGCGCTCGGCGCGTTCGTCGCGGGCGTGATGCTTGCTGACAGCCCCTATCGGCACGAGATCGAAAGCGATGTCGAGCCGTTCCGATCGGTGCTGCTCGGCCTGTTCTTCGTCGCGGTCGGCATGATGCTCGATCTCCACGCGATCGCGGCGCGGCCGCTGTTCGTGGTCGGCATGGCGGCGGCGCTGATCGTTACCAAGACCGCGATCATCATGGTCATCGGCCTGCTGTTCCGTATGACATGGCGGCAGGCGTTCGCGCTCGGGCTACTGCTGAGCCAGGGCGGCGAGTTCGGCTTCGTGCTGTTCGCACAGGCGCAGAACGCCTGGCTCATCAAGCCCGAGGCGGCGAGCCTGTTCGGCGCGATCGTCACGCTGTCGATGGCGACGACGCCGTTCCTGATGGCGCTGACCAAGCGGCTGCGCACTGAACCGATCGTCGCCACCGGCGACCGCGAGGGGCCACGCGCGGACGGCGCCAATGCGCTGATCGTCGGCTACGGGCGCTTCGGCCAGACGGTCGCGCAGATGCTGATCGCGCAAGGCATCCCCGTCACGCTGATCGACACGGACATCGAGATGATCGACGTTGCAGGCGAGTTCGGCGCCAAGGTCTATTACGGCGATGGCACCCGGCTCGACCTGCTCCGCCAAGCGGGCGCGAGCGAGGCCGAACTGATCCTGTTCTGTATCGACAAGGATCAGGTGACGCTCGATCTGGTTGAGGCGGTCCACACCGCTTTCCCCAAGGCCGGCATCTTCGTGCGCGCCTATGATCGGCGCTCGCTCATCAAGCTCAAAGGCAGCCCGGCAGCGGCGGTGGTGCGCGAAGTGCTTGAATCGGCGGTGAAGATGGCGCGGCTGGCGATGGCGAGCCTCGACATCGACGAAGAGGAAATCAACCGCAGCGAGGCCCATTACCGCGCGCGCGACAAGGAACGGCTCAAGGCGCAGCTCGACAGCGGCGATTTCCGCACCGAGGCGGCGCGGATGCTGGTACAGGATGCACGCGAGGAATTGCGGGAGGGCGGCTGATGAACTGGCTGGTAATTGCGGCGGCACTGTCGGGCGCGCTCGCGGTCGGCGCCGGTGCGTTCGGCGCTCATGGCGCGAGCGGGCAGGCGCAGGCGTGGCTCAAGACCGGCGGCGAATATCAACTGATCCATGCTGTCGCCGCGTTGGTTGCGGTGCAGATCGGCGCGCGCGGGCCGGGGTGGCTGTTCGTCGCCGGCGGCTTCGTGTTCGCGGGCACGTTGTACCTGATGGCGCTCGGCCTGCCGCGCTGGCTCGGCGCGGTGACGCCGATCGGCGGCGTGTTGCTGATTGCGGGATGGCTATGGCTCGCGTGGAGCGCGGCTCGGTAGCAATATTCTCACCGTTCGTCCCGAGCGAAGTCGAGGGACAGGCCCGGAGCGCAGGCGCTTCGATTTCGCTCGGCACGAACGGACGCTTTTACGCCGTCCGCTTGCCGTCGAGCAGCCGCACGATCGCCGAGAAATCCAGCGCGCCGTTGCCGGCGTCGGCGAAGCGCTGATACAGCTCCGCCGCACGCGCGCCCATCGGTGTGTCGGCATCGACCGAGGCCGCTGCCTCCATCGCCAACTTCAAATCCTTGAGCATCAACGCGGTCGCGAAACCGCCCTGATAGTCGCGGTCGGCGGGGGTCTCCGGGCCGACACCGGGCCACGGCGCGTAGCTGGTCAGCGACCAGCTTTGCCCCGAGCTGACGCTGGCGATCTCGAAGAATTTCTGCGGATCGAGACCGAGCTTGTCGGCGAGCAGGAACGCTTCGCATGTCGCGATCATTTCTGCGCCGAGCACCATATTGTTGCAGATCTTGGCCGACTGGCCCGCACCGCTCGCGCCGGCATGGATCACCGCCTTGCCCATCTGCGCGAGATACGGCTGCGCGCGCGCGAAGGCGTCGTCCGCACCGCCGACCATGAAGGTCAGCGTGCCCGCATTCGCCGCCGCGATCCCGCCCGAAACGGGGGCATCGACCATCGCGAACCCGTTGGCCGCAGCGCTTTCCGCGACGCGCTTGGCGGTCGCGACGTCGATCGTCGAACAATCGATCAGCAAGGCGCTTTGCGGCGCGGCGGCGAACACGCTGTCGGCATAGACCGTCTCGACATGCCGCCCGGCGGGCAACATCGTCACCACCGCATCGGCGCCGTCGCACGCTTCGGCCGCACTGGCGACCGGCACGCAGCCCGCCGCTTTGGCGCGATCGAGCGCATCGGCGGAGAGATCGAAGGCGGACACGTCATGCCCGTGCTTCGCGAGGTTCGCGGCCATGCCGCCGCCCATGTTGCCGAGCCCGATAAAGCCGATGCGTGCCATGTCTCTCTCCTTAGCGGCCGACCCAGACGGCCGGCCGTTTCTCGACGAAGGCGGTCATGCCTTCGCGCTTGTCCTCGGTGGCCGTGAGGAGCTGGAACAGCCGGCGCTCGCTCTGGATGCCCTGCGCCAGCCCGCTTTCGAACGCGAGGTTGACCATTTCCTTGTTCACCATCGCGGCGAGCGGCGGCATCGCCGCGATCGTCGCGGCGGTCTTGAGCGCGTCAGCGAGCAGATCGGCGGCGGGCACGATCCGCGCGACCAGCCCCGAACGCTCGGCTTCCTCAGCCCCCATCATCCGCCCGGTCAGGCACATCTCCATCGCCTTGGCCTTGCCGACCGCGCGCGTCAGCCGCTGCGAGCCGCCCATGCCCGGCGCGACGCCGAGCTTGATTTCGGGCTGGCCGAACTTGGCGGTGTCCGAAGCGAGGATGAAGTCCGCCATCATCGCCAGCTCGCAGCCGCCGCCGAGAGCGAAGCCGTTGACCGCTGCGATCCACGGCTTGCGCGTGCCGACCACGCCGCTCTGCCAGCCGGAGAAGAAATCCTGCAGGAAGAAATCGGCGGCGGGCTTGTCGACCATCTCCTTGATGTCGGCACCCGCCGCGAACGCCTTCTCGCCGCTGCCGGTCAGCACCGCGCAGCGCTGGCCGGGATCGGCGTCGAACGCTGCGAACGCGTCGATCAGATCAGCCAAGACTTCGGTGTTGAGCGCATTGAGCGCCTGCGGGCGGTTGAGCGTGATGAGCGTGACGGCGTCATGCCGTTCGACCAGGATATTTTGATAGGTCATGCCGGTGTCCAGGCCTCATGTGCGGGGAGGGGTGCGAAGATCGCGTCGATCGTGGCGTCGCTCACGCCTTCGGGCGTGGCGGGGTTCCAGCGCGGCGCATTGTCCTTGTCAACGATCAGCGCGCGCACGCCCTCTATGAAGTCGTGCCGCTGCGCGAGCCGGGCGGCGACCGCATATTCCTGCCGCATCTCGTCGGCGAAGTCGGCCATCGCCGCACCCTCGGCGAGCAGGCGGAGCGAGACCTTCATCGCCTGCGGAGACTTGGTGCCGAGCGTGGCAAGCTGCGCCGCTGCCCATTCGCCCGGATCGGCGGCGAGCGCCGTCAGCACGTCTTCCAGCCGGTCGGAAGCGAACAGCCGGTCGATCTCGACGCGGTGCGACAGGATTGCCGCATCGGGGGCACGGGCGTTGGCATCATCGAGGATCGTCGCGACGGCCTGCGGTGTTGCCGCGACCGCAGCCTTGATCGTGTCGAGCGCCGTGGCAGGAACGAAGTGCGTCGCGAGGCCAAGCGCGAGGCATTCCGCGCCATCGAGCCGATAGCCGGTCAGCGCGATATATTGCCCGATCCGCCCCGGCAGCCGCGACAGATACCAGCCGCCGCCGACATCGGGGAACAGGCCGATTCCGGTCTCGGGCATGGCGAATTTGGTGTTCTCGGTCGCGACCCGGTAGCGCGCGGGCTGCGAGATGCCGACCCCGCCGCCCATCGTGATCCCGTCCATGAACGCGACGATCGGCTTGGCATAGGTGAACAGCCGGTGGTTGAGCTGGTATTCGACGCGGAAGAACTCGCGTGCCGCGCTGCCGTCGCCGGCGCCGCTCTCCGCGATCATGCGGATATCGCCGCCCGCGCAAAACCCGCGGCCCTCGGCATGGTCGATCAGCACCGCTTCGATCGCCGGATCGCGCTCGGCGGCAGCGAGCGCATCGAGCATCGCCACGCACATGCCGGTGTTGAGCGCATGGATCGCCTTGGGGCGGTTGAGGCGGATACGCAGCACCGCGCCTTCGGTCGTCGTGAGGACGTCGGTCACTTCAGCAGATCCCGGCCGATGATCATCCGCATCACCTGGTTGGTGCCCTCCAGAATCGAATGCACGCGCAAATCGCGCCAGAAACGCTCGATCGGATAGTCCATCAGATAGCCATAGCCGCCGTGCAGTTGCAGCGCGCGATCGGCCACCGCCGAACCCGTATCGGTGGCGAGCCGCTTCGCCATCGCCGCGAACCGCGTCTTGTCGGGCGCGCCGTCGCTCACCTTCGCCGCCGCCATGTAGAGCAGCGCGCGCGCCGCCTCCAGGTCGGTCACCATGTCGGCGAGCGTGAACTGGGTGTTCTGGAACTCGGCGATCGCCTTGCCGAACTGCTTGCGATCCTTGGTGTACGTCACCGCCTCGTCGAGACAGCGCTGCGCGCCCCCCAGCGAACACGCACCGATGTTGAGCCGCCCGCCGTCGAGCCCGCTCATCGCGATTTTGAAACCCTCGCCCTCGGCGCCAAGTAGATTCTCGGCCGGCACGCGGACGTTATCGAGAATGAGTTGCGCGGTCGGCTGCGAATGCCAGCCGAGCTTGCGCTCCTGCGCGCCGAAGCTGACGCCGGGCATGTCCTTCTCGATGACGAGGCAGGAAATGCCCTTGGGGCCGTCCTCACCCGTGCGGACCATGACGACATAGACTTCGTTTTCGCCCGCGCCCGAGATGAACTGCTTCGATCCGGTGACGACATACGAATCGCCATCGCGCACCGCGCGCGTCTTGAGCGCCGCCGCGTCCGATCCCGAGCCGGGTTCGGTGAGGCAATAGCTCGCGATTCGCGCCATCCCGACGAGATCGGGCAGATATTTCGCCTTAACGTCAGCGCTGCCGAACGTGTCGATCATCCACGACGCCATGTTGTGGATGCTGATGAACGCCGAGGTGGAAGGGCAGCCATAGGCCATCGCCTCCATGATGAGCGCCGCCTCCAGCCGCCCGAGCGCGATGCCGCCGCTCGCTTCCGAAACGTAGATCGCCCCGAACCCCAGCTCCGCCGCCGCGCGGATCGTGTCGCGCGGGAAGATGTGCTGCGCATCCCATTCCGCCGCGAACGGCGTGATGCGATCGGCGGTGAAGCGCCGGGCCAGCTCCTGGATCTCGCGCTGGTCGTCGGTCAGGTCGAACTGGGTCATGCGCTCATCACTTCCGCTTCAATTTCCACGCGCCACTCCGGCCGGATGAAGCCCGACACGATCAGCGTCGTCGTGGCGGGACGCGCCGTGCCGAACCAGCGGCCATGCACGGCCGCGACCGAGGGAAAGTCGGCGCGGTCGGTAAGATAGATGCAGGTACGCACCGTGTCGGCGATGTCGCCGTCGAGATCGGCGATCGCCTGTGCGACGATCGCGCAGCACCGCTCCATCTGCGCCGCAGCGTCGCCGGCCGTGGATGATCCATCCGGCTCGATCGGGGCGGTGCCGGCGACCATGATCTGGTTGCCGGTCCGTACCGCGCGCGAAAACCCAAGAACCGGCTCCAGCGGCGAACCACTGCTGACGCGACGCTTCATGCCACTATCACCTCACCCCATCGTCGGAATGACGAAAGCGTTCGCCGTATCGCCGACTCCGCCGTCGGGCCAGCGCTGCGTGACGGTCTTGACCTTGGTCCAGAACTTCACGCCTTCCATGCCGTGCTGGTTGGTGTCGCCGAACGCCGAGCGCTTCCAGCCGCCGAAGGTGTGATAGGCGACCGGCACCGGGATCGGCACGTTGATGCCGACCATGCCGACGTTGACGCGCGACGCGAATTCGCGCGCGGCATGGCCGTTGCGCGTGAAGATCGCGACGCCGTTGCCATATTGATGCTCGCTCGGCAGCCGCACCGCATGCTCGAAATCGTCCGCGCGTACGATCTGGAGGACCGGGCCGAAGATTTCCTCCTTATAGGCACTCATGCTGGTGGTGACATGGTCGAATAAGGTTGGGCCGACGAAGAAGCCGCCCTCATGGCCCTGCAATTCGAAGCCGCGCCCATCGACCACCAGCTCGGCGCCTTCGTCGACGCCGGTCTGAATCCAGTCCTCGATCCGCTTCTTGTGGATCGCGGTGACGACCGGGCCGTAATGCGCGTCGCTGTCGGTCGAGACGCCGACACGGAGCTTCTCGATCGCCGGGATCAGCTTCTCGCGCAGCGCGACTGCAGTCTTCTCGCCGACCGGCACCACCACCGGCAGCGCCATGCAGCGCTCGCCCGCCGAGCCGAACGCCGCGCCCGACAGATCGGCGACGACCTGGTCGAGATCGGCGTCGGGCATGACGATGCCGTGGTTCTTGGCGCCGCCCATCGCCTGCACGCGCTTGCCGGCCGCGACGCCGCGCGAATAGACGTAGTGCGCGATGTCGGACGAGCCGACGAAGCTCACCGCGCTGATCGCGGGATGGTCGAGGATCGCATCGACCATTTCCTTGTCACCGTGGACGACCTGCAAGATGCCTTCGGGCAAGCCGGCTTCGAGGAACAGTTCGCCGAGCCGCACCGGCACCGACGGATCGCGCTCGGAGGGCTTGAGGATGAAGGCGTTGCCGGTCGCGATCGCCACGCCCGACATCCACAACGGGATCATGCCCGGAAAGTTGAACGGCGTGATGCCCGCGCCGATGCCGAGCGGCTGGCGCATCGAATAGACGTCGATGCCGGGGCCGGCGCCCTGCGTATATTCACCCTTGAGGACATGCGGGATGCCGCAGCAGAACTCGATCACCTCGAGCCCGCGCTGAATGTCGCCCTTCGAATCGGCGATCACTTTGCCGTGTTCGGAGGAGAGCAGGTGCGCCAGCTCCTCCATGTTCTTCTCGACGAGCGCCTTGAACGCGAACATCACGCGCGCGCGGCGCTGCGGATTGGTCGCGGCCCAGCCCGGCTGCGCCTTCTGCGCGGCGGCGACCGCCCGGTCGAGATCGGCTTGCGTGCCGAGCGCGACGCGCGCCTGCACCGCGCCGGTGTTGGGATCGAACACATCGCCGGTTCGCGCCGATGTCGTGGCGCCCTGGCCGACGATGAGGTGGTCGATCTCGCGGATCGCGGTTGCCATGCGAAGCTCTCCTTGGTCGCGGGTCTTGTGCCGCACCCCCTCCTCGCCGGCAAGGGCTGCAAAAGCAACGGGTGGACTTGCAACACGAAGCTGCAATAACGCAGGTCCATGAACTGGGACGACATGCGCTTCTTCCTCGCCGTGACCCACGCCGGGCAGATTGCGCGCGCCGCCGTTCAGCTTGGCGTCGATGCCACCACCGTCACTCGGCGCATCCGGCGGCTCGAACAATCGCTTGGCCACACCCTGTTCGAGCAGCGCCGCGACGGCCAGCACCTCACCGAAATGGGCGAGCGGCTCGCGGCGAAGGCCGATGCGCTCGAACGCGCGATGTCGGACGTGACCGAGCAGGGCGCGCATCCGCTCGAAGGCGTGGTTCGGGTCAGCGCGTCGGAGGGGTTCGGGACGTGGTTCGTCGCGCCGAGGCTCGGCGCGTTCAGCGCGAATTACCCGCGTCTCAATGTCGATCTGGTCGCGAACAGCGGTTTTCTCAGCCCGTCCCGGCGCGAGACCGACTTGGCGATCGTGCTCGCGCGCCCGCGCAAAGGCCCGCTCGTCTCGCGGCGGCTGACCGATTACGCGCTGCGGCTATACGCATCGCGCACCTATGCCGAGCGCACGCCGATCAGCTCAAAGGCGGCACTGCGCGCGCATCCGCTGATCGGTTACATCCCGGATTTCCTCTACGCGCCCGAACTCGATTATCTCGAAGAGATCGACCCACAGCTCAGCCCCCGGCTGCGCTCATCGAGCATCAACGCACAGCATCGCATGGCGGCGGCGGGCGCGGGGGTGGCGGTGCTGCCGTGCTTCATCGGCGATACCGACCCTGCGCTGGTGCGCGTGCTCGACGATGTCCGCATCACGCGATCCTTCTGGCTCGCCACGCACCGCGACGTGATCGCGCTGCCGCGCACCCGCGCGTTCGTCGACTGGCTGGTCGGCGCGGCCACCGCAGATCGCGAGCTGCTGCTGGGCTTGTAGATAGCTCCGTTCGTGCTGAGTAGCGGCCGAGTAGCCCGCAGGGCGTATCGAGATGAGCAGGTCGGATCGGCCCCCGGACGATCCTGAACATGCCGGGGGCATGTTCACCTGCTCATCGTATCGCAGCACAGGGACCGAGTCCCACCTGTGCTTCGATACGGGCTCGATACGGCGCAAGCGCCTACTCGATCCCTACTCAGCACGAACGGGAAGAGAGTAGCGATAGTTGGCTCGGGTGGAGAACCCGACCGATCGCCGCTATAGCCCGACGTCAACGAACATGAGGAGCAGGACCATGACCGGCAACGTGAGCGGGATCGCCAGAACGGGGCGACACTAATGGCCGGTCTGTGGTTCGACGAGCTGAGCGTAGGTCAGGTCTTCCATCATGCGATCCGGCGGACCGTGACGGAAACCGACAATCTGCTGTTCTCGACGCTGACTCACAATCCCGCGCAACTGCACCTCGATGCCGAATATATGAAGGACAGCGACTACGGCCGCATTCTCGTCAATTCGACCTTCACGCTCGGGCTGATGGTCGGCGTGTCGGTGGGCGACACCACGCTCGGCACCGCGATCGCCAATCTCGGCTGGGACGAGGTCCGCTTCCCCGCGCCGGTGTTCATCGGCGACACTTTGCACATCGAGACCGAAGTGGCCGAACTGCGCGAGTCCAAATCGCGCCCCGAGGCCGGCATCGTCACCTTCCTCCACCGCGCCTATAACCAGCGCGACGAACTCGTCGCTTCGTGCCGCCGCTCGGGCCTGCAACGGAAGAAACCGGCATGACGCCGCTGCGCTCGTGGCTGTTCGTCCCCGGCGACAGCGAGAAGAAGCTCGCCAAGGTCGATGGCTGCGGTGCCGATGCGGTGATCCTCGATCTCGAGGATTCGGTTGCTCCCGCCAACAAGGGCATGGCGCGCGATCTGGTCGCCGCTTTCCTCAAGGCGCGACCTCGCGACGGTCGCACCGTGCAAGTGTGGGTGCGGGTAAACCCGTTCGATACCGGCCTGACCGCAGACGATCTCGCTGCGATCGTGCCCGGCGATCCCGACGGCATCATGCAGCCCAAGATCGACGGCCCCGAGGATGTCCGCGCGCTTTCCGCGCAACTCGACACGCTGGAAGCCGAGCATGGCCTTGCCGCCGGTGCGATCCGCATCCTGCCGGTCGCGACCGAAACGCCGCTCGCACCGTTCCGGCTCGGCGACTTCGCCACCGCCGGGCTGACCCGGCTCGCCGGTCTCACCTGGGGCGCTGAGGATCTCTCGGCGGCGCTCGGCGCCAGCACCAATCTCGGCGCGGATGGCGCCTGGGCGTTCACCTATCAGATGGTCCGCTCGCTGACGTTGCTCGCCGCGCACGCCGCCGGGGTGCCGGCGATCGATACCCTTTACGTCGATTTCCGCGACGACGCCGGGCTGCGCGCCGCCAGCCGGGCCGCGCGTGCCGAAGGATTTTCAGGCCGGCTCGCGATTCACCCGGCGCAGGTCGCCGGCATCAACGCCGCCTTCTCGCCGAGCGAGGAAGACATCGCTTTCGCGCGTCGCATCGTCGCCGCGTTCGAGGCCGCGCCGGCGGTCGGCACGATCGGGATCGACGGCAAGATGTACGATCTGCCCCACCTCAAGGCGGCGCGGCGCACGCTGGCGATGGCGGGCGGCTGAGGCCGGTCAGGGCGCTTTTACGGGAGCCTTAAGCGACGTCGGCAGGTCCGCCCATGCCGTCCCGGCGACCATCCGCGCGCGGCCAAGCTCGAACAATGCCTGCATCGCCGGCTGGCGGAAGTCGAGCGACGAGGATTTTTCGTCGGGCGGCACCGCCGCCACCCAGGTCGCGACATGGTTCTGCTGGCCGAACGCCGCGACGGTTGCAAGCGAGGTACGCTGCGTCGCCTTGCTCGCGGTGTCGAAGCTGCGCGACAGCAGCGACATCAGCGACCGCTTCGTCACCGCGAATTCGTCGTCGGCCTTGCCGTTGACGAGTACGTAGATGCTGCCGCCGGAGGTACGCCCCGCCGGCAGGATCAGCGCGGTATCGGGCAAGG
Source organism: Sphingomonas populi (assembly GCF_004208535.1). Lineage (GTDB taxonomy): Bacteria > Pseudomonadota > Alphaproteobacteria > Sphingomonadales > Sphingomonadaceae > Sphingomonas > Sphingomonas populi. The sequence continues at coordinate 122,634 of NZ_SGIS01000002.1, forward strand.
CGAAGAACGCGCCGATCGTGCTGCCATCGACATGCAGTTCGTGCGCGACGTGGTTGCCCATCTGCGCCTCGATCATCACCGGCGGGAACACGCCCGGAATTGCGGCGGATGCGGTAAGCACGGTCGCGAACAGGTCGCGCGCCGCCGGGCCGCCACGCGCCGCGATCGCGCCCATGTCCCACACGACGAGGTCCTGGCTGTCGAGGTCGGTGGTCGCGACCAGCAGGCGGCGTCCGCGTGCCTGTTCGCGCGCCACCGCCGCCATCATCGCCGGCGTGACGAAGCTGTCGACCAGCCCGCGAAGCCGCTTGCCGGTGTAGATGCTATCGCGGAACAGCGGCTGTACGAACGGGAACGGCAGCAGGTGCGATGCGGTGCCGTCGGTGAAGCCCTTCTTCAGCTCGGCATCCCATTTCGGCCCGAGGAAGGCGAACGGCGCGATCAGCGCGCCCGTGCTCACCCCTGTCACGACGCTGAACTCAGGCCGGTTGCCCGCCCGAGTCCAGCCGTACAGCACGCCAGCGCCGAACGCGCCGTTCGCACCGCCGCCCGACAGCGCCAACATCGTCGGCGGATTGCCGGCGGCGTCGGGCCGGAACATCGCGCGCACCGCCGGATCGTTGATCCCGTAGCGGACGTGCGGGAAGCCGACCGGATAGGCGATGGCATGTTCCGCCTGCGTGAAGTCCTCGCGCGGGATGGTGACGCAACCGCTCGTCGTCAGCAGCAGCGCGGCGAGGAGGGCGCGTAGTGTCGGTCGAAAACCCAACCCTCCGTTCGTCCCGCGCGAAGTCGAGGGACATGAGGCAAGCGCTGCGTGTGGTGCCTCGACTTCGCTCGGCACGAACGGATTGGGACAGGGGGGGCGGCTGAACTGTGCGTCCGCCATCACCGTGGCTGCGCGTCGAGAAACGCCTCGACCGCGCCGAGATCGACCGCCTTGTCGACATAGCTGTCGCCGATGTCGCGCGCGAGCAGGAAGGGCAGGGTGCCGGCGTCCATCTTCTTGTCGTGGAGCATGTGCCCGACCAGCGTCTTGCCGCTCGCCGACACGCCCGCCGCAGCAAGCCCATCGGGCAGCCCGACCGCGCGCAGATGCTCCGCCACGCGCATCGCCGCTGCTTGCGGCGCGATGCCCTGCGCCGCCGAGAAGCCATAGGCCAGCGCCATCCCCGCCGCGACGCCCTCGCCGTGGAACAGCCGCTCGGAAAAGTCGGTCTCCGCCTCTAGCGCATGCCCGAAGGTATGGCCGAGGTTGAGCAACGCCCGCCGCCCAAGCGTCTCGCGCTCGTCTTCGGCGACGATCCGCGCCTTGGCCGCGACCGAATAGGCGATGGCATATTCGCGCAGCGTCAGATCGCCGGCGAGCAACGCGGCGCCGTTCGCCTCGCACCATGCGAAGAAATCCGCGTCGTCGATCAGCCCGTATTTCACCACTTCGGCATAGCCCGCGCGAAGCTGGCGCGGCGGCAGCGTCTCCAATACGGTCGGATCGATCAGCACCAGCGCCGGCTGGTGGAACGCGCCGATCAGATTCTTGCCCGCGCGCGTGTTGATCGCGGTCTTGCCGCCCACCGACGAATCGACCTGCGCCAGCAACGTCGTCGGCACCTGCACGAAGCCGCAGCCGCGCTTGAGGATGCTGCACGCGAAGCCGACCAGATCGCCGATCACCCCGCCGCCGAGCGCGATGACATGATCGCCGCGCTCTACGCCGAGATCGAGCAGCCGGTCGCTGAGCTGCTCCAGCATCGCCCAGCTCTTGGTCGATTCGCCCGGCGGCAGCACGATCGGCTCGCTGGCGACGCCCGCCGCCGACAGCGCCGCGCGCAGCGTTTCGAGATGGGGCAGCACGTTCTCGTCGGTGACGATCGGCATCAGCCGCCCGCGCGCCAGCGGCGCAAGGCGATCGGCGGCACAGGCGAGCAACCCGGCCTCGATCACCACATCATAGCTGCGCTCGCCGAGTCCGACGCGGACAGTCGTCATAATCCGATGGCCTTGAGAATGGCGTTGACGGTGGCATCGTGCGGCGCTTGCTGGCTGACGATGCGGAGATGCGCCTGCGCGTAGATCGGATTGCGCACCCGCGCCAGCTCCTCGAGGATCGCGCGCGTGTCGCCGTCGCGGAGCAGCGGCCGCGTATCGCGCCGCCCGACCCGTGCCACCAACACCTCGGGGCTGGCGTCCAACCACACCGACAGCGTGTTGTCGAGAATCAGCGCGCGGGTATCTTCCTGGATGAACGCACCGCCGCCGGTCGCGATCACGCGCGGCTCGCCGGTGATGAGCCGCGCGATCACCCGCCGTTCGCCGTCGCGGAAATGCGCTTCGCCGAATCGCGCGAAGATGTCGGAGACGGTCATCCCCGCCGCCGTTTCGATCTCGGTATCGGCATCGACGAAGGGCAAATGCAGCCGCTGCGCGAGGCGGCGGCCGACGGTCGACTTGCCCGCGCCCATCAGTCCGACGAGGACGATCGGCTGGCCGTGCCAGACAGGGTTGGGGGCGGGGCTTTGCAACATGGGAAACGGGCTATACAGCGCACCTGCCGCTCGGGCAAAAGGGCCTGCCGGGCCGGTTCTGCCCATTTGTTACAAGGTTTGCCAATGTCCCGCTCGCTGGTTGTGCTTCTGGTCGTGGTCGTCGTGCTCGTCGGCGGAATGTTTGTGCTGAGTGGCCGCGCGCACGAAAAGCCCCTGACCCATGTCGAGAAAGTTGTCACGCTTGCGAATCTCCAGGGCTGATCTTGCGCTCCCCGTTTTCGTCGGGGCACTGGCGGGGGTGATCGCGCTGGGCGTGGGGATACCCGCGCTCGGCCAGAGTTCGCCGCAATCGATCCTGCCGCCCGGTTTCGGTGAACCCGCGCCGACGCCGACGCCGCGCGCGACTCCTCGCGCTGCGGCGCCCGTCAACGCGGTGATCCGCACGCCGCCGAGCCCGCTCGCGCCGCCGCTGCCGGATAGCAACGGCGCGCCGCCGCCGGTGCCGCTCGCCGCTGCAACGCCGACGCCGACCGGCACGCCGGCTCCCGGCGTGATCGCGAATCCGGTCCGTTACGACATGCCGGCCTATGCGCGCCGCTGGATCGGGCGGGTCGGCCCGATCGATCTTGCCGCGGGCGGCTTGCCCGCGACCGCGTTCGGCGCCGCCCCCGGTCGCTATGTCGAAGCGCTGATGCGTGGGCTGAACCTGCCGATCGCCTCGCGCTGGCTCTCGATCGCGCTGCGGCGGGCCTTGGTTTCGCACGTCGATACGCCGCCCGGCATCAACGGCGCGGACTTCGCCGCCGAACGGGCGTGGCTCCTGCTGCGCATGGGCGAATCGGTCGCCGGTCGCGCGGTGGTGCAGAGCGTCGACAATCAGGATTACACGCCCAAGCTCTACGAAATCGCGATGCAGTCCGCGCTCGCCAACGGCGATCCGGCGGAATTGTGCCCGCTCGCCGAGGGTGGCTATGCGCTCGGTTTCGAACGCGGCTGGGTGCTGGCGCGGGCGATGTGCGCCGGGTTGGCCGGTCTTCCCGGCAAGGCGCAGCCGCTGATCGCGTCGGCCGACCGGAGCCGAGTCGCGACCGGCATCGATTTGTTGCTCGCGCAGAAGATCGCCGGCTCGGGCGCGCGCGGCCGGCAGGCGGTGACGATCGAATGGGACGGTGTCGATCGGCTCACCGCCTGGCGGTACGGGCTGGCGATGGCCTCGGCGACCGAAATCCCGACGCCGCTGCTCGACGGCGCCTCGCGCAACGTGATGGCGTGGCGCGCACAGTCGCCGCTGCTCGCCGCGCACATTCGCGCACCCGCCGCCGAAATCGCGGCAGCGCGCGGCGTGTTCTCGAGCGCAGCGCTGGTCGATCTTTACGGCGCGGTCTCGGAAGAAGGCGACGATTCGCTGCCCGAGGCGGCGATCGCGCGCGATCTCCAGACCGCCTATAGCGGCGGCGATATCACGACGCGTCTCGCGGCGATCACGTCGCTGTGGGATGCGCCAAAGGGCGCGAGCGCACGCTACGCGCGGCTGGTTCTCACGGCGGGCGCGGCGGCGCGCGTGCCGGTCGGCGCGCAGGGCGCGGATGCCGACCGTCTCGTCGCATCGATGCTCGCGGCGGGCCATGACGTGACCGCCCAGAAATGGCGCCGCGCGGTGGCGACATCGAGCGACGCCTGGGCGATGCTGGCGCTCGCCGATCCCGAGGGGCGGCGCTACGGCTATTCGGCGGTCAGCAATTACGCCGGCACCGGCGACGCGACGCTCAAGCGCAAGATGTTCTTCGTCGGCCTTGCCGGGCTTGGCCGGATGTCGCCGGGCGATATCGAACAGGGCGCGCAGGCGCTCGACGTGCGAATCGGACAGGAGAACGCTTGGACCCGCGCGCTCGCCCGCGCCGCCACGGCGAATCAGCCCGGCACGGTGGTGCTGCTCGCGGCGGTCGGCATGCAGACGCCGGCATGGTCGGGTGTATCGCCGGAAGCGCTGTACCATATCGTCGTGGCGCTCCGCGCGGTCGGGCTTGAGGGCGAAGCGCGGATGATCGCCGCCGAGGCGATCGCCCGGCTTTGACCGATCCGGCGCAGCCCGGCGCCGACCGCGCGTTGATCGAGCGCTTCCTCGAAATGATGGCGGCGGAGCGGGGGGCGGCCAGGAACACGCTCGCCGCCTATCGCAGCGATCTCGCGCTCGCGTCCGATATCCTCAAAGGCGCGCTCGTGGCGGCGACTGCCGACGACCTCACCCGCCTGTCGGCCACCTGGAGCGATCTGGCGCACGCCACAGTCGCGCGTAAATCCGCCGCGCTCCGCCGTTTCTTCGCCTTCCTCGCCGATGAAGGCCACCGCCCCGACGATCCCGGCGCGGCGCTGCCCCGGCCCGGCACGCGGCGGCCGCTCCCCAAGGTGCTGAGCCTCGCCGATGTCGATCGGCTGTTCGCGGTGATCGCCGAGCGACTCGCCGCCGAGCCGCTCGACATCCGCGACCTGCGGCTCGCGGCCTTGGTCGAACTGCTCTACGGTTCGGGCCTGCGCGCGACCGAACTGGTGTCGCTGCCGAGGAACGCCGTCGCGCCCGACCGGCCCTATTGCATCCTGCGCGGCAAGGGCGGGCGCGAGCGGATGGTGCCGATCTCGGACCGCGCCCGCGCCGCCGTCGCCGCGTGGCGCGCCTGTGTGCCCGCCGACCAGCCGTGGCTGTTTCCGTCGGGCAAGAGCTTCCTGTCGCGCGTGCGGCTGTTCCAGGTACTCCGCGCGCTGGGCGCCGAAGTGGGCATCCCGCCGGACCGGATCAGCCCGCACGTTCTGCGCCACGCCTTCGCCACCCACCTGCTCGCCGGCGGTGCCGACCTGCGCGCGCTCCAGACGATGCTCGGCCATGCCGACATCGCCACCACCGAAATCTACACGCATGTTGATGCCAGCCGCCTCGTCACGCTGGTCAACGAACGCCATCCACTCGCCGAAGCACGCGCACGCGCCGATGAAAAGCAGGCGACCGTGAAGCGCGCGTAACACCTACTCCCCTTCCATGACCGAGGGAGGGAGTAGGTCGCGCGCGCAACATGCCCGTTACGAACCATTGCCAATTCCGCGCCCACGCCGTAACCGACACGACCTGATGGCAACCTTCCTCGACTTCGAAAAGCCGATCGCCGAGCTTCAGGCTCGCATCGACGAACTGCGCGCAACTGCGGATGGCGGCACGGTGGATATTTCCGCCGATGTCGCCCGGCTCCAGGCCAAATCCGACAAGCTGCTACGCGACACCTACATCAAGCTCACGCCCTGGCAGAAGACGCTGGTCGCGCGCCACGGCGAGCGCCCGCATTTCGGTGACTATGTCGCGGGGCTGTTCGACGAATTCATGCCGCTCGCCGGCGACCGCGCCTTCGGCGACGATCAGGCGATCCTCGGTGGGTTCGCGCGGTTTCGCGGCCAGCGCGTGATGGTGATCGGCCACGAAAAAGGCCACGACACTGCGACTCGCATCCGCCACAATTTCGGCTCGGGCAAGCCGGAGGGCTACCGCAAGGCGATCCGGCTGATGCAACTCGCCGACCGGTTCGGCCTGCCGGTGCTGACTTTGGTCGATACTTCGGGGGCGTTCCCCGGCGTGCAGGCCGAGGAGCGCGGCCAGGCCGAGGCGATCGCACGTTCGACCGAGCAATGCCTCGCGCTCGGCGTGCCGATGATTGCGGCGATCGTGGGCGAGGGTGGCTCCGGCGGCGCGATCGCGCTCGCGGCGGCCAACCATGTGTTGATGTTCGAGAATGCGGTCTATTCGGTGATTTCGCCCGAGGGCTGCGCCGCGATCCTGTGGCGTACCAACGAACGCGCCGCCGACGCCGCCGAGGCGATGAAGGTAACCGCGCAGGATCTCAAAGGGCTGGGGGTGATCGATACGATCGTGCCGGAGCCGCTAGGCGGCGCGCACCGGGATCCGGCGGCGGCGATCGGCGCGTTGGGTGATGCGCTTGCCGAATCGCTCAGCGAGTTGAGCGGGCTGGATGCCGCTGCGTTGCGCCGTGCGCGGCAGGAGAAGTTCCTGGCGATGGGGCGCTTTTGACGGTCACGCGGCCGTTAGATTTTTCTAAATACTGTGGCGCAAAAAGAATGGCGGCGGGACCCGTGTTCCGCCGCCATTCCATTTCACTTGACTATTATGGTTTGGGAGTCATGCTGGTCGAAACGCTCTCGAAGGTGCTCGTAAGCTTCTGGCCTACTTGCGTCATCGCGGCGATCGCGGCAACGGCGATCAGAGCGGCGATCAGGCCGTATTCGATGGCGGTCGCGCCCTTGTTGTTCTTGATGAACTTGCGGATGGTCTGCATGTGTCCGGTCTCCAGTGGTGTAGTAGCTTCAGTTACCCGGCCGAACCGGATGTACCGGGCCAGCGAGATCCGTGTAGGCGGGCAGTCTTGATAAAAGTTTAAGGTGATCCGGGAACCAAATCGGATTTCCGTCACCGCCCCGGCGTGACGCTTTCGACCTTGCTGGCAACGTCGTTCCACATGGTCGTCGTGACGCGCGCGACGCCGAGGATCGCGACGAAGACCACGACCACGATGAGCGCGAGGATGAAGCCGTATTCGACGGCAGTCGCCGCACGCCGATCGCGCCACAGCGTTTTGATCATATTGGCGAACATGCGTCTTGCCCCCGGCGCGAATTTCCCGCTCTGGCTAGACGCTGGGTCTTAACGAACGGCGAAGGGACGCGGGTGATCGACAACAGCACCATCTTGCTCGTCGTCGCGGCGGCGCTGACCGATCCGCAAGGGCGAATCCTCGTGCAGCGTCGCCCGGCGGGCAAGGCGATGGCGGGGCTGTGGGAATTTCCCGGCGGGAAGGTTGAGCCCGGTGAGGCACCCGAGGCGGCGCTGGTGCGCGAACTGGCCGAGGAACTCGGCGTTGGCGTGGCGGCGGAGGATCTCACGCCGCTCACTTTCGCCACCGCGCCGGTCAGCGAGCGGACGCTGTTGCTGTTGCTTTACCGCTGTGACCGCTGGCAGGGCGAACCGCAGCCGATCGACGCCGACGCGCTCGACTGGCGTCGCCCGGCGGACTTGCGCGATCTGGCGATGCCGCCCGCCGACCTGCCCTTCATCGATGCGTTGGCGGCGTTCGAATCGCGCGCGCCGGAATAGACGTCGGGCGCGGCCGTCGCCGACCGCGCCCGAACCTGTTCAGGCCTTGATGACTTTATCCAGCGCGGCGCGGAACTTCGCCATGTCCTCCGCCGAGCCGACCGTCACGCGGTTCATCGTCGGATAGGCATCCCACGAACGGCCGATCTGCACACCTTCGGCGACGAACGCCGCCTGCATCGCTTTGGGGTCTTTGCCCGCGCCCCAATCGACCATGAACATGTTCGCCTGCGACGGGATATACTTCAGCCCGCGCTTCTTGAGGTGTGCCAGCGTCTCTTCGCGCACCGCGATCATCTCGTTGCGGCGCGCGACGATCTTGTCAGCGAGCGGTAGCACAGCGGTGCCGCACGCGACCGCCGTCATCGGCAGCATGTTGGTCACCTGCCCACCGTCATAGCGCATCATCTTCTTGTAGAGATCGGGATGGGCGATCGTCAGGCCGAGCCGCATACCGGCCATGCCGAACAGCTTGGAGAAGGTCCGCATCACGATCACGTCATTGCGCGAGCAGGCGAGCTTGGCGGCGCTCTGCGCGCCGGCGAAGTGGATATACGCCTCATCGACCAGCACCACCGAATCCTTCGGCTTGTTGGCGAGCAGCCACTCGATGTCCGCGATCGGCGTCAGCGTGCCGGTCGGGTTGTTGGGCGAGCAGATGTAATAGAGGCCGGCATTGGGATCGGCGGCGAGCATCGCCTTCACGTCATGGCGATAATCAGGGGTGAGCGGCACGCGCGTCGGCTTGACGCTCAGCCACGCGGCGGTACGCCAACTCTGCTCATAGGTCGGATTGGCCGTAACCAGCCCTTTCTGTGGCGAGCAGAAGGTGATGACCGCGCGGTTGAGCGGGTCGCTCGACCCTGGCCACGCCAGAATGCACTCGGGCGTAACGCCTTCGACCTGCGCAACCGCCGCGGCGAGCTTGGCATGCTCGTTATCCGGCTCGTAGCGGTTGCCGACCGATGCGATCGCCGATGCCGCCTGAACGCCTTCGGAGAAGGGACCGGTCCAGCATTCGTTCGAGCCGATCCGCACCGCGCCGATCACCGCTTTGGCGGACTGCTGCGCCTGCGCAGCCGTGGTGATGAACTGGCTGGCCGTCGCGCCCGCGCCGAGCAACATCGCGATTCGGCCGATCTGGCGGCGCGAATAGCCGCGATCGTGAAGGTCTTCCCGTGCTTCGCGGTCGAGTAAATCGGTGGTCATCATGCGCTCCCTGTTTTCACACCTCGCAAGGCCGCGTCTCGGCGACGGCCAAACGAACAGCGGCCCCCATGGAGTCGCACTGCGCACGCTCCGGTTCCGTGAGTCGGATCACACCACAGGACGGGAATGCTGTCCAGACGTTAAGAAAACAAATCTCCCGTGAGGAAATTAGCCGACCCGCACCAGCCCGGCCGCGAACCGCCTCGCTTTCTCGACATAGCTCGCCGCCGAGGCGGTGAGGTCCGCGATCTGCTCCTCACTCAAGTCGCGCATCGCGCGCGCCGGGCTGCCGACGATCAGGCTGCCGGGCGGAAAACTCTTGCCTTCGGTGACGAGCGCGCCCGCGCCGACCAGCGACCCCGCACCGATCACCGCGCGGTTGAGGATCGTTGCGCCCATGCCGACCAGCACGCCATCCTCGATCGTACAGCCGTGCAGGATCGCGTGATGCCCGATCGTGCAATCCGCCCCTACCGTCAGCGGTGTGCCCGGATCGGAGTGGAGCATCGCGCCTTCCTGAACGTTGCTGCGCGCGCCGACCGCGATCGTGGTGTTATCGGCGCGGATCACCGCCCCGAACCACACGCTCGCCTGTTCGCCGAGCCGCACGTCACCGATCACTTCCGCGCTCGGTGCGATCCACACACCGTCGGCAAGCGTGGGCTGCTGCCCCTCGAAGGCGTAAAGCGGCATCGGCGTTCCTTCGGGACGATCGTCGCCCCGGCGCAGGCCGGGGCCGGTGGGTGTATGGGCAACCGGCCCGACAGCAACGCAGCGGCCCCGGCCTGCGCCGGCGCGACGGTTACGCCTTCAGACAGGCGATCACCGCCGTGATCGCGACCGACGTATCCGCCACGTCGCGCACCTTGATCGAATCGATCCCCGCCGCGCGCACCGGATCGTCGTTCCCGCCCGGATAGATCGCGTCGCCCATGAACAGGATGTTCTCGAACACGATACCGGCATGGTCGCACAGCCGGCGCATGCCGTAAGCCTTGTCGATGCCCTTGCGGGTGATATCGACCGAGGTTGCGCCGCCGATGTTGATCGAATGGTCGGGGATCATCGTGCGCAGGATCGCCTGCAACTGGCGGCGCTTCTCCTGCTTGGGGTCCCAATGTTCCTTGGCCTCAAGCGGCGCCTGCTGGCCGAGCGCCGACAGCGTGATCTGGCTGCCGCGATCCTCGATCCGCTCGCCCCAGGTCTGCTCGCCGCCGAACCCGGCCTGATCCCACGCCTTGTTCAGAGCATCGAGCACCTGATCGCGCTCTTCCGGTGAGAAAGCATCGTTGTAAATCGTGTTCCATACGCCGTTCTGGAACCGGAACAGCTTGGTGCCGGTGGTCGGCATGATGAACAGCCGTTCGAGCTTGGCATCGGCCTGCATCCGGCCGACGACCTGCTTTTCGAACTGCGGCCAGTCGCCGCCCGAAATCACCGCGACCTGCGCCACGTCGAGCAAATTCTTGAGCAGTACGGACATTTCGTCGCCGATCGGTTGCTTGCTCTCGGCGAGCGTCCCGTCGAGATCGAAGGCAATCATGGTCTTCATCGTGAACCCCCCAGTGGCGAAAAGAACCTATCCGTAAAAAGGGCGCCCCGAACCCGGAGCGCCCTCATCACCGTAGCTGCCGTGGGGCAGCTCCGAAAGACCGTTACTTGGTAACGTTGTCGGCCTTCGCGTCGCCATCGGCGCGGACGTTGTCGGCCGTGTCGTGCGCGTTGTCGGCTGCGTTCGAGAGCACGTCCGAGGCGGTTGCGTTCGTCGTGTTGTCAGCCATCGCGTCCATGTTGTCTGCAGCCGAATCGATGTTGTCGGCGACCATGTCGGCGTTGTTTTCGATGGCGGCGGCTTCCGGGTTCTTGTTGCAGGCGGCGAGCGACATCAGGCCGGCGGCGACGAGAACAAGGGCGATTTTCTTCATGCGGTTGCTCCCAAAGCAGTCTGTAGTTTCGCGGCCAGCCCGATGCCGTCGCGAAGCGAAGTGTAACCAACGCGAAGCCGTAACGTTCCAAATCCCATTCATATCCCTCAATCGGAATATCGCGGGTTTGGTGCGTTACGTCTTGCGCTGGCTGGCTTTATTCCGCTGCGGGCGCTGGCGCAATCTCTTCCGGCGCATCCGCGACGACGGCGAGCATCGCGGTCCATGCGGCGACGTTCTGGCGCAACTGCTCGGGGTCGATCCGGTCGAGCGTATCCTCGGGGGTATGGTGCCAGTCGAAATAGCGCAGCGCCGACTGGTGGAGGTCGATTCCTGCCACGCCGAGCGCGAGCGTCGGCTCGACATCGGTGCCGCCATGCACCGCATCGCGCCCGCGCACCACGCCGATCGGCGCGAGCGCGACCGCCAGCCGATCCTCGACCGGCTTGGCGGCGGCTGCGAAGCTGGTGCTGAACTTCCACACCATATCTGCCCCCGAATCGGATTCGGCGGCGAGCGCGTGGCGCTCGTTGGCATGCGCCTTGGCATAGGCGATGCCGCCGAACCCGCCGGTTTCCTCGTCGCCGAACCACACGACGCGGATCGTGCGGCGGTGCTTGCCCGCTTCCATCAGCCGCTTGGCCGCCGCCGCCGTGATGGCGATGCCGGCGCCGTCATCGATCGCGCCGGTGCCGAGCTCCCAGCTATCGAGATGCCCGCCGATCGTGATGATGCCCGCCTTGGGGTCGGTGCCCGGCACCTCCGCCACGACGTTGCCCGAGGGGCGCGTGCCGACGAATTTGGGCGTCAGCGTCAGGTGGAGCGTCACCGGCTTGCCGAGCTTGACCATCCGTTCGAGATTCTCGGCATCGGCGACCGACAGCGCCGCCGCCGGAATCGGCGCGACGCCGGGCGCGAAATTGGTGACGCCGGTGTGCGGTCCGCGACCATGATCGGTGCCGATCGAGCGGATCACGATCGCGGCGGCGCCCTTCTTGGCGGCGACGGTGGGGCCAAGGAAGCGGGCGAGGCCGTTGCTGCCATAGCCCGATCCATCCTGAGTCGGCTGCATCGCGTTCGACACGAAGGCGATCTTGCCGGCGAGGCTGCCGTCGGGCGCGAGCAGCAAATCGTTGATGGTCTCGAAATACACCACCGGCGCGGTCAGCCCCTCAGGCGGGGTCGCGCCCGAATTGCCGAGCGCGGCGAGCCGCAGCGGCTGCGGATACGGCGTGATCACCTCGGCGGTCTCGGCGCCACGTTCCCAGACATTCTGGAGGTCGTAAGGTTCGATGTGAACGTTCTTGAAGCCGAGGCTCTTGAGCTTGGCCACCGCCCAATCCCGCGCGCGCCCTTCCTGCGCCGAGCCGTCCGGGCGCGGCCCGATCTCGGTGGTGATCCCCGACACGATATCCCATGCGACATCATCCTTCAGCGCCGCATCGCGAAGCGCCGCCACCTTGGCATCGGGCGCGACCGGCGTTGGCAACACGCGTTGCGCCAGCGCGGCGGCGGGGAAGGTGAGGGCGCAGGAAAGCAGCGCGAGGCGGAAGAGGCTCATTGGCTATCTCAATATCGTAGGAAGGGCGGACGCGAGTCCGAACGTAAAATGCTGGCGGTCGGACGTGAGTAAGGGAAGATCGAGCCGTTCGGCAATCGCGATGTGGATGGCGTCGTCAAATTGAGGCCTGAAACCGCCACAAACCGTCACGCCGGACTCGTTCCGGCGTCCACGGTGCTGCGCGCAAGCTCCGAAGTGCGGCAAGTCCAGCCCCCGGCGCTTACGTTGCCAATCGGCGCCGACATCCCTAAATGCCCCCTTAAATTCCAGTACTTCAAATCCCGCAATCTTAGCCCCGGAGCACGACCCCGAATGGCCGTCCAATATTCCTATGTCATGAAGGGCCTGACCAAGACCTTCCCGGGCGCCGCCAAGCCCGTGCTCAACAACATCCACCTCCAGTTCCTGCCCGACGCCAAGATCGCGATCATCGGCCCGAACGGCTCGGGCAAATCGACGCTCATGAAGATCATGGGCGGGATCGATCCCGATTACACCGGCGAGGCCTGGGCGGCCGAGGGCATCAAGGTCGGCTATCTGCCGCAGGAGCCGCAGCTTGATCCGACCAAGGACGTGATCGGCAACGTGCGCGACGGCGCCGGCCCGATCGCGGCGATGCTCGCGCGCTTCAACGCGATTTCGGCCGAAATGGGCGATCCCAAGGAGGACACCGATTTCGACGCGCTGATGGAAGAGATGGGCGATCTCCAGGCCAAGATCGACGCCGCCGACGGCTGGAGCCTCGACAGCCAGCTCGAGCAGGCGATGGAGGCTTTGCGCTGCCCGCCCGGCGACAGCCCCGTCACCAACCTGTCGGGCGGTGAAAAGCGCCGCGTCGCCTTGTGCAAGCTGCTGCTCGAAAAGCCCGACATCCTGCTGCTCGACGAACCGACCAACCATCTCGACGCCGAAAGCGTCCAGTGGCTGGAGAACTATCTCAAGGAATATACCGGCAACGTCATCCTCGTTACCCACGACCGCTACTTCCTAGATAACGTCGTCAACTGGGTGCTCGAGCTAGATCGCGGCCGCTATTACACCTACGAAAGCAATTACTCGGGCTATCTGGAAAAGAAGGTCCAGCGGCTCGGCCAGGAAGAGCGCGAAGAGCAGGGCAAGGCCAAGGCGATCGCTGACGAATTGGCGTGGATGCGTCAGACCCCCAAGGCACGCCAGACCAAGTCCAAGGCGCGTATCCGTGCGTTCGACGAGCTGATGGCGGCGCAGGAAAACCGTTCGATCGGCAAGGCGCAAATTCTGATCCAGATCCCCGAGCGGCTCGGCGGCAAGGTGATCGAGGCCAAGGGGCTGACCAAGTCCTATGGCGACAAATTGCTGTTCGAGGATCTCAACTTCACGCTTCCGCCGGGCGGCATCGTCGGCGTGATCGGCCCGAACGGCGCCGGCAAATCGACCTTGTTCAAACTCATCACCGGCCAGGAAGTGCCTGACGAGGGCACGATCGAGGTCGGCCAGACGGTGCGGCTCGGCTTCGTCGATCAGTCGCGCGACGATCTCAACCCGAACAACAACGTCTGGGAAGAAATCTCGGACAAGCTTGAGGTGTTCCGCTTCGGCAAGCAGGAGCTTGGCACGCGGGCGTATGTCGGCGCGTTCAACTTCAAGGGGCAGGACCAGCAGAAGAAGGTCGGCCAGCTTTCGGGCGGTGAACGCAACCGCGTTCACATGGCGAAGATGCTCAAGGAGGGCGGCAACGTCCTGCTGCTCGACGAACCGACCAACGATCTCGACGTCGAGACGCTGCGCGCGCTCGAAGAGGCGTTGGAGAGCTTCGCGGGCTGCGCCGTGGTCATCAGCCACGATCGCTTCTTCCTCGATCGCCTCGCCACGCACATCCTCGCGTTCGAGGGCAACAGCCATGTCGAATGGTTCGAGGGCAATTTCGAAAGCTACGAAGAAGACAAGCGCCGCCGCCTCGGCGACGCCGCCGACCGCCCGACCCGGCTGGCGTACAAGAAGCTGACCCGCTGACCCCCTGATCGGGCGGGGCGGGCTGGCGGTCAGAGCGTGTTCATCTCGACCGCCAGCCCCGCGATCGTCGCGGCGGCGATGCGTGCGCCGAACGCGATCTCGCGCTGTTCGGTATAGCTGTCGCCGTCGTGTCTCCACATCTGATGGATGACGGCCCTGTTGACGTCCACGACCCAATATTCAGGTACGCCTTCGCGCGCATAGATGCGCCGCTTGCGACCGAGATCGTTCTTCACGGTGGCGTCCGCCACTTCGATCACCAGCGCGAGCGAGGTGAGCGGGATCAACCCTTTGCCTTCGGGCTCGGCGGTGAGCGAGATGTCGGGTTCGGGTACGTTGTGCGGCGGCATCGCGATCGAGCCTTCGATCAGCGCTTCCAGATCGCTGCCGATGTAATCGAGTGTGTCGGCGATCAGGCGATACAGCCGCGATTTGATCCGCGCATGGGGCCGGTGCTGCGCGTTCCTATAGACAATTTCCCCCTCGATCAGCTCGGTTTTACCGTAAGCGTCGAAAGCGCCGAGTTCATCGAGCGTGAGATAGTCCGCGACCCGCAGTTTGACGGGCAGGGGTTCGATCGTGAGAGGCACGATTTCGCTCATCGCCGCATAGTATCCGTTCCCGGGCTGAATGTCAGTCGCCGTAGTACAAGCGGTGGCGTCCACCGTCAGGTCCGCACCGTACCACGAGCGCCGCGCGACACCAATCCGGTCGCGCCATTGCGAACCAGACCAACCGCCCGCCGCATTTTTGCTTTTGATACGAGACAACTTACCATCGCTTCCTTATACTGTCGGCATGGTTCCAGGCGTGGTGAAATTCGCATTGCTGGCCGCCGGTGCATCCGGCGCGTTCGCCGTTGCCGGCGTCGCGCAGGATCAACTCGGCTGGGGACGTGCCACGCAGGCGCTGAGCCAGCAGGACCCGGCGCGGGGCGCCGCGCTCTCCGCCGCGATCGCGCAGTGGAAGTCGCTCCAGCAGACCAGCGGCTATCCGTTCGAAAGCTATGCCAATTTCCTGATCGCTCACCCCGGCTGGCCCGCCGAGATGACGCTGCGCCGCGCCGCCGAGCGCGCGATTGACGGCACCACGCCGGTCTCGCCAACCACGACGGTCGCGTTCTTCCGCCGCTTCCCGCCGCTCACCGGCACCGGCAAGGTGCGCTTCGCCGAGGCGCTCGCGGCATCGGGCTATCGCGACGAAGCCAATCTCGCCGCGCGCAACGCCTGGGTGTCGGGCAGCCTGTCCGTCGCCGACGAGGCGAAGATCATCACCGGCTTTTCGGGTGCGCTGAGCCAGGCCGATCAAGACACGCGTATGGACATGCTGTTGTGGCAGGGTGCGATCTCCTCCGCGCAGCGCCAGCTCGCGCTCACCAGCGCCGCGCGGCGTCCGGTGTTCGCGGCGCGGCTCGCGTTCCGCAGCAACGCGCCCGACGCCTCCACGCAAGCCGCTTCGACGCAAAGCTGGGGCATGGCCGATCCGGGCTGGCTGGCCGATCGCGCGACGTGGCTTCGCAACAACGGCGGCTTCGGCGCCCGCGAACTGCTCGCGCGCCGCTCCACGCTCGCGACGCGGCCCGCCAATGTCGAGGCGTGGTATGAGGCGCTGCTCACCAACGCGCGCGGCGCGGCGGCGGATGCGCAATATGCCACCGCCTATGACATCGCCCGTCAGGTCGATGATGCCTATCCCGCCGGCACCGACGTCAGCGGCCAGCCTTATGGCGAGCGCGACGATTATACGAGCCTCGTCTGGCTCGCCGGCCAGACCGCGCTCAAGAACCTCGGTCGCGCCGCCGACGCAAGCACCTTGTTCGCGCGCTACGCCCACGCCTCGAAATCGCCGACCACCCAGTCGAAAGGCTATTATTGGGCAGGCCGCGCCGCCGAAGCCGCCGGGCAGCGCGATATCGCCACCGGCTATTACAACCAGGCCGCCGGCTTCCCCGACATGTTCTACGGGCAACTCGCCACCGAACGGCTCGGTCGCGTGCTCGCCGCGCCCGGCGCGCCGGTGATGCGCCCGGTCGATCCCGCCGTGCGCGCGGCCTTCTATGCCCGTGAGACCGTGCGCGCCGCGCAATATCTCGGCACCGCCGGCAATTGGCAGGACCAGAGCGCCTTCGTCCGCCAGATCGCCACCGACGCCAAGACCGACAGCGATCACGTCCTCGCCACCGAACTCTCGCGTACATTGGGCCGTCCCGATCTCGGCGTGATGGTCGGCCGCAGCGCGCTCCAGAACGGCCTCAGCGACTATTCGACGGTCGGCTTCCCGACGGTGCGTGTGCCCGCCAGCGCCAATGACGATTGGGTGATGGTCCACGCCATCGCCCGGCAGGAAAGCCAGTTCGATCGCGCCGCGATCAGCCACGCCGGCGCGCGCGGGCTGATGCAGTTGATGCCCGGCACCGCGCGCGAAACCGCCGCCAAGCTCGGCGTCGGCTATGACGCGAACAACCTGACCACCGATACCGATTACAACATCATGGTCGGATCGAGCTATTTCGCGCGGATTTACAACCAGTTCGGCAGCTATCCGCTCGCCGTCGCGGCGTATAACGCTGGACCCGGCAACGTGAACAAATGGCTGCGCGCCAATGGCGATCCGCGCACCGGTAGCGTCGATATCGTCGACTGGATCGAGGCGATCCCGATCTACGAGACGCGCAACTACGTCCAGCGCGTGCTCGAAAACGCGGTGGTGTACGATCTGATGAACCCCGAACACGCCCGTTCGCGCGGCGCGAACCGGATAAGCTGGTATCTCGGTAAGGGCCGGCCCGGCTGATTGCCGGCGGCGCGGCTTGCCGCGCCTGTGGCGATATCCGCCGCGAAACGACCAATAAAATACGAATATCGTATACCCTGCTGTTGACTGCACGTTACGCTCAAGTAATGAGACGTGCAGCCTAAACGGCTGAATATCTGTAAATACTCAAAAAAATTTTCTGTTGGGAGATCGCGGGAGAAGACGTGTCTTCCTCGCGGCGGGTCGTCGCGTCTCTAATTGGTATTGCGCCGGCCTGACCTGTTTCAAATGGGGATCGCGCACGCCATGACTACAAATGCTGTATCCAAATTGGGACTCTTCGTGAGTTTCGTCTTGGCGATGATTGGTGAAGCCGGCGCGCAAAAACCCGCAGAAGCGCCACCCGTCCCCACCAAGACCGTGAATCATGCCATGTTTCGGGCGATGCAGGCGTCGATCAACCGACGCCGCCAGCAGGAAGCCGGCCGTCGTCGCGCCGCAAGGAAGGGCGCAGGCGGCCCCAATCGCCCGGACTGTTCTCGCGCGAAGGGGGATTCCTGCCCATATAGCCCGTAAGCGCGCGTGACAGCGCGTTGACCCGGCATGATCCTGCGGTATCGCATCGCGGGATGACCGATCGACCCAATTACATCACCCCCGCCGGCTATGCGGTGCTGCGCGCAGAATATGACGCCTTGCTGGGCGATGAGCGTCCCAAATTGGTCGATGTCATCTCCTGGGCGGCGGGTAATGGCGACCGATCGGAGAATGGCGACTATATCTACGGTCGCAAGCGCCTGCGCGAGATCGACCGGCGGCTCGGCTTCCTCGCACGGCGCATGAAAGCCGCCAAGATCGTCGATCCGTCAGCGCAGGCCGACCGCACCCGCATCTGGTTCGGCGCGACCGCCACCATCGCCGACGAGGACGACGCCGAGCGTGTGCTGACTCTGGTCGGCGACGACGAAACCGACGCCGGGGCAGGCCGGATCGGCTGGAACGCCCCACTCGCCCGCGCTTTACGCGGCGCTGCTGTCGGGGATGTCCGCCGCGTCGTCCTGCCGGCGGGCGAGCGCGAGTATGAGGTGATAGCGATTTCGTATCCTGAGGCGGTGGGGCGGGGTGTTGTTGGTTCCGACTAGGCGTTTTAACCGTAGTCTTCTCGGAACAAGTACGATGATCGCAAACACGCGATTTGTGGACGGCATTCTTTCGCTCTCGGTGAAAGCCAGCGTTTCTAAAGGCCCACTTCGTCGTATTTTTGCGGTCTTGGTTTTGCATATGCGGAAATAAAAATCCGAGATCCACTTTGTTCGTTTCGAGTGAATTCGAGGTGGCGGCGGCTGGTGGGCGGGGCGCATTTTAAAGTAACCCAAGCGTGCATGCTAAGCTATTGAAGGGCAAGTATCTATAATTGGTCATTAATCCAAAACGGAGGCAGTAAAAACCGGTTGTTCGATTAGGTGCTTATTATATTTAAAAATATGTCTTAAACGGTGATTGCAATATTTCTGGCGAAGGACTCGTATTTCTGTTAATTGAAATCGACTCATATCGGGGGAGAGTCCGCGTGAGTTTCGGCCTAGAAAAAATTCTGCCTCTTGTTCCAGCGGTTGGGGGTGTCGTCCTAGTTCTTGCGGCTGTATATGCTCGAAGCCTCATCGACGTTCTTGGTAAGAGCCTGGACAAGCTTAACTCGCTGAAGTCGCTTCCCGCAAAAGACCGTGAATCCGCTCTCGAGGTAATTGAGATCGGCTTGAAGATCGATAAGATCGAGACTGCAAAATTAAGCGCGGCCCACAGATTTGAATTGATTAAAGCGGCTATGGAGGAGCGCACGACGAAGGCTTGGCAACGCTTTTGGTTGCTCGTTTTGACGGGCGCGATGATGCTGATCCTGGCGGCGGGTTGGTTCGCCTATTCGGTTCTTACTAAAAGCCGAGAAGATCAATTGAATGATGCGCTGACTCGTGATCCAGACGCATTTTCTCAGGTATTAGAAAGGAAAGGCTATTATAGTATCAAAGGAATGGGAATTGTAAATTCTCTTGCGAGTATAACGGGACTTGATACGAGTGATCTACGTAAGGCGATTGAGCAGGCGCAGGCGCTAGACCGCTGTGACCCAAGTAGTCGGGAGCCGTGCAACGTTACTCTTGTGCAACTACGCGCCCGCGCTCGAAGTCGGGAGGCGCCCTTCAACGATGTGGGAATATTCGTCACAGCCGCAAAGCCAGAGTATGATCCGCCTCGTCGTTTTTACGTGAACGTCACGGAATTCTTCCCGTTCAAGCATGTGCCAGTCGTTATCCGCAGCCTTGATGGGAGCAGATATCTGCGTCTTATGCCAAGGGTCGCGATCGTCGGCAGCACGGACAAAGATCTCATACATCTAAACGAGGCGCAAATAGGATATATTTTTGGAAATAAAAACCTTTTTGGTGGAAATAAGGGTGGGGCATCAACGGTAAAAGCGGTTGCCCTGCCGGTCACCCAGGACAACCCACAACTATTTGACCCATTTTGTTCAGATTTTTGGAAAAATAGAGATGCATTGTGCTTGCTAAAGGGGAAAACACTTGGTTTGGATGATTTAATTGACAGGGCAACTCGCGCTGTGAAATCATGATGATTAGGCGTGCTCTGGAGGGTTTTTCGAAGATTTGAATCCAAATAATGTATCAGCAAAATCAGAGACTTGGATTGCATCCTTGGATTGCATCATCGTTGCTTCTTTCAGAAAGCAGTCCGAGCAGTTTTCACCACTCCCGGTCTTTCCGTATCCGTTCGTCGCTCGCGCACGTAAATCTCGGGCCCATGTTCCACTTTGGCCACCGCGCCCCCGGACACCCCCACACCTCCCAAGCGACCGGCGCACCCCGCTTTGCGACAAGTCGCTGCAGACTCTATGGTCTTGTCGCCCGCGCGTGCTACGCGTCGCCTGCGGTTCGTGCGGTGTGCGGGCCATGTGCAAGGGAAGTCAGGTCGTAATGCAAGTCGTTCAGCGCGTTTTCGTGAGTGGCAAGGTTCAGAATATCGGGTTCCGCGATTGGTCGGTGCGCCGTGCGCGCGATTTCGGCGTGTCGGGCTGGGTGCGCAACCTGCGGGATGGTCGGGTCGAGCTGCTCGTCGCCGGTGAGGAAGAGGCGGTCGATGGCATGGTCGAGGCGGTTCGCGAAGGCCCCGAGAAGGCGCGGATCGACAATGTCGAGGCCCGCACCGATACCGAGCGCGCGCCCAAGGGCTTCACCAAGCGCTTCACCGCGTAAGGTTTTTTGAAGATGCGCGAGCGCGCGCATCTCGACGGTGCCGGCCCGCTCCCTCACCAAGACGAACAGGCTTTCGTTTCGCCGTCGGCGCTTGTAGGGCGGCGGGCATGTTCACAGGCTCGATCCCCGCTCTCGTCACCCCCTTCGCCGAAGACGGCAGCTTCGTCGAAAGCGCGTTTCGCGATTTCGTCGAATGGCAGATCGCGGAGGGCTCGGCCGGGCTGGTGCCGTGCGGCACCACCGGCGAATCCGCGACGATGGATTTCGAGGAGCATTTCCGCGTCGTGAAGACCTGCGTCGATCAGACGCGCGGCCGCGTGCCGGTGATCGCCGGCGCGGGCAGCAACGATACGCGCGTCGCGATCCGCAACATCAAGGCTGCCAAGGACGCCGGCGCCGATTGCGCGCTGATGGTGCCGCCCTATTACAACCGCCCAAGCCAGGACGGCATCTTCCGCCACTTCGCCGCGATCGTCGAGGCGTGCGACTTGCCGGTGCTGCTCTATAACGTGCCCGGCCGCACCGTCACCGATATCGCGCCCGAGACGATGGGCCGGCTCGCCGCCGCGTTCCCGGACAGCATCGTCGGCGTCAAGGATGCGACCGGCGCGCTGACTCGCGTTTCGCAGCAGCGCGCGGCGTGCGGCCCGGCGTTCGTGCAGCTTTCCGGCAACGACGAAACCGCGCTCGCCTTCAACGCGATGGGCGGGGTAGGGTGTATTTCGGTCACCGCCAACGTCGCCCCGCGACTGTGCGCCGAATTCCAGGCCGCGACCGACGACGAGGATTACACCGCCGCGCTCGGCCTCCACGACCGGCTGTTCGCGCTGCATCTGGCGATGTTCACCGATGCCTCGCCGGGGCCGGTCAAATACGCCGTCTCGAAAGTCATCCCCGGCTTCCCGACCGCTTTGCGCTTGCCGATGACCTGGCCGAACGAGGCTGCCCGCGCGGCAGTCGATGCGGCGATGGCGGCGGCTGGGGTTTTGTAGCGCGGAACGTCTGGAGATGGTGGGAGGCGGACAGCAGCGGCTGCCGGACGTCAGGCGGGAAGGTAGCCCGTCCGCTTCAGAAAGGCGGTGAGAGAGGCGGGAAAGTTTTTGAAGCGCGTAATGTGCCCGGGACCTCTTTGGGATTGGCAGAACCGTAGTAACCCAGAGAAGGGAAGCGCCGGCCAATGTTTGCATGTTCCACGCGATCTTCGGACGGAGGCTGCTCATCGCTCTCATCGGGATCGCCGACAGGTGTGTCGTGGTAGCTTAGGACAAGCTCATCCAAAACTCGCGCGAGCAAATCGATCGAAGGGGCTTCGCATTTCGTTACGAGATCGATGAAACGTTGAGCAGCGAGTATGTTTGGCGGAGACATAGTCACGTTAAAGCCGCTGCCTGTCCGCCGCTTCGCGGTAACGCCGAGCACGCGACCGCAGACGCCCGCCGCTGATCGTCACAATCAGAGCGGCTACAAGCGCTACCGAATGCCAGGCGGTCGCAAGATGCGTAGACGCGATTAGCGGCATCGTCATCAATCCCGAGATGACCATTCCAACTCCGATCCGATCGGCAATGACGGCGTTGAAACCCATAGTATCTTTTATCTTTCAGCCGGAGTCCGCACGCGCTCGCCTCGGCTACCCCCGCCGCAGCAGCGTGATCCGCCCCTTGCCGAACACGCGGCTGGTATCCTCGACGAAGCCTCCCACCTCCAGCGGTTCGCGCTTGGCGGTCTCCACGCTCACCAGCGTCGCTTCGTTGACCCAGCCGAGCCGCGCCAGCTTGTCGAGTGCGACCGCGCCGGCGCCGCTGTCATAGGGCGGGTCCATCAGGATCACGTCGAGCGGCTTGGGGGCGACGCCGAGCGCCATCACCGATTGCGCGCGCACATCGGCTTTCGCGCCGAGCTTGGCGATGTTGGTGCGCAGCGCGTCGAGCGCGGGCTTGTCCTGTTCGACGAACAGGCATGAGGCGGCACCGCGCGACAGCGCTTCCAGCCCGAGCGCGCCCGAGCCGGCGAACAGATCGGCGACCGCGAGCCCTTCGAAGCTACCGAGCCGGCTGGTCAGCATCGAGAACAATGCCTCGCGCACGCGGTCGGCGGTGGGGCGGGTGGCTTCGCCCTTGGGGGCGATGAGCGCGCGGCCGCGCCATTCTCCAGCGATGATACGCATTACTTACGGGTCCGTGTCGGGCGGGGTTTGGACGGGCGCGCCGGGCCGCGTGGCGGCGTCGGGCGGTCGGTGGGGGCGCCTTCGCGCTTGGGGCGCGGGTCGGTCGCGGTGCGGCGTGCGCGCGAGGTGCCCTCGCCGCGTGCCGGAGCAGGGGCGCCGGCCTTGGGCTTGGCGTCGTAGAAGCGCTTGGGCTTGATCGGGGCCGGGGTGGCGGGGCGATCCTCGGCGGGGCGGCTGTCGCGGGGCGACCAGGTGGACTCGCGCGCCGGGCTGGTCGTGGCGGCGCGGCGGGGGGCTGGCTTGGCGGCGTCGCGTGGCTGGCTGGCTGCGCTCGCTGGCCGTGCGCTGGGCTTGCGGGCCGGACGCGGCGCGTCGGCGAAGGCGGCGCGGTCTGCGCGCGCGGCGGTTTCGCGGGTGATGCGGGGTGCGGCGGGGCTGCGAGTCTTTGGCGCCGCAGACGCGGCTTGCCCCTCTCCCCGACCTTCTCCCCGCAAGCGGGGCGAGGGAGAGCGTTGTGGACGGCCCTCGTCGCTCAGCATGCGGATCGGCTCCGTCGACCGTGATCGCGCCGGCTGCGGCAGGTCGAGTCGAGTCGGGTTCTTGCGGAACGAGGCGACATCGTGCCCGCGCACCTCGCCGACCGCGCCGGGGGCGAGATCGCCCAGCACGAACGGGCCGTAGCGCGTGCGGATCAGCCGCGAGACCTTGAGGCCGAGATAGTCGAGCACGCGCCGCACTTCGCGGTTCTTGCCCTCGGTCAGGATCATCTCGATCCACACGTTGGCGCCGGTGCGCCGTTCCAGATTGGCGTCGATCGAGCCGTAGCGGACGCCCTCGATCTCGACGCCGTGGATCAGCTCTTCAAGCTGTTGCTGCGTGATCGGGCCGTAAGCGCGCGCGCGATAGGCGCGCTGCACGCCGGTCGCGGGCAGTTCGAGCTGGCGCTTCAGCTCGCCGTCGGTGGTGAGCAGCAACAGACCTTCGGTGGCGAGATCGAGCCGCCCAACCGGCATCACGCGCGGCAGCGTGTTGGGCAATCGGTCGTAGATCGTCGCGCGGCCGGCGGGATCATGCTCGGTGACGAGCAGGCCGGGCGGCTTGTGATACAGGAACAGCCGCGCCGGCGCGGGCGCCTCGACGGGCGCACCATCGACGGTGATTCCGTCGAGCGAGGCGAGAATCGTCGCCGGCGTGTCGATGACGGTGCCGTTGAGCGCGACGCGACCGTCCGCGATCATGCGTTCGATTTCGCGGCGCGAGGCGATGCCCGCGCGGGCGAGCAGCTTGGCGATGCGCTGGTCGGAGCGCGGTTGCGAGTCCGAAGGCGTTTTGGAAGTAGGGCGTTGCACCGCGATCCTATAGCGAATTTCGCTGTGCGCGCGCGCAAAATTTCTTGCGACCGATTCGGACACCGCGCGTTAAGAGACGCATCCGTAACGAGGACGCGTCAACCGCGTCGATGCGGTCAGGGAAGGCAGGACAACCGGGCATGCTGTTCGGGCGAAAAAAGCGGCGGATCAGTCGGTTGCTCATTGTCGAGGACGAGCCGCTCGTCGCCTTCGATACCGAGCATTTCCTGCGCGAAGCCGAGTTCGAGATCGTCGCGACGGTCGATCGCGTCGCCGATGCGCTCGCCGTGTTGCGCCGCCCGGAGGATGTCGATCTGGTGCTGGTCGACGTGCGGCTGTCCGACGGCAGCGGCATCGACGTGGCGCGCGTGGCGCATGAGGCGGGCGTGCCGGCGATGTTCGTGACCGGCGAATGCCCGATGGGCGGGCAGGCGGTGGCGGTGGGCTGCCTCGCCAAACCCTATGCGCAGCGCGACCTGCTCGGCGCGATCGCTGCGGTCGAGATGGTGATCGAGGGCAAGTTGCCTAAGCGCCTGCCGGGCGGGTTCACGTTGTTCAAGGCCGACTGAAAGTCGAAGCTGCGGCGCCGCGTGTATTCGCCGAACACCGTTGCAGACGTCACCCTGATCCCGTAAGCCCCGGCTGCGATGCGGGAACATCGCGATCCGGGGGGATGCATGCGACATACACTGTCTGCGGCGATGGCCGTTCTTTGCCTGCTGGCGTCGTCGACTGCGTTCGCGCAGGAAAAATCGGGCAACAAGCCCGGTTTCACCTTGCGGCCCGGCTCGACCAGGATTTTGCTGATCCGCCCGACCATCAAGGTCGGCGCGCAATCGACCGGCGGCATGTTCGAGCCGAATGCCGATTGGACCCAGCAGGCGCGCGACAATCTCGGCGCGGCGCTCGACGCCGCGCAACAGCAGCTTGGCAACCAGGTGATCGTCGCCCAGGAACCGATCGGCCCCGCCGCCGCGACGTTCGCCGGCTACCGCGCCTTGTTCTCGGTGCTGGCCGATTCGGTGATCGAGTATCAATTCTTCCCCGGCAACCGCCTCCCCACCAAGAAGCGCAAAGGCGCGTTCGAATGGACGATGGGGCCGGGCGTCGCCGAGATCGCCAAGGGCACCGGCTGCGATTACGCGCTCTTCATCTTCGATGAGGACCAATATGGCTCGACTGGCCGCAAATTCCTGCAGGTGTTCGCGGCGATGGCCTATGTCCAGGTAAAGTCTGGCGAACATCGCGGCTATGCCGGGCTGGTCGATCTGCACAGCGGCGATCTCGTCTGGCTCAACGCCGATCAGGCGATGGGCGGCGATGTCCGCACCGTCGAAGGCGCGCAGAAGCGGGTGCGCCAATTGCTGGAGAACTTTCCGGGCAGCACGCCGCCCGCCGCGCAGATCGCCACGGCAAGCGGGCAGTGACCTCCCGCCTGCGCCGGCTCGCGCTGCTCGGCGCGGCGGCGGTGTTCGGTGTCGCGGCGAGCGCGCCGAAGGAACCGCTGCCGCCGTATAGCGGCGCCTATGAGCCACAGACCGTCGACGAACGCGGGCTGTGGATGCAACTCGACGAGGCCGAGCGCAGGCTGCGCGACTCGGCGTTCGTGCTCAAGGAACCGGCGCTCACGGAGTATGTGCGCGCGGTGCTGTGCCGGACCGTCGGCACGGATCGCTGCCGGGGCGCGCGCATCTATGTGGTGCGCAATCCCGAGTTCAACGCGTCAATGGCGCCCAACGGCATGATGGTGGTCAATTCCGGGCTGTTGGTCCGGGTCCGGGACGAGGCCGAACTTGCCGCCATCCTCGGCCATGAATTCGCGCATTTCGAACAGCGGCACAGTCTGCACCGCTTCCAGCACACCCGCTCGATGACCGATGTGGTGGCGTGGATGAGCGTGGTCGCCGCCAGCGGCGCATCCTATCAGGTCCGCAGCACCGCCATCAATGTCGCCAATTCGGCGGTCGGATCGATGTTCGCGTTCGGCCGCGACGAGGAGCGCGAGGCCGACCTGCTCGGCGCGAAGTACATGATCGCCGCCGGCTACGATCCGAATGCGCTGCCTGATATCTGGAACCGCGCGATGGATGAGGCCGACGCCACCGCGTTCGGCCGCAAGCAGAAAAGCCACCGCTACGATCGTCTGTCGTTCTTCGCGAGCCATCCGACCGACCTCCAACGCGCGACCTATCTGCGCACGCTCGTCGCGGGGATGGGGCAGGGGGATGCCGGTCGGGAGCCGTTGCAGACGGCGGTGAAGCCGCTGCGCGGCGCGTTCCTCGCCGACCAGATCAAGCTCAACGATTTCGGCGGCACCGAATATCTGTTCGGCCAGCTCGCCGGCGACACCTGGGATGCCGAACTGCTCTGCGCGCGCGGCGATCTTTACCGCACGCGCGGCAATCCGCGCGATCTCGTCTCGGCGGCTGCCTTCTACACGCAGGCGATCGCGCTCGATCCCGCCAATGCCGACGCGTATCGCGGGCTCGGCCTTGCGCAACTTCGCGGCGGCGACGCGCACGGCGTTGACGCGCTCAAACGCTACCTCGCGCTGCGCCCCGATGCGCCCGACCACGCGATGATCCAGACCCTGTTGCCATGAAGGCTCAAACCATGACCTTGAGAAACGCCGTATCCGCGCTGATCGTGCCGGCCCTGCTGATGTGCGCCGCGCCGGCGAGTGCCGGCAACACACTGATCGCCAAGGGGCAGGCCGTCGCGGTCGCCAAATCGGCGCTGACGATCCTGCCCGACCGCGAGTGGAACAAGATGGGCGCGCGACCGGGCCGAAATTCGGAGACGTGGACGCTCGACGGCGATGGCCTGAACGATGTCACCTTCTACGGCGGGATCGAGACCGACCGCACCTTGTTCCGCGAAGTCAGCAAGCGCGTGAAGCCGCTGCCGCGTTTCAGCGCGACGATGCTGCTGACCGATATTCCGGCGCTGCTGGAAAACAGCTATCGCATCGCGCTCGCCACGCCCTTGATGACGATCGAGAGCGTCGCGCCCTGCGCCTTCGTCGGCGCGAAGGGTGTTACCTTCACCTACAGCTTCACGCGGCCGAACGAGGACGTGCGCCGCAAGGGCGAGGGCTATGCCGCGATCATCGCGGGCAAGCTCTACATGGCCACCTTCGAAGCGCCCGACATCTATTATTACGACCGCGACATCGCCGGCTTCCGCGCGCTCGTCGCCAGCGCGCGGATCGGAGCGCCGCCCCAATCCTGACGTCATGCCGGCGCGAGTCCGGGGTGGCGGTCAGCGCAGGTTACTGCGCGTCGTCATCCTGATTCTTCACCACGCCGCCGGTGCCGCCGACGCCGTCGGCCTCACCTTGCCGCGCGAGCGGATCGGGTTCCGGGCCGCCTTCACCACGCTCGACCGCGTCCTTGCGCGCCTCGACGATCTGCTGGAGATCGCTGCGGTCGTCCTTGCGCGGCGGATAGGCATCGGGGGATTCGGGCGCGCCGCTCATGCGAAATCTCCGAGGTCGGTGGGCTGTCCGGGCGCGATCGCCGGGTCGCTGGTCGGCATTGGTGCCGGCACATCGATATCCGGGGCGACCGGCGCCACCTCGGGCGGTGCGGTCTCGGGTGTACCGGGCTGGCTCGGCTGCGGGGGCAGTTCGGTGGGGGGTGTGGTTGCCATCGGGTTTCTCCTCTGTCCGACATCAAACGAACCGGCCCCGCGCGAAGTTTCACGAAGATTCCACGCGCGTGACTCCGTGGCTTGCCCCGCCGCCGATCCTTGCTATAGACGCCCCCCACACCCGACGGTGTCCTGTGCGGGCGTGGCGGAACTGGTAGACGCAGCAGGTTTAGGTCCTGCCATCGCAAGATGTGGGGGTTCGAGTCCCTTCGCCCGCACCAGTCGCCGCCGCATGCAGGGGCGCCGCGATTCTGATTCGTGAAGAGGCCTGAGAAGACCCATGCAGACTGTCGAGACGCTCAACGAGGGGCTCAAGCGCGCCTACACCCTGACCATCACGGCCGCCGAGATCGATTCGAAAGTCGATGCCGAGCTGAAGCGCGTCGCGCCGCAGATCAAAATGCCCGGGTTCCGCCCCGGCAAGGTGCCCGCCAATCTCGTCCGCAAGATGCATGGCCCGGCGCTGACTCAGGACGCGCTCAACTCGGCGATCCAGGAAGGCATCCAGACGCTGATCGCCGAACAGCGGCTGCGTCCGGCGATCCAGCCGTCGGTCGCGCTCGATGAAGGTTTCGAGATTGGCAAGGATGCCGAGGTCAAGGTTTCGCTCGAAGTCCTGCCCGACGTGCCCACGCCCGCGATCGACGGCCTCAAGCTTGAGCGCCTGACGGTGCCGGCCGGTGACGCCGAAGTCGATGCGCAGGTCGCCAAGTTCGCCGAGCAGCAGAAGAAGTGGGACGACGCCGCCGAGGACCATGAAGCCGCGCAGGGCGATCTCGTCACCGTCGATTTCGTCGGCAAGACCGCCGATGGCGTCGCCTTCGATGGCGGCACCGGCACCGACATGGGCGTCGAGATCGGCTCGGGCCGCCTGATCCCCGGCTTCGAGGACCAGCTTGTCGGCGTGAAGATCGGTGAAGAGCGCGTTCTCAACGTGACCTTCCCGGCGGATTACCCGGCCGAGAACCTCGCCGGCCAGCCCGCCACGTTCGAGATCACCGCGACCAAGGTGCAGACCCCGGGCGAGACCGTCATCGACGACACGCTCGCCACGTCGCTCGGCCTCGAGAGCCTCGAACAGCTCAAGGGCTTGCTCAAGGGCCAGATCGAGCAGGAGCTCAACGGCCTCACCCGCACCCACATGAAGCGCAAGCTGCTCGATCAGCTCGCCGAGGGCCATGATTTCGAAGTGCCGCCGACGATGGTCGAGGCCGAGTTCGACCAGATCTGGCAGCAGCTCCAGCACGAAGCGACTCACGAGGCCGATCCGGCCGCCGCGCTCGAAGAGATGGAGAAAGAGCGCGACGATTACCGCAAGATCGCCGAGCGGCGCGTTCGCCTCGGCCTGCTCCTGTCGGAGATCGGCCAGGCCAACGGCGTCGAAGTGACTCAGGTCGAGATGAACCGGCTGATCGCGCAGGCCGCCCAGCAGTATAACGCGGACGATCGTCAGCGTTTCCTCCAGTACATCCAGCAGGAGCCGATGGCGGCAGCCCAACTCCGCGCGCCGCTGTACGAGGACAAGGTTGTCGATTTCCTGTTCGAGAAGGCCGAGATCACCGATCGCGAAGTGACGCGCGAAGAGCTTCAGGAAGCGATCGAGAGCGAAGACGGCTTCGCCAGCGGCACGCATGTCCACGAGCATCACGATCACGACCATGATGAGCATGACCACGAAGGCCATGACCACGATCACGCTCACGGCGACGATCATGACCATGCCGACGAGACCGAGCTGAAGGCCGATGATTCGGCCGAGCCGGCCCCGGCCGAAGCGACCGCCGAGGAGCCGGTGAAGAAGGCTGCGACCAAGAAGCCAGCCGCCAAGAAGGCTGCGCCGAAGGCCGAAGCCGAAGCGGGCGAAGCCACCGCCGAGCCCAAGAAGCCGGCCAAGAAGGCCGCCGCCAAGAAGACCGAGGCCTGAGCCGCACGACCCCGCCGCGTGACCACACGCGGCGGGGTTGAGCAGCGTTGAGCGATTAGGGGCGGGACTTGTCAGAACCACGCATCGCCGTCCTGCTCCCCTGCTATAACGAGGAAGCCGCGATCGCCGCGACGGTGGCGGGGTTCCGCGCCGCGCTGCCCGGCGCCGACATATACGTGTACGACAACAACAGCCGCGACCGCACAGTCGAGGTCGCGCGCGCCGCCGGCGCGATCGTCCGCACCGAGCGCATTCAGGGCAAGGGCGCGGTCGTGCGCCGCATGTTCGCCGATGTCGATGCCGACGTCTATGTCATGGCCGATGGCGACGCGACGTATGACGCCGCCTCGGCGCCGGCGATGGTCGCCCGCGTGCTCGACGAACAGCTCGACATGATCGTCGGCGCGCGCATCACCCAGATCGACGCGGCCTATCGGCGCGGCCACCGCTTCGGCAATGCGGTGCTGACCGGCATGCTCGCGCGGCTGTTCGGGCGCAGCTTCACCGATATCCTGTCAGGCTACCGGGTGTTCTCACGCCGCTTCGTCAAGAGCTTCCCGGTGCTGTCGGCGGGGTTCGAGATCGAGACCGAGATCAGCGTCCACGCACTCGAACTGCGCATGCCGGTCGCCGAGGTCGCGACACCCTATTACGAGCGGCCGGAAGGGTCCGCCTCCAAGCTCAGCACCTATCGCGACGGCTTCCGCATCCTGCGCACCATCGTCCAGCTCTACCGGATCGAGCGCCCCGTGCTGTTCTTCGGCGCGATCGGTGTGGCGCTGGCGCTGATCGGCGTGCTGCTCGCGGTGCCGCTGGTCATCACCTACATGCACACGCATCTCGTGCCGCGCCTGCCCACGGCAGTAATGGTGACCGGCCTGATGATCCTCGCGGCGCTCTGCCTGTTCGCCGGGCTGATCCTCGACACGGTGGTGCGCGGCCGCCGTGAGATGCGCCGGCTCGCCTATCTCTCGCACCGCGCGCCGGGCGTGGAACGCCGCGAGGGTTAGCGGATCGCGCCAACCGCGCGAGGCGCACTTGCCAAGTCCCGACGGAGTGCCGATGTAGGCGACCGCAAGGGCATAAAGGACGTACAGATCATCATGCGCAACCCGTTCGACACCGGCGATTTCATGGCTCCCCTCAGCGCGGCCGGGCTTGTCGCCCCCGGATATCAGGGCCAGCCGACCCAGGCCGGCCTCGTTCCCATCGTCATCGAGCAATCGAACCGCGGCGAGCGCAGCTTCGACATCTATTCGCGGCTGCTGCGCGAGCGGATCATCTTCGTGACCGGCGGGGTCGAGGATCACATGGCCTCGGTCATCACCGCCCAGCTTCTGTTCCTTGAGTCGGAGAACCCGAAGAAGGACATCTTCATGTACATCAACTCGCCGGGCGGTGTCGTCACGGCGGGCATGGCGATCCATGACACGATGCAGTACATCCGGCCGCGCGTCGGCACGGTCTGCATCGGGCAGGCGGCGTCGATGGGCAGCTTCCTGCTGTCGGCGGGCGAGCCGGGGATGCGCGTGGCGCTGACCAACTCGCGGATCATGATCCACCAGCCCTCGGGCGGTGCGCAGGGCATGGCCAGCGACATCGAGATCCAGGCGCGCGAGATTCTGCGGATGCGCCATTTCCTCAACTCGCTCTACGCCAAATACACTGGCAAGACGCTGGAGGAGATCGAGAAGTCGATGGACCGCGACAATTTCATGTCGGCGGACGAGGCGAAGACGTTCGGGCTGATCGATCAGGTGTTCGATAAGCGCCCAGCGATCGCCGAAGACGGCAGCACTCCGCCGGCGCTGCCCGCCGTCTGAGGCCATGTTCGGGGGAGCGCCCCGTCGCCGGTCTACGGCGGTGGGGGGGCTTCCTTCGTCCGGGATATGACCGACCTGACAGGCGGTGCCGCGCCGCTTGTTACGCCGCAAACTGTGCCCATATCACCGCTCATCAGGCCGTAACCGCCGGGCTGAAGCGATATTCGGCATTGCCCGATAGCCAGAAACGCGCCTAGTCTGTTATGCTTTCGTCCCCACAAGGGGCATTGGGACACGAGATTTTATGACCAAGCTGAGTGGCGGCGATTCGAAAAGCACGCTGTATTGCTCCTTCTGCGGCAAGTCGCAGCACGAAGTGCGCAAGCTGATCGCCGGGCCGACCGTGTTCATTTGTGATGAGTGCGTCGAGCTGTGCAACGACATCATCCGCGAAGAGACCAAGTCCGCTCTGGTCTCGAAGAAGGACGGCGGCGTGCCGACCCCGCAGGAAATCTGCGACGTCCTCGACGATTATGTGATCGGCCAGAAGCGCGCCAAGCGCGTGCTGTCGGTGGCGGTGCACAACCATTACAAGCGCCTCAACCACGGCCAGAAGGGCGCGGATGTCGAGCTTGCCAAGTCGAACATCCTGCTCATGGGACCGACCGGCTGCGGCAAGACGCTGCTCGCCCAAACCCTCGCTAGAATCCTCGACGTGCCGTTCACGATGGCCGATGCGACGACGCTGACCGAAGCCGGTTACGTCGGCGAGGATGTCGAGAACATCATCCTCAAGCTGCTCCAGGCGTCCGACTATAACGTCGAGCGGGCGCAACGCGGCATCGTGTACATCGACGAAATCGACAAGATCAGCCGCAAGGCCGAGAACCCGTCGATCACGCGCGACGTGTCGGGTGAGGGCGTGCAGCAGGCGCTGCTCAAGCTGATGGAAGGCACCACCGCGAGCGTTCCGCCGCAGGGTGGCCGCAAGCATCCGCAGCAGGAATTCCTGCAGGTCGACACGACCAACATCCTGTTCATCTGCGGTGGCGCGTTCAGCGGCATCGAGAAGATCATCGGGGACCGTCTGCAGGGCAAGTCGATCGGCTTCGGTGCCTATGTCGCCTCGCCTGAGGAACGCCGGACCGGTGAGACGCTCAAGGCGGTCGAGCCCGAGGATCTGCTCAAGTTCGGACTCATCCCCGAGTTCGTCGGCCGCCTGCCGGTGATCGCGACGCTCGAGGATCTCGACGTGCCCGCGCTGGTGACGATCCTGACCGAGCCGAAGAACGCTTTGGTGAAGCAGTATCAGAAGCTGTTCGACATGGAGACGGTCAAGCTCGGCTTCACCGACGACGCGCTGACGCAAGTCGCCAAGAAGGCGATCGACCGCAAGACCGGCGCACGCGGGCTGCGCTCGATCCTCGAAGGCATCCTGCTCGACACGATGTTCGACCTGCCCGGCATGGACGGCGTCGACGAGGTGATGATCGACAAGGACGTGATCGAAGGCCGCAAGGAACCGATCCGCGTCTACGCGAAGAAGGACAAGGCGGGGGCTGGGGCGGCCTGACCGTATGGAGAGGCGGCGGGGCTTTGAAGTTCCGCCGCCTGCTCGCTTGCCTATTTTGACGTCGTTCGTTGGATGAGTTGGTAAACGGATCTGGCGTTTTCGATTTGCTGAAATTGCGGAGTCGCATCAAAGGCGGGCGACCAAGTCCCAAACCCGTTGTTTACGAAGAAAGACTGCGCCGCGCCGAACCGGATCGAGCCGGTTCCGTTTGTCTTCTCTTGCAATTCAAGTGCCGGTAGGCGCGCAAGATCAAGTGACTTGATCGAACTCGACCAGCCGGATCGGGAGATCAGGATGCGTTGATCGGTTACCGCATAGGTGATCGACCGGCGGACTGCGATATCGACAAGAAATCTGCCGACAATGACGTAGACGCCCATCACCAAGAATGGAATTCCGAAGAGCTTGAACTCAAGTGGAGCGTCGGTTGTCCAAACTTGAATATTCCAAAATAGCGCGAAGCCGCCCCAGAAGAGGCTGAAAGGGATCAAAAAAATCTCGACCGGTCGTAGAATCAGTCCGGTGCCGGGGGAGCCTGTCCACACGATCTTTTCACCCGGCAATAGGTGATTTGAAATTGTATTGCTCATAATTCTCCCCCTGAGCCTACTTGTGTGTAACGAGACCAACTAGGCCCCGACCTCACCGCGCCTTCTGCGCATCCCGCCACGCCTGAAACGCCTCCAGCGCCGCCGAACGGCGCAACACCCGAGCATCGGGATCGATCACGACATGCGCGCCCGCCGGCGCTGCGATCCGCCCGGTGCCGTCCGCCATTGCCAGCCTTACCGACCGGTCGCCGATCTGCACCGTCACCGGCATCGGGAAGACGCGCCCGCCCGGCGCCACCCAATGCAGGTTCAGCGTCCCGCCGCTCCGCTCGCTCAACAGATCGGGTAGCCCGGCCTGGCGCAGATAGACGTCGAAGAACCAGCCATAATCCTTGCCGGTCACCCGCGCGACGATCGCCTGATAGCCAGCGCTGGTCAGGAAATGCGGTGCGAAATTGCCCGGCCGGGGATCGCTGCGCCCGTACACTGCCAGCCGAGTCACCTCTCGAAACGCGCGGTCACCGATCAGCCAGCGCAGGGTGTGGAGCATCCACGAACCCTTGTAATAAATGTCCTGCCCCGGCCCGCCGCGATCGACGCGGTAAACATCCTCTTCGGTGCGGGAGGCACCCGACACCATAGGGCGCAGATTGGTGATCTTGTTGCGCTCGTCGTCGAGCATCGTCGCGTAGCGGGCATCGCCCTCGCGCCACCGCCCGTAGAACGGCTGCATGTAGGTGGCATAGCCCTCGTGCAGCCAGAAATCGTCCCAGTCGCGGGCGGAGAGTTGGTTGCCGAACCATTCGTGCGCGAATTCATGCTGGAACAGCCAGTCGAACCCCTCGGGCGCCTTGGCATAGCCATTGCCGTAGGCGTTGATGGTCTGGTGCTCCATGCCCTTGTGCGGCGTCTCGACCACGCCGAGCTTCTCGTCACCGAACGGATAGGGGCCGATCTCGCTCTCGAAGAAATCGAGCGTCGGCGCGAACTCGGCGAACAGCCCGCGCGCCTGTGCGTCTTCACCGGGCAGATACCAGTAGAACAACGGGATCATGTTGCCGAACCGGCTTTTGTAGCTGCCCGACAGTTGCTCATACGGCCCGATGTTGAGCGCGATGCCATAGGTGTTGGGGTGTTTGACTCGCCAATTCCAGGTCGTGCGCCCGTCGGCGAGCGTATCGACGCCGAGCAATTTTCCGTTGGAGGGCGCCTTCAGGCCAGCCGGCACGGTGATGTGCAGCGTCGCCGCGCCGGGCCGTCCGGTCGGGAAATCGAGGCACGGCCAGAACAGGTCGCAGCCATAGCCCTCGGCGGTGGTCGCCACCCACGGGCGGCCATCGGGGGTCTTGGCCCAGACGAAGCCATCGTCCCACGGCGCCTTCACCGCGACATGCGGCGTGCCGGCGTACGTGATACGCGCGACCACGCGCCCGCCCGCCACGAGGGGATGCGGCAGCGTGATGGCCAGCTTGCCGTCCGGGTTGGCCCATGCGCTCGCCGGCAGCGCCACGCCGTCGATCGCGATGTCGCGCACCGGCAGGTTGCGGTCGAGATCGACCAGCAGCCGCGTAAGCGGCGCGCGCGCGGTGAAGGTCAGCGTCGCCACGCCGGCGATGCGTTCCTCTGCGGGAAACACCTCGAAGCGCAGATCGGCTGCCTCGAACGAAAGCTTTGCCTGGTCGGGATCGACCGGCCCGCCTGATCGCGCGGTCTGCGGCGTCAGCGCCGGCTCGCCGGGGCCGGGCAGGTCGGCGGCGCCGAGCAGCAGCGCGGCGAGCGGCAAAACCGCTGTACAAACCCTCATGCCGCGACGATCGGAGAACGACGATTGATGGAAGCGCTCTGCGCACCATATAAGGAAGAACAAGGCGCGTCGCTTGCGCCCCTCGGAGTGTTCATGACCCAAATCTACCCTGTGCTGCCGCTGCGCGATATCGTTGTGTTCCCGCATATGATCGTGCCGCTGTTCGTGGGTCGCGACAAGTCGGTCGCTGCGCTGGAAGCGGCGATGGCTGCCGACAAGGAAATTTTCCTCGTCGCGCAGCTCGATCCGGCTGAGGACGATCCCGACCGCGACGATCTCTACGACATCGGCGTCACCGCCACCGTCCTGCAATTGCTCAAGCTGCCCGATGGCACGGTGCGCGTGCTGGTCGAAGGCAAGAAGCGCGCGAAGTTCACCGATCTCGACACCGCCGAGGGCCATCTGACCGCGTCGGTCGAGCTGGTGGAAGGTGCTGAGGGCGAAGAGGATCTCGACGCCGCCAGCAAGCAGGTCGCGCACGAAATCGCCGCGCTGATGCGTTCGGTGGTCGATCAGTTCGAAAATTACGCCAAGCTCAACCGCAAGCTGCCGGCGGAAACCGCGGTGCAACTCGGCGAGATCGAGGAGCCGAGCCGGCTCGCCGATTCGGTCGCCGCCAACATTTCGGTCAAGGTGTCGGACAAGCAGGCGCTGCTGGTCGAGACCGATCCGGGCAAGCGGCTCGAAATGGTCTATGCCTTCATGGAGGGCGAACTCGGCGTTCTGCAGGTCGAGAAGAAGATCAAGAGCCGGGTCAAGCGCCAGATGGAGAAGACCCAGCGCGAATATTACCTCAACGAGCAGTTGAAGGCGATCCAGCGCGAGCTCGGCAATGAAGGCGAGGAAGGCGAGGGCGACGAAATCGCCGAGCTGACCCAGAAGATCGCCACGCTCAAGCTCTCCAAGGAAGCGCGCAGCAAGGCGACCGCCGAGCTCAAGAAAATGAAGACGATGGCGCCGATGTCCGCCGAGGCGACCGTCGTGCGCAACTATCTCGACGTGCTGCTCGGCCTGCCGTGGGGCAAGAAGTCGAAGATCAAGCGCGACATTTCGGCGGCGCAGGCGGTGCTCGATGAGGACCATTATGCGCTCGAGAAGGTCAAGGACCGGATCATCGAATATCTCGCGGTGCAAGCGCGCACCAACAAGCTGAAGGGGCCGATCCTGTGCCTCGTCGGCCCGCCCGGCGTCGGCAAGACCAGCCTCGGCAAGTCGATCGCCAAGGCGACGGGGCGTGAGTTCATTCGCCAATCTTTGGGCGGTGTGCGCGATGAAGCTGAAATTCGCGGCCACCGGCGCACCTATATCGGCTCGCTGCCGGGCAAGATCGTCACCAATCTCAAGAAGGCCGGCACCAGCAACCCGCTGTTCCTGCTCGACGAGATCGACAAGCTCGGCCAGGATTTCCGCGGCGATCCGGCCTCGGCGCTCCTCGAAGTGCTCGATCCCGAGCAGAACGCGAAGTTCCAGGATCATTACCTCGAAGTCGATATCGACCTCTCGGATGTGATGTTCGTGACGACGGCGAACACGCTCAACCTGCCGCAGCCGCTGCTCGACCGCATGGAGATCATCCGGCTGGAGGGGTATACCGAGGACGAGAAGGTCGAGATCGCTCAGCGCCACCTGATCGCCAAGCAGATCGAGGTGCATGGCCTCAAGCCGGGTGAGTTCACGCTCACCACCGAGGGGCTGCGCGCGCTGATCCAATATTACACGCGCGAGGCGGGCGTCCGCACGCTGGAACGCGAGATCGCAAGGCTCGCGCGCAAGGCGCTGCGCCGCATTCTCGAAGGCAAGGACGTGACCGTCACGATCACGCCCGACAACATCGGGGATTTCGCGGGTGTGAAGAAATATCGCCACGGCCTCGGCGAAGAGGAGAATCAGATCGGTGCGGTTACCGGCCTCGCCTGGACCGAAGTCGGCGGCGAATTGCTGACCATCGAGAGCGTCACCGTGCCCGGCAAGGGCGCTGCCAAGGTGACCGGCAAGCTCGGCGACGTGATGAAGGAATCGATCGAGACCGCCTACAGCTTCGTCAAGGCGCGCTCGCCGAGCTATGGCATCAAGCCCAGCCTGTTCGCGCGCAAGGACATCCACATCCATCTGCCCGAGGGCGCGGTGCCCAAGGATGGTCCGTCGGCGGGTGTGGGTATCGTCACCTCGATCGTCTCGACGCTGACCGGAGTTCCCGTCCGGCGCGAAGTGGCGATGACCGGCGAGGTGACGCTGCGCGGCCGCGTGCTGCCGATCGGCGGATTGAAGGAGAAGCTGCTCGCGGCGCTGCGCGGCGGCATCACCACGGTGCTGATCCCGCAGGAGAACGAGAAGGATCTTGCCGAGATTCCGGCGAACATCCGCGACGGCCTCAAGATCATTCCCGTCAGCCATGTCGATGAGGTGCTGCGCCTCGCGCTCACCGCGCCGATCGAGCCGATCTCCTGGACCGAGGAAGATGATCTCGCCGCGCAGCCGCCAGCGGGTGTCGCCCCGATCGGCGGCGAACGTCGCCACTGATCGTTAACGCGGCGGAAGGACGAAATTCCGCCGCGTTTTAGCGAGGTTTATCGCATTTTGCTTTGACAGCCCCGGCCCGCCTGTCGTTACTGGAACACCGGCTTTCAAGCCGAGAATCAGTTTCCATTGTAACGGGGGTTCCGCGGGCATGAACAAGCAGGAGTTGATCGGCACGGTTGCCGACGCATCCGGTCTCGGCAAGGGCGATGCGAGCAAGGCGGTCGAGGCGGTGTTCGACGCGATCTCCGAGGCGCTCAAAAAGGGCGATGAGGTTCGTCTGGTCGGTTTCGGGACGTTTTCGGTGAGCAAGCGCAAGGCGTCGACCGGCCGCAACCCGCGCACCGGCGAGCCGATGACGATCAAGGCATCGTCGCAGCCGAAGTTCAAGGCGGGCAAGGGCCTCAAGGATTCGGTGAACTGACGATCCGAATCGGCTGGAGGGGCTGGACAAGCCCCGATGGCCTGTCTTAAGAGGCACGGAACAGGGCGGCGACGAGCCGCCCTATTTCGTTGGCGAAAGCCAAATGAAGCATCGCGGTCCCACCGGGGCCAAGGCGATGGGCGCGTAGCTCAGCGGTAGAGCACACCCTTCACACGGGTGGGGTCACAGGTTCAATCCCTGTCGCGCCCACCATGCCCGACGGCATGGAATTCCGTCACCCCGGCGAAGGCCGGGGCCGCTAGATATCTTGGCGGAACGGGTGGTCCAAACACAGCGGCCCCGGCCTTCGCCGGGGCGACGCATCATCCCCACCGCCGCTCGCGAAACCACTTGGTAATCACATACTTGGTGCCCGCGCGCACCTTCATGCCGTGGTGGATCGTCGCCGGGTTGAGCGTGCCGTCCGCGCGGCGGTTGTTCCACAAGATGAGCTTGCCGGTCTCGGGCTGGATGATCTTGTCGATCGCCTTGAAGCGCGTCGCGCCGCCGGCTTCGGGCGCGTTGAGATAGATCATCGCGGTCCAGGTGCGATTGCCGGCGACGCCGCAGAACCGCTCGAAGTCGATGCCGGTCGGCGTGAAATAGTCGGTATGCGGTTTGAACTCCTGGCCGACCGCATAGCGTTGCCCTTGCATCGGCTCGCCATGTGCGCCGTCGAGTCCGGTCAGCGCGAGCAGCTTCGCCTCG
This sequence comes from Sphingomonas populi, assembly GCF_004208535.1. GTDB lineage: Bacteria > Pseudomonadota > Alphaproteobacteria > Sphingomonadales > Sphingomonadaceae > Sphingomonas > Sphingomonas populi. Next base: position 161,410 of record NZ_SGIS01000002.1, read on the forward strand.
ACTGCGGCCACCAGCGGATCGGCGGCATCGAGATCGCCGGTCTCGCTGGTGCGATAGCGCGAATCGCCGTCGTGGTCGGTCAGGGTGGATGGCCGGCGCACCGCGTCGATCCGCGCGCACAGCGCCGCGCAGGTTTCCGCGTCGAGGAAGTGCCGGCGCAGGAACAGCATAACCTTCGGGTTCGGCACGCGCTGCACCTCAGGCTGCGCGGCAAGATGCGCGGCGATCCCGGCCGAGGGTTCGCCGGAGCCGAAGCGGGGTACGGGGGGATCGATCGTGTGCATGGTCCGTGCGCTGTAGCCAAAAGCACACGCCGCCTGCCAGTGTGCGGCGCACACGCGGAAAAGGTTCACACGATCGCCCCGGGACTGTAACACGCTGTCCCTAGCGGTACGGCGGGTGCCGGGGTGGATTTTTGGAATGCGATTGGTTCTCGATCCGCGCGCCCGGGCGCTGTTGCGCCGGCTGCCCCGGGTCACGGTCTATTCGGCGGCCGAACTGGCGCTGATCGCGGTGCTGGCGGTGCAATGCGCGCGGCTGGTGTGGGCGGTGGTGACGCCGGTCGCGCCGCTCGGCGACTGGCGGCCCGTCGGAGTCTCGGTGCCCGGCGCGCCGGGGGACGTGCTGCGCAGCTTCGATCCGTTCTTCCGCCTCTCGGGCGGCGACGCGCAACCGTCGACCGTCACCTCGCTCCAGTTGACGTTGTTCGGTACGCGGATCGACGGCGCGATGGGCGGCGGCTCGGCGATCATCGCCGGGCCGGACGGCGTCCAGAAGAGCATCGCGGTCGGGCAGGAGGTCGCACCCGGCGCGACGCTCAAGGCGGTCGCGTTCGATCACGTCACGATCGACCGTGGCGGTGCGACCGAAGAGCTGTTCCTCGCGCAAGGCGATGCCGGCAGCACACCGCCGCCAGCCCCGCTGCCGCCCTCCGCGCCGCTGTTAACGCCGGGTGCGCAGCCGACCGGCCTCACGCTTTCGCAGCTTCGCGCCGAAACCGGCATCATCCCACGTGTCGATGGCGGGCGCGTGAGCGGTCTCGTCGTGCGGCCGCAGGGCGGCGCGACCGCGTTCCGTCAGGCGGGCCTGCGCGACGGTGATGTCGTCACCGCGATCAACGGCCGGCCGGTCAGCGGGGCTGGCGATCTCGAACGTCTCGGCGGGCAACTCGCCGGCGGCGGCACCCTCTCGATTACGGTCGAACGCGGCAGCCAGACGCTGCCGCTCGCCATCACGATAGCAGGTCCATGAACAAACTGATCCTTGCCCCGCTGCTCGCGCTCGCCTGCGTCGGTCCGATCGCCGCGCAGACGACGATGAACGTGCGCGATGCCGATGTCCGCGCCTTCATCGCCGATGCCGCGCGGGTGACCGGGCGGACCTTCATCATCGACGCGCGCGTGCAGGGCAAGGTGACGGTCGTCACCGACCGACCGCTGTCGCGTTCCGAATATTTCGAGGTGTTCCTTTCGACGTTGCGCGCCAACGGCCTCGTCGCGGTGCCGACCTCGAACGGCGCGTTCCGCATCCAACCGATCGACAACGCCGCATCGCAGCCGAGCCGGGTCGGCACCAATGGCGCGGCGCGCAACAGCCTCGTCACCGAGATCGTGCGGCTGCGCGCGATCGACGCCGCCTCGGCGGTCGATACGGTGCGCGGGCTCGTCAGCACGCAAGGCTCGGTGACGGCGAATCGCGGCGGTAATTCGGTGGTGATCGTCGATTTCGCCGATAACGTGCGCCGCGTCCGCGAAGTGCTGCGCCGGATCGACACCGACAACGCTTCCACCCGCGTGATCGCACTCAAGAACGCCGGCGCGCGCGAGATCGCCACCGCCTTGCAGGCGCTGGCCGGGCAGACGAGCGGCGGCGGATCGGCGCAACCCGGCAGCCCTTCGGCAGTGAGCGTCGTCGCGGTTACCAGTTCGAACGCGGTGGCGCTGCGTGGCGATGCGGCGAGCGTCGCACGGCTGGCGGCGGTCGCGCAGGATCTCGATGCGCGCGCCAAGAACGGCACCGAGATCAAGGTGATCTTCCTCGAAAACGCCGATGCCGAGCAAATGCTGCCGGTGCTCCAGCAACTCGTCGGCCAAGCGCCGACGCCGGTGCAGACCCAGCAGCTTTCGCAATCGACCTTCGGCGGCACCAGCGGCAGCGGATCGAGCGGATTCGGCGCCGGTACGCCCAACACCAACATCGTCCCTCCACAGAACCAGCCGGTGCAGGCTGGGACCGCACCGACGCAAGCTGCGGTCACCGCCGAGGGTGGCAAGACCGCCGCTGTCGTCACGCGCTTCGCCGGTGCCAATGCGATCGTCATCGCCGCGCCCGCCGAGGTGCAGCGGCAATTGTCCGAAGTGGTGCGCCAGCTCGATACGCGGCGCGAACAGGTGCTGGTCGAGGCGATCGTCGCCGAAGTGTCGGATGCAACCGCAAGCAAGCTCGGCGTCCAGTTCCTCCTCGCCGGGCTGCCGGGCAGTGGCGTGCCGACCTTCGCGACCAGTTACAGCAATTCCGCGCCCAATCTGCTGACCATCGCCGGCGCGGTCGGCGCTCGCTCGCTCGCTACCACCACGACTACGGTCAACGGCAACACCACCGTTACCACCACCAACAACGCGGTGAGCGATACGCTCGCCCAGTCCGCGCTCTCCTCCATCCTCGGCGCCACCGGCGGGTTCGGCGGCGGCGCGTTCAACATCGGCAAGAACGCGATCTTCGGCGCGATCATCAACGCGGTGAAGTCCGACACCACTTCCAACCTGCTGCAAGCGCCATCGCTGACCACGCTCGACAATCAGGAAGCGCGAATCCTCGTCGGGCAGGAGATTCCGGTCACGACGGGGCAGGCGCTCAGCCAGAATTTCGACAACGCCTTCCGCACCGTCCAGCGCGAGAACGTCGGCATTCAGTTGCAGGTCCGCCCGCAGGTCAATTCGAGCGGATCGATCAAGCTGATCCTGCATCAACAGGTCAGCTCGATCGCGGGGCCGGTCTCCAGCGACAACAGCGACCTGATCCTCAACAAGCGCGAGGTCGAGACGACGATGACGGTCGATGACGGCCAGATCGCCATCATCGGCGGGCTGCTCAGCGACGACGAGCGCCGCACGATCGAGAAGGTGCCGCTGCTCGGCGACATTCCCGCGCTCGGCCAGTTGTTCCGCTCCAAGGCGAAGCAGCGCACCAAGACCAATTTGATGATTTTCATCCGCCCGACCGTGTTGCGCACGCCGGAGGACACGCAGCGCCTCACCGCGCAGCGCTACGGCTATCTGCGGCTCCAACAGGGCCAGCAGAACCCGGTCGATGAGCCGTCGATCGACCAACTGGTGCGCGATTACATGGGCGCGGCCCCGCCAATCCCGAGCGCGCCGGTGCCCGGCAACATCGAAGACCCGCGCATCGGCGTGCCGGTGGTGCGCAACTCGACTCAGATCGTCCGACCGGAGAAATGACGATGGACTCGGTGCTCGACCTTGCCGAACCCGCACCGCTGCCCGCCGGCATCGTCTCCATCCCCTATGCGTTCGCGCGGCGCTTCGGCGTGGTGCTCGGCGGTGCCGTGGACGGGCATCTCTCGGTCGCGATGCGCGAGGGTGGCGATCCCAAGGTGCTGCTCGAACTACGCCGGCATCTCGCCCAGCCGTTCGATATCGGCATCGTGCCGGCGGATGCGTTCGATCGCCTGCTGTCCGATCGTTACGCGATGGACGGGCAGGCGGCGGCGATGGCGGCGGGCGGGATCGGCATGGCGGGCGAGCTCGACATCCTCGCCGGTGATTTGCCCACCGCCGACGATCTGCTCGACACCGCTGACGATGCGCCCGCGATCCGGCTCATCAACGGCATCATCGCCGATGCCGCGCGCAACGGCGTGTCGGACATCCATATCGAACCCTATGAGACTGGCCTGGTCGTGCGGATGCGGATCGATGGGGTGCTGCGCGAGACGCTGCGCATGCCGCCGCATGTCGCGCCGGTGGTGGTCAGCCGCGTCAAGGTGATGGCGCGGCTCGACATCGCCGAGCGGCGCATCCCGCAGGACGGTCGCATCGGGCTGACGTTGGGGGGCAAGCTGCTCGACGTGCGCGTCTCGACCTTGCCGAGCCGCGCGGGCGAGCGGGTCGTGTTGCGTATCCTCGACAAGGAGAATGCCGGCATCACGCTCGACGTGCTCGGCATGACCGAGGCGATGAATGCGATGCTCAAGGCCACGCTGACCGAGCCGAACGGCATCGTCCTCGTCACCGGGCCGACCGGATCGGGCAAGACCACGACACTCTACGCCGCGTTGCGCCTGCTCAACGACGGCACCCGCAATATCCTGACGGTGGAAGACCCGGTCGAATATGCGGTCGATGGCGTTGGCCAGACGCAGGTCAACCCCAAGGTCGGCCTCACCTTCGCGGCGGGCTTGCGCGCGATCCTCCGGCAAGACCCCGACGTGGTGATGGTCGGCGAAATCCGCGACCGCGAGACCGCCGAGATCGCGGTCCAAGCCTCGCTGACCGGGCATCTCGTGCTGTCGACCGTCCACACCAACGACGCGGTCGGCGCGATCACCCGCATGCGCGATATGAAGATCGAGCCGTTCCTGCTCGCCTCGACGCTGCGCGCGGTGATCGCGCAGCGGCTGGTGCGGCGCTTGTGCGAGCACTGCCGGCGGCCGGTGCAGGCGTCGGGATCGGTGTCGGCGTTGCTCGGCTTCGATACCGGCACGGTCGTCTATGAGGCGGTCGGCTGCGACGAGTGTAGCCACAGCGGCTTCAAGGGCCGGATAGGCGTGTTCGAGGCGGTACGGATCGACGAGACCTTACGCCGCCTCATCAACGACGGCGGCGACGAATCGCTGATCGCGCGCCATGCGTTCCTCCACGCGCAGAACCTTGGCGCGGCGGCGCGGCAATTGGTGCGCGAGGGCAAAACCACGCCGGAGGAGGCGGTACGCGTGTCGCGGCGTGATATGGCGGATGTCGAAGCGCCGCTGCTGCCTGAAGCTGAGGTCGCTGGCCGTGACTAACGCGCAACCTGCTCCCCTCCCTGAAAGGGAGGGGCTGGGGGTGGGTCGGCTCACGAGGAAACGCCTCGGTTGCCGCAACCCGACCCACCCCCGACCCCTCCCTTTCAGGGAGGGGAGTAGTAGAAGAAGGGCTGGCCGTGCCTGACTTCGACTATCTCGTCATCGACACAAAGGGCCGCGAGGTGCGGGGCCATGTCGCATCCCCCTCGATCGACGCCGCGCGCGCCACGCTCGATCGCAAGGGCCTGTACGTCCTAAAGCTCGAAGCCGGCGCGCCGCCGCCGCCACGCGGCAAGGCGTTGTTCTCCAACGTTCGCATCGGGCGGCGGCGGATGAACACCAAGCAGCTCACATTGTTTACGCGCCAGCTCGCCACGCTCAACCGCGTCTCGCCGCTTGAAGAGGCGCTCCGCACGATCACGCGGCAGACCGAGCAGGATCATGTCCGCGACATCGTCCATTCGGTCCATGCCGGCGTGGTGGAGGGGCGTCGCCTCGCCGACTCGATGGCGCGCGAGCCGAAGAGCTTCCCGCCGCTGTACCGCGCGATGGTCGCGGCGGGCGAGCGATCGGGCGCGCTGCCTGAAATCCTCGAACGGCTCTCCGCGCTGCTGGAGCGGCAGGCCGAGATCAACGGCAAGATCCTGACGACGCTCGCCTATCCGACCGTGCTCGCGCTGGTCGCGACCGCCGTCGTTACCGCGCTGATGATGTTCGTCGTGCCGCAGGTGGTCGAGCAGTTCGATACCGTCGGCCAGCAATTGCCTTTGCTGACGCGCCTCGTGATTGGCGTGTCGCACGCGCTGGTCGGCTGGTGGTGGCTGATCGTGCTGGTGATCGTGCTCGCCGGAATCGGCTTCTGGCAGGGCATGAAGCGCCCCGCGATCAAATACGCCTTCGACAGCCGGCTGTTGCGTTTTCCGTTGCTTGGCCGGCTGCTGCGCGATCTCCACGCCGCGCGGATGGCGCGCACGCTCGCGACGATGGTGGCGAGCCGCTTGCCGCTGCTCGACGGGCTGGTGTTGACCTCGGGCACGATCCACAACGCCCGGCTGCGCCGCGCGACCGACGAGATCGTCGAGGCGATCCGTGGCGGCGGCAGCCTGTCGGCGGCGATGCTGCGCGCGGGCGTATTCCCGCCGCTGCTCACCTATCTCGTCGCGTCGGGCGAGGCGGCGGGGCAGCTCGACGAGATGCTCGCGCGCGCCGCCGACTATCTGGAGCGCGAGTTCGACCGCTTCACCGCGACCGCTTTGTCGCTGCTCGAACCGCTCATCATCGTCGTGATGGGGGGCGTCGTCGCGACGATCGTGCTATCGATCCTGCTGCCGATCCTCCAGCTCAACACGCTGGCCGGCCAGTGATCTCATGAGGACCGACATGACCCGACCCCGCACCGTCAAACGCCGCCGCAAGCAGGACGGCTTTACCCTCGTGGAATTGATGGTGGTGATCGTCATCATCGGGCTGCTCGCCGCGATCGTCGTCATCAACGTCTTCCCGAGCGGCGACAAGGCGCGCATTACGCGCGCCAAGGCCGACATCGCCACGATCGAGCAAGCGCTCGAACTCTACAAGCTCTCGAACGGCGCGTTTCCGTCGACGTCCGATGGCCTGAACGCGCTCGTCAACGCGCCGGCGGGCGGCGATCCGTCCAAATACCAGAAGGGCGGCTATCTCAAGAAGCTGCCGCTCGACCCCTGGAACAAACCCTATCTTTATGCCTCCCCCGGCCAGCACGGCGAGGCGGACGTCTGGACGCTCGGCGCCGACGGCAAGGATGGCGGCGAGGGCGTCGATGCCGATATCGGTAGCTGGGAGTAACCGGAAGCCTGAGCGCGAGCAGGGCTTCACGCTGGTGGAGTTGATGATCGTCGTCACCATCATCGGCCTCGCCTCGGCGGCGGTCGCGCTGAGCCTGCCCGATCCGCGCGGCCGGCTGACCGACGAGGCGGCGCGCTTCGCTTTGCGCGCCCGTGCGGCGCACGATCTCGCCATCGTGCAGGCGCGCCCGGTCAGCCTCTGGGTGACGCCGGTGGGCTACGGCTTCGAAGTGCGGCGCGACGGGGCATGGCAAGCGATGTCCGATAAGCCGCTGCAAGTGACGAAATGGGGCGCGGGCACGCAGGCGACCACCGGCATCGCCGGGCGCGACCGCGTGGTGTTCGATTCGACCGGCATCGCCGACCGCCCTTTCGAACTGCGCCTGCTACGCGACGGCGAGGCCCGCGACGTGCATGTCGGTGCCGATGGGACGGTGCGGGTCGATGGTTGATCGCGCAATCCGTTCGTCTCGAGCGAAGTCGAGGGACCGATCGGGCGCGCAGGTGTCTCGACTTCGCTCGACACGAACGGTTTGGGTATCGATCATATCCCTCGACTTCGCTCGGGACGAACGGGGTTCGCGCGGCTTCACCCTCATCGAAATGATGGTCGCGCTTGCCGTGTTCGCGCTGGCCGCGCTCGCGCTGATCCGGCTCGAAGGCGCGACGATCCGGGGGGCTGGCATCCTCGATTCGACGCTGACCGGGCAGATCGTCGCGCGCAACGTCGCGATCGAGGCGGTGACGGATGCGAAGCCGCCCACGCTCGGCATCGCCAGCGGCACCGAGCAGAATGGCGGCAAGGCATGGCGCTGGACGCGCAACGTCGCCGCGACGGGGGACTCGCGAATCCTCAAGATCGACGTGACTGTGACCGACGGTGATGGCCGCCCGGCGGGCAGGCTGACGATGATCCGGTCGGGGAGTGGATCGTGACCCGCAGACACCACCGTTCCCCCGCGAACGCGGGGGTCCAGAGTCACGGACGCAACACTGCTTGGCCCTGGGCCCCCGCCTGCGCGGGGGCACGTTCGCGGGGCCGCGAACGTGGCTTCACGCTCGTCGAAGTGATGATCTCGCTCCTCATCTTCGGCATGCTGGCCGCCGCCGGGGTCGCGTTGCTGTCGTTCAGCGTGCGTGCGCAGGGGGTGATGGCGGGCAAGCTCGATGACACCTCCGCGCTCAACCGCCTCGCCTCGATGCTGCAAGCGGATCTCGCGCAGGCCTCGCTTCGCCAGACGCGCAATGATCGCGGCGATCCGCTGCCCGCCTTCACCGGCGAGCGCGGCTCCGGGGCCACCCCGATGATCCGGCTGGTGCGTGGCGGCTGGAGCAATCTCGATGGCGCGCGTCGCGCCGGGTTGCAGAAGGTCGAATACCGGCTCGACGGCGATACGCTCATCCGTATCGCCTATCCGATGCTCGACGGCGCGGCGCCGTATCCGCCGACCGCGATGCTCGTGAAGGTGCGGCAGGTCGGCCTGCGCTACCGCGTCAACGGCGCGTGGAGCGACCATTGGGAAGGTTCGCCGCAATCCCCGCTGCCGCAGGCGCTTGAGATGCGGCTGGTGCGCGACGACGGCACTGAGTTCCGCGAACTGTTCCTCGTCGGCACCGGCTATGGCGAACGCAAGGGTGGCTGAGCATAAGCCCTCCGAAACCGGCGCCGCGCTGCTGACGGTGCTGCTGCTCGTCGCGGTGATCGCGGTGCTGGCGGCGACCGCGCTCGAACGACTGCGTATCGCCATCAAGCTCGGCGGCAATGCGGTCGCGCTCGATCAGGCGCGCGCCTTCGCGGAAGCCGGCGAGGCGCTGGCGATCAACCGGATCAGCGATCTGCTCGGGCGCGACGCCACGCGCGTGTCGCTGGCGGGCGGGTGGAGCGACACGCCGATCCCGCTGCCGGTGACGGGCGGCATCGCCACGCTGCGCATCACCGACGGCGGAAATTGCTTCAACCTCAACGGCCTCGTCACCAAACAGTCCGACGGTCGCTATGTCGCCAATCCCGACGCAGCGACGCAATTTGCGAATCTGATCCGCCTCGTCGGCGCGCCCGCGCGCTCGCCCGAGGGGATCGCGGCGGCGGCGACCGACTGGATCGACAGCGACACGCAGGCGCTCAGCGGCGGCGCGGAGGACGGCGGCTATGCCGGCCTCGAAACGCCCTACCGCACCGCCAATACACTGATGACCGACCCGAGCGAACTGCGCGCGGTGATGGGTGTCACCCCCGAAATCTATGCGGCGCTGCGGCCTTGGCTTTGCGCGTTGCCGGTCGCCGAGCCGACGATGCCCAACGTCAATACGGTGCTGCCCGAACAGGCGCCGCTGCTCGCGGTGCTGATGCCCGGCGCGCCCAACGTCGCGGCGGTGCGCAGCGCGCTGCTGAGCCGGCCCGTGACAGGCTATGATGACACTTCGAAATTCTGGCAGTCGTCGGCATTCGGTGCAGCCGGGAACTATGGCGACGCGACACAGAAGAGCGCCGTCACCACCAAATGGTTCGCGCTGCGCACGGATGTGACCGTGAACGGCACCGATCTTCAACAAAACAGCCTGATCGACGCATCGACCCTTCCCGCACGGCTCGTCTCGCGGCAATGGGGCGAAGTGTCATGAGCGAAACCCTCGTCCTGTTCCTGCCCGGTGCGACCGCGCCGTGGCGCTGGCTTCGCGTCAAGGATGGCGTGGTCGCGGCGCGCGGCGAGGGGTTGCCGGTGCTGGCGCCCGATAGCGCGCCGCCGGTGGTGGTGACGCCAGCCGATGCGGTGACGTTGCACTGGGCCGAACTCCCCGATCGCTCTGCCGCGCAAGCGGTGACGGCGGCGCGCATCCTCGCCGCAGACGCGAGTGCCGCGCCGCTCAGCGACGTGCATGTCGCGGTCGGTCGCGAGGCGAGCGGCGGCGAACGTCCGATCGGCGTCGTCGCGCTCGCGCAGATGCGCGGCTGGCTCGACCTGTTGGCGGCGAACGGTGTCGAGGCAGGGGTGTTGTTGCCCGCCCCGCTGCTGCTGCCGCGCCCAGACAGCGGGTTCGTCGCGGCCGATCTGGAGGGGGAAGGCGTCGTGCGCGGCGCGACCACGGGGTTCGCCGACGAAGCCGGGCTGACCGAGCTCGTTACCGGCGGCGTCGCGCCGGAACGTCTGGACGGTGCGCAGCGCGATGCGGCGATCGTCGCGGCGGTGGCGGCACCCGCGCTCGATTTGCGGCAGGGCGTGTTCGCACGCCGCACGCGGTTCACGGTTGACTGGGCGCTGATGCGCCGGCTCGGCTGGCTTGGGCTGGGTATCCTCGGCGTCAGCCTCGCGATCACGATCGTGCAGATCGTGAAATATGATGTCGCCGCCGCCGATCTCGAACAGCGTGCCGATCTCGCCGCGCGCGCTGGTTTGCCGCAGGGCGAGACCGTCAACGATGCCGACCGCCAGCTCGACGCGCGGCTGGCGCGGCTGCGCGGGCCGGGGCTTGGCTTCAGCCGCACCGCCGCGACCGTGTTCAGCGCAGTGCGCGCGGTGCGCGGTGCGGAGGTGACAAATCTCGCCTTCGCGTCCGACGGCACGCTCCGCGTTGGCATCGCGGCGGACGGCGAGGGGGCGGCGACCGATCTCCAGCAGCGGCTTCGCGCCGCCGGCCTCACGGTCGATCCTGGCGCGGCGCTGACCGCGTCGGGCGGGCGGATCACGGGAACGCTGACGGTGAAGCCGCAATGATCGCGACGTTCAAACTCTGGTTCGACGGTCGCTCACGCCGCGAGAAGCACCTGCTGATCGTGATGGCGGCGCTGTTCGTCGTCACCATCGTCTGGGCATTGTACCTTCCGATCGGTGATGCGCTCGCGACGGCGAAGACGCGGTACACCGATGCGGTGATCCGCCTCGGCGAAACGCAGACCCGCGTGCGAGCGGTCGAGATGCTGCGCAGGCGTGGCGGCGCGCAGCTTGCCGGCCCGCTCGACACCGTGATCCGCGACCGGGCCAACGAAGCCGGGTTCGATCTCGCCAGCGTCGGGCCGGCGCCGGGCGGTGGCGTTCAGATCGCCATCGCCAAGGCGAAGCCCGCCGCGCTGCTCGGCTGGGTCGCGACGCTAGAAGGCAGCGGCATCCTCGTCGATTCGCTCTCGGCGACCGACAATGGCGACAAAACGGTGGCGGTGCAGATGACGGTCAAGGCGCAGGGCCAGTGAAGCGGATTCGCCTGACCACCGGCCCGGTCGCGATCTTCGGCGCGGTGTTCGTGGTGGCGCTGCTCGCCTTGCTGCCGATGCGCGTGGCGCTCGGCGCGATCGGCGTGGGCGAACAGGGGCTGACCGCACGCGCGGTCGAAGGCAGCATCTGGGGCGGCACGCTGCGCGAGGCGCAGGTCGGGCGGATCGCGCTCGGCGATCTGCATGTCGCGGTGTCGCCACTCGCGTTGCTGGTCGGGCGCGCGCGCGTTGCGCTGACCGGCAAGGCGACCGATCTCGGCCGCAGCGTCGATGGTGCGATCGAGATCAGCCGCCACAGCTTCGGTCTGTCCGGCATGAGCGCGAGCGTGCCGACCGGCAACATCTTCGCGCCCGCGCCGATTTCTTCGCTCGATCTCGATTCGGTCGATGTCCGCTTCGAGGGCGGCAATTGCGTGCGTGCGAGCGGCCGCGTGAAGGCATCGCTGAGCGGTGATATCGGCGGCGTCGCGCTGGGGCAGGGCATGGCGGGCGAGGCGCGCTGTGACGCGGGTGCGCTGCTGTTGCCGCTCGCCAGCCCGGCGGGGGCCGAAAGCGCGGTGCTGCGGCTGTGGCAGGACGGGCGCTACCATGCCGACCTGACGATCCGCTCCGATGATCCGGCCGCGGCGGACCGGCTTGCGCGCGCGGGATTCCAGCACGGCGACACGGGATATGTGCTTTCGATCGAAGGAAAGCTTTGACGGCCTTGACGGGTCGCCCTCCCGCCCGCTAGGAGCGCGCCTTCTAACGGCGATCGTAGTTCAATTGGTTAGAGCGTCGGCTTGTGATGCCGGATGTTGCGGGTTCAAGTCCCGTCGGTCGCCCCATTTTCCCGCACCGCTTTTGAGCGGCGAGCGCGCTCAGCGCTCCAGCAGGCGCGGCATCAATTCGACGAAGTTGCAGGGCTTGTGCCGGCTGTCGAGTTGGTCCTTGAGGATACCGTCCCAGCCGTCCTTCACCGCGCCGGTCGATCCCGGTAGCGCGAAGATATAGGTGCCGCGCGTCACGCACGCGCACGCGCGCGATTGCACTGTCGACGTGCCGATCGTCTTGAAGCTCAGCCAGCGGAACAGTTCGCCGAAGCCGGGAATCATCTTGTCGGCGACACGCTCGATCGCCTCGGGGGTTACGTCGCGCCCGGTCACGCCGGTGCCGCCGGTGGTGATGATGCAATCCACCTCGGGATCGTCGATCAGCGCGTGGAGGCGCGCGACGATCGTGTCCGCGTCGTCCTTGACGATCCGGCGCTCGGCAAGGACGTGCCCCGCCTCGGTCAGCCGTGCGATCAGCGTATCGCCTGACCGGTCGTCGGCGAGCGTGCGCGTGTCGGAGATGGTGAGCACCGCGATCCTGACCGGCAGGAACGCGGCGTTCAGGTCAATTGGCACTGGCGATCGAGATTGGCTTGATGCCGGTCGCGGTCATCCGTACCGCGCTCGCGCCCGGCATTCCGGGGAAGCGCGGCCACAGCCCTTGCGCGAGCGCGGCGCGGCTCGGCGAGGCTTTCTTGCCGGTCTGGCCTTCGTACACCCAGTAGTTGCGCAACACCGTCGTCACGTAGCCGCGCGTCTCCCAATACGGGATCGATTCGATATAGAGCAACGGATCGCCGCCATCGCGCGCCTGCGCGTTCCACAGCGACACCGGCAGCGGGCCGGCATTGTACGCCGCGATCACCTTGGGCAGCAGCCCGCCGGTGCAGGACTGGTCACGCAACTGTTCGAGATAGGACTGGCCGACTTCCATGTTGGCGCCCGGCCGCGACAGCGCGGCGCGGTCGTAGCTGCGGCCATGTTTGCGCGCGATGTCGCTGGCGGCGGCCGGCATCACCTGCATCAGCCCGAACGCACCCGCCGGGCTGGTGACGGTGGTGCGGAAGCGCGATTCCTGGAGCGTGTGCGCGAACACCAAAGCCTTATCGACGCGCCAGCCGCCATCGGGCGTCCAGTTGGGCGAGGGGAAGCGCGCCTCGACCGGCGGCGTCGCGCCGACCGGGCCGTTGTGCGACAGCCACACCAGAGTCGCCGGCAGGTTAAGCGCCTCGGTGAAGCGCACCAGCGCGGGGAATTCGGACGGATCGCCGATCCGCGCCTGCTGGCGGATCACTTCGTCGGCGAGGTCGCTCTCGCCGATTTCGGCAAGCGCGGCGGCGACGTGGATATTGGGGCGGCGCGACAACAGATCCCAGTCGCGCGCGAAGGCCGCAGCGCCGGCGTGCGGCAGCGGATCGCGGATACCCAACGCCTGCCGCGATAGCAGCCCGTAGAAGGTCTCGCGATATTGCGCCGCGCTCTTCAGCCGCGCCTCAATACGGTCGGGGCGCGCGCACACCATGTCGGCGCGGGCCGCCCAATACAGCCCGGCGGCGCGGAGCTCCACGTCGGACGCCCGCGCCGCGACTGTCTCGAAGCCGGTGCTGGCGGCGGTGCAGTCATGCTGGCGCCATGCTGCAAGCGCACCGACCCAATTGCCCTGCACCGCCCAGTCGCCATAGCCCGAGGACGCCTTGGCGGCCATCGTGCGTGCGTTCACATCGTCACCGGCGAGATAATACATCCACGCCACGCGCTGCTGCCACTCTGTCGTCGCATCGCTCGACAGGCCCGGCATCGATTCGAGCAGGGCTTGCGCCGAGGCGCCGTCATCGGCCTTCACGAACGGCTGCATACGGATGGCGAGTTCGCCGGCGACCATGTCGCTCTTGATCGCCTTGGCGCGCTGGCGCTGCGGCGCGCCGTCGATCCACGCGAGCTTGCGCGCGAACGGCAGCGCGGGCAGGCCGACGCCGCCGCGCGAGGAGGCGAGCGTGTAAATCTGCTGTGCCTGCGGCAGTTCGGGCGCATCGGCGAGCAGCTTCATCAGCGGGTCGAGATCGGCCTTGGGCGATCCCTTCGCGGTGACGAGTTCGGCGCGCGCGATGGCGTGGAGCGGGCCGGGCTTCATCGCGTCGAGCTGGAGCCGCGCGTCCTGCCATTTCTGCGCGCGAATGCTGGCGAAGACCGCGCTGTAACCGGCGCGCTGCTCAGCATCGAGTTGAGTGGGAATGGTGGCGACGGGGGTGGTGACGGCACCCGCCGTCACGGGAGCCGCCGGTTCGGCGAAGGCGGCGACGGGCAGCAGGCTAAGCGTACAAGCGAGAATGAACTTCGCGGTCACGATCCGGTTCCCCCGATCAACATCTGTAAATCTCTCCAGGCTTCCGCTTTTTGGGCTGGCCGTTCGAGCAAGAGGCGGGGGTGGAAACTCGCCACCGCCTCGGTTGTGTGCTCGTGTATGGCAGGCAAATGGTTAACGCGGCGTAAACTACCGCGCGCGCGCGTCACATCCATCGCAAGCAACGCCCGGCTTGTCGCATTTCCGAGGATTAGCAACCGCTTGGGCGCAACCAAAGCGACATGATGGCGTGCGATTTCGCCGAGCCGCTCCTCGACTTCCGGCGCGATCCGGCCGGCGAGCGGGCGCACCGTGCAGAGCGACGCGAGGTACACGGTCTCGCGGGTATGGCCGATCGCGGCGAGCATCCGGTCGAACAGCCGCCCCGCCGCGCCGTCGAGCAACCGCTCGCCATCCTCGCGTTCGGGCGTATCGACGAACACCATCAATTCGGCGGTGGGTGATCCCTGCGCGGCGAGCGGGATGCCGCCATTCCATCCCGCCTCGGGGGCATCCGGTCCCGTCCGCCACGCCAGGAACGCATCGAGCGTCGCCGGTAGCGGAACGACGACCGGGGCGGTGGGTTGATTGGCGACGATTCGTTTTGCGGCGGGCGGCGGCGCGGGGGCGGCGAACCAATCGCGCGGGGTTTCGTCGGCGAGCGAGTCGATGCCGGCGTCGCGCCACCATTCCAGCGCGCTCGCAACCGCATCCTGCCAAACGATATTCTGGTCTGCCCCCATGTGACCTTAGACTAGCATGTTGACGCAAAGGTCAATTCGCTGGCACGCGCAAATGGACAAGGCGTTGCGGTGGCACGACGAGCAAGCCCGACCGCGCCATATGAGGGAGATAATGATGAGCGAACGGGAGTCGATGCCATATGACGTCGTGATCGTGGGCGCTGGGCCGTCCGGCCTGTCCGCCGCGATCCGGCTGAAGCAACGCGCGGCCGAACAGGGCGCGGAGCTGTCGGTCTGTGTGCTCGAAAAGGGCTCCGAGGTCGGCGCGCATATCCTGTCGGGTGCGGTGATCGACCCGCGTTCGCTCGACGAATTGATCCCCGACTGGAAGGAGAAGGGCTGCCCGCTCGCCGAGGTGCCCGTTACCGACAACCAGCACTGGATCTTGTCGAAGATCGGCAAATTCGCGGTGCCGCACTTCATCACCCCCGGCTTCATGCACAACAAGGGCACCTACACCGGCAGCCTCGGCAATCTGTGCCGCTGGCTGGCGGGGCAGGCGGAGGAACTCGGCGTCGAGATTTTCCCCGGCTTCGCGGCGGCGGAAATCCTGTTCGACGAAGCGGGCGCGGTGATGGGCGTCGCGACCGGCGACATGGGCGTCGCGCGCGACGGCACGCACAAGCCCGATTACACGCCTGGCCTCGAACTCCACGCCAAATACACCTTCTTTTCCGAAGGCGTGCGTGGGCATCTCTCCAAGGAGATCATCCGCACTTTCGATCTGGCGAAGGATTCGCAGGCGCAGGTCTATGGCCTCGGCATCAAGGAATTGTGGGACATTCCGGCCTCCAGCCACGTCCCCGGCCGCGTCATCCACACGCAGGGCTGGCCCCTCAAGGAAACGCCGGGGTCGAACGGCGGCGGCTTCCTGTATCATCAGGCGGGCGGGCAGGTCGCGCTCGGCTTCGTGACGTGGCTGTCGTACACCAACCCGTATCTGTCGCCTTTCCAGGAAATGCAGCGCTGGAAGACGCATCCCGAGATCGCGGCGATCCTCAAGGGCGGCAAGCGCGTCTCCTACGGCGCGCGTGCGATCAGCGACGGCGGCTTGCAGTCGCTGCCCAAGCTGACCTTCCCCGGCGGCGTTCTGATCGGCGACAGCGCCGGCTTCCTCAACGTGCCGCGCATCAAGGGCACGCACACCGCTATGAAATCGGGCATGATGGCCGCCGAAGCGGCGGTCGAGGCGATCCTGTCGCAGCGCCAGCATGACGAGCTGGTCGCCTATCCGGCGGCGTTCGAGCGGAGCTGGGTCAAGGCGGAACTCTCCGTCGTCCGCAACGTCGTGCCGCTGGTCGAGAAGTTCGGCGAGATGGTCGGCGCCGGCCTCGCCAACGTGACGATGTGGCTGGAAAGCTGGGGCATCAAGATGCCCTTCACGATGAAGCACCACGCCAACCACAAGACCCTTTGGCGCAAGGATCAGGTCAAGCCGATCGACTATCCCAAGCCCGATGGCGTGCTGACCTTCGACCGGCTCTCCTCGGTGTTCCTGTCGAACACCAATCACGAGGAGGACCAGCCGGTCCACCTGACGCTCAAAGACCCGAACGTGCCGGTCGAATATGATCTGCCGCTGTATGACGAGCCGGCGCAGCGCTATTGCCCGGCGGGTGTCTACGAGATCATCGGCGTCGAGGAAGGTGACCCCAAGTTCGTCATCAACGCGCAGAACTGCGTCCACTGCAAGACGTGCGACATCAAGGACCCGACGCAGAACATCAACTGGGTGGTGCCGGAAGGCGGCGGCGGCCCGAACTACCCGAATATGTGACGCGCCGGGCCAGGCGCAGCAAAGCTGCGCCGCGCCTCAAGGCGCGTCCGGCCGGCGGCGCCAAAGCGCCGACCGACGGCGTGGCTTCGCCACGCCGCGCCAAACCGCGCCACTCGCCGCTTCTATCCGCCCGAAAGCGCGGCTAGGGACGCAGCCGATATCGACATGAAAACGGCAGCATGACCCAGACGATCGTCGAAACCGCGCCTGCGAAGATCAACCTCGCGCTCCACGTCCGCGCGCGCCGGGCGGATGGCTATCACGAGCTCGAAACGCTGTTCGCCTTCCTGCAGGACGGCGACGAACTTCGCTTCACGCCCGGCGCCCCCACCTTCGAGATCGAAGGCCCTTTCGCCGCCGCGCTGAGCGGGGAGGGCGACAATCTCGTCCTGCGCGCCGCGCGCGGCTTCGCCGAGGCGTTCGGCCTCGCGAGCGAAGGCGCGTGGGTGCTGGAAAAGAACCTGCCGGTCGCCTCGGGCATCGGCGGCGGATCGGCCGATGCCGCCGCGGCGCTGCGCCTGCTCGCGCGGGTCCGCGGCGTTGCGCTCGACGATCCTCGCCTGTTCGCGGTCGCCGACGCACTCGGCTCGGACGTTCCCGCCTGTCTGCTCGGCCGCGCAGCGCTCGGCACCGGACGCGGCGAGAAGCTCGAACCGCTGGGCGATCTCGGCGCGATTCCCGTGCTGCTGGTCAACCCCGGCATCGCCGTCTCGACCGGGCCGGTCTTCAAGGCGTGGGACGGCGTGGATCGCGGGCCGATCCCGGCGGGCACGACGATCGACCGCGCGCGCGCCGGTCGTAACGATCTCGAAGCGCCCGCCCGCACGATCGCGCCCGGCATCGGCGACGTGCTCGACCGGCTCGCGGCGACCGGGCCGGTGCTCGCGCGCATGTCCGGTTCGGGCGCGACCTGTTTCGCGCTCTACGAGAACGACGAGCAGCGTAGCGCCGCCGCCAACACCATTCGAACCGCCCAACCGGGTTGGTGGTGTCTCGAATCGCGACTCGCGTGACACTTTTTCGTCCCGTGGCGGCACGCCATCTGGTTAACGTAAACATCAATCGACGCTAATCCGCCATTGGCACCGGACTTGCTGAGCAAGCGCCGAACGGGTCCGCCGCCAAGTGCGTCGCGCCCGCCGATGGTCCTCGGTTCGTCCGCGCGCCATTGTGTGAGGGGCGGTGAACGTGTTTCATCGCCCCTTACCACGCCCTTTTCATCCCAAATGCGCAACAGACTTGCGTCCAAGGCCCTTCCCGCGACATAGGGCGCGCATCATGACCAATGTTTTCGACAAATCCCGTCTGCCGAGTCGTCACGTCTCGGTCGGTCCCGAGCGTGCGCCGCACCGCAGCTATTATTACGCGATGGGCATTCCCGAAGAGGATATTGCCAAGCCGTTCGTGGCATTGGCGAGCGCCGGCAACAACAGCGCGCCGTGCAACACCACGCTCGACGCGCAGGCCGACGCCGCTCAGCGTGGCGTGATCGCGGGCGGCGGTTTGCCGCGCCGGTTCAACACCATCACCGTCACCGACGGCATCGCGATGGGCCATCAGGGCATGAAGTCCTCGTTGGTCAGCCGTGAGGTCATCGCCGATTCGGTCGAATTGTCGGTGCGCGGCCATTGCTACGATGCGCTGGTCGGCTTCGCCGGCTGCGACAAATCCTTGCCCGGCATGATGATGTCGATGCTCCGGCTCAACGTGCCGTCGATCTTCGTCTATGGCGGATCGATCCTGCCGGGCCGTTTCCATGACCGCGACGTGACCGTGGTCGACGTGTTCGAGGTCGTCGGCAAATACGCCGCCGGCGCTTGCCCGCTCAGCGAAGTCCACGAGCTCGAAAAGGTGGCGTGCCCCGGCCACGGCGCTTGCGGCGGGCAGTTTACCGCCAACACGATGGCATGCGTCGGCGAGGCGATCGGATTATCCTTGCCGAACAGCAACATGACACCCGCTCCGTACAGCACGCGTGAACAGATCGCGGTCGCCGCCGGCGCGCAGGTGATGGAGCTGATCGCCCTGAATCTGCGCCCACGCGACATCTGCACGCGCGAGGCGTTCATCAACGCTGCCCGCGTCGTCGCGGCGACCGGCGGCTCGACCAACGCGGCGCTGCACCTGCCGGCAATGGCCAATGAGGCTGGCATCGATTTCGACCTGTTCGACGTTGCCGAGGCTTTCAAAACAACACCTTATATCGCCGATCTCAAGCCCGGTGGTAAGTATGTCGCCAAGGATATGTACGAGGCGGGCGGCGTCTACATGCTGATGAAGACGATGCTCAGCGGCGGTTTCCTCAACGGCAATTGCATGACCGTCACCGGCAAGACGCTCGGCGAAAATATCGATCAGGTGACGTGGAACCCCGACCAGAAGGTGATCTACGACATCAAGACGCCGATCACGCCGACCGGCGGCGTCGTCGGCCTGCGCGGCAGCCTCGCGCCCGACGGCGCGATCGTGAAGGTGGCGGGGATGCACCGGCTCGTGTTCGAAGGGCCGGCGCGCTGCTTCGATTGCGAGGAGGATGCCTTCGCCGCAGTCGAGGCGCGGGCGATCAACGAAGGCGAAGTCATCGTCATCCGCTACGAAGGCCCCAAGGGCGGCCCCGGCATGCGCGAGATGCTCTCCACCACGGCAGCGCTGTACGGCCTCGGCATGGGTGAGAAGGTCGCGCTCATCACCGACGGGCGGTTCTCGGGCGGTACGCGCGGCTTCTGCATCGGCCATGTCGGTCCCGAAGCCGCTGAAGGTGGCCCGATCGCACTGGTCGAAGATGGCGACAGCATCCGCATCGACGCGGAGATCGGCACGATCGATCTGCTCGTCGCTGATGACGTGCTGGCGACGCGCAAGGCGGCGTGGCGGGCGCGCACCAACGATTATCAGGCGGGCGTGCTGTGGCGCTATGCGCGCAACGTCGGTCCGGCCTATCAGGGCGCGGTGACGCACCCCGGGGCAAAGGCCGAAACGCATGTCTATGCGGATATCTAGCGCGATTCTGCTACCGCTCGCGCTCGCCGCCTGCGGTGAGCGCAACGCCGACACGGACACACTCGCCAATGTCGAGGCGCAGCAGCGCGCTGCGGCTGACGACGAAGGCCTGATCGAATGCGCGGCGAAGGGCGCCAGCGCCTTCACGCGCAGTTGCACGGTCGATCGCACCGACAGCGATCAGGGGCTGGTACTGACCGTGCGCCACAGGGACGGCGCCTTCCACCGCTTGTTGGTGACCAAGGACGGGCGCGGCGTGATCGCCGCCGACGGCGCCGAAAAGGCGGTGGTGACGATCCTCGGTCCGGGCCAGATTGAGGTCGCGCTGAGCGGGGATCGTTATCGCCTGCCGGCGACGGTGAAGGGCGCGGCCAAACCATCATGATCCGACCCGAAGGCCAGCCGATCCTCACCGCCGCCGCGATGCGCGCGGCGGAGGACCGGGCAATCGCCGCCGGCTCCAGCGTTGGCGCGCTGATGGAACGCGCCGGGGCAGGCGTCGCCGAAGCGGTGCGCCGGCTCGCGAGCGGCGCGCCGGTGCTGATCCTGTGCGGGCCGGGCAACAACGGCGGCGACGGCTATGTCGCGGCGCGCGTGCTCAAAGCCAACGGTGCCGAGGTACGGGTGGCGGCGCTAGGTGAGCCGAAGACCGAGGCGGCGCTTGCGGCGCGGGCCGCCTGGGGCGGGGCGGTCGAGGCGTTTGCCGAGGTTGGTGAAGCGCCGATCGTTGTCGATGCGCTGTTCGGCACCGGCCTCACGCGGTCGCTCGACGATGCAGTGGCGAGTGTGCTGGGCGAACGGGTGCGCGCCGCGCGAATTTCGATCGCGGTTGATCTCCCGAGCGGCATCGCGACCGACACGGGCGTCGAACTCAGCCCGGTCCCTGACGTTTCGCTGACCCTAGCGCTCGGCGCGCTCAAGCCGGCGCATCTGTTACAGCCCGCCGCCGCGCGGTGTGGCACGGTGCGGATCATCGACCTCGCCCTCGATCGATCGAGCCGCGACTGGACGATGACCAAACCCGCCATCGCCGCGCCGACCGCTTCCGATCACAAATATTCGCGCGGGCTGGTCGTGGTGATCGGCGGCGAGATGCCCGGCGCTGCGGCTCTCGCGTCGGAAGCGGCGATGCGCGCGGGCGCTGGCTATGCGATGCTGTTCGAGGATCACGCGGTATCCACGCCGCATGCGCTGGTGCGTCGCGCATGGTCAGCGGATGCCTTCGCCACGGCGCTCGATGGCAAGCGCCCGGACAAGACCGCGATCGTCGTCGGGCCGGGGCTGGGCAAGGGGGACTTCGCCGCCGCGAAGCTCGCGGTCGCGCTCGACAGCGCGTACAAGCTCGTCATCGACGGCGACGCGCTGCGTCTGCTCGACGAGGCCGTGTTCGCGCGCATCAAGGCGCGGTCGTGCCCCGTCGTGCTCACCCCGCACGCGGGCGAGTTCAACGCGCTGTTCGGCGCAGTCTCCGGCAGCAAGATCGAGGCCGCGCGCGATGCCGCCGCCCGCTCGGGCGCGATTGTCGTGTTCAAGGGGCCGGACACGGTCGTCGCCTACCCCGATGGGCGCACCCGCGTCGCGCTCGGCGCAAGCTCTTGGCTCTCGACCGCTGGCACCGGCGACGTCCTCGCCGGCACCATCGGCACCATGCTCGCGGGCGACACGCCCGCACCCGCCGAGGCGGGCGTGTGGATGCACAGCGAGGCCGCGCGCCGGCTCGGCGGTGCGTTCCTTGCCGACGATTTAGCGCGGATGCTCTCCGCCGTAAGGACATCGTTATGAACGAGCCGATCGTGCGCGTCGCGGCGCGCGGCGAGGGGGTGACGGCGAGCGGCCGCCATGCCGCTTTCGCCGCGCCGGGCGACACTCTGACCGAGACCGGCGAGATTATCGCCGGCCCGTATCATCAGACTCCACCGTGCCGTCATTTTCCGGCGTGCGGCGGCTGCCAGCTCCAGCATCTCGATGATGTGGCCTATGCGCAGTTCGTCGTCGATCGCATCGCCGGCGCGCTCGCGGCGCAAGGGCTGGACGCACCGATCCGTATGCCCCTGCTATCGCCACCACGCAGCCGCCGCCGTGCGGCGCTGCAGGCGGAGATGCGCGAGGGGCGGGTGAAGATCGGCTTCAGCGAGAACGCCAGCCACGCGATCGTCGATCTCGCCGAATGTCACGTACTGACACCAGAATTGTTCTTGATTCTAGTGCCTTTGCGGAAATTGCTCGCGCCGTGGCTGAAGAAGGGCCGCCGCGCGCGGCTGCATCTTACCGAGGCAGATCAGGGCATCGACCTGCTGATCGAGGGTATCGAGGCCGAAGGACTCGCCGCCGCCGAGGCGATCACCGCCTTCGCGCAGGCGAATGGCGTGGCGCGGCTGTCGGTCGACTCAGGGCTGGGGCCGGAAACGCGCTGGGAACCCGAGCCGATCACCATCACGCTCGGCGGCGTGCCGGTGCCGATGCCACCCGCCGCCTTCCTGCAAGCCACGCGCGAAGGTGAGGCGGCGCTGGTTGCGGCGGTGCGCGAAGGAGTCGGTAATGCCCGCACGCTCGCCGATTTGTTCGCCGGCCTCGGCACCTTCGCTTTGTCGCTGCCCGGCAAGGTCTATGCGGGGGAGGCTGCGCGCGACGCGATTCTGTCGCTCAAAGCGGCCGCCGCGCGCGCTGGCCGCACCCTGTTCGCCGATCACCGCGATCTGTTTCGCCGCCCGCTCACCAGCGCCGAGTGCGACAGGTTCGACGCCATCGTGCTCGATCCACCCCGCGCCGGCGCCCGCGAGCAGGTGCTGCAACTGGCGGCGTCCCGCGTGCCGGTGATCGTCTATGTTTCGTGCAATCCCAGCAGCTTCGCGCGCGATGCCGAGAGTCTGTGCAAAGCTGGCTACCGGATCGACTGGATACAGCCGGTCGGGCAGTTCCGCTGGTCCACCCATGTCGAACTGGCCGCGCGACTGAGCCGCTGACACTCAATAATCGGCGCGCAGGAAATACAGCCCGTCCGACGGCGCGTTGAACCCCAACGCGGCGCGGTCGCGCGCGTCCAGCGCCGCGCTGATATCGTCCGCGCTCCATTTGCCTTGCCCGACCAGCGCGAGACAGCCGACCATCGATCGCACCTGATGATGCAGGAACGACCGCGCCGACGCCGATACGACGATCCGGTCGCCGCTCGCGCTCACGTCGAGCCGGTCGAGCGTCCGTAAAGGGCTGTCCGCCTGGCAATGCGCCGAGCGGAACGTGGTGAAATCATGCCGCCCGATCAGCCGCCGCGCGCCCTCCGCCATCGCGGCGACGTCAAGCTCCTGCGGCACGCGCCACGCCAGCCCGGTCTCGAACGTGAGCGGCGCGCGGCGTGTAACGATCCGATAGGCATAATGGCGCGCCACGCATGAGAAGCGCGCGTGCCAGTCGTCCGCGACCGCCTCGCAGGTCAGGATCGCGACCGGATGCGGGCGCAGCTTGGCGTTGAGCGCTTCCATCAGCCGGAACGGCGCGATGTCGCGCGTGATGTCGAGATGCGCGCGCATCCCCGTCGCATGCACGCCGGCATCAGTGCGCCCGGCGGCATGGACCGCGATCGTCTCGCCGGTGATGGCGTGGGCGGCGGTCTCGATCGCGGCCTGAACGCTCGGGCCATGCGTCTGGCGCTGCCAGCCCATGAACGGGCGGCCGTCATATTCGACGGTGAGTGCGAACCGCGTCATGCCATGTCGGCCCAGCGACGGATGCGGCTCATAACTGTGTGCCTGCCGGGATCGGGAAGCCGCGCAGCAGGTCTTCCGCCGTCACTATGCCGCGCCCGGCGCGCTGGAGCAGGGTAGGGCGGATTTCGCCCGAGCCGCAGGCGATGGTGAGTGCGTCGTCCAGCACTTCTCCCTCTCCCCTCCGGGGAGAGGGCCGGGGAGAGGGGCTGTCCGAAGCGGTGCCGCCCGTGACAGCCCCTCTCCCGACCTCGCTGCGCTCGGCCACCCTCTCCCCGGAGGGGAGAGGGCTTAGCGTTGCCGCCAACACCTTGACCCGCTCGCCGGCCACCTCGAACCACGCGCCCGGCACCGGATTGAACGCGCGCACCTGCCGCTCGACCTGTTCCGCGCTCTGCGTCCAGTCGATCCGCGTCTCGGCCTTGTCGATCTTGGCGGCATAGGTGACACCGTCCTCGGGCTGCGGCACCGGCGGATGCGCGTCGATATCGCCCAGCACCGTCACCATAAGACGCGCGCCCATCGCGCTCAGCTCATCGGTCAATATGCCCGCGGTTTTGTCAGCGATCGGCGTGCGCCCTTCCAGCCGCACTGGCCCGGTATCGAGCCCCGCTTCCATCTGCATGATGCAAACCCCCGTCTCGGCATCGCCGGCGAGGATCGCGCGCTGGATCGGCGCGGCGCCACGCCAGCGCGGCAGCAGCGAGGCATGGACGTTGAGGCACCCGAGACGCGGCGCATCCAGCACCGCGCGCGGCAGGATCAGCCCATAGGCCGCCACCACCGCGATATCGGCGTCGAGCGCCGCGAACGCCGCCTGCGCCTCGGCATCACGCAAGCTTACCGGCGTCCGCACGTCGATCCCCAACGCCTCGGCCGCGCGCGCGACCGGGGTCGGGGTCAGCGCCTTGCCGCGACCGGCGCGGCGCGACGGCTGGCTGTATACCGCTGCCACCTGATGCCCGGCCTCGACCAGCGCGTGCAGCACCGGCACCGAGAAATCGGGGGTTCCCATGAAAATGATCCGCATGGGGGACGCTCTGGCCGCTTGTCGGGGGGCACTGCAACCCCCTATCTGTTCCGCAATGGCCTCTCCCGAAATCGACGCGCTCACCCAGGCGCTTTCCCGCCTGCCGGGGCTCGGCCCCCGCTCGGCGCGGCGCGCGGTGCTGCATTTGCTCAAGAAGCGCGAAGGCGCGCTCGGCCCGCTGCTCGCCGCGTTGACGGCGGTCGAGGCGCGGCTGACCGACTGCCATATCTGCGGCAACGTCGATACCACCGATCCGTGCGGGGTCTGCGCCGATCCGCGCCGAGACGCGCGCGCTTTGTGCGTGGTGGAGGAAGTGGCAGACCTGTGGGCGCTCGATCGTGCGCGGCTGTTCCCGGGGCGCTACCATGTCCTCGGCGGGCGGCTTTCGGCGCTGGAAGGTGTGCGCCCCGAGGATCTCGCCATTGATTCTCTGGTGCGCCGCATCGAGGCGGGCGGCATCGACGAGGTCGTGCTGGCGATGAACGCGACGCTGGAGGGTCAGACGACCGCGCATTATATCGCCGAGCGGATCGAGCGTTTCCCGGTGCGCGTCACGCAACTGGCGCACGGCCTGCCGGTCGGCGGTGAACTCGATTATCTCGACGAGGGTACATTGGCGCAGGCGCTTCGCGCGCGGCGGCCGGTCGCATAGTCGGAGGAAGCGGGGCGAGCCTTGCAGCCCGCCCCGAGATCAATCAGCAGCCGTTGCGACGGTTCTGCGCGGCGTCATGCTTCTTGTCGAGGTGACGACCGAGCAGTGCGCCGCCGACACCGCCAGCGACCGTGCCGAGCACACCGCCGCCGAGCACGTTGCCCAGCACCGCGCCACCAGCGCCGCCGGCGATCGCGCCGGTGGTGCCCGACGAGCGATGGCAATTCTGGTAATAGGTGCGGCTGTGATGGCGCTTGTAGCGGCGCGCATCGGCAGCCGACGGCATCGCGATGCCCGAAGCGACCAGCGACAGCGCGCTCAGCGACATAAGGATCTTACGCATTCGACATTCTCCCATAAAACCTTGGTAACGGTTGCGAAACGTCCGCAGCCGACCAAGGTTTCATGAAGCATCTTAGATTAATCGAAGCTGGCGCTTCTGTTAATCGAAGCTCGCACCCCAGCGGCGCTTGGTGCGAGTCTTCCACAGCCCGCGGTGGTAAGCATCCGATGCCAGCAGCGGCATCACCGAGCCAGCTTCCGCGAACACCATCTGCTCGATGCCGGTGTTGACCTTGCCCCACGATGCCGCTTCCTGCAGCGTCGAGGACGAGCAGGCGCCGTCCCGCACGTCCGCCACGGTGATCTGAACCGCGTATTTGTGGACCTGCACGTCGTCATGGCCGAGGATCTCGGCGCACACCACGGTATCCTGGATGAAGTTCTTCGGCACGCCGCCGCCGATCATCAGCAGGCCGGTGGTGCCGGCCTTGATCTTGATGTCGGTTAGTTCGCGGAAGTCGGCGATCGCGTCGAGCACCATGTAGGGCTTGCCCTCCTTGGCGCGGTCGACCTGGTGCTTGACCAGACCGAAGCCAGCCGACGAATCGACGAACGCCGGGCAGAAGATCGGCACGTCATGCTCATAGGCGAGCTTGACCAGGCTGTTCTCCTTCTTGCCGTTCTCGACGAGATACTTGCCCATCTCGCGGATGAACTCGCGGCTCGAATACGGGCGCGGCTCAAGGCTGTTGGCGATCTCGAGGATCGTGTGGTCGCAATCCTGAAGCTGCTCTTCGTCGATATACGTGTCGTAGATGCGGTCGATCAGCAGCGAGCGCAGCGTGTCGTCGTCCGGCACTTCGAGCGCCTGATAATGTTTGTGGCCGAGGCCCTCGAAGAAATCCATGTCGACGATCGACGCGCCGGTGGCGACCACGCCGTCGATCATGTTGTTGCGCAGCAACTCGGCATAGAGATCCATGCAGCCGCCCGCCGAGGTTGAGCCGGCGATGACGAGGAAGATCGAGCAATCGGGATCGGCGAGCATCTGGTTGTAGATGTCGGTCGCCCGGCCGAGATCGCGGCTGGTGAAGCTCATCTTCTTCATCGCATCGACGATCGGCCGCGCGTCGAATTTCGTGATGTCGATATGCTCGACAGTGGTCGAGAGCAGCTCGGCCTTGCGGTTGGTGTTGAGCGGTTCGGTCATGTCAGATCCTCAGCAAACTACGTCACCCAGCGTAAGCTGGGGTCTCGATGGGGCTGGCGTATCGCTCAGCCGTACGAGACCCCAGCTTGCGCTGGGGTGACGGACAATGTGGTGGTCGGGTGTTACAGCTTGACGACGTTCGAAGCGACCTGTGCGGGCGCCTCATCGTACAAAGACACCATCGGCTCGTCGCCGACGATCACCGTCTCGTCCGATCCGAACCCGTTGAACGCGGTCCGCATCGCCGATCCGTAGGCGCCGAGCATGCCGATCTCGAAATAATCGCCGGCCTTGGTGTCGGCGGGAAGGTAGAACGGCCCCGCCATATAATCCATGTCGTCGCAGGTCGGGCCGTAGAAGCTGAACGGCATCAGCTTGGCATGGCTGTCCGGCTCGCGAAGCAGCTCGACCGGGAAACGCCAGTCGATATGCGCCGCGTCGAACAGCGCGCCATAGGCGCCGTCATTGATGAACAGTTCGTCACCACGGCGCTTTTCCACGCGCACCAGGATCGAGCTGTATTCCGCGCACAAGGCCCGGCCCGGCTCGGCCCACAATTCGGCCGAATAGCTGACCGGCAGCGATTCGAACGCACGGTGGATCGTCTCGAAATAATGTTCGAGCGGGGGCGGCTCCATGCCCGGATACGACGAGGGGAACCCGCCGCCGACATCGATCACGTCAACCGTGACCGCCGCGTCGACGATCGCCGCACGAACACGCTCCATCGCGTTCGAATAGGCTTCCGGGGTCATCGCCTGCGAACCGACGTGGAAGCAGATGCCCAGCGCATCCGCCACCTGGCGGGTGCGGAACAGCAGTTCCTTGGTTTCGCCGGGCGCCGCGCCGAATTTCGAGGCGAGGCTGAGCTTCGAATGTTCGGACGACACACGCAACCGGACGCAGAGCGTCAGGTCTTCCGCTGCGCGGGTCGCACGGACGATCTTGTCCAGTTCCTCGATCGAATCGAGCGAGAACGTGCGTACGCCAAAGGTGAAATACGCCTCGTGGATCGCTTCCTCGGCCTTGACCGGGTGCATGAAGCACAGGGTCGCTTCCGGGAGCGTGCGCGCGACGAGCCGAACCTCGGCGATCGAGGCTACGTCGTAATGCGTGATGCCGCTATCCCACAGAATCTGCAGGAGTTCGGGCGAAGGGTTCGCCTTCACGGCATACATCGAGCGACCCGGAAACTTCTCAATGAAGAAGCGGGCGGCACGCGATGCGGCGTGCGGACGAACGAGCGTGACCGGTTGGACCGGCCCGTGCTTAGCGATATCGACTCCGGTGACGGTGGTCGAAATGGTGGTCGCTAACCCCAGCGCGCGATGATGCTTGTGCAATTCAAGGGACCTCCAATGTCGTGAGACAAGACGAAAAAAGCTGCCTTGCGGTTGGAAGTCCCATGGGGCAGCGGAAGCGCGAGATAGGGTCGGCGTTTTCCTATGTAAAGCGGTTTTAGACGCTCGGAGATAATATGTGACGATTTTACGACAGCCGACCCGGGCGGGGGTGCGTGATGCCGCTGCGAAAGTGGCCTCGGTGGTCCCGCCTACACCGCTGTTCGTGGCGGAGATTCAAGGCGTTGCGGTCGCCTTTAAAGCCGAATCGTTGCAGCCGATGGGCGCGTTCAAGCTGCGCGGCGCATGGCACCGGCTCACCGCGATCGACGCCGAATCGCGCTCGCGCGGTGTCGTCGCGTTCTCGTCGGGCAACCATGCGCAGGGGGTGGCGTGGGCGGCGAAGCGGCTCGGCATGCCGGCGCTGATCGTGATGCCCGCCGATGCGCCGCGCTCGAAACGCGACGGCACGCTCGCCTTGGGCGCCGAGATCGTCTCCTACGACCGCGCGACCGAAAGCCGCGAGACGATCGCCGCCCGACTCGCCGAGGCGCGCGGTGCGGTGCTGGTGCCGAGCTTCGACGATCCGTGGATCATCGAGGGGCAGGGCAGCGCGGGCATCGAAGCCGCGCAGCAGATGGCGGAGCGCGGGCTCGGCCCGGTCACGCACGCGCTGGTGCCGTGCGGCGGCGGCGGGTTGGCGGCGGGCGTTACGCTGGCGCTGCCCGACGCGAAGATCACCGTCGTCGAACCGGAAGGCTGGGACGACATGCGCCGCAGCCTGGAGGCAGGCTGGATCGAGGCGGTGGGCGAGGGCGCGCCACCGACCGCATGCGACGCGCTCCAGACGACACGCGTGTCGCCGCTGACCTTCGACGTGCTCTCGCGGCGCGGCGTGGAAGGTGTGGCGGTCAGCGAAGCGGAAATCCGCACCGCGCAACGCTGGGCGGCGGAACGGCTGCGGCTGGTGGTCGAACCGGGCGGCGCGGTCGGGCTGGCGGCGCTGCTGAGTGGCAAGGTGCGCGCGCAGGTGGGGATGCTGGTGGTGCTGTCGGGCGGCAACGTAGATTTGGCGGCGTATGGGCGGGTGTTGGCCGGGAGCGAATAGCGCCGCCCTATTGATATTATAACTAAACGGGTCTAATTATGGACTTGCATTCAACAGGGGTGGAGAATGCGAAAGATCGAGTGGATCGGGAGTAGCCTGAAAGATTTGATCGAGATGCCGGAAGCGGTTCGCGCGGAGTTCGGTCATGGCCTCTATCTCGCGCAAACCGGGCAAAGGCATCTGCACGCCAAACCCTATGGCGATAGCATAGAATTGATCGAGCGATCCGACGGCGACACCTATCGCTGTATTTACAACATCAAGATCGATGACGATATTTACGTGCTTCATGCGTTTCAGAAGAAATCAACAAGCGGCATCGCTGTTCCACGACACGACAAGGACACGATCGAAGCGCGGCTCAAGGCAGCGAAGCATCTCGCAGCCGAGAAGCGGAAGACCGCCCAAAACACTACGAAAGGAAAGTGACGTGACCGTCGAACATGTGGCGTCCAGCGGCAACGTCTTCGCGGATTTGGGGCTATCGAATCCCGAGGAGCGGCTGGTGAAATCCAGGCTGGCGGCCGCGTTGCAGCGGAGCATCGCGGAGATGGCGCTGACCCAGACGGCTGCCGCCGCCCTTACTGGTATCCCGCAACCCAAGCTCTCGAAAATCCTTCGCGGGCGGTTCGAGGGGATCAGCGAGACCTATATTGCCGAAGGGCTTCGCAAGCTCGGCCATGATGTGGAAATACACATCATGCCGCGACATGAGGGCGTCGGAGCGACGCGCGTGCTGGAAGCGGTATGATGTGAGAACGGCATGGGCGAAGCCCATGCCGTCGGTCGGCGCTGGCGCGCCGCCGGCCGGCTCGACATCGCGGACGCGGATTAGCTTCGCTAATCCGCTGCTCCGAACTCACCTGATAGGTGAGTTCGGGTCGAGCCGCATATCGAGATACTTGTCCACGCTGCCCATCAACTCCGGCATCTCATGCTCGAAGAAGTGGTTCGCCTTCGGGATCGTGTCGTGGTGGATGGTGATGTGCTTCTGCGTGCGGAGCTTGTCGACCAGCTTCTGGGTCGCGGCGGGTGGGGAGACCTCGTCGTTCTCGCCCTGGATGATGATGCCGCTCGCCGGGCAGGGTGCCAGGAAGGTGAAGTCATACATGTTCGCCGGCGGCGCCACCGAGATGAAGCCGCGAATCTCCGGGCGGCGCATCAGCAACTGCATGCCGATCCACGCGCCGAAGCTGAACCCGGCGATCCATGTCGTCGACGCTTCCGGGTGGAAGCTCTGCACCCAGTCGAGCGCGCTCGCCGCGTCGGAAAGCTCGCCGACGCCGTTGTCGAACGTGCCCTGGCTCTTGCCGACGCCACGAAAGTTGAACCGAAGCGTCGCGAAGCCGCGCCGCTGGAAGGTCTTGTAGAGTTCCTGCACGATGCGGTTGTTCATCGTGCCGCCCGCGGTCGGGTGCGGGTGGAGGATCATCGCGACCGGCGCGCGCGGGCGCGGAGCGGGGGAGAAGCGGCCTTCGAGACGGCCGTCGGGGCCGGGGAAAATGACTTCTGGCATCGAACCTGCTGACAAAAAATGGGGGCGCGTGCGGACACGCGGAAGTTGCGCGCTATATAGGCATGACGCGCCGAGGCGCAATCATTGTGAACCGGAGCCCGATTTGGCCGACCGCCTCTATCTCGATCACGCCGCGACGACGCCGACGCTGGACGTTGCGCGCGCGGCGGTGGCGGAGGGCATGACGCGCTGGGCCAACCCCTCTTCGCCGCATGCCGAGGGCCGGGC
Source organism: Sphingomonas populi (assembly GCF_004208535.1). Taxonomy (GTDB): domain Bacteria; phylum Pseudomonadota; class Alphaproteobacteria; order Sphingomonadales; family Sphingomonadaceae; genus Sphingomonas; species Sphingomonas populi. Next base: position 192,203 of record NZ_SGIS01000002.1, read on the forward strand.
CGCGCGCGCCGCGCTGGAGCGGGCGCGGGGCGAGATCGCCGCCGCTTATGGCTGGCGAGGCGAGACGCTGCTGACCAGCGGCGCGAGCGAATCGCTGGCGATCGCGCTTGGCCGATCGGTGGTGGAGCGCCGCGTGTTGCTGGCGACAGAGCATGATGCCGCGATCCGCGCCGCGCCCGACGCGGTCATGCTCGCGGTCGATGCCACGGGATGGCCGTTGAGTGCAGGGCTCGACGCGGCACTGGCGGCGCCGGGCCGCGCGATCGTCGCGGTGCAATGGGCGAACAGCGAGACCGGCGTCCGGCAGCCCTTGCGTGCGCTGGCCGAGCCGATCCATGCGGCGGGTGCGCTGTTGCTGGTCGATGCGGCGCAGATGCCCGCAGGCGCGCAGCACGATCTCGCCGACCTTGCCGATTTCGTCGTCGTCTCCGGGCACAAGCGCGGTGGGCCGCCGGGGATCGGTGCGCTGCTCGTCCGCGATCTCGCCACGCTGACGCCGGTCGGCGGGCAGGAGCGCGGGTATCGCGCCGGCACGGAGAACCTGCCGGGCGCGCTCGGCTTTGCCGCTGCGCTCGCCGTGCCGGAGGATATCGCGCGCTATGCGGCGCTTCGCGAAAAGCTCGACGATGCGATCGCGCGATCGGGCGGCGAGGCGGTCGCGGCGGGCGTAACCCGCCATCCCGCAATCGGCGCCTACCGGATGCGCGGCCTCGCGGCGGCGACGCAATTGGTGCGCTTCGACATGGCCGGCATCGCGGTGTCGGCGGGCAGCGCCTGTTCGTCGGGGAGCATGAAGCCGAGCCACGTCCTCACCGCGATGGGCTGGAGCGCGGAGGCGACGCGCGAGGTGATCCGCGTCAGCTTCGGCCGCGCCACCACCGAAGCGGATATCGACCGCTTCGTCGCCGCGTGGCGCAGCATCGCCCGCAGCGTACAGGCGTTCGCGGCATGATCTATCTCGATTATCAAGCGACCACGCCGCTCGCGCCGGAAGCCTATGAAGCGATGCTGCCGTGGCTGCGCGACGATTTCGCCAACCCGCATTCGTCGCACGCCGCCGGGCGCAAGGCCAAGGCTGCGGTCGAGGCGGCGCGCGCGCAGGTCGCCGCGCTGCTGCCGCCGGGCGGCGATGTCAGCTTCACCAGCGGCGCTACCGAGGCGCTCAACTGGGCGATCAAGGGCACGGCCGGCGACATCGTCACGCTCGCCACCGAACATGCGGCGGTGCTCGATACCGTCGCAGACGCACGGGCGCAGGGGCGCAAGGTCACGGTGCTGCCGGTCGGCGGCGACGGTCTGGTCGATCTCGACCGCGCCGCCGAAGCGATCGTGCCCAACACCGGCCTCGTCGCGGCGATGCTCGTCAACAACGAGATCGGCGTGATCCAGCCGATCGCGGCGCTCGCCGATCTCGCCCACGCGGCCGGGGCGACGATGCTGTGCGACGCGGTGCAGGGCTATGGCCGTGTGCCGATCCCGCCGACATGCGATCTCGTCGCGGTTTCGGCGCACAAGATCCACGGGCCGAAAGGCATCGGCGCATTGTGGAGCCGCAATGGCATGGTGCCGGAGCCGTTGCTGCATGGCGGCGGGCAGGAAGCGGGCGGACGATCGGGCACGCTGTCGCCGGCCTTGTGCGCTGGCTTCGGTGTCGCGGCGCGGTTGGCGCGTGCGGGCGAGGCCGAAGATAGCGCGCATGTCGCGCGGCTGTTCGCCGCCACGCTGGCGCGGTTTGAAGCGGCAGGCTGGTTGCTCAACGGCTCGGCGGACCAGCGCTACAAGGGCAATCTCAACATGCGTCGCGATGGCGTCGATGTCGCACGGCTGATGTCGGAGTTGCGCGACATCGCTTTCTCCGCCGGCTCGGCCTGCGCAAGCGGCTCGGGACGGTCGAGCCATGTGCTGCGCGCGATCGGGTTGAGCGAGGCGCAGGCGCGTTCGAGCATCCGGCTCGGCTTCGGCCGCTATACACAGGAGGACGACCTGATCGCAGCCGTGGATCGCATCATCGCCGCCGCGCACGCGCAGCGGATCGCGGCATGATCGCCGTTACCTTCATCGCCGCGAACGGCACGCTTAGCACGGCGCAGGCGAACCCCGGCGACCGACTGCTCGAAGTCGCGCAAAACGCCGGCCAGCCGCTCGAAGGTACGTGCGAGGGGCAGATGGCATGCTCGACCTGTCACGTCATCGTCGATGCCGCCGATTTCGCGCTTTTGCCGCCGGCCAGCGAGGAGGAGGAAGACCTGCTCGATCTTGCCAGCGGCGCGACGCGGCACAGCCGGCTCGCCTGCCAAATCCGGCTCGAACGCGCGATGACCGTGACAATTCCCGGCGAATCACGGAACATGCAGGGCCGCTGATCATTACGCTCCCGTGCCCTCAAGGCATAAAAAGGAGCGAATGCCATGAAGTTGAAGCTGATCCTGTCGGCGTGTCTCGCCGTAGCCACGCTCGCCCCGGTCGCCGCCACCGCGCAGAGCCATGAGCGAGTCGTCCGCGAGCGTACCGTCGTGCGCCATAGCGTTCGCCACAATGAGCGCGGCCCCGGCTGGCGTCACCACACCCGCCGCGTCTGCAAGATGGAATGGCGCCATCATCGCAAGGTTCGCATCTGCCGCACTGTGCGCTGGTAAACCCGCGATACCGACGGGCGCGCTGCGAGGCGGCGCGCCCGAACCGCGATCCACTCTTGATCCGCAGGCTTTACGCGGCCATATGCGCAGCGGGAGTCGGGCGGGCGTGGTCGTCGCCAACTTGGTCAGGGCCGGAAGGCAGCAGCCACAACGATTTCGCCACGGGTCGCCCGGCTCCTACCGCACGCTGCACGAGAGGCAGCGAAGCTGCGTCGAGTATCCGCAGCGTGCGCGGTCGGCGGCGCTACAGCGCCGTCCGACGACGCGGGCTTAGCCCGCGGCGCGATTGCCCTGCCAATCCCGCCTGAATCATTGACGCGAGCCCAGCTCCGGGAGTTCAGTAACTCCGTTCGCCCTCGAACAATCTCGAGCAGCTCACCGGGTTACCGAAGAACAGGCCCCGCGCGATCACCCGTGCTTCGATACGGGCTCTCAATACGGCGCAAGGCCTGCGAAGTCTTTCCGCTCTCCAAGATCGCACACCTGCTCCCAGGCCGCGCGTCACGCAAAAATAAAACCATAATTCCACTCTCGACGACCCCGCCGCTCTTGACGTCGCTGCTCATAAATGGAATGAAAATTCCAATCGAGGCGGAGACCTCAGGAGAGGGCGTATCCGCATGTCGGTACGCCGTGCGCGTCCCTGCAGGGTGCGCCACCGTCATTCTCCGCACTCAAACTACCCGGCGTTTCGGACGCAGACAGCGGAGAGGTATCGTGACCACGATCAAGCGCGGCGTAAGCCTGTACAGTTTCCAGAATGAGACCTTTCAGGGCAAGATGAACCTGGAAGATTGCATCCGCACCTGCGCCGAACTCGGCGCTGACGGCATCGAGATCATCGGCGAGCAGACCTTCTGGGGCTGGCCCGAGATCGGCATCGACGACGCCAAGCTCGCCGAATGGCATCAGTTGATCGCCAAATATGAGTGTACCCCGGTCAGCCACGACTTCATGCTCGACTACAAGCGCTACAAGGATCGGCCGATGCCGTTCGACGAGCAGGTCGCGAGCGTGAAGAAGGACATCGACTTCGGCGCTGTGCTCGGCATGAAATACATCCGCGCGCTCGTTTCGATCGCGCCCGAAGTGCTGGTCGCGGCCGCGCCCTATGCCGAGGAAAAGAACATCAAGATCCTCATCGAAGTGCATGCGCCGCTGCATTTCGATCATCCGTGGATTCTCCGCCATGCCGAGGCTTTCGAAAAGTCCGGCTCGGACGCGCTCGGCTTTCTTCCCGACTTGGGCATGTTCCTGTTCAACTTCCCGCCGATCTGGGCCGAGAAGTTCAAACGCGTCGGCGTGCCGGCCAACATCGCCGACTATATCATCAAGGCCTATGAGGACCGGGTTCTCTCCGAATACGTCATCCTCAACGTCCGCGAGATGGGCGGCGTCGGTCCGGCGATCGCGATGGCCGAGACGCTGCGCCACAATGCCGCGTTCGAGCCCAAGCGGATGCTCGACTACATGCACCGCATCCACAACGTCCACGGCAAGTTCTACGAGATGACGCCCGACTATGTCGAGCCGTCGATCCCGTATGACGAGATCGTCCGCGTGCTCCAGAAGGGTGGCTACACCGGCTACATCTGCTCGGAATACGAAGGCAATCGCTGGATCGAGGATTTCCAGGAGCCCGATTCCGTCGAGCAGGTCCGTCGCCAGCAGGTGATGCTCGCCAAATTGGTCGGTGAAACGACCGTGCCGAGCCTCGCCACCCAATCCGTCGCCGCATAAGGGAGAGCAGTATCATGATGGACAACAAGATGATCTGCACCGAGCTGTTCGAGAACGTCGTCGAGAACGGCAAGACGATCGGCTTCGCCTTCCTCGGCCGGCTGCCCTATTATCGCGGCCTTGGCCTATCGATGATCGAGGACATCGCCGTCACCGTCGATGGCGCGCCGGCGGCGCGCGAGGACGTGCGCTTCTCGGTGCGCGGCAAGACCTACACGCTCGACGAGATGGAAACCGTCTATGACGATCGCTGGAACTTTGCTGAGAAGGCGAAGATCACCGTGCTGCGCGCCGGTGGCCTGACGCCGGGCAACCACCGCATCGAGTTCGCGGTGCGGATGCGCGTATCGTACCTTCCGTTCGTGCCGACCACCAAGGACACCAAGGACCTCGCGCTCGCCGCCTGATCCTTCTAAACTACCCCTCCTGTCGGGTCGGTCGCGCGCTGCGACCGGCCCGTTTTTGTTTGTGTTGTCGATGGGATGCCATACGGTTCCGATCAAACCGCTGTTCTAGAACGAATTGACGTTATGGTTCTAGAACGCGATAGGTCGGTAATGCCACGCCGTACCAAAACCGCCGAGCCGATGCTCATTCCCGAATCGGTCAGCCGCCAGCCCCAGCAGGGGCGCAGCAAGGCTTCGCTCGGGCGCATGCTCGGCGCCGCCGAGAAATTGATGCTCGAACGCGGTAACGAGGATTTTACGCTCCAGGAAGTCAGCAAGGCGGGCAAGGTCTCGATCGGCTCGATCTATCTGCGGTTCGAGAGCAAGGACAATCTCGTCCGCGCGGTGATCGGCAACGAACTCGAACGCATTGCCGTCGACGAAGCGACGATGATGGCCGATGTCGTCGCCGGCTCGCCGGATTTGGCCGCGTTCATGCCGCGCTACGTCGAGGCCTATGCCGAGGTGCTGCGCCAGCACGCGCCGCTGCTGCGCCTGTCGATGCAGCGCGCCTCGTTCGATCCGCTCGTGTCCGAACCCGGCAAGCAGCGCGCGTTCCGCTCGGAAGAAGCCGCCGTCGCCGCGATGCTCAGCTACCGCGCGGAATTTTGCGGCAATCGTCACGAACAAAAGGCGAAGGCGGCGTTCAACATCATCTTCGCGACCTTGGCGCGCCAGCTCAGCCTCGGCTCGACCGGCGAGTCGGCCAGCCTGCGCGATTGGGCCGAACTCAAGGCCGAACTCGGCCGGATGTGTTTGACCTATCTCAAACAGGCCGAATAGCGCCCTTCCGGGCACGGGGCGGCGGGCCTATGGCCGGCCACGCATCTTTCCCGAAGGACCAGCCGTGGCGACCACCGAACCCGACACCCAGCCGATCGCCGACGCCCTCGCCAAACACGCGTTCCTGCACATGCCTGCACCGGAAGCGCGTGATCTGCTCGGCTGGTCGCAATCCGAGTGGGTGCTGTTCGCCGGGTCTTGGGATCGGCTCGGCCCCGATCGCTACATGGCCGATGGTGGGCGCTACCGCCGCCGTCGCCACGCCACCTTCGAAGCCAGTGCCGGCGCGTTCCATCGCAAACCGCACCAGCCGCATTTCCAGAGCCGCGACTATAACCCGCTCAACGGCGACGTGCAGCGCTGGTTCGATCCGATTGAACCCGAAGTCGCCGACAGCCCGATCCTGCGCGCGATCTTCCGGCATTTCACCCCGCTGTTCGACGCGCTCGACCAGCGCGACGCGGGCGCACCGTGGCACAGCGAAGTCCACCAGTTCCGTATCGAAACCTCGCCCGCGCAGATCGGCCGTCCGACTCCCGAGGGTCTTCACCGCGATGGCGTCGACTGGGTGCTCGTCATGCTGATCGCGCGCGAGAACGTCGCCGAAGGCGTGACCGAGATCGGCGCCGACGACGGCACGCCGCTCGGCCGCTTCACGCTGGGTACGCCCGGCGAAGCGGTCGTGCTCGACGATCGCCGCATTCGCCACGGCGTCACGCCGATCGTCACGCGGGACGGCACGCCGGCCCACCGCGACGCGCTCGTCGTCACCTGGCGCGCGGACTGACGCAAGGCGACAGGAACGGAGCCGGCTCCCCGGCGGTTGTGACGATGCCCCTCGCGTTTGGGTGGCGGACAAACGGGGCAACAGGTGGACAAGCAGGGGCATGATGCCGTCAATCCGTGGCACATGCCATTCGCGGCATGGCGAGCGGTCGCACGGCGGACTTGGGCGGAGACAGGCAAGGACAACATCGGGCTGATCGCGGCCGGCGTCGCTTTCTACGGATTCCTCGCGCTCATCCCGCTGCTCGGCGCGACTGTGCTCGTGTACGGCATCGTCGCCGATCCGCCGACCGTAATGCGCGACATGACGAAATTGACCTCGGTGATGCCGGCGGACGTCGCCAAGCTGATCGGCGAGCAGTTGATGAACGTCGTCAAGACCTCCGACGGCAAGAAGGGGCTGGGGCTGCTCATCGCGCTGGCGCTGGCGCTGTTCGGCGCGCGCAATGGCGCGGGCGCGGTCATCACCGCGCTCAACGTCGCGTATGAGGAGCAGGAGACACGCAGCTTCATCCACGTCAATCTGCTGGCGCTGACGATCACGACGGCGGCCGTCATCGTTGCGATGCTGGCGCTGGCGGCGATCACCGCGCTCGGATACCTCGAAGCGCTCATCCCCAACGCACCCGAAACCCTGATCGCGATCGGCAAGATTGCCGTGTACGCTTTGCTGATGCTGGCCGGCGCGGCTGGCGCTGCGACCTTGTACCGCTACGGTCCGTCGCGGCGGCGCGCGCGCTGGATCTGGCTTACGCCGGGGTCGCTGTTCGCGGCGGTGATGTGGCTCGCGTTGACGGTGGGCTTCGGCATCTACGTCGCCAATTTCGGCAATTACAATGCGACCTACGGCTCGCTCGGTACGGTCGTGATCACGCTGACGTGGCTGTATCTGTCGAGCTATATCCTGTTGTTCGGAGCGGAGCTGAACGCCGAACTCGAACACCAGACCGCGCGCGACACGACGAACGCCGACGCGCCGATCGGCGAGCGCGGTGCGTGGGTGGCGGATCACGTTGCTGAGGACACGCACACCGCCGATGATGCTATCCCGCCACAGCCGGTCGGCGTTACCGCGCCAAACTCCTCGTCGATGCCGAGCGCTATTGTCGCAAGCCGGATCGTCGCGCGGGCAGGCGGCTTTGCCGGGCTGCCAAAGGGCGGTCTTGCTGCGACGGTGGCTGCGAACCTCGGCTTGTCCTTGCTCCGCAGAGGGCGCGGTTGGCCGGGTCTCGCGCTGCTCGGCGGAACCGCCGCGCTGGTGTGGCTGCGCCGCGACCGATCCAGGGAACATATTATGATCAAGGCTATATTCTTCGACGTCGACGGTACGCTCGTCGACAGCAACGAACAGCACGTAACCGCGTGGCACGATGCCTTCGCGGATCAAGGCTTTCGCGTCGACCGCGAAGCGATTCGCGGCCAGATCGGCAAGGGCGGGGATCTCTTGGTCCCGGCATTGGTGCCGGATGCCAGCGAGGATATGCGCAAGCGTCTCTCGAAGCGGCACGGCGTCCTGTTCAAGCGCGCGCATCTCGATACCGTGAAACCGTTTCCAGCCGCCACGGCGTTGATCCGGCGGGTTCACGAGAGTGGGCGGAAGGTTGTGCTCGCATCCTCCGCCGACGCGAAGGAGGTCGGGCATTATATCGAGCAACTGGGCATCAGGAACGCTTTGCACGCGATGACCACGATCGACGATGCGGAGACCTCAAAGCCCGCCGGTGACATCTTCGCGGCGGCGCTGGCGAAGGTGAAGCCGCTGACGCCGGACGAGGTGATCGTGGTTGGGGACACACCCTATGATGTCGAAGCGGCGAGCAAATGCGGCATCCGCACGGTCGCGGTGCGATCGGGTGGCTTCGCGGATGATGTGCTGCTCGATGCGGGCGCCGTCGCGCTGTACGACGACGTGGCGGCGTTGCTCGCGCGGTTCGACGAATCCCCGCTGAGCCAATAGAATAGACTGCGATCTCCCGCACCGCGTAAGGCTGCGACCGGGCAGTCGAGGAGACGAAAGTGTCGGACGGACGGTGTATCGGTCGCAAACGCTTCGAAATGTCGGATCAGGAGATGTTCGCGCGCATTTCGGGCGATCGCAATCCGCTCCACCTCGATCCATTGGCGGCGCGACGGACTCAGGCCGGCGTCGTGGTGGTGCATGGCGTCCACGCGATGTTGTGGGCACTCGAATGCTGGCTGGAGTCTGGCGGCGTCGCGACCGTGTTCGGGATCAGCGCGCGGTTCGATAAATTCATCGAGGTCGGCGATCTGGTCGAAGCACGCGCCAGCACGACACGCAACGGTACGCGCCTTGAGACATATTCGGGACGATCGCGTCTGGCCGTCTTCAACCTTCGGCATGAGGAGCGGGCGGTTCCGGCTCTTGAGGATGATGTCGGATTCGCGTTGGACGTGATCGAAATTCCGTTCGAACCAAGATCGCTCGACTTTGACGCTGCTGCCCAGTCTGCGGGCATCATGCAGGTGCAGGAGATTGCCTCGCATTTTCCCGCCTTGCGCCACGCGATCGGAGGTGCTGCCACCGGAGGGCTGGCCGGCGTGTCGACCCTCGTCGGGATGATAACGCCGGGATTGCACTCGATCCTCGCCGGCATCGATATCACGTTCGACGCGCTTGCGACGCCTGCCGGCCAGATCGCCTTCAAGGTCGAACGCGCGCGACCGGACGTCAGGCTTCTGGACATCGCCGTTCGTGGCTGTGGCCTTGGCGGCACGGTGAGGACGTTCGTGCGCCCGCCGCCGATCACGCAGCCGACGACCCAGGACATGCGCGCATTCGTCGGCGCCACCGATTTCGAAGGTCGCAATGTCCTCATCATCGGCGGATCGCGCGGCCTTGGCGAACTCGCCGCCAAGTTGCTGGCAGCGGGCGGCGCCAACGTGACGATCACCTATCTGGTCGGGCAGTCCGAAGCGGAAGCGGTGCAGGCCGATATCGTCGAGGGTGGAGGCCGCTGTGAAATCCTGCGCTACGATGCGCTTCACGATCCGTCTTCGCAGCTTGGCAATGCGTTAGATCGCGTTGATCAACTCTATTATTTCGCCACGACCAAGATCTTCGTTCGCACCGAAGACGCGTTCGACAGTGCAATCTTCCAGCGCTTCTACCAAGTGTACGTGGAAGGTTTCTCGCGCATTTGCACCTACCTGTCAGACCGGGGAGAGGGTGCGCGCGCCTTCTACCCGTCCTCGGTCGCGGTCACCGACCGCCCGCCGTCGATGACCGAATATGCGATGGCCAAAGCCGCCGGCGAAATCCTGTCCGCAGACATCAGCCGCTTCGTTCCGCACGTCGAGACCGTGATGCGGCGTCTTCCGCGCCTGCTCACCGATCAGACCGCCGGTACGCCGTGGATCGAGACGCCCTCAGGCGTTGACGCAATCCTCGATATCGTTCGCGAGATGAACCGTTAGCGCATCACTGTCGGGCGACGCTCCAGCGATCTACGTTAAGGTGGCCAACGCCCACCACCGGCTCGACGCCGAGCGAGATACCCCACAGCCACTCGTCCCCGGTGATCGTCTTGTTGGCGCGCAGCCAGGCGAGCGCGGCCAGCATGTCGAGCGTGCCGGTGCGGATGTCCTGCGCGCGTTCGGGTCCGAACATGCAGAACTTGTCCTCGATCCGCACCGCCCAACGCATTCCGTCGGGCGCCACGAACACGCCGATCGGTCGCGCATTTTCGAACCAGGTGCGTGAGTGTTGCGGCATATGCAGGAACCAGCCGATCTCGAGCACCTTCGCATCTGGATCGGTGTCGCTCGAGCGCAGATAGACTTCGGAAAGTACGTTGCCGTCGCCATTGCTGTTCTCGATCGTCCACGCGAACGTCTGACTGAACGCGCGAACGTCGCGCACGCGCTTGGGCGGGACCGCGACATCCGGTTCCCCGCCATCGTAATTGCCGTGCATCACCGCGCTATACGCCCACACGCCAGGGCCGTTGGTCGGCCCGAACGGCGGCCACCGCCAGTAGAATTGCGTGTCGTTGGGGAATTTCTTGAGGTTGACGACGATGTGGTCTGCGCGGGGCGCCCACAATTTGGTCAACGCCGACATTTCGCCGCCCCACGGTTGCGAATAGGCGAAATACGGGCCGCTCGTGAACGGCGTTTTCGCCGGCACCCGGATATGTCCTTCCGGGGCGGACGGGACGGTCGCCCAGACCACCGCCGCGAGGCCGACCACGGCGACGACGACGACGCCCAGCACGATCCGCAGCACCGCCCATATGTTGAAACTACGCATATATGGGCCTCGTTGCTGTTTTGCGAACCGCCCGACCCGTATCGTCTGGCAAACCGCAGGTCACCCTCTTTATCAATACGCTGACCCGCGCGACAGGGTTCTGCCGCTTGCTTTGCCGCAGCCGGTGGATAAAGCGCAAGGACACACGGGTGACGAACCGAACGCGAGGCGATGAACCAGTATGCGGACACGGCTCGATTGGCTGCTGACCAGCGCTGACATTCCGTACCTGACATCGGACGAATCCTTGTCCGATGCGGTACTTGTCGAGCAGGTCCGGCAATTGGGCCAGTATGAACTCGGCTTTTCACAAGTCTTCAAGCTCGATCGGCGCTTGCGCAAGATCACCGATCCCGCTCGCTATGCCGGTGTGCTGACGCCACTCCGGCTCGCGGTGCTCGGCGCCTCCACGCTCGACCATCTGTTGCCGGCGCTGCGCGCCGTCGGGGCGCGTCACGGCTTCCTGATCGATTGCTATCTCGCCGAATATGGCCAGTATCTCCGCGAGATCGCCGATCCCACTTCCGGGCTGCACGCCTTCGCGCCCGAAGTCGTGCTGATTGCGCTCGATACGACCCACTTCGTCGGCGAACAGATCAGCGACGCGCCGGACGCCGCGCTCGACGTGACGATGGATCGACTTCGCTCGGCGTGGCGCACAGTGATCGAACAGTTCGGCGCGCAGGTGATCCAGCAAACCGCTTTGCCGCGGATGCTGCCCTTGATGGGATCGAACGAGCACGCCCTCCCGGGTTCCCCGGCGCGCATGGCCACAGCGTTGAACGCGCGCCTGCGCTCAGCCGCAACCGACGAGGGGATCGACCTGCTGGCGATCGATGATGCCGTCGCAATCGACGGTCTCGACGCCTGGCACGATCCGGTGCTGTGGCTGAAGGGCAAGCAGGAGGTCTCACCAGCCGCCGCACAACATTACGCGGAACTGGCCTTGCGACTGGTCTCGGCCCGGCGCGGACGCTCCGCCAAGTGCCTGGTGCTCGATCTCGACAACACCCTGTGGGGTGGCGTCATCGGCGATGACGGGGTGAACGGCATCGTGCTCGGGCAGGGCAGCGCGGAAGGCGAAGCCTATCTCTCGCTGCAACGCTACGCGCTCGATCTGATGAAGCGCGGGGTATTGCTCGCGGTCTGTTCGAAGAATGACGAAGCGGTGGCGCGCGAAGCGTTCGAGCGTCACCCTGACATGATCCTGAGGCTGGAGCATATCACCAGCTTCGTCGCCAATTGGGACGACAAGCCGACCAACCTGAGCCGCATCGCCGACGAGATCGGTATCGGCCTCGACTCTCTTGTGTTCGTCGATGACAATCCGTTCGAACGCAATCTCGTCCGGCGCGCGCTGCCGATGGTGCGCGTGCCTGAATTGCCCGACGATGCCGCACTTTACGCCAGAACGCTCGCTCGCGCCGGCTATTTCGAGGCGTTGGCACTGACCGAGGAGGATCGCGAGCGCACCGCGCTCTACGCCGCCAACGCCGCCCGCGAGAAGACGCGTACCGGCGGTCTGGACATTACAAGCTATCTGGAAAGCCTCCAGATGGTGCTGGAGTGGAAACGCTTCGATGCGGCTGGCCAGCAACGGATCGTCCAGTTGGTCAACAAGACCAACCAGTTCAATCTCACCACCCGCCGCTACTCCGACGCGGAAATCGCTGCGCTCATCGCCGACCCGCACCTCCTTGCCTTGCAGTTCCGGCTGCGCGACACGTTCGGCGACAACGGTGTTATCGCGATCGTGATCGGCCGCCTCACGCCCGGCGGCGAGGTTGATCTGGAGACATGGCTGATGAGTTGCCGTGTGCTCGGGCGTGGGGTCGAGGCTGCTTGCTTGGCAGTGATCGCAGCCGAGGCGAAACGCATGGGGGCCGCCGCATTGTTCGGTCGTTACCTGCCCACCGATCGGAACGACATGGTACGTGAGCATTATCCGCGCCTAGGATTCGTGCAGATCGACGTGGCAACCGATGGCGAAACGCACTGGCGCTTCGATCTTGACCGTCCGATACCCGACGCGCTTAATATCCGCGTTGTTGATATTCAGGGGACCTCGGCGTGAGCGAAGGGCAGACGCGCCGATGAAAGCGGCGGCAAAGCAGGTCTTGCTTCTGCTAAACCTTATCCGCCTATGGCCCACGCTTCTGATCATCGCCTTCAGCGGGTCAGACGCGCCGATCCGCGCCGACATCCGCCGCTGGTGCGCGATCCTGTTCCATGAGGAACCGGCCGGATTCGCGCTGCTCCATCGTCACATGCATTTGATGGTGTTCTTCCGGGAATATCGGAACCTCGTGTATCTGCGCCTGCCGTTCGCGCGTGCCTATCGCTGGATGATGCCGCCGCTCGACAGCCTGCACCTCGACATTCCCGATCTCGGCCCGGGCTGTTTCATTCAGCACGGCTTCTCGACGATGGTCGCGGTGGAGCGGATCGGTGCCAATTTCTGGCTCAACCAGCAGGTCAGCATCGGCTATTCGAACGACGACGACTGCCCGACGATCGGTAATGATGTCACGGTGCGGCCCGGCGCGAAGATTGTCGGCAAGCTTCGGATCGGCGATGGCGCGACGATCGGGCTCAACACGGTGGTGACGGGAAACGTGCCGGCGGGCGCTACCGTGTTCGGCGTTCCCGGTCGCGTCATCTGGCGCAACCGCGTCGATACCTGATACGCTTCCCGACAGATACAAGAGGACCGACCGATGCAGCACGACGAGATCGTTGAGGAACTCACCGGCATCTTCCGCGACATTTTCGACGAGGACGATCTGGTGTTGCGCGACGACATGACCGCCGCCGACGTGGCGCGGTGGACTTCGCTCAGCCACATCAACCTCATCCTCGCGGTCGAAGACGCGTTCGACGTCAAGATCGGTTCGGGCGACATCGAGAAGCTCACCAATGTCCAGGCGCTGATATCGTTGATCGAACGCAAGACCGCGCGGTGATCTTCGCGATGGGTGACGGTGGGCGTCTCGACCGCGACGGGGTAGGGGGCATTTCATGTTGATCACGAACCTCGCCCCGATCGCCGACCTGCTCGCCTGTCCGGCGTGCGGCGCGGGCCTGAGCATGCCGGTCGATGGTGGACCGGCGGCATGTACGGCATCCGAGTGTTCCTCAACATCCTTCGATCAGGTCGGCGGGCAGGATGTGCTGATCGAATTCGGCAGCAGCGTGCTGAACCGCGAGACGATGCTCGCGACGGGCGGCGCAAGCGTGTGGAAACGCGACCGGCTGCGCTGGTGGTTTGGGCGGATCGTCTACGGCATCAACCCGATCGCCCGTCATTTTGCGCGCACGGTCATCGCCGAACTCGAACGATCGCCGCGCGAACAGCCACTCCTCCTCATCGTCGGCGGCGGTGCGATCGGCAGCCGGGCCGAACCTCTGTACGAATCGGACAAGGTCGGAGTGGTGGCACTCGACATCTACGCCTCTCCGAACATCACCTTCTTGGCCGACGCGCACCGTATCCCGCTCAAGGACGCCAGCGTCGATGCGGTGTGGATTCAGGCCGTGCTCGAACTGACCGTCGATCCGATCCAGGTCGTCAGCGAAATCCGCCGCGTGCTGCGTCCGGGCGGCCAGGTGTTCGCGACGACGGCCTATCTTTGGTCGGTCTGCGAAGGCGCCTATGATTACTCGCGCTGGACGCCGAGTGGCTTGCGCTGGATGTTCCGACACTTCGAGGTGCTTGCGCTCGGCAGCGCCTCGGGGCTCGGCACCGGCGTGCTGCTTGCGCTCCGGGCGCTCGCCCAATCGCTGTTACGCAGCAAGAAAGCCGGGCATGTCGCGACCCTTCCTTTCTTCTGGCTGCGCTTCCTCGATCGCTTTACCGGCACGCGTGTCGCGCTGGACGCGGCCCCGGCGTTGTTCTTTCACGGGCGACTGGCGGAACAACCGATCGACGTCCCGGAACTGGTGCGATTCTACGACGACCAGATCAGGCTGGAGCGCGAAGGCCGCCGCGTGAGAGAAGGCTGATCTTGCAAGACCCTGCCGGTTAGACGAACAGATCGGGCCGACGCACCCGCAACGCGAGCAAGACCGTGACCAATTTTCCGTCCGGCAGGCGATTGGTCTCGTAGCGCGCCCATAGCTCGGTCAGCGCGATCTCGTGAACGGTGATGTTTTCCTGTTCTTCCACAAGCCCGCCGCCAGCGGCGATACGGTCGGCATCGTCATAGGTGGCGAGGAAATAGTCGAGCCGCTCAGTCGCGTTACTCGGCGTCGGCCAGAGGCAGCCGATATGATCGAGCGTGCCGAGGCGCACCCCGGCTTCCTCCATCGCCTCGCGGCGCGCACATTCCTCCGGGTCGGCGCTGTCGAGTTTGCCGGCGATCGCCTCCAGCATGTCGGGGAAACCGAGCAAGGTCACCGGCGCACGCGGCATCGAGACGACCAGCGCCATGCCGGTTCCCGGATTATAGGGGAGGACGACGACGGCCCTGCCGAGTTCGATGACGTGCCGGTCGAATGTCACGCCATCGGGCGCGCGCAATCTCACCATCACCAGATTGAGCCAACCCTGGTAGATGGAGCGGACGGAGTCGATCGCGAACATGGCGGGCCTATGCCATCGCGCTCTGCCCTACGCCAGCTTACGTCTCGAACCCGTCGTGCGGCTCGCGATGTCCGAACTGCTTCGTGCGCGCAAACATCTGCGCATCGCCCGACTTGCGCCGGGCGATGCTTTCAGATCACGCGGTTTCGTCCGCCTTGCGACGCGTGCGCTTTGCGGGCGTAGCCGCCGCGCTCGCGTCGTTTGCAGCCGGCGCTTCCTCGGGGGCGGGCGCTGCGCCGCGACCCTTGCGGCCGAGACCGATCTTCTGCGCCATTGCCCGCCGGGCGAGCGAATAGTTTTCGGAGACCATCGGATAGTCCGGGCGCAGATTGTAGCGCTCGCGATATTGCACATCGGTGAGGCCATGCGTCGAAAGGTGGCGCCGCAACGTCTTGTAGGGCTTGCCGTCGATCATCGAGATGATGTGATCTTTCGACGCGAGCGACTTGCGGACCGACACGGCGGGCGTGAACGCATCGGCGGCAGCGGTTTCTTCGCCGGTCCCGTCCGACCCGGTCGTTCCTGAGTCGAGTTCGAGAAGGGTGCCGTGCATCGTGCGCAGGAACGCTGGCACATCTTCGGCCGACACGCGGTTGTTCTGGTTGCCGAGCCACGCGATGGTCAGTTCGGTGGCGAGTTCGATGGAGTTCAAGGTTTCTTCAGCCATGACAATATGTCCGTATGATCGAGCGGCGATATACGCGCGCTGCAGGAGAGGCGTTCATTTGGAACCGCGCTCTTATGTCCAATGTTTTACCATAACGCAAATCATGGTTCGCCGCTTATCTTCATGCCGGCGCCCGCTGTGACGACACGGCAGCCCAAGCGCCTTTTCACCAACTTCGCTTTGAAGAATTTCCGTTGGTCCAGTGGGCCTGGGAAAGATCAGCACAGAATCACGGCGTCCGAATTGTTCTTGCGCAAAGGTTGCAATAGCCGCGACCCGCGATCCGGCACAGCAACGTGAATTGCCGCGCCCCGTCCACGCGGAAGGTGAACTGTGACGCGATCCGCAGACCCGAGCGGGCCAGGAATTTTTACGGTAGCGCTAACAGTCTCCACGGGCCGCTGCTAAGCGTTGGCGGCGACGCAAGATCATGG
Source organism: Sphingomonas populi (assembly GCF_004208535.1). Taxonomy (GTDB): domain Bacteria; phylum Pseudomonadota; class Alphaproteobacteria; order Sphingomonadales; family Sphingomonadaceae; genus Sphingomonas; species Sphingomonas populi. Next base: position 208,547 of record NZ_SGIS01000002.1, read on the forward strand.
ATTCGGTGTCGGCTGAATGGGAGGATGGCAGGATGAAGAGGTTTCTCGGTACGACGCTGGCGGTGGCCGCGTTGCTCCCCGGTTTCGCAGCGCGGGCCAGCGCTGATCCGCTGACACCGACCGGCCGCTGGTCCGCCTATACGTCCGGCCATGCGCAAACCCCGCCGATGGGCTGGAGTAGCTGGAACGCCTTCGCCACCGATATCGACGAGACCAAGATCATCGGTTCAGCCCAAGCGCTGGTCGACAGCGGACTGGCGGGCAAGGGCTATCGCTACGTCAACATCGACGATGGCTGGGCGATCAAGCGCCGCCTGACCGACGGTAATCTCGTCATCCGTACCGCGCGCTTTCCCTCCGCCGTGGCGGGCGCCGATCTGCCGACGTTCCGACCGTTCACCGACCGGGTCCACGCGATGGGTCTCAAGGTCGGCATCTATTCGGACCTTGGCCGCAACACCTGTTCGCAAGCCTATTCGCCCGACGATACCGATCTGCCCAAAGGCACAGTGCGGGAGCGCGAAGTCGGGCTGTACGGACATATCGATCAGGACATCGCCCTGTTCTTCGCGACCTGGGGTTTCGACTTCATCAAGGTCGATGGCTGCGGGCTGCGCGCGTATGGCGCCGACAGCGAGAAGGTGAAATCCGGCGCGTACCGAGAACTCAAGCCGCTGCTGGACATGGATTCGGTCGCGCGCTCGGATATTCCTGCGGTTCAGGCGGAGTTCCGGCAGATCAATGCGGCACTGGTCCGCAACAACCCCGACGGCGACTTCCTGCTGTCTTTGTGCATCTGGGGCGCGGGCAACGTTCGCGCCTGGGGCAAGGATTTCGGCAGCCTCTCACGCACCAGCGACGATATCAATCCGAGCTGGGGCCGGATGCTCACCAACTTCGACAGCGCCGCGAAGCGCGCCTTTTACGCGCATCCCGGTTCGTGGAACGACCCCGACATGCTGTACATCGGCAAGGGCGATTTCGATGCGAACCACATCACCGAGGCGCGTTCGCACCTCTCGATGTGGGCGATGATCGACGCACCGCTGATGATCGGCATGGACTTGCGGCAGGCGCCGAAAGCGTTGCTCGACGTGTTCGGCAACGCCGATGTGATCGCGGTTAATCAAGACCCCGCCGGGCACCAGGCAGTGGTCGCATTCGATAGCGACGAGGTGCAGACCTTCGTCAAGACGCTCAGCACCGGCGACAAGGCCGTCGCGATCTTCAACCGCAGCGCCGCGCCGATCGACGTCGATCTGACCGCCGCCCAGATGAAGTTCCGGGGTGACGCCGACATCGCGCTTGCCGATCTGTGGACCGGCAAACAGCAGAGCTTCCGCGGCATGACCAAGCTTCACCTCGAACCGCATCAGACGCTGATGTTCAAGGCGCGCGGCACCCGCGTGCTCGCCGATGGCCTGTACCTTTCCGAACAGCCCGGCAACGTCAATCCGGCGGTCGATGGCGTCGTCGAACCTGCGCCCGATCCCATGATCCACCGCTCGGCCTCGGGCTGGCAGGGCACCAAGGGTAGCGGCGAGCGCCCGATCTACGCCGGCTGGGGCGGCGCGCAGGCCGATAGCGCGCCGTATGGCGAGGCGCTCCGCATCGCCGGCAAGACCTTCGACACCGGCGTTGGGGTGTTGGCCAATTCGCGGCTGGAGGTGCGCAACCAGAGCTATCGCCGCTTCACCGCCACCGTCGGGGTCAACGATTCGGCACGCAACCGGAGTGCTGTCATCTTCACGGTCTATGGCGACGGCAAGCTGCTCGCCACCAGCAAGCCGCTCAAATGGGGTGATGCCGGCGAGCCGCTGACCGCCGACGTGGCGGGCGTCAAGATCATCGAACTCGTCGCGCGCGCGGCTGTAGCCGATCCCGCGACGCTGCCGGTGACATGGGGCGAGGCGGCGTTGCTGTCTCGTTAACCGGCGGCGGCGATGAGCGCATCCTGAAGCCGCAGCATCGGTTCAGGGTCGCCCATCGCCCGGCTGGCGGCATCGCGGAGCAGGTCGCGTGATCTGCTCCAACCCGCCGTATCGCGGGCGTGGTTCGCCCAGGCGACCGCGCGCTCGACATAGGCGTCGGGCGTCTCGGTGATCCCGTCGAGCATGCCGATGTCGCGGAGCAGCCCGGCGGCCATGCGCTGGCGCAGGAAGCGGCCTTCGAGCGTGACGATCGGCAGGCCGCGCTGAACCGCCTGCAACGCGGTCGTGAAGCCGGAAAAGGCCGGACAATCGAGATACACGTCCATCGCGTCGAGAAAGCCGTTGAACCTGCGCGACGTCATCCAAGACGCGACCTTGATGTAGCGATCGGGATCGAGCCCCGCCTCAGCGAAGCGGTCCCGCAGCCGCGCGACGAGCTGTTTACCCGCCCATTGCTGACGGTTCGGCATGACCAGCCAGAATTCGCACGCGCCGCTGCCCTTGGCGATGCGCGTCAACAGCGCGTCGTCGGCGGGATCGAACTTGATCGGCTGCTGGCAGAGCGCGAACCGTACCACGTCCGCCGCCCGCTCAGGCCCTTGCCACGGCTCGCCTCCTTCCGCCGTCCATTCAATGCTCACGCCGGTGCGTGGCAACCGCACCAGCCGCTCGCGATAGTGCCGGTCGGCGTCCGGCCCTTCCAGAGCTTCGCCGCTGAAGAACAGATCGATCGTCGGCAGGCCGGTGGTGATCGGATGTCCCCAGCCAGCGGCTTGCACCGCCGCCAGACGTTGGCTCGCGAGCGCGCCCGTCACCGGGTCCATGCCAACCTCCGGGTACAGGATGATGTCGGGCCGATACTCGACGATCTTCGCGCGCCATGCCGCAACGTTCCGCTCGCCGCCGACAAACGTATCGACGTTCGCCGCCGCCCATGCGGTATGCTCGTCGGTGCGCGCGCCGGTGTGAAACACCGCAACATCGAAGCGGCTGCGATCGAGATGAGTCAGCAAGCCTTGCAGGTTGACACGCCAGACCGGATGGTCCCGCACATGCGCGCTGACGATCAGGAGACGGAGCCGCCCGGTCCGCGCTTCGCGATCCGGTACAGGCTGCGGCGTGGCGACGAGATCGCCGTAGCGGCATAGGTCGGCTGTGACATCCACGGGTCGATAGGCGAGGTAGAACGGCTGGCTGCGCCCCGCCGCAGCACTCAGGCCCTGCGGATGGGTTGCAAGCGCGTCCAGCGCGGCCGCGAAAGCGTGCGGCGTTCCCGCCGCCGCTTCCGGTGTGGCTGGCATGATCGGGATCGCGGTCATGGCAAGGGCAAGTCGCGCATCTGCACGATCCGGCTGGAGCACCAGCGCCTGACGATATGCCGCCGCCGCATCGCCGGACTGCCCCAGATCCTGAAGCGCATTGCCGAGATGGACATATGCCTCGACATAATCCGGCTTGAGCGTGATCGCGCGCCGGTAACATGGCAACGCTGCCTCGACCTCCTCGCGCGCAATCAGCGCCAGTCCGAGATTGTTGTGCGCGGCGGCGAGCGCCGGCTCCAGTTCGATCGCCCGGCGATAGGCCGCGATCGCCGCGTCGCTCCTGCCGAGCGCGTGCAGGATATTGCCGCGATTGACGTGCTTGCCAGCGTCGAGTGGTCGCAGCGCAAGCGCGCGATCGATCGCGGCTAGTGCCTCCTGCGCCTCGCCCTGCTGCACGAGCAGACCGGCAAGGCTGGCGTGCGCCTCGACATGCTCCGGCTGGAGCCGGATCGCCTGACGATACGCGGCGACTGCGTCGGCTTGCCGGCCGAGCTGGCCGAGTACGTTGCCGAGATTGTGGTGAAACGCCGCGACACGCCCGTTCTGCCCGATCGCGCGTCCGATCAGATCGAGCGCCGCATCATTGTGGCCCCGCTGGTGCGCGACCACGCCGAGGAGATGCAACGCGTCGACATTGCGCGGCTCGATCGCGAGGACCGCACGATAGCCTTGCTCGGCGTTGCCCAATTGGCCGGTCTGGTGATGCCGCATCGCCGTCGTCAGCAGGTTTCTTGCCTGCATCACGGATGTGCCTGACGGACAGAAAAAGCGGCTGTGCGCTCGAAGACCGCACAGCCCGCCCGCAATGATCTCGCTCGCTTCGCTGTCACCATTCCGGCTTGATACTGCCCCGCACGCTCGCGGTCACTTGCTCTTGAGGTGCTGGCTGAAGAACGGCAGCACGAACTCCTGCACGCGCGTCGCGACATTGCTGGTGTGGGTGCCCGAATAGATCGTGAAGCTGTTCGCCACCCCGTAATCATCGAGGATCTGGTGGAGCTTGCCCGCGTCCACCTTCAGGCTGTCCTGATCGCCGACATCGATCGCGATCGCGCTGTAGCGCTTCAGATTGCCGATATATTGATCGACAAAGGCGAGCGGCGCGTTCGCCGCCCATTTCGCCAGCACCTCGGGCTGGGCGACGCCGTTCTTGGTCGGCAGGTCGAGATACAGCGGCGGCGCCTTGGGGTTGGGCGACCATGCGGCGGCGGCGGCGAGCTGGGCGCGCAGCATGAACGGCAGGCTCGCCGACTCCGCTGGCGATTTGAGCGCTTCGAGCGTCGCGGCTGCCTGCGGATCGGCCGGCGCGGCGGTGCGGGCGGAGAGGCAGCACGGGCTCATCATGTAGATCGCGCCGAACATGTCCGCATGCCGCATGCCGATGCGCGCGGTGCCATAGCCACCCATCGAATGGCCGGCGAGGCCACGGCTCGCCCGGTTGGCGATCGTCCGGTAATGCCCGTCGACATAGGCGATCAGGTCGCGCGAGATGAACGTCTCGAAGTCGCCGGTCGTTACCGAACTGGAATACATCGATCCGTTATGCACCGTCTTCGAATCGGGCAGGACGAGGATCATCTCCTTGGCGCCCTTGGCGAACGCGCCCGCGCTCGCGTCGGTCAGATGGATTTCCTTGCTCCACTGCTCGGCGCCGATCGAATAGCCGTGCAGTGCATAGACCACCGGATAGCGGCGCTTGGGCGCTTTGGCGTAGCTCGGCGGCAGCACGACGAGCACATCGCGGTCGGCGGATTCGCCTTCCAGATTGCCCTCGATCGACGGCGCATGGACCTTGATGTGCTCGATCGTCACTGGCGGCGCGTTGGGCACCGCCGGCGGCGGGTTGGTCGTGACCTGCGCAAGTGCGATCGAGGGCGCGCAGGTGGCGAGCGCCAGCGCGAGGTGCCAGGCTTTGAAACGCGTGTTCATCGGGTCGGCTCCTGATGGGAAGAAACGGTAGCGGTCACGGCGCCTTGAAGGTCCAGCGGCCGGCATCGCTGGCCGGATCGAACGTGGCGAGCGTCGGCGTGCTCGCGCCGATCGTGACCAGCGCGACGTCGCGCCGGCTCGCCGATTTGACCTTCGGCGTGATCCGGTATGACCCGTCGATGAGCTGGTCGATCCGCCACAATTGTTCCGGCGCGCCGGTGAACGCTGGGGCGGTCACGACCTCGTCATCGGGCGTCGCGGCCAGAGCGCGGTCGGTGCCGGCGACGACGATCTTGTAATAAGGCGACCCGAAATAGCCGCCCGCGCCTGCGAGCGGGGTGATCGTCCACTGCTGATGCGGGCGGATCATATATTCGCCGAGATCGACCGCGATCTTGTCTTTCGGCCAGGTCGCCTGATCCTCGGCGAGCGTCTGGTCGGGAACGGGGACGATCGGCGTGTCGGGCTTGGCGAAAAACGAACGGCGCGGATCGAACGCGATGCGAACGAAATCCACGTTCAACTGCAGCGCGTTGCCGCTACGCTCGGACGTGATCTCGTACGTCCCCGCCTTGAGGTTATCGCCCGCGATCGGCCAGCCGTCGCGCCACAGCAAAGGCTGGATCGCCAGCACGCTACGCCCGCTGCGGTCCATGTCCGCCTCATAGTGCATCGAGAATTTCTCCATGCCGCCGCCAAGATCGATCAGCCCGAAATGCCCCGGCCCGAAAGTCCGACCGCGCCCGTCGATCACCAGCTTGCCGCCACCCTTGAGCAGCGGCACGCCCATGGTGTCGAGATACGGCCCGGTCACGCTCTTCGCGCGGCCGACGCGGATGTTGTACGACGAGTTCGGCCCGTCGCAGCAAGTGCCGTGCGTGCCGAGCAGATAATACCAGCCGTCGCGGTACATCAGCGCGGTGGCTTCCATGTCGATCGCGATATCGACCGGCTGGTTGCCCGCCAGCCGCATGCCGGTCTTGGGATCGAGTTCGACGATGCGGATGAAGCCGTAATAGGTTCCGTAGCTCAGCCACAGCCGGCCATCGACGAGGAGAAAGGCCGGGTCGATCGCATCGGCATTCTCGACGCCGTCGGTGGAGGCGACCACGCCGACATCGTGATAGCCGAAATCGGGCGATTTGGGATCGAGCGACTTGGTCCACATCATCTTGATATTGCTGGCGTGGCCACCGTTCATGCCGCCACCGCCGACCGCATAGGCGACATAATAGCGGTCGCCGATCTTGATGACGTCGGGCGCGAGGCCGCCGCCGGGCCGTTCGCCGCCGCTGTGCCACGTCCAGCCATCTTCGGAGACGAGACCGCCGCCACGCGTGCCGAACGTGTAATATTTCCCGTCCGATTCCATGATCGTCGAGGGATCGTGGATGAACGGCTCACCCGCGAGTTGCGCGCTGGCGGCGCCGGGCAGCGACAGCAAGGCCGCTAGGGCGGTGGCGAAATGCCGCATGGTGTCTCCAGCCATCACTTCACGTCCACGCTGATGTCGCGGATCGGCTTGCCGTCTTCATCAAGGAAGCGGACGCAGAAATCGCTCAGGCCGGGGCCGTTGATGACCGCGCCGCGAAGCACGTTGCGCCCCTTGGCGAGCGTCAGTCGCGGAGAGAGCACGTCGTCCATCACCATGCGCCGGTCGCCTGACAGCATCACCGCCTCCTTGCCGTTGAGCCACCACATCGACGCCGCGTTCGAGCCGACCGCGAGCCGCACGTTCTTCATCTCGCGCGGGCTATGCACCACCGTCACCGCGTTGAAGATCACGCCATAGGTCGGTTTGCCGAGCGCAGCGGCGAAGGTGAACAGCGTCACGTCGAACGGCACCGCATCGAAAGCGTGCCAGCGCAGCGGCGCGGCGCCCTTCACCGTCTCGCCATCCTTGGGAAGCGCAGTGAACTGGCCCGGAAAATAGTGCGTGGTCAGCGCGGTGCGGACGTAACTGTTGGTGAAGCCCGAATTGCTGCGGTTCGGCTTGACGATCGGTTCGAGCAGCAGCCAGCGCTGAAGGAAGCCGTCGGCATCGGGCGCCTTCGCCGCGCCGATCGCCGGCTGGAAATAGGGCGCGAGGCTGGGCGGGGCGGGGGTGTCGGCATCCGCCGCGCTCGCCAGTGCCAGCCACGCCATCCCTGCCGCGACCGGCAACGCTTTCGTCATCATCCGCATCTTCCTTTTCGACGTGTTCACCGCCGCGTGAGCAGCCCGCTCGTATCCAGCCATTGCATCATCGCCGCGAACCAGCCGGTGCTGGTGGTGCCTTGTTTGCCGAGGCCGAAACCGTGGCCGCCATGTTCGTAGAGGTGGAACTCGACCGGCCGGTTCGCCTTCTGCCACGAGTCGATCAGCCCGAAGCCCTTGTGCGCGAACAGCGGGTCGTCGCTCGCCAGCGCGGCAAACATCGGTGGTGCGTCGGCGGGCACCGACACCGCTTCCATCGAACCGTAGATCGGCGCGATGAAGGCGGGCTTCAGCTCGGGCGCGGCCAGCGCCACCGCCATCGTCGTCATCGCGCCCGCCGAAAAACCGATCATCCCGACCCGCGCCGGATCGACTCGCCATTCGGCGGCACGGCTCCGCACCAGCGCGAAGGCGGCGCGCGCATCGGCGATCTGGTCGGACAGACCCGCGACGGCATCCTCGGGCTTGAGGCGCGAGTCCGCACGGCCCGCGCTCGCGAACATCGCGCCCACCGCCTGTTCGAACTGCGGCATGCCGGCGGGTGTCGGCTTCAGACGGTATTTGAGCACGAACGCGGCCACGCCCCGCGCCGCGAACGCCTTGGCGACGCGCCAGCCCTCATTCTCCATCGACAGCATCAGGAAGCCGCCGCCGGGCGCGACGATCACCGCCGCGCCGGTCGCCTTGGCCGGATCGGGCAGGAACGGGGTGAGCGTTGCGGTGCTGACGTTGCGCGTCATCGCCACGCCATATTGGCTGAACCACGCTTCCGGCGCGGTCGATCCGCTCACGCCGCCGGTCTTGAGCGCGATTGCGCCCGGCTCGGCCGGCGCCGCCATCGGCGTCATGCGCGCGTCCTGCGCCACCACCGGCGCCGCGCCCGTCAGCAGCGCGGCCGCCAGCATCAGATGTCGAAAAGCGCCCATCGTTTTCCCCTCTCGTCGTCGTTTAGCCCAGCAGGATGCGGCGCGCCGCCCCTTCGGGATCATCGACCATCCGGCACTGGCTATCGAACACCATCGTCTGGCAGCGGGCCGGATCGGTCGGCGTCCAGGCGAGGCCGGGCTGGCTCGGATTGCCGGTGCGCGCGAAATTGGCCCAGGCGGTCGCCATCGTCCGCGCCAGCCGCTGCGCGTCGGGCGTGTTGCCGGTGCCTTGGTCACACCGCGCGGTATTGTCGAAGCAGAAGGCCAGCTCGGCGGTGTGCCATGCCCCCGCGACGCCATCGAGTTGCGGTGACTGCCATTGGAACAGATATTGGAACACCGGCGCCGCTTTTTGCGCATATTTCAACGCGACCATGCTCTGCACTCGGTTGCGCGCCGACAGCCCCTGCACCCCGTAGGATAGCGTGCGGATCGCCTTTTCGGGATGCGCCTGTTTCATCGCCGCGATCAGCGCATCGGCCTTGGTCGCACCCATTTGCTTGGTGAGATCGGCGCGCCACTCCGCCTCGCTCGGGTTCGAGCCGAAGCGCATGCCTTCTTCGCTGACGTTGCCGATCATCACGGGAATGTCGCGCGAGATGTCCGGTGCAACTTCGGAGAACGAACGCACGTCGATGACCTTGCCGTCGAGCGTAGGCCCCCAGCCGACGCGCGGTGTCGTCGAGGGGCCGGGCGGCCCGCGCATCGGCCCGTTGATGTCGGTCGCGACACGGTTGCCGGTCTCGAACAGCGTCTTCCAGTCCGCCCTCTGCAACGCGCCGATATCCCGCGCGCCAAGTTCGCGGACCAACCGGCGCGAGAATTCACGCGATTGCTCGGCGGTCGGGAGCGCACCGCCACCGCCGGATTGCACCGCCGCGCGGTGGATCATGCCCTTGCCCGCGCGCATTCCCAGCAACGTCGTCACCTTCGATCCGCCACCCGACTGGCCGTAGATCATGACCTTGTCGGGATCGCCGCCGAACGCCGCGATATTCTCCTGCACCCAGCGCAGCGCGGCGATGCAGTCGGTCATGCTGACGTTGACCGATTCCTCATAGGCGCTGCCGCCCAATTCGGTGAGATCGAGGAAGCCGAGAACATTGAGCCGATGGTTGATCGAAACCTGCACGACATCATGATGCCGCGCCATCTGCGCGCCATCATGCGAGGCGAGCTCATAGGACGAGCCGAAACTATACCCGCCACCGTGGAAATAGACCATCACCGCGCGATTGCCGCTCAGCGACGGGGTCCAGATGTTGAGCTTGAGCATGTCCTCGCCGAGGAAGCCGTCATCCCATTGCTGGAGGAAGGTATGCTCGGTCGCGCGGAAGCTGTGCAGCGTCTGCGGGCAGTTCGCGCCATAGGCGAGCGCGGGATAGTCCTCGGTCCAGCGCTTCGGCGGCTTGGCGGGCAGCCAGCGGTTCTCGCCCGACGTGTCATCGCCGTAAGGCACGCCTTTGAAGGTGAAGACGCCGCCCGAAACGTAGCCGCGCACAGGTCCATATTGCGTCTTGGCGACCGCGCTATGCGGCGTGGAACAGGTTCCCGATGCCGACGGGGCAGCGGCACGCGCGGCCGATGCGGCGATCGGGGCCGCCGCCAGCCCGGCACCGACCAGTGCGGACCCTAACAGCGCCTCGCGGCGATCCAGCAACATGTCTTTCCGAATCATCATCACTCTCCCCATGCGTGCCGCTCGGTGGATGGCGGCTTGTCGTTGCTATGGTCTCGATTTGCCGGCCTCGGCGTGTTTCAAAGCACCCAAAAAAACGGGGTGCCGCGAACGGCACCCCTGAGGCTGGGGGAAACGGCAATGGCGTCAGGCTGCGGCGCAGCACGGACACTACGGCATTGGATCGATGCAGGCGCGCGGTTCGGCGACGCGAATTTCGGATTGTCGGCACAGCCAAGCGTAATGCTCATACTCCTCCCCGATCCTGCATCTGTTCTCTTTGATATCGTCATCGGCATGCTGGTCAGCATGTGGTGCCGTCTGCAACGCGGCACCCTTTGGCAGATCGTCCGGCTATCGTCCGAGCTACCCCGTTAGACCAAGTGGTAACGCTATCATATTTCGCCCGCAAGCTCTTTCTAGCACCTATCGTTGGGCGAGGAATTTTCTCGGATCAGAAAGGAATGGGGCAGGTGATAGCGATCTCGTTAACCGCAGGTGTGTCCAGTTTTTGCCACACCGTTCAAACCACGTAACTCAGCGCGAACACCCCAGCGAGGCCCGCGACCGAGATCACCGTCTCGACCATCGACCACGTTCGAAACGTATCCGGCGTCGAGGTGCCGACATAGCTCTTGACCAGCCAGAAGCCGGGATCGTTGACATGGCTGAAAAACACGGATCCCGCGCCGATCGCCAGCACGGTCAGTTCGGGCGACACGCCCGAGGCCGCGACCACCCCCGGCATGATGCCGACGGCGGTGATCGTCGCCACCGTCGCCGATCCGGCTGCGAGCCGGATCGCGACCGCGACCAGCCAGCCGAGCAACAGCGGCGACACCGGATAGGCGAGCACCAGCCGCGCGAGCAGATCGGACAGCCCCGCCGTCACCAACACCTGCTTGAGCGCACCACCCGCGCCGATCGCGAGCAGGATCGCGCCTGCGCTCGCCATCGTCTCATGCCACACCGCGTCCTGCACGGTCGCTTCGGCCAGCCGCCGCCCGAACAGCAAAGGCAGCGCGAGCAGGTTGGTGACGAGCAGCACCAGCACCGGATTGCGCGCCGCCGCCAGCAACGCCGACCCGGCGACCGGAGGAATGAGCTGGCCCAGTTCGCCGATCGCGATCAGCAGCACCGGCAACACTACGATCAGCAGCGATATCGCACGCGGCGGCGGCGTCAGATCAAGCGTGTGATCGCTCAGCACGGTCGGCGTCAGGCGCACGCCGGGCGCGACCACGCGCGCCAGCAGCGGCCCCGCCAGCACCGCGACCGGAATGGCAATCAGGATACCGTACAGCATCGTCAGGCCAAGACTGGCGTGCAGCGCTTCCACCGCCAGCAGCGGACCCGGATGCGGCGGCACCAGCGCGTGAACGACACCGAGCCCAGCCAGCGCCGGCATGATGAGCCGCAGCTTGGCGGCGTCATTGTCTTTCTGGTGCGGCATCGCCTCGGCGGCGGCGACCACGATCGGCAGCAGCAGCACCAGCCCGGTTTCGAAGAACAAGGGCAGGCCGATGATGATCGCCACGCCTAGCGTCGCCCACGGCGCGGCGCGCACGCCGGTCAACCGCAACGCACTCGTCGCCAGCGAGGCCGCCGCGCCGGAAAGATGGAGCATCGCGCCTAGCGACAGCCCCAGCGCCACCACCAGCCCGGTCCCGCCGATGATGTCGCCGACGCCTTTTTGCACCGCCTTGCCGGTATCGACGAGTGGCAGCCCGGCGAACAGTCCGACCGCAAACGCGCCGCATAATAAACCTATGAAGGGATGCAGCCGCACGCGCACGATCAGCACGACGGACAGGATGATGCCGGCGATCGCCGCGATCACCAGCCGCCAGTCTTCACCGCTCATAAGAAGCTACGCCGCTGGGCACATCGAATCGCCATCCATCCCCTCCGCCAATCGTGCGATCTATATCGTCGTGCAGTCTAGGCTTCGCGCCATGATTGCGCATCTACGACCAAAAGTCATGTTTACGTTAACATCATGCGCTGGTACGGGGAAGTGCTTCGATCGACTGCGAAATACGTGGCGCATCGGGTTTGCCGCTCGGCCCGGTCATTGGCGCGACGCGGCCATTTGGGAGGATATGATGAAGGCAGCGTTTCTGGTCGGCACGATGCTGGCCGCGGTGGCGCCAACGTTTGCGGCCGCCAAGTCGACATCGGTCTATCAGTCGCTTCCGGATGATCCGCGCGCGGTGATCGTCAAGGGCGTCGGCGATGGTCGCGCCGACGATACCGCCGCGCTCCAACAGGCGATCGATGCGGCGGCGGCATCGACCGGCAGCGGCCTCGTCTTCGTGCCCGCCGGACGTTACCGGATCAGCCGCAGCATCCTGTTGCGCTCTGGCGTGCGCGTGTTCGGTGTCGGCAAGACGCGCCCCGTGATCGTGCTCGGCGATGACACGCCGGGGTTCGCCAGCGGCATCGGTGCGATGGTCGCCTTCACCGGCGAGGACCAGTTCCGCTCCGGCAAGCCGGCGGTGCCACCGCGTACCACCGTCCCGTTCGATCCGACCATCTTCGACGCGACCCAGACGACCTTCTATTCCGCGCTGTCGAATGTCGATTTCGAGATCGGGCGCGGCAATGCCGGCGCGGTCGCGGTGCGCTTCCGCGTCGCGCAGCATGCCTATCTGCGCCATATCGACTTCGATCTCGGCTCGGGTTTTGCCGGAATCTATCAGGTCGGCAACGCCTGTGAGGATCTCCATTTCTACGGCGGCCGCTACGGCATCGTCACCGAGAAGACCGCGCCGATGTGGCCGTTCACCTTGCTCGATTCGACCTTCGAGGGGCAAAGCGACGCCGCGATCCGCGAGCATGAAGTCGGGCTGACCCTGGTCAACGTCGCGATCCGCGACACGCCGATCGGGATCGAGATCGATCGCGGCTATTCGGATTTCCTGTGGGGCAAGAACGTCCGCTTCGAGAATATCGCCAAGGCCGGCGTGCTGATTTCCAACGAGAAGGACGTCCACACCAAGATCGGCTTCGACAATGCCGTCGCCCAAAACGTGCCGGTGTTCGCACGGATGCGCGAGAGCAATACGGTCGTGGCGGGTGTCGGCGCGCGCTACCGCGTGCGAGATTTCTCCTACGGCTTGAAGCTCGCCGGCCTCGGGCAGATGGGAGACTTTGCCACCGACGCCGATATCGTCCCGCTCGCGCGCATGCCGGCGGCGCCGGCACCGGCGATCCGCGCGATGCCGCCGGTCTCGGCCTGGGCGAACGCGCGCGATCTCGGCGCAAAGGGAGACGGCGAGGCCGACGATACCGCCGCACTCCAACGCGCGATCGACACGCACCGCGTCCTCTACCTGCCGGTCGGACGTTATCTTCTTACCGATACGCTCAGGCTGCGGCCCGACAGCGTGCTGATCGCGCTGCACCCCGCGCGCACGCGGCTGTTCCTGCGCGACGACACGCCCGCCTTTGCTGGCGTCGGCAGCCCCAAGGCGCTGCTCGAAAGCGCGAAGGGTGGCGATGCGATCGTGTCGGGCCTCGGCCTGTGGGCCGGCAGCGTCAATCCACGCGCATCCGCTTTGGTGTGGAGGGCGGGTGCCGCCTCGATGGTCAACGACGTGCGGATCGAAGGCCCCGCATTGCGCGACGGCACCATGCAGGCCCGCCCCGGCGATCCGCGCGTGCGCCAGGACGGGCAACCGGCGAGCATCTGGGTGACCGACGGCGGCGGCGGCACGTTCGCGGCGATCTGGTCGCCCAACACGCTCGCCTCGGCCGGCTTCCGCGTTTCCGACACCACCACGCCCGGCCATGTCTACGAACTCTCCGCCGAGCACCATTACCGGCATGAGATCGTGCTCGAGAATGTCGCCAATTGGGAGTTCCTCGGCCCGCAGACCGAGCAGGAGGTCCGCGACGGCGTCAATGCGGTCTCGACCGAGTTCCACAACAGCCGCAACATCCTGTTCACCAATTACCATTCCTACCGTGTGACGCGCACCGCCAAGCCGATGGACACCGCGATCCGGTTGTTCAACTCGGGCGATATCCGCTTCCGCAACGTGCAGGTGAACGCCGAGAGCGGCTTCGCGAGTTGCGACACCAAGGGTTGCGGCACCTTCGCGCGCGCGAGCAAATACCCGTTCGACAACGCAATCACCGACGCGACTCGCCAGCAGCAGGTCCGCGAACGCGACTTCGCCAAGCTCGACGTGCCGCCGGCGCCCGCCGCCGCCGCGACGGCGAGCGCAGTGCCGGTGACGCAAGGCGTAGAGAAACTCGCCGATGGCTTCTACTCGATCGCCGGCGCGGCGACCGACGCGAAGGGCAAGCTCTACTTCATCGACCGCTTTTTCCACCGCATCCACGGCTGGTCGCGCGAGGGCGGGCTGGAGACGATCGCCGACCTGCCGCTCGATCCCGTCAGCCTTGCGGTCGATCGGTCGGGCGATCTGATGGTGCTGTCCTCGGCGGGGCGCGACGGCACCGTCTACAGCATCGATCCCGCCCGGCCGGCGACGGTGCGGGTGATCGCGCCGACGCCCGTCAAGCCGCATCCCTCCGCCACGACTTTGCTCCCGGGCAACGTCTGGGCCAATGGCGAGTTCGACGACCGCATCGATCCCAAGACCTACACCTATCCGACACTCGCCGACTTCTTCACCACCAAGATGGGCGAGGCCAAGCCGCTCGAATATGTCTCGCCCGACGGGTCGCTGGTGCTGCCGGCTTTCCGCGTGTGGAATCAGGGGCCGGACGATCAGCAGGGCTGGCGCTGGTCCGATCCGCTCGACGCCTACGGCTTCGTCGGTGCCGCGCCGGGCGCACGCGTGACGCTGACCAACGCTTCGGAGAACCGCACCTATAGCGGGCTGGTCGGGGCAGGGGGCAGCGTCACCGACCTCAAGATCGTCGCCGATCGCGGCGGCGAGAGCGCCCTGCGCGGGGCGGACGGGACGCTGTACGTCGCCAATGGTCAGGTGTTCGTCTACGCACCCGATGGTGCGCTGCTCCGCCGCATCGATGTGCCGGAACGCCCGCTGCAACTCGTGCTGGGCGGGCGCGACGGCCGCACCCTGTTCATCCTCACCCACCACGCCTTGTACGCTACTGCGGTGTGACGCGCGCGGTGGCGGCGGGCTGATGCCCGTCGCCAAGCGCCGTGCCCTCGTCATCCGCCCAAGACAAAAAAAAAGGGGCGCGGCGTGATGCCGCGCCCCATCGAGGGGGGAAGGGTTACAGCTTGAAGCGAACGCCGGCCCGATAGGTGCGGCCGAGCTGATCGTAGAGCGACGGGTTGTTGAAGATCGTCGAATCCGCCGGATCGACATCGAACATGTTGTCGATCTTGGCATAAGCGGTGATGTCCTTGGTCAGATTGTAGCTGCCGCCGACATCCATGTAGAACCGACCGGGATAGAAGTTGTTGTCGATGGTCGGGTGGTTGTTGTTTGAAACCGGACAATTGCTCTGGCACACGATATATTTGTTGCCGAAGGTGCCGTCGCTGAACCAGCGTTCCTGGAGCAGGAACGAGAATTGGTCGGTGTCGTAGCTCTGGGTCGCCAACCACTTCCAACTCGGTGTGTTGCTGGTGTTGTCCCCCGCAGTATCGACCGGGATGGTGCCCGGCAGGCCGGTGTCAGTCACGAACTTCATGACGTGCGTAGCGAGTGCGCGCACGGTGAAGTTGCCCGGCAGGCCAAGCGGCCGCTGCCAGCGGTAGCTCGCTTCGATATCGAAGCCCTCGGTGTCGTATGAGGCAAGGTTGAACGCCTGCGCGTTGATGAAGTACGGGCCGGTTGGGTCGCTCAGGTTGGTGGCGCCGCAGGTCGAGAGCACGAGCTTCTGGAAGCAGAGCTGGATTATGTCGTTCGCGCTGAGGCTTGAGATCACGCCTTCGATCTTGAGCGTGTACCAGTCGAACGACAGGCTGAGACCCGGCAACCAGTGCGGATTGGAGAGCGTGATGCCCGCCGTGGTGTTGCGGGCGATTTCCGGCTTCAACGCGGTGTTGCCGATCGCATTCTGGACGGCCACGACGGTCTCGCCGGTGAACGGATTCAACGTGCCGGGCAGCGTCTGTGTGACCGGCGCCGCGAACAGTTCCGAGAGGTTCGGTGCGCGCACGTCGCGCGACGTGACCGCACGAATGCGAACGCCGTCGATCGGGAGTGCCCAGGTGCCGCCGATCTTCCACGCCCAGACGACGCCCGAGGTGCTGTAATCGGTAACACGCGCCGCCCCGTTCAAATTGGCATGGCCGAGCGCATCCGAATTGAGGATCGGCAGGTTTGCCTCGAAGAAACCTTCCTTGACGCTGTAGGCACCGTGGCCGTTCTTGTAGGTGCCGGCATACCAGTTGGCGTTGCCGCTGGCGTTCACGAACGGATCGGCTGGATAGGCGCTGTTATACGCGGTGTTGGCGGAGCCGGCGCCGTAGGGATCGGCCGTCACTTTGTAGAATTCGTGACGGAATTCACCGCCGAACGCGATCGAGAGCGGGCCGGCCCACAAATCGAGCGGCGCGCCCGAGAAGTTGATGCTCAACACGTCCTGGGTCTGGCGCGTGCGCTGATACGGGCCAGCTTCGGGCATGACATAGCTCAGCGCTTCTGCCGAGGGATTGCCGCCGATGATGTTGAGCGGCTTACAGCCACTCGCCTGAGCCACCGGGTTACGGCAGACGATCTGGCCACCCTGATACACCGCGTCGATCGCCTGGGTGAAGCGACCATTGAGCAGGATGTTGTTCACATCGACGTTGGTGTAGTTCGTGCCGTGTTCACCGTAGATGTCGTAGGACCATTCGGTCCCTGCGACCGGCACACGCCCCTTGGCGCCGGCGACGAAGCGATATTGGCGGCGGTTGGTGTAAACGCGCGTGTTGCCGAGCGCGGCGTTGCTGGTGCCGTACTGGAAGTTGGTGATCCCCGCCGTGCCGCATGCGTTCCGAATCTCCTGGGGCAGATACGCATTGTCGCACTGGATGGTCAGGCCGGGCTTGTTCTGGCCGTTGATCGGCTGGTTGTTGGTCTTCACCTGACCGACGTTCGCGGTGAAATACAGCTCGTTGTCGGGTGCGATGTCGAAACCGACGCGGGTGTAACCGTTCACCCGCTGAAGCGCGGATTGAAGCGACCGGCCCACATCGACGTTGCCCGAGAGATCGCCGCCGACGCAGGAACCGCCAAAACAGCCCGTGACACCGCCACCCGGCGCGCGCGTCGGTACGCCGTTCGATCCGTACTGGAACTGGAACGGCCGGCCAGACTGGTCGAACGCGGTTCCCTGAAGCGGTCCGCCAGTGATGAGGCCGTATTTGGTATAGGTGTTTGACTGAGTGTTGTTGCGAATGAGGTACTGCGGCGAACCGTCGTTGAGGACGTTGCGGTTGATCATCGAGGTTTGGTGGAACCACTTGCGGCCGCCGGCCATGTTCAGGCCGTAATTGCCGCCGCCAACACCATCGTCATGCGCGTATTCGCCGCTGGCGACGACATGCAGGCGATCGCCGAAAAAGCTATGGCCGAACGCTAACTGCGCCAGCACCTGCTTGTTATCGCCATAGGTGGTGATACCGCCCTGGACGTTACCCTTGATGCCGTTGAAGCGCGTGTCGGTGATGAAGTTGACCACGCCGCCGACCGCGTCCGAACCGTAAGACGCCGATGCACCGCCGTTGACGACATCGACACGCTGGACGAGCAACTGCGGGAACAGGCTGACGTCGGGAACGCCGGTGACGTTCGCGCCGACGACGCGCTGGCCGTCGAGCAGGGTCAGCGTGCGGATCGCGCCGACGCCGCGCAGCGAGAACGAGCTGAGGCCCTGCGTGCCGCTCGACGTGCTGAACGTGTTGACCGTCGAGCCGGTCGACCCTTGCAGTGACGGCAACTGTGCGATCGTGTTGAAGAGGTTGGGCTGGGCGTTCTGCGCGATGTCCGCTGCGGTGATCGTCGTCGTCGGCGTCGGCGCGGTGAAGCCGCGCGTCGCGATGCGCGAGCCGGTGACGACGATGTCGCGTGCGGCGGCATCGGTTTGGGCGGGTGCCTGCGGCTCAAGTGTCGCAGGGGCTTCAGCGGCAGGTTGTGCCGGTGCCTGTGCCTGCGCGAACGCCGGCAATGGCAGACAGGCGACGACCGCCGCCAACGAAGCGCCGCGCAAAAGGGACGCGCGGCAATCCAGAGCTTTCAACGTCATGTATATCTCCCCTGGCCTGTAAGGCGATGTTTCTTGATATTTCCCCGAACGCGACACCGTGCCCGGAACGGTTGATGATCGTGCATCGTGCGGACGGAACCGCGCGGCGGAACGCGCATCGCCGCCGCCTCGCCATGAGGCGGCCGCAGTTACTTCGCGGGAAGTGCCGCGATGGTGCGATGCTGCAATGCTGAAGGAACGTGTTTCAGGTTTTCTCTCCCCTTTTCGTAGCCATTACTCGTCTCATGTGCCGTTGAACCGAGCATCATGACCCCATCGCGCGCTTTGCTTTTGTGCATCGCACAATGTTTACGTTAACATCTTCGAATTAGTCCTACCAGCGATGCTTGTCAAGACGATGTGACCTCGGCTAGTGCAGGCGTGAGGATGGCATCATGTCCGAAACGATCGAAATGACCGGATCGGGAGCCGTCTTTACCTCTTGCCGCTTGCCTGATCGGGCGGGGCCATGTTTACGTTAACGGAGTTGCCCTTGCGTTCCGCCCGCATTCCCAAGCTGCGCTGGACGATCATCGCGTTGTTCGTCGGCGCGATGATCCTCAATTATCTCGCGCGCTCCGTGCTCGGCGTCGCCGCGCCAGTGATCCTCGCGGAACAGCACATCAGCACCCAGCAATATAGCTGGATCACCGGCGCGTTTCAGATCGGCGTCATGCTTCAGCCGCTGGCGGGATATCTGCTCGACGGGGCCGGCCTGCGAATCGGCTTCTTCGTGTGCGCGGCGGCCTGGTCGTTGATCACGATGGCGCATGTTTTCGCGAGCGGCTGGCTTGGCTTCGCGGCGCTGCGCGGGCTGCTTGGGCTGGCCGAAGGGTCTGCGCAACCGGCGGGGCAGAAGCTGGTCGCGGAATGGTTTCCGGCGCGGGAACGTGGTGCCGCCGGCGGCATCTACAACATTGGCGCATCGTTCGGCGCGGTGTTCGCGCCGCCGCTCGTCGCCTGGGCGGTGATGATGCAGAGTTGGCGGCTTGCTTTCGTCGTCGCCGGTGCGCTCGGGCTCGTCTGGTCGCTGGCGTGGCTGGCGTGGTACAACACTCCGCAGCGTCACCCCCGTCTGAGCGAAGCCGAGCGCGCGCACATCGCTGCCGGGCAGGAAACCCGGCTGTCGGCGGAAGGGGCGAGGCCGTCGATCCTGTCGCTGCTGCGCCGCCGCGATCTGTGGGGCATCGCGCTGCCACGCCTGCTGGCCGATCCGGTGTGGGGCATGCTGTCGTTCTGGATGCCGCTGTATCTGGTGCGGGTGCGTGGGTTCGATCTCACGCAGATCGCGCTGTTCGCGTGGCTGCCGTTTCTCGCCGCCGATCTCGGCTGTCTGTTCGGGCCGGCGGTGGCGGCGTTCCTCCAGCGGCGCGGCGTATCGCTCATCAACGCGCGTCGCGGTGCGTTCACGCTCGGCGCGGTGATGATGACCGGCATGGCGCTGGTCGGCACCGTCGTCAGCCCTTATGCGGCGATCGCGCTGCTGTGTCTGGGCGGCTTCGCCCACCAGACGCTCTCTGTTACCGTTATCACGATGGCGTCCGATCTGTTCCGCCGCAACGAGGTGGCGACCGCCGCCGGCCTTGCCGGGCTGGCCGGAAACCTCGGCGTACTCGTGTTCTCGCTGTTGCTCGGCGGCATGGTCGATCTGGTCGGTTACGAACCGTTCTTCATCCTGCTGGGCGTTATGGATCTTATAGGAGCAATCTTGTTGTGGACCTTGGTGCGTAAGCCCGCATGACCCGCCTTCAAAACCCCATCCTGCGCGGCTTCAACCCCGATCCTTCGATCGTGCGCGTGGGTGATGACATCTACATCGCCACCTCGACGTTCGAATGGTATCCGGGCGTGCAAATCCATCACAGCCGCGATCTGGTCAACTGGCGCCTGGCATCGCGTCCGCTGTGCCGTGGCTCCCAACTCGACATGCGCGGCGACCCAGATTCGTGCGGTGTCTGGGCACCCGATCTCAGCTACGCTGATGGAAAATTCTGGCTGATTTACAGTGATGTAAAGCGCTACGGCCAAACCACCGTGAACGGCGCGTCCGGCGCGTCTCTGCGCGACTTTCACAATTTTGTGGTGACATGCGACCGCATCGATGGCGACTGGTCCGATCCGACCTATCTCAACAGCAGCGGTTTCGATCCCGCGCTGTTCCACGACGATGACGGCCGTTCCTGGCTGCTCAACATGCTGTGGGACCATCGGCCCAATCGCGGCCGTTTCGCCGGCATCGTGATCCAGGAATTCGACCGCACGGCGCTGCGGCTGGTTGGCGAGGCGAAGCTGATCTTCGCCGGCACCGAACGCGGCTTCACCGAGGGTCCGCATCTCTACAAGCGCAACGGCTGGTATCATCTGATGGTCGCCGAAGGCGGGACAGGCTGGGACCACGCCGTAGTAATGGCACGGTCGCGCTCCATCTTCGGGCCTTACGAAGTCCACCCCGATGGCGCGGTGCTGACCGCGCACGGACGGCGCGATGCACCGATCGCACGCACAGGACACGGCGATCTCGTCGATCTGGCTGATGGCACGACCTGGCTGACCTATCTTTGCGGGCGTCCGCTGCCCGGACGTGAGCGGTGCGTGCTTGGGCGTGAGACCGCAATCCAGCCGGTGCGCTGGGGCGACGACGACTGGTTGCGCACGATTACCGGCGATGCCGAGCCCGAAGTCTCGCCGCTGGCGCCGAATCTGCCGCCTGCGCCGTGGCCGCAGCGCGGGTGGGACGGCCGCTTCGACCAGCCCGATCTGCCTGAAGAGTTTCAGTGGTTGCGCACGCCCGATCCGGCCGAACTGTTCAGCCTCACCGCGCGGCCCGGCAGACTTCGCCTGTTTGGGCGTGAGACCGTCGGCAGCTACTTTCGGCAAGCGCTGGTCGCACGGCGGCAGGAGCATTTCGATTACACCGTGACGACCCGGATGGACTTTGCGCCGACCAGCTTCCAGCAGGCGGCGGGCCTGATCTGTTATTACAATTCCACCAAGTTCCACTATTTCAACGTGACGGTGGACGCTGGCGTGCGCCAACTCCAGGTGATGTCGGCGCATCCTGAAATCGGATGCGAGACGGTCGTCGTCGTACCGACCTTGCCGGATGGCGCGGTCGAACTGCGCGCGACCGTCGTGCAGAACGCGCTGCACTTCGCCTGGCGCGTGAACGCTGCGGAAGAGTGGCAGACTGTGCCCATTGCCTTCGACGCCAGCATTCTGTCCGACGAGGTAACCGCACCCGGCCTTCCCAACTTCACCGGCACCTTCGTGGGGATGGCCTGCCAGGATCTGTCCGGTACGGCGATACCTGCCGATTTCGAATGGTTCCGGTATGCGGGAAGGGATGCAACCTAAGCTGGGGGGGCGGTGGATGCGCGCTTGACGATGTGATGATCGAGCACGCGCTCGCGGCGACGGGTTTTACGATTGCTGCCGGAGGCTTCGGACGCCACGACCGCAAGCGCTTCGGCGGCGAGCTGGTGGAGCGGCTGGCGTATCGTCGTCAGCGGCGGCCAGAGCGTTACCGCCGCAGTGGTGTCGTCGAACCCAACCACGGTGAGTTCGCGTGGCACGTCGAGTTGCCGCCGGTGCGCGACCGATACGATCGCTGCTGCCATATCATCGTTGCTTGCGAAGATCGCCGTCGGCGGCGACGGGCCGTCGAGCAGTTGCTCGCCCGCGATCAGCCCTGACGCGTAGCTGAAATCGCCCTGCGCGACCTTTACCTCGACGTTCGTCGCGTCGCGCACGGCGTCGTAGAAGCCTGCCATGCGCTCGGCGCTTGCCGCTTGATCGGGGTTGCCGAGGACGAAACCGAGCCTGCGGTGGCCGAGTTCAAGCAGATATTGCGTCATCTCGCACGCGGCCCGGCGATCGTCGATGCGAACACAGGTCGCGTCGGGCACATTATACGCGCCGACGGCAGCGAGCGGCCGCCCTAATCCGCGCAGGACGTTCAGCACGATCGGCGCCTCGCCGAGCGGCGGGGCGAGGATAATGCCGGACAGCCCCGATTCGGCGAGCCTCTCCAGCGCGGGGCGGGGCGGCGGGGCGCCACCTTCGCCTTTCAAGAGGATCAAGCGCGCGCCGCGAGTCGAGGCTTCCTCGAAGATGCCGGTCAGAAACTCGCTCATGAACGCGGCACTGGGATTGGAGTAGACGACCCCAACGCGCAGTTCGGCCGAGGTAACGAGGCTCCGCGCTGCGGTGTTCGGCGTGTAGGACAACGCCTCGATCGCGCTTTCCACCGCCTCGCGCGTTTCCGGGCGAACTCCGTCGCGGTTGTTGATGACCCGCGACACGGTCATCGCGGAAACCCCCGCCCGCGCTGCAACGTCGATGATCGTTGCGCTCCGCGCCGGACGATCGGGTTTGTCCACGCGGCCTCCCGGAATTGATCTCACGCCCTCGTACAACATGGCAATGATTTGGCAATGTGCGTGACAGGTCGCTGCGCTGGTCGGCAGCCAACCGCGTGGGTCAGCTTGGCGTCGGGTGACTTCGCGTCGATCTCGCCGGGACGGCTTGCTCGATGCGCGCCATCGCCTCTTGTTCGATCTGCCGCAATTCCCGGATCGTATCGACCAGTGCGACCTGCTGCTTTTCCAGATCGGCCAAACGTTCACGAACGCGCTCGGCAAGGCGCGCCATCTGCTCGACGTGATCGGGATCGGCATCGTACAGATCGAGAAACTCGATGATCTCGCGGATCGAGAATCCCAGCCGCTTGCCGCGCAGGATGAGCTGCATCCGCCCGATGTCGCGACGCGTGTAGACCCGGGTGCTGCCCACGCGTTCGGGCTGGATCAATCCCTTGCCTTCGTAGAAGCGCAACGTCCGCTGCGTCACGCCGAGATGTTCCGCGACCTCCTGAATGCCCTTCCGCACGCCGTCGGCAGGGGCCTTGCGGACGAGCGCTCTTACGTTCTCCAGATTGTCCGACGTGTTCACCTGCTGCTCCACCCGCGCGTCATCCCATATTGAGGAACAGGAAGGCGCGATCGGGTCAAGAAATTTTCGCCGATCACGCGTGCTTGGCCTTTTCTTCCGCGACCAGCTCCTTCTTGGAGAGCTTGCCGATCAGCGTCTTGGGTAGGCTGTCACGGAACTCATACTCTTTGGGGAGCTCGATCTTGTTGAGCCGGACCTCCAGAAAATGGCGGAGTTCGGTGACGTCGAGATGCTGACCGTCGTGCAGCGCAACGAACAACTTCGGCGATTGGCCACGATAAGCATCGGGGATGGCGATGGCGATCGCCTCTTTCACCGCTGGATGCTGATAGGCGGCATCCTCGATCGTGCGCGGATAGACGTTATAGCCGCCGCACAGGATCACGTCCTTGATGCGATCGACCAGGAACAGATAGCCGTCTTCGTCGAGATAGCCGATATCGCCGGTGCGCAACGCACCATCGACGAAAACAGCCTCGGTATCGGCTGGCTTTCCCCAATAGCCTTTCATGATCTGCGGGCCGCGCGCGCAGACCTCGCCGCGTTCGCCGTTCGGCATGAGGTGGTCGGGTGCGGCGGGGTCGCGGATTTCGAGGATCGTCGCCGGAAAACGCGGGCCGCAGCTATCGGCCTTGATGAGACCATCGAGCGGATTGCACGCGATGATCGGCGATGCCTCGGAAAGCCCGTAACCTTCCACCACGCGCGCGCCGGTACGCCGCTCGAAGGTTTCGCGAATCTCGTGCGGGAGCGGAGCGCCGCCCGAGATACAGGCCCGCACCTTCGACAGATCAGGGATTTGCGCATCAGGCAGCGCATTGACCGCCGCATAGATGGTCGGGACACCGAAGAACTGGGTGGGCGGCTTACGCTTCATCGTGCGCAGCATCTGAATCATGTTGAAGCGCGGCAGCAGCACCATCTCCGCGCCGATCTCGATCGAGAAATTGAGCACGGTGGTCAGCGCAAAGACGTGGAACATCGGCAGTACGCCGAGCGTGCGTTCCTGATGCGGCGGCATCCCGCCGAGATGAACCAGCATCTGCGCGCTGTTGGCGGTAAGATTGGCATGGGTCAGCATCGCGCCCTTGGGCACGCCGGTAGTACCGCCGGTATATTGCAGCACCGCCACATCATCCGGGTCCACCGGGACCGGGGCGGGCGGGGCACGATTCGCCAGCAGGGTGCGGAGCGGCAGGTTGAGCTGCCGATCGGCGATATGCGCGTGATCCTTGCGCTTGAGAAAGGTGAAACCGAGCGCCTGTATCGTCGGCAGCATGTCGGCCATGCCGCACACCACGATCCGCTCGATCGTCGTGCCCTTCGCGACCGTTTCGACCTTGTCGTGGATCACGCCGATATCGGGCACCGCGATCATGCGCGTGCCCGAATCCCGGATCTGATGATCGAGTTCCTGCTCGGTATAGAGCGGGTTGAACTGCACCACGATGGCGCCGACCTTGAGCGCCGCAAAATACAGGACGACAAAATAGGGGCAGTTCGGCAGGCAGAGGCCGAAGCGGTCACCCGGCTTCAGCCCCTGATCCTGCAAGCCCCGCGCCGCGTGCGCGACGAGAGTGCCGATCGCCTCGTAGGTCCACGTTCGCCCGAGGAAGTCGATCGCGGTCCGCTCGGGCCAGGTCGCCACCGCATGATCGAGCAGATCGGTGATGAGGCGCGGGCGGATCGCGAACGGCTCGTTCGCGAGCGTGATGGGCGACGAGGCGAGGGCGGGCATCATATCGTCTCCGTCAGAAGCGCAGCCGGCCGCCGAGCGACAGCACGACGGCATGGGCATTGGTCAGCATGCCGTTGACCACGATCGGCGTTTGCACTTGCGTGCCGGCATAGGCCGCCGTCAGGCGATCGATCTTCGCGTCCTTGAAGGTGATGTACGAGCCCGCCGCATCGACCGTGAAGGACTTGCTCAACGCGAAGCTGGCGCCGCCCGCGAAGTTCCAGCGGTCGCTGTCGGGAACGCGCGCATCGCGATTGCCGTCGCTGGTCGGGCTCTCGTCGCGTTGGACGCCGGCGCGCAGCGTCAGCTTGGGCGAGACCGCGAGATCGACGCCACCCGCATAGCTCCAGGTGTCGTGATAATTCTCGGGAATCGCGGTGTTGAGCGGCCCGCCGAGCCGGATCGCGTCGAATTCCGACCAGCCGGTGCGGACCGCCTGCGCGTTGAGCGTGATCGCGGGCGTCACCGCGAGGCGTGCGCCGATCATCGCTTGCCACGGCGTGCTGAAGCTGGCCGTGGTGCGGAGCGTGCGGTTTTGCGGGGCGAGCGGGCCGAGCAGCCCCGTGATCGCCACCGATCCATCGAGCCGGTGCTTGACCGCCGACTTGTAGCTGCCGCCCAGCGAGAACGGCCCGGCATGATATTGCGCGCCAACGGTATACCCGAAATCGATGCCGTTGCCGGCCAGCCGCTGTTCGCCGTCGGCGAGCAGCGGCGAGAGGTTGGGCAGCGCGTTGGAGAGCGTGGCGTCGGCATATTCGATGTTCATCGATGCGCCGATCGCGAGATTGTCCGTCACCGCGAACGCGACGGTCGGCGCGATATCATAGGTGCGCAGCTTGGTACGGTCGGCGCTGTAGCGCGCCCAGCTCGTCGAGGGATAATCGGTGGTGAAGCTGTACGGCGCGTTGACCGAGATGCCGACCGACAGGCGCGGTGCGACCCCGCACGCGAACGATCCGGCAGGCAGAACGCCGTTGCGGATCGGGTTGCGCGTGCTCGAATCGCCGCCCACTGCGCGGGCAGCCTGACCGGGACGCACGATCACCGTGCCATTGTCGACGACGTTGCCGCGCGGCAGGATCGCGCTGACGCCAAGCGCACCAGCGCAGCCGTCCTGCCAGCCGATCGCCGCCGGGTTCCACCAGATCGATTCCGGCCCCTGATCCGCGACCTCGCCAGAGAAGGCGCGGCCCGCGCCCTTCACCGACTGTTCCTGGAGGTAGAACGCGCTCGCATGCGCCACGCCGCCAAAGGCAAGGAACATCACCGGCAGCGTCGCCAGTGCCGAAGTCCTGCGGAAATTCTTCATGTGCCTATCCATCCTCTCGTCTTTTTACTGAACTGGTGATCGTGCGATCACCGAATACGCGTCCACACTTGCGTCTTGCACAACGGCCAGACGATGCAGCCCTTGAGCTTGATCTGATCCGCGCCGGTTTGGGTGAGCGTGGCCGTATAGGTGCCGCCGTCGTCGGCGTTGTAGATCGTGCCGCCGCTCCAGGCGCCCTGCTTCCAGGTGAAGCCTTTGAGAATCGTCAGCCCTTTCAGCGCGCGGCCGCGCAGGCTGGCGTCCTTGTTGTTGATGTCCTTGAGATGCGGATCGGCGCGCAGGCCGTCCGATTCGGCCAGCGATCCGCAGATCGACGTACCGCACTTGCTGATCTCCACCACGCCGTGGCGGGTGGGGGTTTGCCATCGACCGACCACGGAGTCCGGGGTGGTCGCGGCAGCGGCGGCCGCTGCCAACAGTAACATCATCCTCTCTCTCCCAACCTTGTGTCATGCCGGTGAACCGGCGCGCTGGTTTCGGCGTTTCGCCCATTACGGTTGCAACGCGAATCACTCTTTGCCGCAAAAATCAGTTGACGTATAGGTCAATTATCGCACCATTAGGGAATGACGATGGGAACGCTGATTCCCGACATCAATGGAGAGGCATGTTTGATGCGCGACGTGGTTATTGCGGGCTATGCCCGGTCCCCCTTTCATCTCGCCGGCAAGGGCGCGCTGGCGCGAGTCCGCCCCGACGATCTCGCGGCGACCGTGATTCGCGGACTGATCGAGCGCACCGGCGTAAAGCCCGAGGATATCGAGGATATCGTGCTGGGCTGTGCCTTCCCGGAAGGTGAACAGGGCTTCAATATGGCCCGGCTGGTCGGGCTGCTCGCCGATCTTCCGCTGTCCGTCGGCGGCATGACGGTCAACCGTTTCTGCGGCTCCTCGATGAGTGCGATCCACATCGCCGCCGGGCAGATTCAGCTCGGCGCGGGCGAGGCGTTCATCTGCGCCGGCGTCGAGTCGATGAGCCGCGTGCCGATGATGGGCTTCAACCCGCTGCCCAATCCTGCGCTCGCCAAGAAAAGCGCCGCGTACATGGGCATGGGCGATACTGCCGAGAACGTCGCGACCAAATATCAGATCACTCGCGCCCAGCAGGAGGCGTTCGCGGTGGCGAGCCAGGATAAGACCGCCGCTGCGATCGCCGCAGGCAAGCTCGACGCCGAGATCGTGCCGATCCAGACCAAGGCGGGCGTGGTCGACAAGGATGGTACGCCGCGCGCCGGCACCACTGCCGAGGCGCTTGCCGGGCTGAAGCCGGCGTTCAGCAAGGAAGGCACGGTCACGGCGGGCACCGCCTCGCCGCTCACCGATGGCGCGAGTGCGGTGTTGGTGACGAGCGAGGAGTATGCGCGCGCCAACGGCCTGACGATCCTCGCCCGCATCAAATCGGTCGCGGTATCGGGATGCCAACCGGAAATCATGGGGATTGGCCCGGTCGAGGCATCGCGCAAGGCGCTCAAGCGCGCCGGCCTCGACGCCAGCCAGATCGACGTGGTCGAACTCAACGAGGCGTTCGCGAGCCAGGCACTCGCCTGCATCGGCGATCTCGGCCTCGATGCCGCCAAGGTGAACCTCGATGGTGGCGCGATCGCGATCGGCCATCCGCTCGGCGCGACCGGCGCGCGGATCGTCGGCAAGGCGGCCGCCTTGCTCCAGCGCGAGGGCGGAAAATATGCGCTCGCGACGCAGTGCATCGGCGGCGGTCAAGGCATCGCCACCATTCTGGAGGCGGTAGAATGAGCGACGCCATCAAGAAGGTTTGCGTGATCGGCGCTGGCACGATGGGCGCTGGCATCGCCGCGCAGGTCGCCAATGCTGGCATCCCCGTTCTGCTGCTCGACATCGTCCGCGATCCCGCCGACCGTAACGCTGTCGCGGCGGGCGCGGTCGCCAAGATGCTCAAGACCGAGCCTGCCTCCTTCATGTCGAAAGCGGCGGCAAAGCTGGTCGAGATCGGCAACATCGAGGACGATCTGGCCCGCGTCGCCGAATGCGACTGGATCGTCGAGGCGATCGTCGAGCGGCTCGATCTCAAGCAACAGCTTTACACGAAGCTGGAGGCGGTGCGGCGCGAAGGAACGGCGATCTCGTCGAACACCTCGACCATCCCGCTCGATCATCTGATCGGAGGTCGCACCGAGGCATTCCGCCGCGACTTCCTCATCACCCACTTCTTCAATCCGCCGCGCTACATGCGCCTGCTGGAAATCGTGTCCGGGCCGGAGAGCGACGCCGCGCTGGTGGCGCGCGTGTCGGACTTCGCCGATCGCCAGCTCGGCAAGACGATCGTCGTCGCCAAGGATACGCCGGGCTTCATCGCCAACCGGGTCGGCACCTTCTGGATTCAGGCGGCGCTCAATGGCGCGTTCGAGCTGGGCCTCACCGTTGAGGAGGCTGATGCGATTGCGGGCAAGCCGATGGGCGTGCCGAAGACGGGCGTGTTCGGCTTGGTCGATCTGGTCGGCATCGATCTGATGCCGCACCTCCAGAAGAGCCTCACCGAGACTTTGCCCAAGGATGACCCCTATCAGGCGATCTCGACGATCCCGCCGCTGATCGGACGGATGATCGCGGACGGCTATACCGGCCGCAAGGGCAAGGGCGGTTTCTACCGGATCAACCGCGAGGCGGGCAAGCGCAAGGAAGCGATCGACCTCGCAACCGGCGAATACCGTCCAGTCGTGACGCCGCTGTCGCTGCCCGGCGCGGCAGCGAAGGGAGATCTCGGCGCGCTGCTCGCATTGCCCGGCAACGTCGGCGCTTATGCCTGGGCGATCCTCGGCCAGACGCTTGCTTACGCCGCCAGTCTGGTGCCCGATGCGGCCGATGATATCGTCTCGGTCGATACCGCGATGAAGCTCGGCTACAATTGGAGCTTCGGCCCGTTCGAGCTGATCGACAAGATCGGCGCCGCCACGCTCGCGAAGCGGCTGGCGGATGAGGGCAAGCCGGTGCCCGCGATCCTGACCCTGGCGGGCGAGCGCAGCTTCTACCGCGTCGAAAACGGCGTGCGTCAGTATCTCGGCCTCGACGGCGCGTATCACGACATTATCCGCCCCGAGGGTGTGCTGCTGCTCGCCGACATCAAACTCACCACGAAGCCGCTCGCCAAAACGGCTTCGGCGGCGTTGTGGGATGTCGGTGATGGTGTCGCTTGCATCGAATTTACCGGAAAGATGAACGCGCTCGATGGCGAGGTGATGGCGCTGATCGGCAAGGCGATCCCGATCGTCGCCGAGAAGTTCAAGGCGCTGGTCGTGTATAACGAGGGCAAGAGCTTCTCGGCGGGTGCCAACCTTGGTCTTGCGCTGTTCGCGGTCAACATCGCCGCGTGGGGTGAGATCGACAAGCTCGTCGCGGGCGGGCAGGAAGCCTACAAGGCGCTCAAATACGCCCCATTCCCCGTAGTCAGCGCGCCGTTCGGCATGGCGCTCGGCGGCGGGTGTGAGATGCTGCTCAATAGCGATGCGGTGCAGGCGCATGCCGAAACCTATACCGGCCTCGTCGAATGCGGTGTCGGCCTGATCCCCGGCTGGGGCGGTTGTGGTGAGATGCTCGACCGCTGGCGCAGCAACCCGGCGATGCCCAAGGGGCCGATGCCGGCGGTCGCCAAGGTTTTCGAGACGGTGTCGACCGCGACGGTCTCCAAGTCCGCTGCCGAAGCGAAGGAGCTTGGTTTCCTCCGCCCGAGCGACGGCGTCACCATGAATCGCGACCGGCTGCTCGCCGATGCCAAGGCCAAGGCACTTGCCCTGGTCGAGGGTTATCAGCCGCCGGCGCCCCCCGAATTCCGCCTCCCCGGTGCAAGCGGGCGTGTCGCGCTCGATATGGCGGTGAAGGGCTTTCAGGCGCGCGGTCTCGCCACCGACTATGACGGCGTCGTCTCAGGGTTTCTCGCCGACGTGCTGACCGGCGGCGAGGCCGATCTGGTCGATACCGTTACCGAGGCGGACCTGCTCGCGCTGGAACGCAAGGCCTTCGCGAAGCTGGTGCGCGATACCCGCACGCAGGCGCGTATCGAAACCATCCTCGAAACCGGCAAACCGCTGCGCAATTGAGAGACTGATCCCATGCAAGTCTATGACGCTCCGCTGCGCGACATGCGCTTCGTTCTCGACGAACTGCACCAGGATGACGGCTTCGGCGGCATTCCGGCGCTCGAAGAGTTCACGCCCGACCTGACCAGCGCCGTATTGGAGGAAGCCGCGCGCTTCTCCCGCGAGGTGCTGGCGCCGATCAACCGATCGGGCGATGAGGAAGGCTGCCATTTCGAGAATGGCGTCGTCCGCACGCCGGAGGGCTTCAAGGAGGCCTATAAGCAGTTCGCCGAAGGCGGCTGGACATCGCTCGCGTCCGATCCCGAATGGGGCGGGCAGGGTCTGCCCGAGGCGGTGAGCAAGCTCGTCGAGGAGATGAGCTGTTCTGCCAATCTATCGTTCGGCCTGTATCCCGGCCTCAGCCACGGCGCGACCACCGCGATCGAGGGTCACGCCAGCGAAGACCTCAAGCGCATCTACATGCCCAAGCTGGTGAGCGGCGAATGGTGCGGCACGATGTGCCTGACCGAATCGCATTGCGGCACCGATCTCGGCCTGTTGCGTACGCGCGCAGTGCCGCAGGACGACGGCAGCTACCGTGTCACCGGATCGAAGATCTTCATCTCGGCCGGTGAGCATGACCTGACCGACAACATCATCCATCTGGTGCTCGCGCGCTTGCCCGACGCACCCAAGGGCGTGAAGGGCATCAGCCTGTTCCTCGTGCCCAAGTATCTGCCCAAGGACGATGGGTCGATCGGTCCGTCGAACGGCGTCGCGTGCGGCGCGATCGAGCACAAGATGGGCCTCAAGGCCTCCGCCACCTGTCAGATGAACTTCGACGATTCGACCGGCTGGCTGGTTGGCGAGCCCAATAAGGGCATGGCCGCGATGTTCACGATGATGAACGCCGAGCGCGTCTCGGTCGGCATCCAGGGGCTCGGTGTCGGCGAGGCCGCGTACCAATCGGCAGTGTGGTACGCCAAGGATCGCCTGCAGGGACGATCGCTGTCGGGCGTCAAGAACCCCGGCGGGCCGGCCGATCCGATCATCGTTCACCCCGATGTGCGCCGCATGCTGATGACGATGCGCGCCTATAACGAGGGATGCCGTGCGCTGTCTGCGTGGGTATCGCGCGCGCTCGATGCCGAGAAGCATTCGCCCGACCCCGAAGTGAAGCAGCGCGCCGCCGATTTCACCGCGTTGATGACGCCGGTGGTGAAGGCGCTGTTCACCGACCTCGGCCATGAAAGCGCGCATCTCGCGGTGCAATGCTATGGCGGCCACGGCTACATCCGCGAGAGCGGGGTCGAGCAATATGCCCGCGATGCGCGCATCGCGATGATCTATGAGGGCACTAACGGCATTCAGGCGCTCGATCTGGTCGGGCGCAAGCTCGGCGCGCATACCGGGCGGTATCTGCGCAGCTTCTTCCACCCCGTCGCCAACTTCATCGAGGAGAACAGCGGCGAGGGGCCGATGAAGCCGATGATCGATGGTCTCGCCCGGGCATTCGGCGCGCTCCAGCTTTCGACCGCGACGATCGCCCAGCGTGGCTTGAGTGATCCCGAAGAAGCGGGTGCCGCAGCGAGCGACTATCTGCGGCTGCTCGGCCTTGTCGCAATGGCCTATTGCTACGCGCGCGCGACGAAGATCGCCGGGCTGAAACTGTTGTTCGGCACCGACGAGAAGGCGTTCTACGACGCCAAGATCAAGACCGCGACGTTCTTCTTCGAACGCATCCTGCCGCAGACGGCGGCCCTGTTCCTCCAGATCAAGGCTGGCAAGCGGTCGATGATGGCGCTCGACCAGGACGCGTTTTGACTCTGCCGGCAGCCCTCTCGTCGCGGCTCGCCATTCCGGCGATCGTCGCGCCGATGTTTCTGGTCTCCGGGCCGGATCTGGTTGTGGCGTGCTGCTCGGCGGGGCTGCTCGGGACGTTCCCGGCGCTCAACCAGCGGACGACGGATGGCTTCGAGCAATGGCTCGAGGCCATCGCGGTTCGGCTTGCCGGCGTGCCGGGGGCGGCGCCGTTCGGCGTCAATCTGATCGTCCACAAGAGCAACACCCGGCTTGAGGCCGATCTTGAGCGCATCGTCGCGCATAAAGTGCCGGTGGTCATCACCTCGCTCGGCGCCGTGTCCGAGGTGGTGCGTGCGGTGCAGAGTTACGGCGGGCTGGTGTTGCACGATGTCATCAGTGCGCGCCACGCCGAAAAAGCGGTCGCGGCTGGTGTCGATGGGCTGATCGCGGTCTGCGCGGGTGCGGGCGGGCACGCCGGTACGCTGAGTCCGTTCGCACTCGTTTCTGAAATACGGACGTTCTTCGATGGACCGCTCGCGCTGGCCGGCGCGATCACCGAAGGGCGGCACATCGCCGCCGCGCGGATGATGGGCGCCGATCTCGGCTATATCGGATCGCACTTCATCGTCGCCGAAGAAAGTCTCGCCAGCGATGCGCAAAAGGCGATGATGTTGGGCGCGCGTGCGGCTGACGTCACCTATACTGACAAAGTTACCGGCGTGAACGCCAACTTCCTCGCGCCCAGCCTCGCCGCCGCTACACTGCCAGATACACATGGCGAATTGTCGATCTCGGAAGAGGCGCGTGCGTGGAAGTCGATCTGGTCGGCAGGTCAGGGCGTTGGCGCAGCGCGCGCGATCCGCCCGGCGCGCGATATCTGCGCCGTGCTGGTGGCGGAATACCAGGCGGCTAAGGGCATCGCGCTGTGACGGGTCTCGACGAAATCCGGGCGATGATTGCCGGTGGCCGACGGCCGCCGATGATGGAGTTGCTCGGCATCGATTTGGTCGAGATCGACAAAGGGCACGTCGTATTCGAAGCCACGCCCGGCGCGTCGCATTACAATCCGCTCGGGATCGTGCATGGTGGCTTCGCGGCGACGATGCTCGATTCCGCATGCGGCCTTGCCGCGAGTAGCGCGACGGAGGTGCCGATGACCTGCGTCACGCTTGAGATCAAGATCAGCTATCAGGCGGCGCTGAGCGCACGCACGGGCCGGGTTCGCGCGATTGGCCGGTTGGTCTCGTTGGGCCGGCGCGTCGCCTTCACCGAAGCGCGCTTGGTTGACGAGGCCGATCGGCTCTGCGCCACGGCCACTTCGACATTGTTGGTTTCGGAACGTCAGCGAAACGCCTGACGTCACGCAACGGACGGAGTCTGTCGCTCAGACGTCCTCCTGCCGATTCGGTATTGGCTGCTCGGTAAGCCGCACGCGGTCCGCGCATGGCAAAGGAAGTGTGCTGCTTTTCACCATACCGCGTCTGTTAACATATTGACGTGCCTTTAACCACCTTTGGCAGAGCTACCTCAGTGTCAGACCATATATGGTCATTACGCTTTCGATTCGATGGCGAAGCATTTCGGGTGAGCAGATCTTGAAACATGCAAATGCGGCCGTGGCCTTCAATACCGAGCATTTTGCGGAATTTTCGGAGATTTGCGACCATTATGCCATTGGCTCGCGCACCCGATAGTCGCGTGTCCGGGAGATCGTCATGAACGATGCAACCTCGCTTGCGGCGCTGTTCGTCGCGAGCTTCAACCGTGATCTTGCCGCGCTCGGCTGCCCGGCACGGGTCTCGTTGCCGCGCGGAGCTCATGCCGATCGCGTTCTGGAACTCCGTGACGCGGGTGGGCAATTCCTCTGTTTCGTCCCCGAAAGTGGCTCGCCGGAAATGGCGAAGACTGCGTACAGTCTTTACCTTCAGGGTCTTCGAGCCGGTGAACAACTCGCTTTGGCAAAGCTCCATATGATGATTGGGGCAGCCTTGAATCTGACCGACTGATCCAAAAGCGTTAGTTGCTTCCTCCGACGATGATTGCGCCGACGCGCGCGCGATTGTTCGTCGTCGAGATTTCGGCTGGTGTCCCGTCGAGCGTGAGCGTGACCGAGAGCGTGTTCCGATTGACGCCACGCGGAATGGCGAAGTGAACGTTTGTCGTCTTCGGGAACAGATCGGCCGGGGCCGCCAAACTCGGGAAGCGTGCGGTCGCTATCGTGCGGCCTTCGCCGTTGGCCAGTGTTGCGACGCCAGCCGGCGTGGGTTTTGCGCCGAGGCTGTGGATGGTCGCGATCAGGCTCGTGCCCTTCATGACGAGATCGTCCGCCGACAGACCGATGTCCGCGCGGGTGCGGGGTTCTTCGCCCACCGCTGCCAGCGTCAACTCGAACACGATCGTCTGGCGGGGCGGCAGCGAGAGCGGGAGGGATGCGCCGTCTTCAAAGGCGATCTGCGTGGCGGCCGAGGCGGTATCGGCGTGGTCGTCGCCGTTGGTGTCGATGCCGCTTGTCATCGACCAGCGGCCCGCCGCGACGCCGTCGCCGATCATCGTCGCGGTGATCGGGTGATCGGTGAGATTGTACGCGATCACCTTGAAGCGGCGCGGGTCGCCGGCGGGGATCAGGATCGCGACGTCTTCCGCTTTCGCAGCACCATCGAAGCGCCAGCGGACGAGATTGCCGGGCGCGTAGGCGTTGCGGCGGTGGGCGACGCCGCCAAGGCGGGTGCGCTGGAGCAGTTCGATGGGCACGCTGACGCGATCGGACCACAAATGGCCTTCGGTCAGCAAGTGCATGCGCTGGCTGTCGGACTGGATTTCGGCGCCGAACAGATCGGCGAGAATCGTCTTGTCGCCGGTGCTTTGCCAGCGGACGAAGCGGGCGAAGTCAGCGTCGGTGCTGCCGCCAAGATTGCGATCGTTGTCCACTCCGGCCGCGGTGACGGTGCCGTCGGCGATCTGTTGGATCAGCTTGGGGCCGGCGGGGAGGCGGGTGAGGAGGTCGGGGTTGAGGCGGGAGATGGCGGCAAGGTTGTGGTGGGTGAGATCCGCGACGATTGGGCGAAGGTAGCGATCGTCGCGGGTCCAGGTCCAGGCGGACCAGAAGAGGTTGGCGGCGCTGACCACGCCCGCCCCCCGCGTGGCGTCGGTCGCCCATTCGATCTCGGACGGGTAGGTCCAGCTTCCGTCCGCCGCCTGCTTGCCGTGGGCGAGCCAGTCGTCGAGCAGCGGCAGCAGCGCGGCTTTTACCGCCGGCGCGCCGTTGTAATCGGCGAGCAGCAGGCCGGGATGGGTAATGAGCAGGCTGTACGGGCGCTGCCAGCCCCACACGCCCTCGCGCACGATATCGGTGCCGCTGTAGTAGCTCGACACGATATGGTGATGCCCGGCGGGGTTGACCGCGATCAGGCGTGGATAGGTACGCGCCACCGCCATCGCGCGCTCGATCGCGGTGGGGTCGCCACGGCTGAGCTGGAGCGACTGGGCGACTGAATTGATGCCCTCCTCATAGCTGTGCAGTTCGTCGGCGCGGATTCGGCTGAGCCCGTCCGACCACATGCCGTTGGCGAACGTTGCGTCGAGCACGCGGCGTTGTGAGGCGGCGAGGCGGGCGGGCTCGACCCCCATCAGAGCGAGCGGCACCCATTGGTTGACCAGATCGGTATCGTCGGAAAGCCCGCCACCGAACTCGCCGTCGGCGATCTGGCGGTTGTCGATCCACCAGTCGACGAAGCGGCGGTAGAGCTTGAGGTCTTCGCTTTGGCGGAACGCCCAGAGCGGCACGCCGGCGGGCGGCGTCGGCTGGGTGAAGGGCGCATAGGGCTGGTTCGGGTTCTTCTCGACCCAATAAGCGCGCGCGACCGCGTTGTCGGGATCGACGCGCAGCACGTCGGAGATGTCGCGCTCGAAGCGATCCCAGATCGGATAGGCGCGGGTGTTGGGTTGTTCCTCGACCAGAAAGGCGAGGTTGTCGCGCGCCTGTTCGAAGCGATCGGCGACATGCTCGGGTTTGGCGGCGGCGGCGGGCTTGTAGAGCAAGCGCAGACGCGTGCCGTCGAGCTTGGCGGCATCGAAGCCACCGCCGGCGGCGGCGATCGTGACGTAAAGGCTCGCGCCCGGCGGCAGGATGCGGTCGCGCGTGTCGAGCCAGAGCGTGCGCGCCTCGTGCGGCTTCACCGAGACGTTGATGTCGAGCAGATCGCGGTCGGGCCAGGTCGGGTCTTTGACGCGGATGTTGAGCGGTAGCAGCCCGCCGTGGGTCGGCTGCACGTCCAGCGCGGGCAGATCGATCGCGAGGCCGTCGAGACCGACCTGCATATTCTCGGTGCCGTAGGCGAAACGCGAGATCGCGCCGCCGGGGCGGCTGTCGCGGAAATCGCCGGGGATAAGGATGTGGACCAGCGGCAAGCCGCGCAGCGCCGGTGCGGCGGCGGGCTTGCGTGGCGCGCCGGCGGGGAGCGCGACGATCGTCGCGCGCTCGTCGGCGACGTAGCGGCCGGCGATCGTCCGGCGTAGCGGATCGAGCGCGGGATAGCTGGCGGGATCGGCGCTGGCATCGAGCGTGTAGGTCATCACCACGGGATCATCGGGGACGGCGCCGGCGGTGACGTCATAAGCGCCGATCTCCTCGATCGGGGTTTCCTGCGCGACATTCTCGAAGCGCAGCGTGCCGCCGCGACGTTCTGTGTCGAGTGCGGTCGAGGTTCGCTCCAGCCCGGCCGGACGCGTGAGCAACGTGCCGCCCAAGTCGCTGAGCGTGCCATAGGCCGGGCCGTTGATTTCGATCCGGTTCCACGGCTCGTCCGGCAGGGTGAGCGTGTAGGTCTTGCCGCCGGTCGAATAGACGTTCCAGTCGGGCAGTTCGAAATAATCGTGCCGGCCCGGCAGGCGCGAGCGGTTGTAGACGCCGGGCCACGTCGTCTCGCGGATGCCGTCGGCGCCACGGAACATGCGTTCCTTCTGGTCGCGCGTGTCGGCGAATTCGACCTTGCGGATTCGCGTCACCGGATTGGCGAGATAATCGGGCGCGGTCCGGGTCCAGCCGTAGCGCAGCCACCATTCGTCCCGCGTCGCGGCGTCGGCAAGCGAGCGCGGCGGGGCGGCGGGCACCGCCGGCGCTTGCGCGGCGGCGAGCGCGGCGACCTGCGCATCGTCAAGCCGGTGATCGTAGATGCGGAGCTCGTCGATGTCGCCCGAGCGGATGTAATTATACTGGCTCTGCACCTGATACGGCGAGACGATGCGCTGGAACGGACCGAAGCCGAACAGGCCGCCATCATAGACCGCCTTGCGATCGGCATGCGCGACCGGCTTGCCGTCGATCCACAGCTTCACGCCGACCGTCTCGTCCCACGCGAAGGCGACGTGAATCCAGGTGGTCGGCGCGGGGATGGTGTCGATCCGAAACGAAACGCGGGTACGGGCGAGGCCGGTATCGGTGACGAAGGCGTCGAAGCCGTGGCCGTTCCAGTCGATCCGGCCCCATGCCATGTCCCAGCTCGTGCCATCGCTGTCGCCGATGCGGAACAGCGGGAACGGCGTGCTGCCGAGCGGGGTGCGCGGGCGGAAGAAGAACGACACAGTGCCGCGCTGCGCGGCGATGTTGCCCGGCGCGGACCAGGCGAGGGTGAGCTGATCCGCTAGCGATAGCGCTTGGCCGACGCGGCCATCCGCCACTGTTTTGACGCCGTCGGCGAAGATCGGGGTGGCGAGGCCACGCGCTTGGTCGGCGGTGGCGCCGTTCTGGCCGGATACGGCGAAGAGGAGGCCGTCTTCGCCGCTTGCGGGGGTCTGCGCGAGGGCGGGCGTGGCGAGACAGGTGGTGGCTGCCATGAAAACGCGGAAGCGGGGTGCTTTCATGCCGGTCTGTCTCGCGTGGGGTTTGGGGGAAAATGGAGGGGGTGGGGTGCCCCCTCCAGTGGGGAGATTAGATGGGGTAGAGGGAGTACATATCTTCGGTTCGTCCCGAGCGAAATCGAGGGACACGCCCGGAGCGCAGGTGCCTCGACTTCGCTCGGCACGAACGGTTGATTGGGTTGTGCTCCGCGCTGGGGTATTCCGTTAGACTAATGCGGTAGTCTTTAAGGACAAAGCCGAGCCACAACCCACTGCGTCACCCCGGAACACGTCCGGGGTGACGGCGAGGATGCGGCATCGGCGCCATTGTTATTGCCTCAGAACTTCACCCCCACGCCGAAATAGATCTGCCGCCCCGTATGCGTGTTGATGAACGGGCTGTTGCGATCCGATCCCTGATATTGATCGACTGCGGCATCGGTGAGGTTGAGGCCCTGCATGGTGATCTTGAGGTAATCGTTGACCTGATAGGACAGATTGGCGTCGATCGTGGTGATCTTGCCCTGCCCGTTGACGTCGTTGCCGGTGTTGCCGCCGGGCACGCTGACAAGGAAGCCGCCGCGATAGGCGATCGAGCCGCGGATCGAGAATTTGCCGTCGTCGAAATAGGCGGTGGCGTTGGCGGCGTTCTTCGACAGGCCGACCAGCGCGGCGTTGGTGGTCAGGATAGGGATGCCGTTTGCGCTGGTCAGGTAATATGTGATCTTCGAGGTGACGTGCGTATAGTTCGCCAGCACGCCGAAATGGTTGAGCCATTCGGGGAGGAAATTGAACGGCAAGGCTGTCTGGGCGTTGATCTCGAAGCCTTTCAGCGGGCCGCCGGGCGTGTTGAAGGGCCGACGCCGGGTGAACACGTCGGTCGGCTTCGTGTTCGAATTGTTGAGCAGCACGGGATCGAGGCCGAGCTGATCGAACGGCAAATCCTCCTGTAGCGTCTGGATGTAGGTGCTGATCTTCTTGTAAAAGAACGCTGCGGAAAGCAAAGTATCGCGGGTCGGATACCATTCGACCGCGAGATCGAGCGTCTTGGCTTTGATTGGATCGAGATCGGGATTGCCGACCGACACGCTGCGCGCGCCGGTGAGGGTGATCGATCCGCCCGGAGTAAGATTGCCGAGATCGGCGCGTGCGATCACCTGCGAGGCACCGAGGCGGAAGATCAGCGTGTTGGTCGGCGAATAGGCGAGGTTGAGCGACGGCAGCCAATTGTCATAGGTGCGTTTGGCGGTGACCAGCACCGGGGCAGTGCCGACGAGCTGATAGCCGTTCGATGATTGCTGGGTCTGCACGTAGCGGACGCCGATGTCGCCGCGCAGCGGGAAGCCGAATAGGCGATCGCCGTCGAACTCGACCTGCCCGTAGCCGGCCTTGTCATCCTCGGTGACGCTGCGGATGTTGCCGCGCGCGCTGACATTTTCGACCCCGTTCTGCGCGAAGGTGCCGGTGTTCGAGAAGATGTCGAACACCTTCACGAACTTGTCGAGATCGGGCGTCACCCATGATGTCGGCGTCGGCGAGGGGACTTTGAAGCCCTGACCGAAGCCGGTCAGCACGCGCGTGAGATCGGCGACCGTCGTGCCGGCGGGCAGTGCTGGCACGAGCAGCGAGTTGACCGCCCGGCCGGTGGCGGACGATGTGAACTCGAAGCGCTTGTACGAGCCGCCGATCTTGAGATTGAGGCCGTCGAGCAGCTTCATGTTGCTCTGGAGGTTCGCGTTCTTGAACGTGTTTACCGAGCTGCTGGTGCTCAGACGGATTTCGGACGTGTTGTTGATGAAGCCGAAATTGGCGGGATTGGTGACGTCGAACCCGTAGTTCAGGATCGGGTGGCGGCTGTCCTGCCGATAATCCCAGCTATAATTCTGGCTGTTGGGGCGATCTATCGTCAACGTCGTGTCGATCGGCACTTCGAGATCGGATTTCGAATAGCCGATCGCGCCGTTAACGGTCCACCAGCTCGCCAGATCCTGTTTGCCACTCAGCGTATATTGCTGGAACTTGGTGGTGAAGTCGGTGAAGCGCGTTTCCGAGCGGATATCGACATTGTCGAACACGCCGTAGACGAGATCACCCGCGCCGTTGACCTCGGCCTGACGCACCGCCGTCTGTGGCTTGCCGGCGTTCGAGAGCGCGCGGCTGAACGAGAAGGCTTCGATGAAATTCTCTTCGCGCGTGGCGTGATAGTTCGAATAGAGCGCGTCGAAGGTGAGCAACGTGTGGCTGCTCGGCTGCCACTGGATCGAGCCGGTCAGGCCGAGCCGCTTCTGGTCGTGGGTGAGCCGGCCGTAGCGCGGCAGGCGGGGCGCGTGGACGCCAAGCCCGTTGCCGGCGTTGACGGTGTTGTAGGCCGCGATGTTCTCCGGCGTGGCGGCGGGGCGGGG
Source organism: Sphingomonas populi (assembly GCF_004208535.1). Taxonomy (GTDB): domain Bacteria; phylum Pseudomonadota; class Alphaproteobacteria; order Sphingomonadales; family Sphingomonadaceae; genus Sphingomonas; species Sphingomonas populi. The sequence continues at coordinate 248,822 of NZ_SGIS01000002.1, forward strand.
CACGCCGGTCGAGCAGGCGGTGGCGGTGGTGCCATTCGCGCCGGACAGCGGCGGGTTGACGGGGGCGTAGCCGACCGGCGCGCAATAGCCGCCGTTGGTTCCGGTCTGATCGAACCCGACCGAGCCTGCGCCATCCTCATATTTGCGGCTGCGCGAATAGGCCGCCGAGACGAGCACGCCGACCGTGTCATCGAACAATTTGGTGGTGAACAGCCCGGCGAGGCGCGGATCGACCGCCTTGCGCAAATCATTGTAATTGCCCTGTACCGAGGCGGCGAAGGTGGTCTTCTTGTAATCGAGCGGGTGCGCGGTCTGCAGATCGACCGTCGCGCCGAGCGAGCCTTCGTCGATCTCGGCCGATTGCGTCTTGCGCACCGTGATTGCGCTGAACAGTTCCGAGGCGAAGACGTTGAAATCGAAGCCGCGGCCGCGATTGGCGCCGCCCGAACTGTCGGTCGAGGTGGTGGTGCTGAGCGCCTCCATGCCGTTGATGCGGATGCGCGTGAACTGCGCGCCGAGCCCGCGCACGGTGATGCTGCGGCCCTCACCGGCATCGCGCCCGATCGACACGCCGGGGACGCGCTGGATCGATTCGGCGAGGTTGTTGTCGGGGAATTTGGCGATGTCCTCCGCCTTGATGACATCGATCGCGCCGATCGACTCGCGCTTGGCGTTGATCGCCGAGGCGAGGCTGGCGCGGAAGCCGGTGACGATGATGTCTTCGGTCGGTGTGTCGCCGGGCTGTGCGGTGGCGGTCTGGCTGCCGGCCTCGACAGGCGCGGGGCTGGCAGGCGTGGTCTGCGCGGCGGCGGTTCCGGCGGCGAGCGCGAGGACCGAGGAACAAAGCGCCAGTCTGGTGATCTGAGATGTCATCGCGTTTCCCCTCCTGTGGTGACTTCGCCGTTGGTCGATGTTGCGACGTCTGTTCGGCGTTTCAGATGATGTGTGTTCGGGTCAGATGGTGCGGCGTGGGTGCCTTGGGTGAACGGTGTCATCCGCGATGACGGTCGCGGCGACCGGGCTGATATCGAGCGAAATCCTCACGATCTGTCCCCTTGCTCGTCGCGGCGTCCTTCGGTGGAGACATGCAAGTGCGGCGTTCGGGTGATCCGAAACCGCCTTCAACCCCTGTGCATCCTCATCCGAAACGATCGCGGCGGCGCGTCGTTTTTCCTGTTGTTGGTATTAGATTTCATATTTTGGCACCGGTGTCATCAACTTTTTTATGGGGGTGGGCCCGTGCGGCGCGGCGCGGTCTGGTTGTGTCGGGGATAGTAAATCTCGTCTGTACGAATAGTTTTTTGATGATATTTCCGATCGTTGGGCGTTCTCCATACTTCGTTAACCAAAATATGGTGTGTATGAGGTGCCGAAGAATACCGAGCGGGGGCGTGACATGACCGATGATGTGCGTAGATTGCTCGACCAGCTAGGGCAGCCGGACCTCGAATATCGTATCTTCTCGGAAAAGGCCGAAACGCCGGGCTACTGGCCGATCTTCCGGCTGATCCATGCCAACCCCGCGCTGGCGCGCCTGCCCGGCGCGCAGCGCCGCTCGCCGGTCGCTGATCGTGGTGCGCCGGTCGCGCCGCCCGCCCAGGACTGGTCCGGCGCCGATCGCCGCGTCGGTGGCCCCGGCAAATTGTTCCGCCGTTATAGCGAAGCGCAGACGCCTGCCGCGCCGGCGCCGGAGGAACCATCCGACGACATTCGCGGCCTGCTTCGCCGCCTTTCGGAGTAGACCGGCGATGATCCTGCTTTTCCAGTCCCCCAAGGGCGGCGTCGGCACATCGACCGTCGCCGCCAATATCGCGCTGGGGCTCGCCGAGCGCGGCGTGTTCGTGACGGCGATCGATTTGACCGGGCAGGGCGCGCTGGCGTTGTGCCTCGGCGATGTCTCGGGGGCGATCGACCGATCGGGCGAGATTGATGGCGGCGCGGCGGTTGTCATCGCCGGGGTCCGCATGGTGTCGCCCGGTGAGGACCGGTCGGCCGCCGAGATCGTCGCGGCGATCGAGTCGCACGATAGCGATGATGGCGTCGTGATCGTCGATATCGCCTCGGGCGACCGGCAGGTGCTCGACCTGCTGTTGCCGGCCGCCGCGCTGCGGCTGTGCGTGCTGACGCCGGACCCCGCGACGCTGGCGGCGCTGCCGCTTGTGTACCGCGACGCGCAGGCGACACGCGACGACCGGACCTTCTTCCTGCTCAACCGCGTCGATGACCGGCTACGACTTGGCCGCGACATTGCGGCGATGCTGCGCGGTCTGCTCGGCGATCGACTGTTCGGTACGGTCCGGCGCGATGAGGCGGTCGGCGAGGCGCTCGCGATGATGGAGACGCTGGCGAGTTTCGCACCAGCCAGCGCCGCGCTCGGCGATTTCCGCGCGATCGCCAACCGGCTGGTCGCTGATCGCGACGACGCCACGCAGCCCCAGCGCGGTATCGCATGACCACCGCCGCTGCCGCCGCGCCAGACGCGATCCCCGGCGCCGGCTTGCCGCGCGGAGTCGCATGGCTGATCGCGATTGTCGCCGCGCCGATCGTGATCTGTGCGATCGCGGTGCCGCTGGACTTGCGTGAGCAATGGATGTTCGCGGCGGCGATGATCGCGGGGGTGCTCGTCATCAACCGCATCAAGGGCCGCCAGATGACGCTGGCGATCTGCCTGATCTCGGCGCTGGTCTCGACCCGCTACATGTGGTGGCGGACCACCGCGACGCTGGAGTTCGGATCGCCGCTGGAATTCGCGCTCGGCATTCCGCTGTATGTTGCCGAACTCTACGCCTGGCTGATCCTGATCCTCGGTCTGGTCCAGACCGGCTTCTCGCTCGACCGCCCGCTGGTCGCGCTGAAGGGCGAGCCGCGCCGGTTCCCGAGCGTGGACGTCTATGTCCCGACCTACAACGAGAGCCTCAACATCGTTCGCACCACCGTGTTCGCGGCGATGGCGATGGACTATCCGCCCGACCGCTTCCGCGTGTTCATCCTCGACGACGGCCGCCGCCCCGAGTTCCGCGACTTCGCGCGCGAGGCGGGTTGCGGCTATCTGACCCGATCGGACAATCTGCACGCCAAGGCGGGCAATCTGAACGCCGCGATGAAGCGCACCGATGGCGATCTGATCTGCGTGTTCGACTGCGATCACGTACCGACCCGCGCGTTCCTTCAGGTCACGGTCGGCTGGTTCCAGCAAGACCCCAAGCTCGCCGTCCTCCAGACGCCGCACCATTTCTACTCGCCAGATCCGGTCCAGCGCAACGTGACGGCGGTCGGCGATATGCCGGGTGAGGGCGAATTGTTCTACGGCGCGGTGCAGAGCGGCAACGACCTGTGGAACGCGACCTTCTTCTGCGGGTCGTGCGCGATCATCCGCCGCAAGGCGCTAGAACAGACTAACGGCTTCGCGGGCGAGACCGTGACCGAAGACGCGCATACCGCGCTGAAGCTGCAGCGGATGGGCTGGAATACCGCCTATATCAACGCGCGCCTGTCAGCCGGCCTCGCCACCGAGCGGCTGGTGCTGCACATCGGCCAGCGCATCCGCTGGGCGCGCGGCATGACGCAGATCTTCCGCATCGACAACCCGATGCTCGGGCGCGGGCTGAACCTGCCGCAGCGGCTTTGTTACCTGAACGCGATGCTGCACTTCCAGTTTCCGCTGCCGCGCATCATCTTCCTGACCTCGCCGCTGGCCTATCTGATCGCCGGGCAGAACGTGATCCACGCCTCGGCGGCGATGATCTTCGCGTATGCGGTGCCGCACCTGTTCACCTCGACCACCTCGAGCGAGCGGCTGCAAGGCTCCGAGCGGCGGCCGTTCTGGGGCGAGATTTACGAAACCCTGCTCGCCTTCCACCTCGCCAAGCCGACGGTGCTGACGCTGTTCAACCCGCACAAGGGCAAGTTCAACGTGACCGACAAGGGCGCGACGCTGGACAAGGGGTTCTTCGATTACCAGACGCTGCGCCCGCACATGATTTGCGCGGGGCTGCTGATCCTCGGCATCGCGATCGGCTTCGTGAAGTTGATGTTCCCGCAGACCTTCAACGTGCAGCTCGGCACGCTGCTGCTCAATACGGCGTGGACGCTGTTCAACCTGCTGATCCTCGTCTCGGCGATTTCGGTGGGGCGCGAGACGCGGCAGACGCGCGATGCGGTGCGGTTCGAGGCGGCGCTGCCGGTGTCGCTCTATCTCGACGACGGCTACGTCGTCGATGCGACCACCATCAACGTGTCGATGAGCGGCCTCGCCATTCGCGCGCCGGAACGCTTCGACGTGACCGGCCGGACCGTGACCGACGTTGGATTTCAGATCGGCCAGCGTGCCTTCACGGTGCCGGTCGAGACGATCAAGGTCGCGGGCGGGATCGCCCGCGTGCGCTTTCCCGCGCTGTCGATCGATGAGGAACGCCGCCTGTCCGAAGCGCTGATGGGGCGCGCCGACGCCTGGCAGCACACCACCAGCCACAAAACCGAAACGAGTTTCGAATCGATGAGGGACATCGCCAGAATTTCCGCCTCCACGCTGGTCGCAGGTGGCGGATCGGTGCGCAATCCGCGCCAGCTCGTCAGCGCGATCACCTCCGCGATGATCACGATGTTCCTGATCGCGCTGGCGCTCGGCATCCTCGGCGGCGTGGCCAATGCCGCGAGCATGCCCGCGCAGGCGCAGGCCGCCGCCGCAGCCGCCACGGCGACGACCGAAGCGGCTGAAGCGCCGGGCAGCCATGCATTGCACTTCACGCTGAAGGACTTGCGCGTCCAGAGCCGAATCCGTTTGCAGGGCACGCAAGGCGAAGTCGGCATTCCGTTCGGCTTGCGCCATGACGAAGTGGTTTCCACCGCGCAATTGACGCTCAACTTCGCCTATTCACCGGCGCTGCTGGGCGATCTCAGCCACCTTGTCGTGCTGGTGAACGGGGAAGTCGTGCGCAGCATCGCGTTGCCGACCGAAACCGCCAACGGCATCGCCATCACCATCCCGATCGAGCCGGCGCTGTTCACCGCCGGCGACAACCAGATCAACCTGCGCCTCGTCGGGCATTATGCGCGCGATTGCGAAGACCCGCTCAACAGCACCTTGTGGGCGAACATCAGCAACACGCGATCGGCGCTCGACCTGACCGTGCAAAAGCTGCCGCCACAGCGCGATCTGTCGGCGCTGCCCGCGCCGCTGTTCGACCGCTCACAGACGCAGGCGCTGAAGCTTCCCTTCGTGTTCGCCGGCTCGCCGACCAATGCCGAACTCCAGTCTGCCGCCGCAATCGCCGGCTGGCTGGGCGCGGAGGCGAGCTATCGCAGCTTCCAGTTCAAGCCGGTGGCGGGCACGCTGCCGGTGGGCAACGCCGTGGTGTTCCTGACGCCGAACCGTGGCGTTCCGGGCATTGCCATGCCGCAGATCGACGGGCCGACGCTCGCCGTCGTCGCCAATCCGCGTGATCCGTTCGGATCGCTGCTGCTGGTGATGGGCCGCGACGACCGTGAGCTGAAGCTCGCCGCCAATGTCGCGGCGACCAGCGGTGGCGCGCTGAGCGGCGCGTCCGCCTCGGTAAGCGGCGCGCGCGTGCCGGTGACCGACCGTTACGGCGCGCCGCGCTGGCTGCGTACCGATCGCGCTGTGCAACTCGGCGAGATCGTCCGGCCGCACAGCCTGCAAGGGCAGGGGCTGCCACCGGGACCGCTCACCGCCGATTTTCGGATCGCGCCCGATCTGTTCTATTGGCCGCGCACCGGGGCACGGCTCAACATCGGCTATACCTATCCGGTCGCGCCGTGGCTCGATCGCCAGCGCTCGCGGCTCGATCTGTCGCTCAACGGCCAGTATCTCAAGACCTTCCGCCTCGCCGAGGCGAACTGGTGGGGGCGGTTGTGGGGCGCGGCCGGTACGACGTCGCGGCACGACACCGGCAATGCGATCCTGCCCGGCTATGCGCTGTTCGGGCAGAACCAGATCTCGCTGTATTACGACCTTCAGGTCGCCGACAAGAAGCGCTGCTCGGGCACATTGCCGACCAACGTCCAGGTCGGCATCGACCCGACCAGCACGATCGACCTGACCGGCGTGCAACATGCCGCGCTGATGCCGAACCTCGCCTTGTTCGCGGGCGCGGGCTTCCCGTTCACGCGCACGCCCGATCTCGGCGAGACCGTGGTCGTGATGCCGGCCAGCCCGACCGCAAGCGAAGTCGAGACGTTCCTCGCACTGATGGGCCGGTTCGGTGATGCAACCGGCGTCGCGCCGACGCGGCTGACGGTGGTGCGCAGCATCGATGGCGACGACCTCGCCGGTCACGACATCCTCGTGATCGGCAGCCCGGCGCGGCTCAACGTCGGCAATCTGTTCGACGGCGCGCCGGTGCATTGGGGCGGCGGCCGTATCGAAGTGGCGCAACGCTCGGCGATCAGCCGCGCGTGGGACTATTTCAGCCCCTATGCCGAGGCGATGCCGGCCAACGTCGATCAGTCATTGCTCGCGACCAGCGGATTCCAGGGTGTGACCAGCTTCCACTCGCCGTTCGACCACGATCACAGCGTCGTCGCGGTGCTGGCGACCCAGCCGGATGCGCTGCCAGACCTCATCAACGGCCTCGGCGATCGTGACATCAACGCGCAGATGCAGGGTGATCTTGCCTTGTTCAGCGGCGACCGCATCGCGAGCTTCCGCGTGGGCGGCGTGTATTGGAGCGACATGCTGCCGTGGTGGCTGCGCATCGGCTTCTGGCTGAGCCAGCACCCGATGCTGCTGGCGCTCTCCGGCGTGCTGGCGGCGTTGCTGCTGTCGCTGCCGCTTTACCTGATCCTGAAGGCGCAGAAGCGCCGCCGGCTCGCCGGCATCAAGGAGTGACCGTAATGGCTTCGCGTACTGTCCTGAAGATCGCACTGTGCATGGCGATCGCCGCGAATACGGCGCCCGTCCAGGCCGCCCCGTCGGCGATCGACACGTTGCTGACCCAGGCGCGCTATTGGAACGCCAAGGGGCGGGGCGATCTTGCCCGTAACGCGCTGAACCGCGTGCTGGCGATCGACCCGAACAACGCGGAGGCGCGCGCCGCACTCTCGCGCCCGGCCCCGCCGAAAGCGCCGACCAAGCCGGTGGCGAAACCGGCGGCGTCGGCTGCGGCGCCCGCGCCGGCCGCGCGTGGTCCGGTGCGGACGAAGCCGAGCGACGGCGGCGGCGACGCCCGCGCGGCTGGGTTTGCCGCGCTCAACACCGACAAGCTCGATGTGGCGGCGGCGCGCTTCCAGGCCGCGCTCAAGGCGCAGCCGGGGGATCGCGATGCGCTCGGCGGGCTTGGGTTGGTGCGGTTGCGAACCAAGAAGTTCGTCGAGGCGCGCGACCTGCTCACCCGCGCGTCAGCCGGTGGCAACGCCGACAAATGGGCGACGGCGCTGGCGGCGGCGCAATTTTACGGCGACATGGACGATGCGCGGACGGCGCTGAAGGCTGGACAGGTCGATCAGGCCGAGCAGATCGCGCGGCGGCTCGCGACCTCCGACTTCAAGGACCGGGACAGCGCCAACCTGCTGCTCGGGGAGATCCTCTCACGGCAGGGGCGCAATGGCGAGGCGGCCACGGCCTATGCGCAGGCGGGTGCGGCAGGGGCGTCCAGCAGCGGCGCGCTTCGCGCTCAGGCGGCGCGCGCGCAGGCGCAGCAGCTTGCCGGGACCGGCGATCTGACCGGCGCGGTGCAGGCGTTCCAGACGGCGGTCGCGGCCGATCCGTCCGATCCGTGGGTGCGGTATCAATATGCGATCTTCCTCGCCGATCAGGGCCATCAGGGCGATGCGGCGGCGGTGATCGCGCCGCTCTCCTCGATGAACACCGCCGAGGCGTTGTATGCGGGCGCCTTGTTCTTCGATCATGTCGGTTCGCCGATGACGGCGGCGGCGCGCATGGCGCAGATCCCGGCTGAGCAGATGACGCCGGAAATGCGCCAGTTCGCGATCACGATGAAGATGGGCCAGGCGATCGACCGCATCAAGGCGTTGCAGGCGCAGGGCAATATCGGCGGTGCGCTGGCGGGGGCGCGTGCGCTCGCCGCCGGGCCGCAGGTGTCGGTGCGGACACTCGGCGCGGTTGCCGATCTGCTGATGTCGATGGGCGACGAGGCGGGCGCGCAGGCGCTGGCGCAGCGCGCGGCGGCGATGCCGCTGGCGGAGCCGGGCGACTATCAATCGGTGGTGGGCGTGCTGGCGCGCAGCGGGCAGGAGATCGAGGCGACGACGCTGATCGCGCGGTTCGGGAGTTCGGGCGACAGCAGTGCGGTGGCGCGGCTCAATGCGGTGCTGGCGGCCAATCAGGCCGACCGGATGCGGCAGGCCGGTCAGAACGCGGCGGCGTTCGACGTGCTGCGGACCGCCTACGCAAGCGCGCCGCAGGACCATGACATCCTCGGCGCGCTCGCCCGGCTGTACCAGAACGGCGGGATGCCGGGGCAGGCGCAGCAGGTCTATGCGATGCTGATCGCGCAGAAGGCCGACGATGTCGGCGCGCTCTCAGGGTTTGCCGAAGCGGCAGCCGCGGCGCGCGATTATGATAGCGCGGAACAGGCGATCGAGCGAGCGTTGACGATCGCGCCGCGCAATGCCGACGTCTATCTGTCGGCGGCGCGGGTCGAGCAGGCGCGCGGGCGCAAGGGCGCGGCGCTCAAATATCTCAAGCAGGCGCGGGCGCTGAGCGGCGGCGAGGCCGGGCTGGCAAGCGGTGCGCCGTTCGAAGGCGGCAACCCGTTCGCCAATGCCAGCGGCAATCCGTTCGCTGGCGGCACGGCAGCGGCGCCGGCCAATCCGTTCGCGCTGTCCGCGCGACCCAGCGGCATCAGCGGCGGTAACAGGTTTACGCCGGTCGGCGCGCCGTTGCCGCCAATGGGCGGTGGTGGGGGCGGGTTCGGTGCGGCCAATCCGTTCGGGCAGTCCGCCGGCGCGGCGGGCGCGTCCGCCGATCCGACGCTGGCGCGGATCGACCGCGAAATCTCGGCACTCGCTGGCGAGGCCGGGCCGACGCTGGATGCGAGCACGAGCTACCGCAACCGTTCGGGCGAGGCAGGGCTGAGCAAGCTCAACCAGATCGGCGCGACCGTGACGGCGGCGACGCATATCGGCACCGCCAAGATCAGCGTCTCGGCGTCCCCGGTCGTGCTCGATGCGGGCAACATGACCCGCTCCGGCCTCGCCCGCTTCGGCACCAACCCGACCGCCGAGGCGACTGGCATCGTCGACAAGGCCGTCTCTCAACTCACGCCCGCCAATTCGCAGCACGATGCCGGCGTCGCCGCGTCGATCGCGATCACGGTCGGCGCGCTCAAGGCCGATGTCGGCGCGACGCCGATGGGCTTCCAGAAGACCAACGTCGAGGGCGGCGCGAGCTTCACGCCGAAGCTTGGCGACCATGTCACCGTCGGCATCCACGGCGAGCGCCGCGCGGTGACCGACAGCCTGCTCTCCTATGCCGGCACGATCGATCCGGTCAGCGGCCTGCCGTGGGGATCGGTGATGCGCAGCGGCGGCGGCGGATCGTTCTCCTTCGACAACAACGGCAGCGGCATCTACGCGGATGGCGCCTATCATCGCTACGATGGCGTCAACGTGCGCGCCAACCGCGCGTTCGAGGGGAATATCGGCGGCTATATCAACATCTACCGCAAGGGCACGACCAGCGTGACCGGAGGCGCGAACCTCAATTACCAGACGTTCGACAACAACCAGAACTACTTCTCGTACGGGCATGGCGGCTATTTCAGCCCGCAGAGCTTCGTCGCGGTCGCCTTCCCGCTGCATTACCGCACCGAGACGGGCAATTGGAAAGCCGGCGCGGATTTCTCGCCGGGGTTCCAGAGCTACCAGCAGGATGCGGTGCCGGTGTATCCGACGCTGCCCGCCGCCCAGGCGCAACTCGATGCGCAGAAGATCAAGAACACCGACGTACGCTCCAGCTACGACAGCCTGAGCAAGAGCGGCTTCGCCTTCGCGGGGTCCGCCTCGGGTTCCTACCGGGTCGGCGCGGCGACGGAGATTGGCGGCGAGGTCAAATACAACAGCTTCGGCGTCTATAACGAGTTTCAGACGTTGTTGAGCATCCGGCAATCGCTGAGTGGTTCCGGGAAATGAGGGCATGATGGACCATTCGACCGCACGGACGCCCGCCAACGTGACGAGCCTCCTGCTCGACTTGATGCTGGCGGAAGTGCGCGAGACCGCACAGGCCGACGAGGAACTGGCCTTCCACCATTCGATCGGCTTCCAACTGGCCGCGCGCTATCCGTTGCAGCCGTCCGGCAATCTCGAAGCGGTCGAAGCCGAGCTGAACGACGTGTTCCAGCAACTCGGGCTGGGAACGGTGCGGCTTTCGGTAGTGAAGGACGGTATCCACATCCGCCACCGCCTGCTTCCGGTCGACGGGCTGGAGCAGGAAGGCGCGTGGCGGGGGGTGTTGCCGCGCGTCTTGCAAGGTGCCTATGACGCCTGGCTGCGCTCGCTGGGCAGCGGCCCCAAACTGCACACGACCATCGTGTCGAACGATGGCTTCACCTTCGAATTCCGGCATGGAGCATGACCGTGCCACAAGATCGTCGTAGTTTCATCGGTGGGTTGGCGCTGGCAGCTTTGTTGCCGGGCGGATGCGCCTCCGCCAGCCCGCCGCCCCCGGCCAGGGTGGGCGGACCGTGGACAGCCTTCTCGGCGCGGTTCCTCTCGCCCGACGGACGGATCGTGGACACCGGCAATGGTGGCATCAGCCATAGCGAAGGACAGGGCTACGGCATGCTGCTCGCGGAGGCGGCCGGCGACCGGGCCGGGTTCGACCGGCTGTGGGCGTGGACGAGCCACGCGCTGTCGCGCACCGATGTCCGGCTGTTCTCGTGGCGGTTCGACCCTGCGGCGGCGAATCCGGTGGGCGACCCCAATGATGCGAGCGACGGCGATATCCTGATCGCCTGGGCGCTGCTGCGCGCCTCGCTTCGCTGGAAGGTTGGGGAATATGGCCAGCAATCCGCCGCGATCCGGGGGGCGATCCGCAAGCATCTCATCCGGCAGGTCGGCGCGAGGACGGTGTTGTTGCCGGGGATTGCGGGCTTCGATACGCCGGGCTTGCTGACGCTCAATCCGTCTTATTACATCTGGCCCGCGCTCGATGCGTTTCTCGCCGCCGATGGCGCGGCGGCGTGGGGGGCGGTGCTGCGCGACGGCGAACAGATCCTCGCCGAAGCCCGGTTCGGCACGCACAAGCTTATCACCGACTGGATCGAGATCGATTCCGCCGGCGTCCGCCCGGCGCGCGGAAAACCGCCGCAATTCGGCTTCGATGCGGTGCGTGTCCCGCTCTACCTCGCCTGGGGCAAGCGGCGCGCTGCGTTGGCGCCGTTCCGCGACTTCTGGAGCGACTGCCTGACGCGGCATGTGGCGATCCCCGCCTGGATCGATGTCGTTAGCGGCGCGCAGGCGCCGTATGCGCTGTCGGATGGAGGCATGGCGGTGGTCGACATCACGCTGGGCCGAAGGCCGCGGAGCGCGCGGGGGGGGGATTATTTCTCAACCGCGCTGGGCGCGCTGGCGGCGCTCGCGGCGACCTGACCCGGATCGGCGCGTAATCGGTGGCACGTCGCCGCAGTGCCTATTATGCTGCAACGGCTTGATCCGCTTGCGAGGCGATTGTTCGATGGCATGTAATGGCTGGTGGCCGGCGCTGCTCCTGCTGGCGGGCTGCGGTGGCCCGCACCGCCCCCCGCCGGCGCCTTTGATGTTCGGCGGCTTGCCCGTTGCCGGCAGCCTCGCCGATGCCAAACGCGCCGGCTTCGTCGATTGCCAGCAAGCCGACGGGATCAGCATGCGGTGCCGCAAGCACAAGGTGATGTTCGAAGGCACCGGGCCATATGAAGCCGCCGTCGATCTCGTCGGTGGCGACGGCAGCGGCGGCTTCGGGTTTGTGACGTTGTGGCACGACCAGGATCAATACGCCGTCTACGCGATTACCGACGTGCTGGAAAAGCGGGGCTGGGTGAGCTGCAACACGGCAACCGGCGATCACGGCGACCAGATGATCTATTCCAAGAAAGGCGCGCGCGTCGGCGTGTTCATGGACCTGAGCTATTGGGGTAAGCGCCGGGTGCGCGTGATCCCCAACTGGAACCGGCGGGAGCGGCGCTGCTGAGGTACGCGCAACCCACGGCGGCGCCGATGGTTGTTGTCCGAGCGTCGCGCGGCAGTCCTGCCGCATTGCGGACACAGGCTGGCGGCATGACCGCGAGCGATTGACAGGTGCGGAGAACGTTTTGCGGCCTTTCCCTTTGTTATGTCTCGCGGGCCTGATGGGGCTGGCGTCGGCACCGCCGGCGCGCGCGGCGACCTCTTCGTTCGATCTGATCGGGCCGCGTCTTCATGTCATGGTGACTCATGGCGGCACCCAGCTTCCGTTGCAGCGCGTGCCGAACCTCGCCGAAGGCGATCAGGTTTCGATCAAGCTCGACCTGCTGCCGACGCAGACCGAGCATTACCGGCTGGTGGCCGCGTTCCTGCGCGGGACGGTGGAGCGCCCCGACAACAAATGGTTTCACGAAGCGTTGAGCTGGAAGCCCAAGAACGCCGAGCTTTCGCTGACCGTCCCCAAGGGGGCGCAGCAAATGGCGCTGTTCATCGTGCCCGAACGCGGCGGCAGCGCCAGTGCGATCAGCAGCGCGGTGCGCAAGCAGCCGGGCGCGTTCGTGCGCGCGGTGCAGGAACTCAACCAAGCCTCGCTCGACCGCGCGCGACTCGACACGTTCCTGCACACGATGTTGCAAACCGAGCGCGCGGCGCCGCAGACCGTCGCCACCATCTCGCCGGTGCTGGCGCGCAGCCTCGCGATCCGGCTGAAGTCCGAATGCCTCGAACAGCCAGCCGAGCTTCAGGCGGCTTGCCTGACCGTCGATCGCGAGACCTTGCTGTTGGCCGATACGCACAGCTCCGCGCTCGCCGACACGCTGGCGGGCACGCCGACCGACCTCGCGTTTCAGCTCAGCTCGACTCCGCAGGCGGGCTATGGATCGTACAGTTCGTACATCGGCGTGGTGCGCGACCTGTTCCGGCTGGTCGGCGCGTTCCAATCGACCCAGTTGCAGTTCATTCCGGCGCTGGCGCAGATGAACGACGGCGCGGTGACGGTGCTGCTCAACACGCCGGTATCGTTCGCCAAGCCGGCATCGGTCATCGTGCTGGCGTTGCCGGCGATCGAAGCGCCCAAGCCGCCGCCGCTGCGGCGTGCTGATCCGGCAGCCTTGTGCGCCGCGCCGGGCTTCGTCCTGCCGGTCGAGGGGGCGCCGCTGATCTATGCGACCGATTACGCGCATGACATGAAACTGCGGCTCAAGCGGACGGACGGGACGCCGGTGGAGATTCCGCTTCGCGCCGATGCGAGCGCGGGCGGGTTTGTTGCGGATGGCGCGGTTCCGGCCGGATCTTTCGGTGCTGTCACGTCAGGGCAGGTGCATGGCGACTGGGGTTTCGCCGCTTTCGACGGCCCGAGCTTCACACTGTCCAACCCGGGCGAGACAGGGTGGAAAGCGGCCGACGGCAGCGCGCTGGTGGCTGGGCGCTCCAACCAGCTCGACTTGACCGGCGGCGGGGCAGGGTGCGTCACCCAGGTCGAGATGCGGCGCGGCGATGGCGCGGCGCAGGCAGTCGAGTGGAAGCAGTCCGGCGCGAACGGCATCGTCGCGACGCTGCCGCTGGAGAAGATCGACGCCGGTTCGGTGTCGATCCTCGTCCACAGCAAGGGCGCGACGGACCCGGCGGTGGTGACGCTGCGCGCGTTTCAGGAGACTGGCAGCCTCGACGATCTCACCGTTTATGCGGGCGACAGCGAAGCCTTGCTGACGGGGACGCGGCTCGATCAGGTGCTCGGCGCGACGCTTGGCAAGCTGGCGTTGCAGCCCGGCACGCTGACCCGGGTCGGCAAGCAGGACCGACTTGCGCTGCGGCTCGCCGACCCGGCGGCGGCGCCGACGCTGGTCGCGGGAAAGACCGCGACGGCGGACGTGCTGTTCGCGAGCGGGAAGCACAAGACGGTGCAGGTGACGATCGCGCCGCCACGCCCGGCGGCGACGCTGGTGCGGGTGACGGCGCAACCGGCGGCGCGCGAGGGCGGGCGGGCGATCGCGCTCACATCGCCCGACGTCTTCGCGCAGGATTCGCGGATCGCCTTCGCCTTCCACCTCGATGGCGATGCGATGCTGACCGGCCGTGAGACGATCGAGATCGCCACCGCCGATGGCCGCGCGAGCACGACCGTTTCCGCCGGCAAGGGCTATGACCTGCAGGATGCGAAGACCGGCATCGTCACGGTGGTGCCGGCGGAGGCGCTCGGCCCGGCCGCGTTCGGCGCGCTGCGCTTCCGCACGGTGCGCGACGGCACCGCCTCGGCCTGGGTGCCGCTGGGGACGATCGCGCGGTTGCCGGAGATCCGTTCTGTCACATGCGCGGGGAAGGCGTGCAAGATCACCGGCAACCGGCTGTTCCTCATCGCGAAGACGGGCGCGAGCGCGAGTTTCGAGCCCGGACAGGCGGTGCCCGATGGTTTCGTCGGAACCGAGATCCCCGCCACGGCCGGCGCAGATGGCCGCATCTTCCTGCAACTGCGTGATGCGCCGCAGGCGGCGGCGACGGTGCGCGGATAATTGCCAAGCGGCGGATTTTCGGCGACCGTGGCGCGGGCCGCCTACGCAGGAGTGTATCGATGCCCCATTACCGCCATATCGCCGCTTCCGCACTCGTGCTGTGTGGCCTGGCTCCCGCGCAAGCGATGGCCGCGCCGTGGTGGTACGTGGCGCATGGCGCCGATCGCGCGGTGTTCATCGATGCCGGATCGATCGAGCGCGAGAAGGGCATGATGGTGTTCACCTCGAAAATGGTGATCCGCAAACCCGGCGATCCGGTGGCGATGACGGTTAGCTACATGAAGGCTGATTGCGCGAAGCGGCGGCTTGGCTGGGTCGGCGTGCAGCGGTTTGGTCATGACGAAGCGGTGATAGACACCTCTACGCGCCGCGATGCGGAGATGGCGGACGCCTCCGCCGATGCATTGGGTGCGCCGCAGCTCGCATTCGTCTGTTCCGAAGGGCGTGCCAGCGAGGCTCCGGGCGCATTCGAGCTGACCGTCGACGATGCCGCCTTCACCGAAGCCGTGTTGCGCGACCCCAGTGAGACGGTGCGTGCGGTGCACGATCGCATGGCGGGAGACGCGTCAGTGCCGGTGGTTCGTTCGACCGCGCCGCCGCCCGCGACCTTCGGCCAGGTCCAGACCGTCAAGCTGGGCGAGCCGCTGGTGCCGCCGCGCGACTACGCCAAGGGCACGCAGGTTCCCAATCCGAAGCTGTATGACGCGAACGAGGTCGGGACGATCTACGACATCGCCTATCAGGGCATCAAGGACGGCCAGATCCAGTTCGAGGTGCGCGGCTATTCGATCGACGACCTCGTCCACCCCGGCTCCGGCCAGACCGAGACGGCGGACCCGCGCGAGACGACGCGCAAGGTCCGCGACCTGCGGATCGCGATCAAGGCGGCGCTTCCCGACCAGATCACCTATACCGTCGCGGTCGAGAAGGCCGGCGCCGAGCCGCAGTCCTGTCCGCCCGGCGGCTGCTGAGCGGGACGCTGCGGTGGTATAGGCCCTTCGAAAACGCAAAAATGCGAATTTTCGAAAAAAGGGCTTGCCGACTCAGTTTAGTCGACCTATTTGCCCGCCTCCACGCAGCGGCATCCCACACGGAATGCTTCTGAAGGTCAGCAAAAGACCAGCGTTAGGTGCGCCTCGCAAGAGGCGTGTTTGTCGTCGGTATTTTGCGCTCTTTGACATTGTTGGTTTAGATGAAGGGACATGTGGGCGGCGGCTTGCGGGTTCTGGCGGCTTCAAGGCGTCGGACACTCGTTTAAAGCTAAGCTGCTCTATATGTCCTTCACGTATCCATACGTAAATGGGTTCCCATCAAAGTATTACTTTGATGGGCGCCTGAAGTTATGTGCAGAGCGGCTCCTTGAGATGAGCGGTTTGATCGGGGCATTCCACCTGGATCTTACCGAACATAAACTTGAGAGTTTGATCATGGCTCAGAATGAACGCTGGCGGCATGCCTAACACATGCAAGTCGAACGAACACTTTCGGGTGTTAGTGGCGCACGGGTGCGTAACGCGTGGGAATCTGCCCCT